>JANMHJ010000036.1:0-110497 GCA_031375105.1 Variovorax sp.
CTCGATCGGCCCGAATTTGGTGAAATCAATCTTCGGCCAAGGGATCAATCCGAGTGCAGCACCGTCGCCGCTGCCTGCTGCTGGGGCTTTCGCTGCGATGGCTTTGGTAGCCACTGCACCGCTCATCACGGATTTGGTGAAGCCTTTAATGTCTGCCTCGGTGATACGGCCTTTGTGGCCTGAGCCTTTGACTTCATCCAACGGCACACCCAGCTCGCGTGCGAACTTGCGCACGGAAGGGCTGGCATGCGGGAGTGTGCCAGTGGGGGCCACAACCGGGTTGTGCATGGGGTTGTGCGCAGGTGCGCTAGATGCTACAGAAACGGGAGCACTCTGCGCAGGATCTATAATGGCTACTGGCTGATTTGATGCTGAAACGGTGGCTGTAGGAGCAGCCACAGCGCCCGCGGATGCAGCGCCTTCCAAAATCGCCAGCAGATCACCAATATTGATCTTGTCGCCGACTTTGACCTTCAATTCTTTCAGCACGCCCGCATGGCTGGATGGAATTTCCATCGCGGCTTTGTCTGATTCCACGGTGACGAGCGATTGCTCTACCTTGATCGCATCGCCCGGTTTGACGAACACTTCGATCACGGCCACATCTTTGAAATCACCAATATCAGGCACTTTGACTTCAATTCTTGATACTACTGAATTGATAGCAATCGGCGCAGTATTTATAACGGTTACTGGCACTTTTTGCTCTAAAACCGGTGCTGGAGCCGATGTGGGAGTCGCAGCAGGAGCAGGAGCAGGCGAGGGCGCAGCGCCAGCAGCTTCCAGCATCAACACGACTGAGCCTTGCTTGACCTTGTCACCAATCTTTACGCGCAGCTCTTTCACCACGCCAGCATGGCTAGAGGGAATTTCCATCGAGGCTTTGTCAGACTCCACAGTGAGGAGCGATTGCTCTACCTTGACGGTATCTCCCGGTTTGACGAGCAGCTCGATCACAGCAACTTCGTCGAAATCGCCAATATCTGGGACTTGGATTTCTATGAGGGACATCTTTTTCTCCTCTTAAGCGTACAAAGGATTGATCTTGTCAACCTTGATACCGTATTTTTTGATGGCTTCCGTCACTTTAGACAAAGGCAATTTGCCTTCGTCTGCCAAAGCTTTCAGAGACGAAATCACGATGTAGTGGCGGTTGATCTCGAAGTGTTCGCGCAGTTTGCTGCGGAAATCTGAGCGGCCAAAGCCATCGGTGCCGAGTACTTTGTAGGTGCGGGTGGGCTTACCGTCTGCGGTGGCTTTTTGCACGTAGGGGCGAATCTGCTCGGCGTAGGCTTTCATGTAATCGGTGGACGCGATCACCGGGCCTGAGACCTTGCTTAATTGCTCCTCTACGAAGCTCTTGACTGGCGTAGCTTCTGGGTTGAGTAAGTTCACGCGATCTGTGGCTTGGCCGTCGCGCGTGAGCTCGTTAAAGCTTGGGCAGCTCCAGACATTCGCGCCGATGCCCCAATCTTTCTCCAGCAGCTCTTTGGCAGCCATGCTCTCTCTAAGAATCGTGCCAGAGCCGAGCAGGTTAACCGTGTGATCCTTCTTCGCTGCTTCTTGCAGCAAATACATGCCTTTGATGATTTGTTCTTCGGTGCCAGCTTTGAGGCCGGGCATCGCGTAGTTTTCGTTGAGCAGGGTGATGTAGTAATACACGTTGTCTTGCTTTTCCACCATGCGCTTCAAGCCATGGTGCAAGATGATGCCCACTTCATGTGCGAAGGTCGGGTCGTAGCTGATGCAATTGGGGATGGTGCCGGCCATGATGTGGCTGTGGCCGTCTTCGTGTTGCAGGCCTTCGCCATTCAGCGTGGTGCGGCCGGATGTGCCGCCGAGCAAGAAGCCGCGTGCTTGCATATCGCCCGCTGCCCACGCTAAATCACCAATACGCTGGAAGCCAAACATCGAGTAATAGACGTAGAAGGGCACCATGATGCGGTTGCTGGTGGAGTAGCTCGTGGCCGCTGCAATCCAGCTGCTCATGCCGCCTGCTTCGTTGATGCCTTCTTGCAGAATTTGCCCTTTGACATCTTCTTTGTAATACATCACCTGCTCTTTATCGACAGGCGTGTATTGCTGGCCGAGCGGGTTGTAAATGCCCACTTGGCGGAACAGGCCTTCCATACCGAAGGTGCGTGCCTCGTCCACCAAAATCGGCACCACGCGCGGGCCTAGAGCTTGGTCGCGCAGCAGCTGCGTGAGGAAGCGAACATAGGCTTGCGTGGTGGAGATTTCACGGCCTTCAGCGGTGGGCTCCATGACTGACTTGAACACATCTAACGCAGGCACAGTGAAGCTCTCATCGGCTTTCACGCGGCGATGTGGCAAATAACCGCCGAGCGCTTTGCGCCGCTCGTGCAGGTATTTCATCTCGGGCGTATCGTCTGCTGGCTTGTAGAAAGGCAGATCGGCGATTTGGCTGTCAGGAATCGGGATGTTGAAGCGATCGCGGAAGGCCTTGATGTCTTCATCTGCCAGCTTCTTGGTTTGGTGCACCGTATTCTTGCCTTCGCCAATCTTGCCCATGCCAAAACCTTTCACGGTTTTGATCAGCAATACCGTGGGCTGATTCTTATGCTTCACGGCCGCATCAAACGCCGCAAACACTTTCTGTGGATCATGACCACCGCGCTTCAAATTCCACACTTCATCGTCACTCATGTGCGCGACCATCTCTAGCGTCTCAGGTGAGCGGCCAAAGAAATGCTTGCGAACGTAAGCGCCATCATTCGCTTTGAAGGATTGATAGTCGCCGTCTAGCGTGTCCATCATGATCTTGCGCAGCGCGCCGTTTTTGTCGCGTGCCAGCAATGGATCCCAGTTGCTGCCCCAGAGGCATTTGATGACATTCCAGCCTGCGCCACGGAATTCGCCTTCGAGCTCTTGCACAATCTTGCCATTGCCGCGCACGGGGCCATCTAAGCGCTGCAAATTGCAGTTGATCACAAAGACAAGGTTGTCTAAATTTTCACGCGCTGCGAGGCCAATGGCTCCTAAGCTTTCCGGCTCGTCCATCTCGCCATCCCCGCAGAAGACCCACACTTTGCGGTTTTCGGTATTGGCAATGCCGCGTGCATGCAGATATTTCAAGAAACGCGCTTGATAAATCGCCATCAAAGGCCCTAAGCCCATCGAGACGGTGGGGAACTGCCAGAATTCAGGCATCAGTTTGGGATGCGGATAGCTGGATAGGCCTTTGCCATCGACTTCTTGACGGAAATTGAGCAACTGCTCTTCCGTCAAGCGGCCTTCGAGATACGCGCGGGCATACACGCCAGGAGATACGTGACCTTGGATATAGATGCAATCGCCGCCGTGGTTCTCAGATTCGGCATGCCAAAAATGATTGAAGCCGGCGCCAAATAAATTCGCCAATGATGCAAACGAGCCAATGTGGCCACCCAGATCGCCGCCGTCAGCTGGGTTATGGCGATTGGCTTTGACGACCATCGCCATCGCATTCCAGCGCATGTAGGCACGCAGGCGCTCTTCAATTTCCACGTTGCCCGGGTTGCGTGCTTCTTGATCGGCCTCGATGGTGTTGACATAACCCGTTGTCGCAGAAAACGGCATATCAATGCTGCTTTGGCGCGCATGCTCTAAAAGCTGCTCCAGCAGAAAGTGCGCACGCTCTTTGCCTTCGGAGGCGATGACGGCGGAAAGCGCGTCCATCCATTCGCGCGTCTCTTGGGTGTCGAGATCGGGGGTGTCTTGTGGCAATGCGGACATTGTTGTCTCCATGAAGTATGGCAAGGGCGGGTCAACGCTCTAGCTTGCCTTGAATTTAGTGCGGTAACTCTATTGTCCCACAAATTTTAAGAATTTTTCAAATAGTGCTTTATGTTTTTATAATGTGAAATATTTAGTCAAAATAATGCAATATGAAGGAAAACACCGAGGCTGCACGACAATCGCAACATGACCGATATCGTGACTCAAGAGTCGATGGCCTCGCCCGAGCCTGCTGCTAAGGTGAGCCAAGCTGTGCCCGAGCCGGTGCGTAAGAGGCAGCCTACAAGTTTGGTGCGCTGGTGGCGCTCGCAATCGCCCACGCGGCAAGATCGCTTTGCTCTGATTGCGCCGTTGGCGGCTGTGGCGGTGTTTTTGATGGCGATTGTGGCCAGCTTTGGCTATTTGCGGCTGGAGGAAATGTCTCGTGAGCAAGAGGCCGTGCAACGCGATGTGGAGTATGTGCAGCAGCGCCTGCGCCTGCGTTTGCTAGAGCGCCAAGAGCAGCTGATGCGCTTGGCGGCAGACATCAGCAACAAGCAGATCGACACGGAAGATTTCGTCACTCAGGCCGAGAGTTTGGTGCGGCAGTATCCAGAGTTGCAGTCTGTGGTGTGGATTGATGTAAAAAAACGCATTCGCGTGAGCTACACCTCGCCGAGCATGCCGGGGCTGCATGTACGCTTGGCGGGGGATGCACCGCGTTATCCAGAATCGGAAGCCTTGTTTAACTTGGTGCGAGATGTGCGCCAACCGATGTATTCCGTGCCATTTTCTGTATCAACCGGCAGGGGCACCGAGACTTTGCCCGTGCTCCAAGTGCAGGTGCCGTTGGCCGATGGGGCGCGTTTTGCGGGCGTGGTGATGGGGGAGTATCAGATCGATGGGTTGATGCGCTATGGTGTGCCGGCTGAAATTGCAGCCAAATATGCTGTGGCGTTGCTCGATGAAAAGAACCGGCTGCTTTCGGGCAACACCAGACCGAAGCGAAATGTGGCCGTGCGCCTGCTGCCCTGGACCGAGCACGACACGGAATACGATGTGCCCGTGTCTCCAGTGGGCAATGCTTTGGTGTTGCGTGCTACTGCGTATCGCACCTCGCTGGGGGTGATTGGCAGCGCTTTGTTTTGGTTGGTGCTCGTTTTATCGGGCATGACGGCATGGCTTTTGGTGAGCGCTTGGCGGCACACGCGTCGCCGTATTCAAACGCAGGCGGCTTTGTTCAATGAAACCAGCTTTCGCCGCGCGATGGAAAACTCCATGCTCACCGGCATGCGCGCACTCGACATGCAAGGCCGCATCACCTATGTGAACCCCGCTTTTTGCCAGATGACGGGCTGGAGCGAGGCAGAACTGGTGGGGCTGACAGCGCCGTTTCCTTATTGGCCCGACGATGACCGCGAGCTGCTGGCCGCGCGGCTCGAAGAAGAGCTGAGCGGGCGCACCACGCCGGGCGGCTTTCAGGTGCGCGTGAAGCACAAAGACGGCAGTATTTTTGATGGGCGCATGTATGTCTCGCCGCTGGTGGACGGCAAAGGCGTGCAGTCGGGCTGGATGACTTCCATGACCGACATCACAGAGCCCAACCGCGTGCGCCGCCAACTCTCGGAGTCTTATGAGCGTTTCACGACGGTGCTGGAGGGGCTGGATGCCAGTGTGTCGGTGGCACCGCTGGGCGGTGATGAGTTGCTGTTTGCCAACAAGATGTATCGGTTGTGGTTTGGCGGGAAATCCACCGAGCATTTGAGTTTGGTGGAGCAGGCGGGCCGCATCGACAGCGTCGTGTCTCCTGATTTCAAAGACAGTACCAATGGCGACAACGTGGATGCTCTCGCGGGCTTGCCTGCTGAGGAAATTGCCGCTGCGAAAAGCGAAAACGCGGAAATCTTCATTCCTGCGTTGGGCAAATGGCTAGAAGTGCGCTCGCGCTATTTGAATTGGACCGATGGCCGCTTGGCGCAGATGGTGATTGCCACCGACATCACGCCGCGCCGTATGGCTGAAGATTTGGCTGCGCTGCAAGCGGAAAAGGCGCAATCTGCCTCGCGCTTGATCACGATGGGCGAGATGGCTTCGAGCGTTGCGCATGAGCTGAACCAGCCGCTGACGGCCATTTCGAATTACTGCACCGGTATGGTCAGCCGCATCCAGGCCAAGCAAATCAGCGAAGCGGAGATGCTGGCGGCGCTGGAGAAAACCGCTCGCCAAGCACAGCGCGCGGGCCAGATCATTCAGCGCATCAGAAGCTTCGTGAAACGCTCTGCGCCCAATCGCACTGAGAGCGAAGTGTCGCAACTGGTGGCGGAAGCGCTGGAGCTGGCTGAGATTGAGCTGCGCCGCCGCCATGTGCGCCTGACGCATTATTTGGCCGCACGTTTGCCCAAATTGATGGTCGATCCGATTTTGATTGAGCAGGTCTTGGTGAATTTACTGAAGAATGCCGCCGAGTCCATTGACAACGCCAAGCGCCCGAACAATCGGCGCAGCGTGGAGTTGCGTGTCTTGCCTAAGCAGATTGAAGGCATCGACGAGGCCGTGGAGTTTGTCGTTACAGATACAGGCCAGGGCTTGGCGCCTGAGGTGATGCAGCGCTTGTTTGAGGCTTTTTTCTCCACCAAAGTAGAGGGCATGGGCATCGGCCTGAATTTATGCCGCTCCATCGTGGAGAGCCACCAAGGACGGATGCAGGCCGAGAACCTCTACAATGGCACGGAAGTGACGGGTTGCCGTTTCAGCTTCTGGCTGCCTTGTCGGCCAGTGGCTTTCGACGGTAGCCGCACAGGTAGTTTTGTGGCCTTGCCAACTTGACGAAGCAAGCACTAGAACGCTATTGAATAGATAGCAAATTATGCAGGTTTCATAAGGGCAATAAGCAGTTTTTGTTCTAAAAAAGGTTTTTCATGAGCTTGATTCCCAAAAAAGGCACCGTGTATGTCGTGGATGATGATGAGGCCGTGCGCGATTCGCTGCAATGGTTGCTCGAAGGCAAAGACTACCGCGTGCGCTGCTTTGACTCCGCCGAAACCTTCCTCGCCCGCTACGATCCGCGTGAAGTGGCCTGCTTACTGGTGGACGTGCGCATGGGCGGCATGAGCGGCATCGAGTTGCAAGACAAATTGCTCGAGCGCAAGAGTCCACTACCGGTGGTCTTCATCACTGGCCACGGCGATGTGCCGATGGCAGTCAACACCATGAAAAAAGGCGCGATGGATTTCATCCAAAAGCCTTTCAAAGAGCCCGAGCTGGTGAGCTTGGTGGAGCGCATGCTGGAGCAGGCCAAAGGCAGCTTTGCAGACCATCAGCAATCAGCGAGCCGCGATGCTTTGCTGGCTAAATTGACGGGCCGCGAGGCGCAGGTGTTGGAGCGCATCGTGGCTGGCCGTTTGAACAAGCAAATTGCCGATGATTTAGGTATCAGCATCAAAACCGTGGAAGCACACCGCGCCAACATCATGGAAAAGCTCAACGCGAATACCGTGGCCGATCTGCTGAAAATCGCTTTGGGCTCAACTGCGCCGAAGGCTTGATTCTTAAGTGCTACATTTTTAGTAGCAGCCCGCGCACGTTTTATGACGGCTCGCGGGCTTTTTTAATGAAAATACTGAATACAAATACCGGACGCTAAGGGCGCGAAAGTTACGCAAAAGACGCGAAAAATTCAGATAAAAAGCAATTTTTTTAAATCGATTTTCTACCGGAATAGTTGAATTCTTCATCTTGATCTTTTTCGTATTTCTTTCGCGTCTTTCGCGTAACTTTCGCGCCCTTCGCGCACGGTATTAGCATCAAATCTCTAAAATTCAAACCCACTCAAGGGAAACGCAAATGACCGCTCAACTCATCAATGGCAACGACCTCTCAGCCAAGCTGCGCACCGATGTTGCCCGTCGCGCGGCTGCCCTGAAAGCCAAAGGCATCACGCCCGGCCTGGCCGTCGTGCTGGTGGGCGATAACCAAGCTAGCCAAGTCTATGTGCGCAACAAAGTCAAAGCCTGTTCCGACAATGGCCTGCATTCAGTGTTGGAAAAGCACCCCGCCGACATGAGCGAAGCAGCGCTGCTGGCGCTCGTGGACAAGCTGAACAATGATGCATCAATTCACGGCATCCTGGTGCAGCTTCCGCTTCCCGCCCATATGGATGCGCAAAAAGTGATCGAAGCGATTTCGCCCGCGAAAGATGTGGATGGTTTTCATATCGCCAGCGCGGGCGCGCTCATGGTTGGCCGCCCCGGATTTTGGCCTTGCACGCCGTATGGCTGCATGAAGATGTTGGAGTCGATTGGTTATTCACTCAAAGGCAAACACGCGGTTGTTATTGGCCGCCGCAACATCGTGGGCAAACCCATGGCGCTGATGCTTTTGCAGCAAAACGCCACCGTGACCATCTGCCACAGCGGCACGCCCGACCTCAAAGCCATGACACTGCAAGCCGACGTGATCGTCGCCGCTGTAGGCAAACGCAACGTCCTCACCTTTGACATGGTCAAACCCGGTGCAGTTGTGATCGATGTAGGCATGAACCGCAACGAGGAAGGCAAGCTCTGCGGCGATGTGGATTTTGAAGGCGTGAGCCAAGTGGCTAGCTACATCACTCCCGTGCCCGGAGGAGTCGGCCCGATGACGATCACGATGCTGCTGGTCAATACGATGGAGGCTGCGGAGCAGGTTTAAAGAGATTCGTCATTGAAAGTCAATGCACGCAAGCTAATCAGGTTGCATGAACAAAACAGGTGAGCGTAGATGCTTTGCAATCTCCACCATCGTGGTGCGTCTCCTAGAATATTCGGCAGTTGAGCACTGTACGTTGTCGTTGGTGTATTCAATGGAGCGTGAGCCCATGATCACATGACCTTCGCGCTGAATCATCGATTGAAAACGTATACCGGGTTGATCGATAGATAGTCCCTTGGGAACCCTCAAGATATTGAACTTGGGATCAAAGCTGACATGGAATGTCTCGCTGGCCTTGAAAGCTATGCATGGGCTTCCGAAATCTCGCTTCTCTTGTGCATAGCTGCCCATGATTTGAGAGATGTGGGTGCTGATGTTGAAGCCAGGGTGAATAGTCAACGAACCTGCAGTAGGTTCAGTTAAAAAATTTCTAATCGTTAAATTCCAAGAGTTAGCCTGCTCCAAAAGATCTCTATTGACAGGGTTGGGACTGAAACGACCTCGACCAGCAAAACCTGCCGCGGCAAGCAAATTTTGTATTTCGGTGGCTTCAAACTCACGCCGATAGTTTGCCAGCCGATCATGCGCAGCAATAGCACTCATGCCCGCCATGGTGTGCTCAATCTGCATCTGCGCTGAGCCATCGATAGAAATGGTGAGCGTAGTGTGAACGCTGGTTGAATTGTCTGAGGGCTGAATAGCTGGGGTTTTGTCAATGAATGACTGTAGACCATTCGAGCGAACAACGGGTCTTCCATGAAGAGAATGGCTCATGCCTTGATAGGGGAGAGTGCTTGCCGTGGGGTCGAGGTATTTCTTCAAGCTTGGCAGATACAAAATCGTGTGGTTATAGGAGCCAGCTACTGGAAGCGGATCTAAAATGAACTCATTGTGTGTGCTGATCAACACGGGCTCAGCCAAAATACCCTGCTCTTTGAGCAAGGCATACATCAGAGTGACTTGATCCTTGCAATCACCATATTTTGTTTTCAGAATATGCGCGGTATCGTGTGGCTCCCAGCCGCCATTGGCTAAATAGATCGCTGTGTATTTGATATTGCGTCGAACCCAATCGTAGATGGCTTTGACCTTGGCCTGTTCATCTGAGTAACCCGTCGTGATTTGGGCAGATAAGGACTTAATTTCCTCTGTCGGCTTGGCCTTGGCTTGCACCTGCTGTGCAAACAGCATGGCAATATCTTCATGCTTCTCAATCGTGCTTGCTGCTAAGTAGGGAACTGAAGTACGGGTATTGGTTGGATTTTGATCAATCGCTTTTGCTTTGGTGGAGCCTTCAAACTCCCAAGTTTTCAAGCCATCCACGATACGTGGATCAAGGCTGCCTTGCAATGTGCTTCTTAGTGATAAAGGCATGTTGAGAGGTGCGATGATCCGCCATTTCGCGTTTGTTACTTCTGCTGCAGGCCAAAGAAAATCGCTGTAAGACAACCACCCTTCTAGCGGTGGGCGGGTGATGGTTTTTCGCGTGTGAATGACGGTCTTATCCCCCAATGTTAGAGATGGAAAAGCGATTTGATGTACCTCCCACTCAGGCATGGTGATGCCCACACCGCTGGAGACAAATCCTTTTTGCTTAGTCAAACCTTCAGGCTCTAGTTGAATTTTTTGACCTGATTTTTTCAAAGTGTAGGCTTCTAGTAATTCCACTTTCTCCAGCGCACCATTGAAGCCAAAGGTGTGCTTGGTCATTTGCTGTGCACCTTGCTCAGTCAAGGCCTCGCGCTGGGTGAGTGTGGTCAAGACCATTTCGCGTATTGACTTGAACTCCACATTTTCTTGCAATGCGGTAATGCGGTAATGCAGATTTGGCAAGTTTTGAGCTTGACACATGCTGACCGTAGCAATACTGATGAGGACAATCCGCGTGATCAAGTTCAAAACACTGTAAGTTGGTAATTTGTGCATCTGTACCCCATAATTATTTTTTGTAATTGCGTCGAGCCAACAAATTTACTGCATTTTGTTCTTCCTAGGCTTGCCACCGGCGTAATTCCTTCTTTACAAATCAAGTCTGTGACTTTAAAATCACATCATGATTTCGCTAGACCTGCTACAAGCTCAAATCTTCGCCCGTTCCAGTGAGTTGGGCTGGACGAACACCGAGCTGGCGCGTCGTGCGGGTGTGGCGCGGGAGTCGGTCTCTCGGTTGAAGCAGCGGCAGGATGCGGATTTTTCTTTGCTGAGTAAGCTTTGCCAAGCGCTGGGTTTGCAAATCGAGGCGCAACTTGTGCAGCCGTTAAAATTGAGTTTTCCCTACAACTGGTCAAACCCCGCAATGAGTGCTGAGGCGATGATGATGGCGATTTTGGAGCGCGGTTTGTTTGACGATGTGTTGGAGGCGGTGCGCTACTGGGGTTTGGAGCGGATGCAGTCGGTCGCTCGCAAACATGCTCTTAAAGCAGACACCGAGCGCATGTTACGTAACATTGGTTTAGGCTTTTCACAGGCTTGATACCCATGCTTCAACTTGATGCCCTAGCGGCCAAAACCCGCGCTGTGTACGATCTTCTGGCGCAGCAAAAAGCGCTAGAAAATTTCGTGCTCATCGGTGGTACGGCGATGGTATTGCAAATGAGCCATCGCCTGAGTGAAGATTTGGATTTTTGGCTGCCCGCCGAGCGCATGAGTCCGTATGCGATTGATCGGATGATGAATGAGCTGAAGGCGCAAGGGCATTCGGTGGTGTTTGCTACGCCGTCTTCGAGTATTTCGGCGTTTCGCATCAACTCGGGCGAGGATCTTCGCTGGCATGCGCAGGATTGGGCGATTGATGGCGTGAAGGTGCAGCTTTTTTGCCCGCAAGATGTGGCCTACGATCATTTCCGCACCTATCCTCGGCTAACCACTTCACAGTCGGCAGCGAGCTTTGAAATTGCCACGCTTGATGCGATTTTTGCGATGAAGAGTTACACGATCTCGCGCCGTACACGCAGCCGCGACATCATTGATCTCTGGCATTTCTTGCAGAGCGGCAAAACGCTGGCAGATATTCTGCGCGTGGCTCGCTTGGCCAGCCCATCGGTGAGCGATGAGCATGCCAAGGCGGTGCTGCGTGGTGACGTGCCGCTGGATGCGCACGATGAAGGCTTTGAGCTGCTGGCGCCTGGCTTGAGCTTGCAACAGGTGTATGCCGATTTTGCAAAGGCTGTAGATGCGCTGGAAATTGAGCGGGCACGGCTGGTGGCGAAAATGGCAAGCAAGGCAAATCAGCCGCACAATGGCGACTAATGACTCTTCACCCCATCCCATTCCAACGCACCCTGCCACTTTTCAGCGCAGCAGCCACGCGGCGCATTGAAGAGGCCGCAACGCTGATCTTGCCGCCGCATACGCTGATGCAGCGCGCGGGGCTGTCTGTGGCGCGGCTCACTTGTGCGCTGGCACCGCATGCGCGGGTGATTTGGCTGGCTTGCGGGCCGGGCAACAATGGCGGCGATGGGCTAGAGGCGGCGATGCATTTGCGGATGTGTGGACGCGAGCCGGTCGTCACATGGCTGGGCGATGCGGCAAGCTGCCCGCCAGATGCACGGGCTTCGTTTGAACGGGCGCGGGATGCGGGTGTGATGTTTGCCGATGTGTCACCAGCCCGATGGGATATCGCGGTGGATGCGCTGCTGGGCATGGGCGCGAGCCGTGCGCCGCAGGGCGTGATGCAGGAGTGGTTGCAAGCGATGCAGCAGAGCGCAGCGCCGGTGTTGCGGGTGGATCTGCCGAGTGGTTTGGATGCAGACACGGGTTGCTGGTTGAATGCATCGGATTCTGAGAGTACTATCAATTCAATAGCAAACTATGCAGATAATATAACGGGTAGAGCCCGTTTTTCTTCAAAAAATACCACATTGAGCCTGCTCACGCTTAAGCCTGGCCTATTTACCGCTCAGGGGCGCGATGCGTGTGGCGATATCTGGTTTGACGATCTGGGCATCCAGCATGGCGATGCCTCGCCCACCGCTTGGCTCAGTGGTGCAGTTGAGATGGCGCTGCCGCCGCGTTTGCATGCGAGCCACAAAGGCAGTTATGGCGATGTGGCTGTGATCGGCGGGGGAAAAGGCATGCAGGGTGCTGCGCTGCTGGCGGCGCGGGCTGCTTTGCATGCAGGCGCGGGCAGAGTGTTTGTGGGGCTGTTGGACGGCGGCTCGATGACGGTGGATCCGATGCAGCCGGAGCTGATGTTTCGTGATCTGGCCGCGCTGGATGTGACTGAGCGGACGGTGGTCTGCGGCTGTGGTGGCGGTGATGCGGTGCGCGCTGTGTTGGCGCGTGTGATCTCGCAGAGCCAGCGTCTGGTGCTCGATGCGGATGCGTTGAATGCGATCTCTGTTGACGAATCGCTACAAACTTTGCTGCGAGCCCGCGCTCAGAAAAAACGCCCCACCCTCCTCACGCCGCATCCGCTGGAAGCAGCACGTTTGCTGGGGATGACGGCAGCGCAAGTGCAATCTGATCGTCTTCAGGCCGCGCAATCTTTGGCTGAAAAATTCGCCTGCACCGTGATTTTGAAAGGCAGCGGCAGCATCATCGCCAGCCCTGAATGCATTCCCGCGATCAACCCCACGGGCGACGCGCGGCTGGCAACTGCCGGAACAGGTGATGTGTTGGCGGGTATTTGTGCTGCGTTTTTGGCGCAGGAAGCCAATGCTGCGTTGGCTGCTCAACGCGCTTGCTGGACGCATGGCGCATTGGTTGGCGATGCAGATGCTGGCTCAGAAAAAGCGTTTTCACACGCTCTACCAGCCTCTGTATTGATCAAGCGTTTACTATCAATTCAATAGCATCCTACGTAGATTCTATGACGGCAATAGGCCGATTTGAGCACTAAAACTCAAAGAAAAGGGTTCTCCACGACGAGTTTGCCAAAGCGCTGGCCGTGTTGGAAATCTTCTGAGACGAGCACATCGGCATCTGCTCTGAGCGCGGCTTCTAAGATGAGGGCATCCCACCAACTGAGTTGATGCTGCTCATGCAAAAGCAGGGCAGCTTGTACGCTTGCAGCCATACTTCCAAGGACTAAAAACTCACATAAGTGCGTAACAGCTTGCGCAGCTTGCGAGTGTGACAAAGGCGGCCTGAGCTGGCGCCTGCTGATGTTGTAAAACTCATGGAGCACTTGCGTGCTCAGCGCCACCTTGCCCTGTGATCTTGCTTGCTCAATCCGAGCCATTGACTTGACTCGCTTGATATTTTCTGAGTCGTCAATGGCGTAGATAAAAATATTGGTGTCAAAAAAAGTGATCATGGTGCGTCTGATCGCGGCGTGCTGGGGTAGGGGCGGTCATAAGCATCTTCACGGCTCCAGCTTGCCGCCTCGCTGTTTGCGCGACTTTGGCGAGCAATGTCTAAAAAACCTTGTCCAGCGGCGCGTGTTGGCATCTCTTGCCCATACTGCGACAAAAATTCGCGCACTTTGGCACTGAGCGATGTGCCCTCTTGAATGGCTCGAACGCGGGCGTTGCGGATGATGGATTCGTCCAGTGCAATGGTCAAATTGGTCATGAAAAAGCTCCTTTCGAGTAACACGTAAACTCGTGCTACACGTATTTTCGTGTGATAATCTAGCCGTGTCAAGCCCCGTTAACTTCAAAATCACCTTCCCCGAGGAGCTGCCCGTCTCCGCCCGGCGTGAGGAGATTGCGCTGGCTATTTCCCAGAATCAGGTCGTCATCGTTTGCGGTGAAACGGGCTCGGGCAAGACGACGCAGCTGCCAAAAATCTGCTTGGAGCTGGGGCGCGGCGCGATGCATGCCAAGCCTGGGCAAAAGCCCAAGCTCATTGGCCACACGCAGCCGCGCCGTATCGCCGCTTCCACAGTCGCCAAAAGGATTGCCCAAGAACTCAACACGCCGCTGGGCGAAGTGGTGGGCTACAAGGTGCGCTTTGCTGACAAGCTGGGCAAAAGTGCGTCTGTGAAGCTCATGACCGACGGCATTTTGCTGGCTGAGACGCAAACCGATCCGCTTTTGAGCGCCTACGACACGCTGATCATCGACGAAGCGCATGAGCGCTCGCTCAATATTGATTTCTTGCTCGGCTACCTGCGCCAGCTCCTGCCGCGCCGCCCCGATCTCAAAATCATCATCACCTCGGCCACGATTGATGCGGATCGGTTTGCCGCGCATTTTGCTTCGCGCAACGGCCCAGCTCCGGTCATTATGGTGAGCGGGCGCACTTATGCGGTAGAGCAGCGCTATCGCCCTTACGAGGAAAGCCGTGATTTCGATGCGAATGACGCCATGGCCGACGCAGTCGACGAACTCTGGCCCGGCTCGCCGCGTGGCGACATTCTCATCTTCCTGCCTGGCGAGCGCGAGATCCGCGAAGCGGCAGACCATTTGCACAAACATTGCGCCAAAAAGCCCGGCCGGCAAAACGTCGATGTGCTCCCGCTGTTTGCGCGCCTCTCTCAAGCCGAGCAAGAAAAAATCTTCGAGCCCGATGGCAGGCCGCGCATCGTGCTCGCCACCAACGTGGCCGAAACCTCGCTCACCGTGCCCGGCATCCGCTACGTGATTGACGCAGGTACAGCGCGGGTCAAGCGCTATAGTTTTAGGAACAAGGTCGAGCAGTTGTTGGTGGAGCCTGTGAGCCAAGCCGCTGCAAATCAAAGGGCGGGGCGCTGCGGGCGTGTGGCTGAGGGCATTTGCATTCGCCTTTATGACGAGAAAGATTTCACCGGCAGGCCGCGCTTCACGGATCCTGAAATTCTGCGAAGCTCGCTGGCCAGCGTGATCCTGCGGATGAAATCGCTGCATCTTGGTGTGGTGGAGGATTTCCCCTTCATCGATGCGCCTTCAAAAAGAGCGATTGCCGATGGTTATCAGCTCTTGCAAGAGTTGGGCGCGGTCGATGAGCTGAATGAATTAACGAAACTCGGCTCAGAGCTGGCCAAGCTTCCGCTCGATCCGCGCGTAGGCCGCATGATTTTGGAAGCGAAATCGCGCAGCGCCATCAGTGAAGTTCTGGTGATTGCATCGGCGCTGAGCTTGCAAGATGTGCGGGATCGCCCGATGGATATGCAGCAAAAGGCTGATGAAGCGCATAAAAAGTTTGACGATGAGCGCAGCGAATTTGTGGGCTATTTGAAGCTGTGGAAATGGCTGGATGACGTGAGAGGCAGTGGAGACAATAAGAGCAGCAATCGCCAATGGGAGCAGCAGCTTCGCGGCAGTTTCGTCAACATCCGCAGAGTGCGCGAATGGCGCGATATCTATTCGCAGCTCGTGAGCACCGTGCAAGAGCTTGGCTTTAAGCCTAATGCGCAGCCTGCGACTTTTGAGCAGCTTCACCTCAGTTTGCTCGCGGGACTTTTAGGAAACATCGGCTACAAGCAAGACGAAGAAGACCAGTGGCTCGGCGCTCGCGGCATCAAATGGCTGCCGCATCCGGGCGCGAATCTCTCTAAAAAGCCGGGGCGCTGGATCGTTTGCGCAGAATTGGTAGAGACGACGCGCCTCTTTGGCCGAGGCGTGGCGGGCATTGAGCCCAAATGGGTGGAGCAGGTGGCCGATCATTTGCTCACCAAACAATTGCTGGAGCCGCACTTTGACAAACGCAGTGGCGATGTGCTCGCGTATGAGCGCGCTTCGCTCTATGGCTTGCTGATTTACAGCGGGCGGCGCGTGAATTTTTCTCGCGTCGATCCGCATGCCGCGCGAGAAATCTTCATCCGCGAAGCTTTGGTCGCAGGTTGCGTCGGCGAGATCAAAGAAGCTTGGGATTGCAAGCTGCCCTTCTTTGCACACAACCAACGCATGGTGCGCCAAGTCGAAGAGCTGGAGCACAAGAGCCGCCGGCAAGATGTGCTGGTCGATGAAGAGCTGATTTTTGCTTTTTATGATCAGCAATTGCCCGCCGAGATGTGCAGCGCCAGAGAGCTAGAAGCTTGGTACAAAGCCCATCACGGCGCGAATCCGAAGCTGCTTTACATCTCCAAAGATGAGCTGATGCGCCACGAAGCCTCGGGCATCACCAGCCAAGCCTTCCCAAAGCTGATTCGCCTCGGCGGCGTAGATTGCAAGGCCACGTATCTGCACGATCCGGGCGATGCGAAAGACGGCATCACGGTGGAGCTGCCGCTGTTTGCTTTGAATCAAGTGAATGAGGAGCGCTGCGAATGGCTGGTACACGGCATGCTCCAGCAAAAAGTGCAGGCTCTGCTGAAAAGCCTGCCGCAGCGCCCGCGCTCGCGCCTCGTGCCGCTGCCCGAGAGCGCGGCGCGGCTCACGGAAATCCTCAATGTGCCCGAAGCCTTTGGCAAAGGCTCGCTGATTGATTCGCTGCTCAAGCTCTGCAAAGATGCCACCAGCGTCGATATCAAGCGCACCGATTTCAAGCTCGATATGCTGCAGCCCCATTTGTTCATGAGCTTCCGCGTGGTCGATGAGCATGGAAGGCAGCTTGCGCAGGGGCGCAATCTCGCGGCGATCAAAGCCGAGCTGGGCGGGCAGGCCAGAGGCGCGTTTGCGCAGCTTGCGCAGATGTCGCAGTTGGTTGAGAAAGCGGCTTCAGAGCCAGTCTTAGAACAAAAAAATGATCAAAATAGGCCAGTAGCCGTTATAAAACCTGCGCAGAGTGCTACTGAATCAATAGCATCTCCCGCGTTTGACGCAGATGCCCGCTACACCGATTGGACGTTTGGCGAGCTGCCCGAGCTGCTTGAAATTCGCCGTAAGCTCGGCAAAGATGTGCAAACCTTGATTGGCTTTCCCGCGCTGATCGACCAAGGCGATGCGGTGAGCATTGAGGTGTTTGATGAGCCCGGCATGGCTGCTGCCAAACACCAAGCGGGCCTGCGCCGCCTCGTCGCGCTGCAAATCCGCGATGCGCTCAAATACCTTGAGAAAAACATTCCCGATCTGCAAAAAATGTCGGTCGCCTTCATGCCGCTGGGCTCAGCCGAAGAGCTAAAAATGCAAATCCTCGATTTAGCAATTGATAAAGCTTTTCTGCAAGAGCCGCTGCCCACCATTGCGGCTGATTTCAAGCAACGTGTACAAGATGGAAGAGGGCGGCTCACGCTGATTACCAATGAAGTCGCTCGCTTGAGCAGCAGCATCCTCGCTGAATACCAAACCGCGCTGCGCAAAATCAAAGACACCAAAAATGCGCCCGAGGCCACACAAGATGCCGCCCAGCAGCTCCAGCGCCTGATTCCCAAACGCTTTCTCTCGCAAACGCCCTACGTGCGCCTGCAACACTTCCCGCGCTACCTGAAAGCCATCACGATGCGCCTAGACAAACACCGCGCCGACCCCGCTCGCGACGCGCTGCGCATGAAGGAGCTGCGCCCCGAAGAGCAGCGCTTCCTGCGCCTGCTCGCAGAGCGCAAAGGCGTATTAGACGAGCGCCTAGAAGACCTGCGCTGGCTCTTCGAAGAGCTGCGCGTCAGCTTCTTCGCCCAAGAGCTGCGCACCCCGCAGCCCGTGAGCATCAAGCGGATTCAGAAGAGTTTTGAGCAGTTGGCGCTTTGAGTTTGCAGTTTGCAAGCTCAAATGGCTGGCTGGCGCCTTAGCCAACGAGGCATGCGCGTAAAATCTGAGCATGAATTTACGCGTTTATGTCGAAACCTCGGTCATCAGCTATCTCGCTGCTCGGCCCAGCACCGACGCTGTGAACATGACCCGGCAATTCCAATCCTTGCGTCTTTGGCAGGCCCAAGATTCATTCGATCTTCTGGTTTCTCCTCTGGTTGTGCAAGAGTGCTTAGCCGGTGACGTGGCTGCCGCGCAGGTGCGCATGGGATTTTGCAATGCGCTGGTTCAATTACAGATGCGAGATTCCGCTTTGCCACTGGCGCAGGAGTTGGTCAATTCGCAAGCCATTCCTGCCAGTTCCTTTGTCGATGCAGTTCATATTGCTGTTGCTTCTGTTCACGAACTGGATTTCATTGCCAGTTGGAATTTCAAGCACATCGCTGGCGCTATCCCGCGCCAGCGCGTTGAAGCTTGTTTGCGCCGCTTGAAGGTGCATGTGCCGATGATCGCCACCCCTGAAGAAATTTTGGAGAGCATGCTATGAATGCAGTTGATGAAGTGATGCAAGAGCTGTTGCAAGTCAAGCAAGCTGAGGTAGAGCGCTTTAGGACCTTGGAAAATCTCTTTGCCCATTTACAGCGAGCCGCCGATGACAGCACATTGCCTGCCGCAGCGCAGCAGAACAAGCTCACTGCCACCCAACTTCTGGGCAGCCGATTGGGCAAGTGAGCCTCGATTGCCGTGATGCATGACGAAAAAGCTACTCAATGTTGAGTTCAGGTATGGACTGCGTGAGAGTTGCAGTTTCGCATTGAGCGCCGATCAACTTCAAGGTGATGACGATGAAAGATGAATACGATTTTTCCGAAGGTGTTCGTGGCAAATTCCACAAGAGCGGCATGCGCCTGATTCCCCCCGTGCGGCTTGATCCGCAAGTACTGAATTTTCTGGCTGATCGCGCGCAGGCCAAGGGCACGACGATCAATGAATTGCTCAACGCACTTTTGAAGAAGGACATTGAGTTGATTCAAGCCGCTTGAAAGAGCTGCGCGTCAGCTTCTTCTACCGAGAGCCACGGCCTCCAAGCCCTTGAGCTGGCTGTGCTCGCCGGGCGTGATACCAAAAGTGGCGCGGGCGATTTCGGCAGTCAGAATGGAGTATTCCTTGCCCTCGGCCACACCGCGCGCCTTCCACTCGTCCGTCAATTCCCCACGAACAGAGATCGAGCGCAGGCGCTTTTCAATCCACGCTTGCGGATAGCCCTTGGCCTGATACAGCTCCCGCGCCCGTGCGCTGGCCAGCTCTGGGTTTTCAATCTCTTTCACCCGTTCATAGCCCACCTGCGCCAGCCAGCGCTTGAACGGCTCCGCCTTGGGCGAGGGAATAGACTGGATGATGCGAAACAGGCCTTCGGTGTTGGCGCAATCCGTTTCACGCTGTTTGCCATCAGCGGCTTTTAACTTCAACCCGTGACAAAACGTCACGGGTTGGCTGGCCTCTTGATTCAGTCTTTGTTTCAGCTTTCGCCAGTAGGCACCGGCGTCAAGGCTTTCCGTCAATACCGCACAAACATCCACCACAGAAAACCACCATTCCTCGTTGTGCCAAGTGCGGCGAATGTTGGTTTCTTGAAAAACGGTAATGTGGTTGTCTGCGCTGCTGCTGAGAGACTGTCTTTTCATCATGCGCTGATTTTGCCGGAAAACTGGTTATTTGTACATATGGCCAAACCACATATTGGACGAGCGTGCGGGTGACCTACGCTGGCTCTTTGAAGAGCTGCGCGTCAGCTTCTTCGCCCAAGAGCTGCGCACCCCCCAGCCCGTGAGCATCAATCGGATTCAAAAAGAGTTTTGAGCAGTTGGCGCTTTAAATTTTTTGTGAAAAGTACATTTGTCGTGCGGAAAATAACCAACGCCTGAGCTAACAAATTACAGTTAGGGTGGCAGCAAACCCGAAGACCAGTTCGATACAACTTTAGTGAGTGCAAGTCGCATCGAGTCCGCAACTGCATCGAACAAATCGATTGAGTCAAGTACATCATTTACTCCATAACCGCTTATTGAGCTTAGCGAGTGCACAACTTGATTGCGCCGAGCATAGAAGTCATCTAATTTAAGTCGCAATCGTTTTGCCGCGTCAGCACCTGTTGCTACACCAAAATATGTCTTTATTTTTGTTCCCTCAGCGGTGCGCGCGATGAGATTACGAATTCCGATACGCGCTGAAATCTCGTCAACAACATGTGGTCTGAAATTGTTGTTGTGCTGAACAACCGTGGTGGTGTCAATTTGTGATGGGTTGTCGTCGAGCACCAGCATGCTCGCTGACTCAAGCAGGGAACGAATCTTTGCAATTATTGCTGGATCAGGAACGTTGGGTTTGGTTTGCGTGAGGATGCTTTTCGAGTAGCCAAGCTGCTGCAGTGTGGATTTCCAATATGCGTTCCTAATATTGTGTTTGACAGTATCTGACGTCAACGTGTAATTGCTACAGATGTAGTTGGCGCAAGCTGTTAGCTCCTCCCTAACGAAGTCCTCGTAGCTCGATGCAATGAAAACAATTGCCATCGAATTCACGTTGTTACTCGTCGTCGCTCCAATACCGGCCAAATCTGCAGTGGGTCTAGATGACTGAATCAGACTGGGATTCCTATAACAAGACTCCATAGCGCACGCAATCCTTCGAATATCTTTTAGGCGACTTACAAACTCATCGTAGGGGCCTTGCAAATCAGGCTGAGTCATATCACAAGAATCCAGCAAAAAAGACTCTGAAAATGTTTATCCTAGATTTGATATCTGCTGAAGTACTAGCCACTCCAGTCAGCGCGCCTTTTTGGTTATTGTTCACAACCAATTGTGCATACCCATCTTGAATCTGCTTTTTTTGCATTTGAAGTCGATCCGATTTATCGACAATTTCTCCCAGCGCCACCATTACGCCGTCGTATATTCCAGCCAAAGGGCGAAAAGATACTGCATCAAGATGCAATGAGAATGGTTTGCTATCAAATAGCTCATTAGCGAGATTTAGTACGGCGATATATTTACTTTCAAGAACGTTGCATTCATCTCTGGTCATATCAAGATTTCTCTCCATACAACGATCAAGCATTGATTTAAGTGAGTTTTGGATATGAGCCTCGGTATCAAGTGCAAAGTATCGTAGAACAAGTTGGCAATCACCCATAGTTTTATATAGAGAATTTTTTTGTCTTTCTTCATCCTCGTAATAGTCGTTTGGATCACCTACTACGTATTCTGGAATTCCCCAAATCTTAGTAAATGTACTGTCTCTCGATAATCTAACTATCAATTTGTTGAACTCACCTCCGTAAATAGCATTACGAATTTCCTGTGCTGTCAGACGTTTTCCTCCAGTGTTCAGACGTTCGAAAACAAAGCGGCGCAGTTCGTAGAACCTATTACCTGAAACATTTTTAATTTTTCCTTGTGATTCTTGAAGCAAAACCACTGCCGATATTGATGCGCGGTCTAGATTTCTCTTAACTTTTGGAGAAAGTCGCGCATATGTTTTTCCATTCAATGATGTGATGATCTCAAGTCCACGAAGAACGAACTGATTATCTAAAAATTCTCTAATTGTGTTTAGGCGCTGTTGACCATCCATGACCTCGTAGCGAGCCAAGTCGTTTTCGTACAGAAAAACTGGTGGTACAGGGACATTTAGCAATAGCGACTCAATAAGCAGAGATTTCTGCTTGTTCGACCAGCGTAGTCGACGCTGGTACTCAGGACGCAGATTGAGGTCTGATCCATCCTCAATCAAGTTTGCAATTTGCGGAAGTAGGAAATTGTTCGTTTGATAAACAACTCTAAATGGCTGCTTCGCAAATTGATCGTCTGTAGAGTCTTCGCTTGCGTCTGTTGCATTCAGTTGCTCGCCTGACTCCTCTGAATCCTCAAGTTCTTGAGCTAAAGATTTGGCATCGCTGGGTGTCATGCATTACTCCAAAAGTCCAATTGATAATTCTCAGATACTAACCTCTGAATACTTGCGCAAAATGGTAACCGACTCAGAGCTCATGCGAATACACAATAAACCCCGCATGTTTGGCGAGTTTGTCGTAGAGGGCGCGGCCGCTGGTGTTGGTGGTTTGGGTGGTCCAGTAAACGCGGGAGCTGCCGTTCTGGGCTGCGGCGGCATAGACGGCTTGGATGAGCTGCGCGCCGATGCGCTGGCCGCGATGGGCGGGGGCGACGAACAGGTCTTGCAGATAGCACACGTCATGCAGCCGCGTGGTGCTGCGGTGAAACAGGTAATGCACCAGGCCAACGAGCTGCTCGCTCCCAGCTTGGCTTGACGCATCTCGCGCCGTGGCCACCAAGGCATGCACGGGCTCGCCGCTGTCAAAAAAGCGCTGCCAAGTGGCCTGCGTGATCTGATCGGGCAGCGCAGTCGCGCCTTCGCGGCCATAGAAAGCGTTGTAGCCGTCCCAAAGCCGCTTCCAAGCCGCAAAGTCGCTGGGCTGGATGGGGCGGATGTTGATGTGGGGCGGCATGGGGTGGCTGGCGTCGGATGGTGTTTACTATGCTTCTGATAGCACTCTGCGCAGATTCTATAACGGGTAGGGGCTGATTTGGCTTGAAATTTGTGATGATACGCAAGCCGGCCGTTTTGAGCGAAATTGACATCTAGCCGGCATGAATACTGCGCAAAGCGCTATTGAATTGAGAGTGGAACAACGCGCAACAGGCGAGTGGGTTGCGTCGTAAAGTGCGGGGCGAAGCTGAGCAAGTTCAAGCCCGGCTGTGCGAATCTACGTAGGCATCGACCAAGCGGCGGATCATGCGTTGGTATTGGGTGTGATTTTTGGCGGCTTCGGCTTTGAAGAAGTCGATGCTTTTCTTAGAAAGCGCCAAAGTCACCTTGACGGCCTCTTCGTTGAAGGCGAGCTCCGCCGGGGAAGGCAAAAAGTCTTTGATCACCTTGGGCTCGCCCATGGGCTCATTCGTGTATTTGATTTTCGCGTTCATAGATTGCCTTTCCTTTGCGCCAATATCCTGCGCCAATAATTCGAATCACTTCTGCGCGATAGGTAAACCGCACGGTCAATACACCATCGCCGACCTGACCAAAGCAGTAGAAGCGCTCTTCGCTGTCGCTATGCGTTTCGTCCTTTGCGATCACGCGCTGCTCGTCTGCAAACGCATATTGCGCGGTACCAAACGAAACGCCGTGCTTTATCTGGTTGGCTTGGTCTTTCTCTGCGTCCCATTCAAAACTTGTTTTAGCCATATGCAATTGTAGCTTATAACCATACTATTTACCATACTTTCATATGGAACATGAGCGACTGAATTCTTAAATTGAACGCACTCGCGCAGAATGCAGTGAGCGAGCAGAAAATCGAAGCAGGCGCTTAAAGCTCATGCGAATACACAATAAACCCCGCATGCTTTGCCAGCTTGTCGTAGAGGGCGCGGCCGCTGGTGTTGGTGGTTTGGGTGGTCCAGTAAACGCGGGAGCTGTTTTGCTCGGCAGCGGCGGCGTAGACGGCTGCAATGAGGTCTGCGGCGATGCGCTGGCCGCGATGCTCGGGGAGGGCGTTGAGGTCTTGCAGGTAGCACACGTCGTTTAGGCGGGTGGTGCTGCGGTGAAACAGGTAGTGCACCAGGCCAACGAGTTGGCTGCTTTCTGCTGGGCTTGACGCATCTTGCGCGGTGGCTACGAAGGCATGCACGGGCTCGCTGCTGTCAAAAAAGCGCTGCCAAGTGGCTTGCGTGATCTCATCGGGCAGGGCGGTTGCGCCTTCGCGGCCATAGAAGGCGTTGTAGCCGTCCCAAAGCGGCTTCCAAGCCGCAAAGTCGCTGGGCTGAATGGCGCGAATGGTGATGTGGGGCGGCATGGGGTGGCAGGCTTTAGGCGGTATTTACTATGCTTCTGATAGCACTCTGCGCAGATTCTATAACGGGTAGGGGCTGATTTGGCTTGAAATTTGCGACGATGCAATATGCTGGCTGTTTTGAGAAAAATTGCCATTTAACCGTTATGAATGCTGCGCGGAGTGCTATTGAATTCGGAGCGATTGACCTGCTGGCCATGGCGTGTCAGGCAGCCACAGTCGCAGGCTGAGAAAAGTGCTAGCATTTGGCCATGACTCCTGAAACCATTGCCCATCAAGCATTGTCTTTGCCAGCAACTTTGCGCGCGGAGCTGGCTGCGCAGTTGCTGTCTAGCCTTGACGATTTGCCTGAAGCGGAAATAGAGCCGCTCTGGCTGCGTGTGGCTGCGCAAAGGGCTGAGCAGCTTGATCAGGGGCTGTCTGAGCGCATTCCTGCGCAGGAAGTGCGCCGCCAAGCGATGGCTTTGCTCAAGTGAGCTACTTTTTTCATGAGGATGCTCGCGCAGAGCATCTGGAGCATGTCGCCTCACGAATCCTGCCAAGCAGGTTTAGGCGCTCGTTATTTGGCGGCTTTTGATCGAGCAATGGATGTTGTTTGCCGTGCGCCTGATCGGTATCGGATTGAGCTTGAGCCGGGCATACGAAAATTGCGCGTTCCCGGCTTTCCCTACAACATTCTTTACCGAGCTGTTGGCTCTGATATCGAGGTGCTCGTGGTGGCGCCGCATCGCAGGCGTCCGGGTTATTGGTTGGGCAGGATGTAATGCTACTTAGTTGGTAGCAATCTACGCAGATTCCATACCGGGTAGGGGCTGATTTGGCTTGAAATTCTCGATGATGGAGTAAGCTTGAATTTTTGAGCGAAATTGGCATCTAGCCTGCATGGATACTGCGTAGAGCGCTACGAATTTGATAAGTTCGATGGCTGACTTGCTTTTGAGGAAGTTGTTAAATAGTCATGACTTGCAATTAAGTCATGCGTATATTAAACTTATTGATTCAACTTTCTTTTCATCGTGAAGCAATCTCAACACATCCTCAAGCTTGCTAGCCGCCAGCGCCTCGTGCGCGCGGCGGATGTGCGCGCGCTGGGATACTCAGCGCAATTGCTGCTCAAGCTACATGCGGCGGGCCAGCTGGAGCGTGTGGCGCGGGGGCTGTATGCGCTGCCGGGGGCGGAGCCGGGCGAGCATCAGACGCTGATGGAGGTGTGTCAGCGCGTGCCCAAGGCGGTGGTGTGTCTGCTCTCGGCGCTGCAGTTTCATGGGCTGGGCAGTGAGCAGCCGCATGAGGTGTGGATCGCGCTGCCTGAGGGGGCGCAAACACCCGCGCTGGGTTATCCGCCGCTGCGCGTGGCTCGGCTGCGAGAGCCCGCCTACTCAGAAGGCATGGAGATGGTGATGGTCAATGGCGTGCCGATTCGCGTTTATGGCGTGGCCAAGACGGTGGTTGATTGCTTTAAGTTTCGCCACAAAATCGGGCTGGATGTGGCGCTGGAGGCTTTGAAGGATGCTTGGCGCAAGCGCAGGCTCACGGTGGCTGAGCTGAGCCACTTTGCCAGGATCAATCGCGTAGAGAAAGTGATACGGCCTTATATGGAGGCTTTGGTGGCATGACGGCGCAAAAAGCAGCTCAAAGCTCGGCTTCCATCCTCGCGCATTTGCTTGCGCTAGCCAAGCAGCGCGGGGATGACTACAGCTTGTTGCTCAATCGCTTTGCCTTGGAGCGGCTGCTTTGCCGCTTGAGCGAATCCGCGCATGCAAACAGCTTTTTGCTCAAAGGTGCGATGCTGTTTTCTCTTTGGTATGGGCAGCCGCATCGGCCTACGCGAGATGTGGATTTGCTGGGGTTTGGTGAAGACGGGGCTGAGCATTTGTTGGCTACTTTCCGCGAAATAGCTTCAATGGATTTGGCCGATGGCATGGTGTTTGACAGTGCATCATTGCGCATTGAGCCCATTCGGGAAGACAACACCTATGGCGGCTCACGTATCAGCATGCTCGGGAAAATTGGCTCTGCGCGTTGCACGGTACAAATTGATGTGGGCTTTGGTGATGCCGTGACGCCCGAGCCACAGACGGTATGGTTTCCCGCATTGCTCCAAGGCTTTGCCTCGCCGAAGCTGCGTGTGTATCCGGTCTATACCGTGATTGCAGAAAAATACCATGCGATGGTGATCTTAGAGCTTGCCAACAGCCGAATGAAGGATTTTTATGATCTGCTCGTGATTGCGCAGCGTTCGGATTTGCAAGGCGACACGCTTGCCCAAGCGATAGCAGCGACCTTTAAGCGCAGAGCAACAGCGTTGCCAACAGAGCGACCTTTAGCACTGACCAGCGTGTTTCACCAAGACGCTGCCAAACAGCTTCAGTGGAAAGCTTTCGTAAGGAAGAATAGGCTGCCTGTTGATGCTCTGGAGCAGGTTGTGATCTTGCTTGAGAAATTGCTATGGCATCCAACGCAGGCAGCTTTGGAGCAAGCGAAGCCGCTCCATTGGAAAGCGAAAAATCTTGAATGGCAATGAGCTTGGCAATGCGTAAAGCTCATGAGAATGCGGTGGCTAGAGTTAGAGGGAATTTACTATGCTTCTGATAGCACTCTGCGCATATTCTATGCCGGGTGGAGGCTGATTTGGCTTGAAATTGGCGATGAGAGGGCAAGCTGAGTTGGGGCGAGTCATTGCTGATTCATTCGGCGTGAACTTGGCTGCGGCCTAATCAACCCGCAGCACTTCAAACTGCTGTCGGGTTGGAGCGATCTGTATTGACACCTGATCACCCTCGCATTTACCCAGCATGGCCCTGCCCAAAGGGGCTTCGCTGCTGATGACCTGAACGAACTCTGAGCCGCTGACCAATTTCATGCTGCCGCCATTCGGGCCGAGAAAGAGCTGTTGCTGCTTGTCGTCGGAATCAACCAGGCAGACCAGCGCGCCGAGCTGTATGCCTTTGCTGGCGTCGTAGGGGCGCGGGCGGAATTGACGCCAATGGGCCATCGCTTGGCGGATGGCTTCGGCGCGACGCGCTTGGCCGGTGGACAGGTAAGCGGCTTCCAGGCCCAATGTGTCGTATTTGTTTTCGGCGATGTTTTCTTCGTGAGTTGCCGTCTCGTGGGCCGCCTGCATGGCGCGCTCGGCTTGCAGCAGGTCTTCGGCTAGCCGCTCTAGCACCTGCTGCTGCAGCAAGAATTTATCCATGATGAAAGGTTGGCATATCGACAAGAGAGGGGCAGGTTTTGAGTATGAGGAACTCCAGCGGCAAAATAGGTGTGCTGGATCGGGTGGATGCTGATGTGGGGCGGTGTGGGATGGCTAGCGTTGAATGGTATTTACTATGCTTATGATAGCACTCTGCGCAGATTCTATGCCGGGGAGGGGCTGATTTGGCTTGAAATTTACGATGATGCGCAAGCCTCCAATTTTGAGAAAAATCGGCATCTAGCCGTCATGAATACTGCGCAGAGTGCTATTGAATGCAGAGCAAACTGATCTCCATGCAGGGCGACTTTAGGTCCGAGCGCCCAGCAGCGCGGATTTCAGTGTTGGATCGGCGGGACGCTCCCCGAGCCAAATGCGCAGCATGGCGGACATCAGGTTAGCGTTGGGGAAGACTTTGACCACTGGCTTGGTCTGCCCATTTTGTTGCACCTGGATGCTGGTGCCCGCAGCGCGGCTCCAATCAATCTGAAAGCTGTCGCCTGCCCGCAAGCTGCGCGTTTCGGCAATCAGCGTGCTCAAAGCGAACACTTCAGAAACCAGGCCAAGCAGATCGGCATCGCTGGAATTGCTTTTCAGCCCAGCGGCAAGCAGATCGCTCATCTCGCGTGCGTTCACGTCGCGCAGCATGGTCACGGTCAAACGCTTGGCACCGGTGTCTTGAATCGCTGCTTCGGGCAAGCTTTGCTTCTTTTCCAGATACAAGGCTGCGGCATACAAGGCTTGGGCAGACTGTTGACGCACGCCCGCGCCATTGAGCTGAAGCTGGGTCGCTCCGAGTTTCGCCTGGGGCGCGAAACTGATGCCGCCCACTCGCAACGCATCAGATGGTGTGGCCCAAGCGCTAGCCGCAAACAGCAGCGTTGCTAATGACAATATCCACGATGATCGATTCGTTTTCATAGCAGTCTTTCAAATGAGGAGCAGGAGCGCTCACAGCCAATTTATCAGAGCTGCAAGTGGAAATTTAGAGAAGGCTTCTTACTCCAAGCATTTGAGTGCAGCAGGCACCAACTTGACACACACATGTCACGACTGCTGAGCGATTCTGGTGCACAAAGATGCGCAAAACGTGTGATCCGCTGCGACTGGGGCATGAAAATGCGCCCGCAGGAAAGCCGTCGGATTTTTCAGGCATGCGAGTTAAGCGCATTCTTTTGCCTACGTCTAGCGCACAGACAGATCGGCTCAATACGTGCATGATAGTTTCACCAACAGCCAAGGAGCCCGGTGTGAATGAGCAGGAATTGAAGCCTTTTGAAAAGCAACTGCACGCTATGCGCGAGGGGCTGCTAGCGCAGCTCGCGTTGCAGCGCGAGGGCATGCAGGGGCGAGCGGATGTGGCAGCGGAGCATTTTTCTCATCCGGAGGATTCGCATGCGCAAGTGATTTCGGCGAAAGATATTGAGTTTGCCATTGGCGAGCAAGAGCGTATTGAGCTTGATGCAGTGGAAGCGGCTTTACAGCGCATTGCTTCTGGCGCATATGGGCAATGCGTGGATTGTGGGCAAGCCATTCCCACAGCACGCTTGCGAGCCAGCCCTGAGGCTGCGCGTTGTATTCCCTGCCAAGAGGCTGCGGAACAGTAACTGTCCAACACTTAAGTAATCACCTCAGGAACAAACCGATGAACATGCCATTGCAAGCCCATGACCTCAAATCAGAATTCCCGCAGCATGTGCAGACCGTTGCTGATTTGAAAATCAGCAACGAGTATTTTGCAAAACTGGCCAAGAGCTATGAAGAGGTGAACAAACAGATTCGTGGGGTGGAATTGGAGGCCATGCCAGCCATCAGCGACGAGAGCTTGGAGATACTCAAAAAGCAGCGCTTGCTTTTGAAAGATCAGATATTCGAGATGCTGCAAGCTGCTCGCTGAGCGGTGCGCTTCAAACCGCCATCTTCTTCACCAAATCCTTCGTCGCGGCGCAGAAATTATCGATCTGCGCACGGTTGTTCCAGACGCAGGCATTCACGCGCTGGGGGTGGTCCATCGGCGCGGGAGCCAGCGACGCAGGATCGCGGTTGGGGATGGTGCCTGCGGGGAAGGCGGCGGCTTCTGGATCGGGGCGGCGCGTCAGGCCGTTGTTGCCTACACCTAGGCCGCTGATGCGGAAGCCGTAATCTTTGAGCATGTTGGCGCGGAAGTCCACGTTGAGTTTTTCATCCCAGCGCTGCGCTTTGGTGGGGAAGGGGTTGAAGGCGACGATGCCGCTGTTCAGCGCTGCGTCTTGCGTGGGGCGCAAGATGCTGTCTTCGCCAAAATTGGCAGCGAGTTGCTTGACGAAATAGTTGCCCAAGCGCATATGCCATGCTTCGATGCGCTGGCGGCCGATTTTGTCCCAGAGCAGGCAAGCATCCGTTAAAGCACGCCAATCGCCGCTTTCGGGGAAACCGTAAAACGTGAGCGCTTGACCGATGTCCCATTCGCCGCGTGAGCCATCAAAGGGGATGTCACGCGATTGCGAGCGGGTGAGGTGAAAACGCGGCAGGTCGGTTGGGTTGCTGGGCAGTTTTTTGTTGCGAATGTAAAGCATGCCCGTGCCGCCGGGGCCGTTTTGCCATTTGTGGCCGCACAGGGCGAAGAAGTCGATGCCGGTTTCATCGAGTTTGGGGTCAAACATGCCGTTGTAATGTGCGCCGTCCACGACGGTGATGGCACCGGCTTTTTGTGCTATCTCGGCAATCTTGCGCTCAGGGAGGCGCATGCCTGTGGGCCAAAGCGGGCTGCTGAAGAAGATGACTTTGGTTTTACCGGGTACGACTCTGCGTTGCAAAGCGGCTACCACTTCATCTGCCGTGGTGTTTTTCCCCACAGGAATGCCCCATTGTTTGATGATCACGCCATATCGTGCAGCAATGCGTAGCGCAAGCGTGATGCCGGTGGGATGCTCTAGCGGCGAGATGAGAATTTCATCGCCAGCCTTCCATTCGATGCCGTTCATGGCCAGCGAGAGCGCATCGGTGGTGTTGCGCGTGATGGCGATTTGATCTGCGCTCGTGCCGTAGCATTTGGCAATGGCAGCACGCATTTGCGCTACGGGCTGCACATAGACCGGGAAGGGATCGCGTGCCATTTGATCCAAGCCCTCTTTGTAGCGCACCATCACGCTCTTGGGTACTGAGCCTTTTTGCGCGGCCATGAAATAGACGACTGCTGGATCGAGTGTGAACTCATCTTTGGCAAGCTGCATGAAATAGGGCTCTTCTTGCGCGAAATAAGTGCTGTCGTCGGCGTTCAGTGCCAGTGCAGAAGCTTTGGCTTCGCCGGTTTTCCCGGTGGCAGCGGCTTGTGCTTGCACAGGTGTGGCGGCGAGCGCGGCGTAACCCATGCCTAGCCCTGTGCCCATGCGCCCGAGCATGTGGCGGCGGGACAAGCCTGTTTGGGCAGCGCTCAGGGTCTCAGTGGCATTCGGTGGCAGGGTAGAAGACATACGAAATCCTTTTGAATTGAAATGATCTGGCATAGCACGCACTGGCGCATAGCCTCAGCCAATATAGGCTGCTGCGCCTTGAGATGCAAGCAAAAATTCTGCCCGATTTGCATAGATTGTTGTTTGCCAGCCTGGGGCGCAGTTGCGCCCCAAGTGTTTGCAGCAGGTTGACAACACGCGGGTGTGTCTGCACGATAGCGTGCATGGATCGAAGAAACTTCATTGAATCATGCTCAACTGCTGCCACAGCAGCTTGTTTGTCTGGCGCAGCCAGCTTGCCTGTGTTGGCGGCTGATGCGCGGCCCAAGGCGTATCAGCGCGTGTTGCTCGCCAACGAGCGGGGCGATCCGTTCAAAGCCTCAAGCCTCGTGGCGCAAACGAATTACGTGTTTCATTACCCGTTTGAAGCCACGCCTGTGTTTTTGCTTGATTTGGGCAGGGCTGTCCCACAGCAAGCGGCGGGTGGCCTGAAAACCAAGACGGGAGAGAGCTATATGTGGCCGGGCGGCGTGGGCGCACGCAAAAGCATCGTCGCGTTCAGCGCGATTTGCGCACATCATTTGGTGTATCCCACCCAACAAGTCAGCTTCATCAGCTTCCGCAAAGGCACCCCAATCAATGCCAAAACCCCCAACGCTGGTGCAGACCTGATCCATTGCTGCGCCGACCACAGCCAATACGATCCTGCGCAAGGCGCAAAAGTCGTAAGCGGCCCAGCAACTCAGCCGCTCTGCGCTATTCTTTTAGAGCACAACCCGAAAGACGACACGCTCATAGCTTATGCAACTTTGGGCGGCGAGCTGTTCGACGAGTTTTTCAAGAAATACGAAGCCAAGCTCAGCATTGAAGTGGGCAGCAAAGCGAAGAATGCAGTGGCGCAAAGAACCACGGTGCGTGAGCTGGAGAAGTTTTGCAGGAATGCGGTGAAGTGTTAGTTTTTATCGCGCCGGCTCCGTGATAAACCCAATCTTCTTCACGCCCGCAAGTTGCGCGGCTGCCATGGCTTGGGCGACGCGCTCGTAGCGCACGGCTTTGTCGCCTCGGATGTGGAGCTCGGGCTGAGGGGTTTGCGTGGCGGCGGCTTTGAGCTGCTGCTGAATGGATTCATCAGACGCGGGAGTTTCGTTCCAGAAGTACTGGCCTTTTTCATCCACGCTTAAGCGGATGGTTTGAGGTTTGGCATCTTGCGGCTGGTTGGTCGCACGCGGCAGGTCGATGTTGACGGCGTGCTTCATCACGGGGATGGTGATCATGAAGATGATGAGCAGTACCAGCATCACGTCCACCAAGGGTGTCATGTTGATTTCGTTCATCACCTCATCGGTGTCGTCTTGCGTGCCAAAAGCCATGATTTACGCCTTTTTGATGGGAGTGACATTGTCATTGGTGCTCGTGCCCACGCGTGCGCCCGTCACGTAATATGCATGCAGATCGTGCGCGAAGCGGTTGAGCTTGGCGGTCACGCCTTTGTTGCCGCGAACAAGAAAGTTGTAGCCCAGCACGGCGGGGATGGCCACGGCCAAGCCCAGCGCCGTCATGATCAGCGCTTCGCCAATCGGGCCGGCTACTTTGTCGATACTGGCTTGGCCTGCCATGCCGATAGCAAGCAGGGCGTGATAGATGCCCCATACCGTGCCGAAGAGGCCGACGAAGGGCGCAGTGGAGCCCACTGAGGCAAGAATAGCCAAGCCGGATTGCAGGCGGGAGGTGGATTCGTCGATGCTGTTGCGCAGGCAACGGGTGATCCAATCGGAGATGTCCATCGCATCGTGAAGCTGCGATGCGCGTGTGGATTGGGCTCGGTGGTGGGCAGCCGCTTCACGGCCTTCAATGGCGAGTTGGCGGAAGGGATTGTCGGCCTCGTTGCCGAATTTGTTCAGGCCATCGGCCAAATCAGAGCCATGCCAGAAAGATTCGACGGCCTTGGCTTGGCGCGCTGCGCGCGAAATAGCGAGTGCTTTGGTGATGATCACCATCCAGCTTGCGAGCGACATGACGAGCAAGAGCAGGGCGACGAAGCGCGTGACCCAGTCGCCTTGCGACCAGAGTTGGGAGAGACCGAAAGAAGGATTCATCGTTGAGGTTCTGGGTAAATGATCGACCACGGGAATTTGCGTTCAACGGCTTGGCCGCCACGCATGGCTGGTTTGTAGCGCGCTTGCATCGCTCCACGCATGGCTGCATTGTCGAGCCTTGTAAAGCCACTGCTTTTGGAGACCGCAACATCCTTTGCCCGCCCGTCGATGCCAACGGTGACGAGCAAAACCACGCTGCCAAATTCGCCGAGTTGATAAGAGACGCTATGCGGGCGAAACAATTCCTCGTTGGCTTGGTGTTCGGCCACCATTTCTGGCTCGACGATTTTTTCTACTGCTGGACTCACCGCCACCGTGGGCGCAGGTGCTGGCGATACCGCTACAGGCGATGTGATCGGTGGCAGAGACGGGGATGCAGCTAGCGTGCCAACGGGTGCGTTCGGCGTAGGTGCGGGGTCTGGGATGGCCAAAGGCTGGGGCGCGGGTGGCAAAGTAACAGCTTTGCTGTACTTGGCGGGCTCTGTAAGCTGCGGTGCAACTGAGGGTGGCGGCAGTACTGACCAAAGAGGCTTGGGCGGGTCGATGATCTGGCTGATCATCTCCACAGGGACGATCATCTCGTAAGCGCGCACCAGCAGACCACTTTGCAATGCTGCCAAGCCGCCGACATGCAGCAGCGCGACTGCAGAAGCTATCGCAGCAGGGTGTTTGTGAAGTGAGGTCGTTGCCGAGGCCATGGGTTGCTAATGCTTTTGTGCAGACGCAATGAAAGGGAGAAAAGCGGATACAACGCCATTATCACGCTACTGACTGCACAACTTGATCTTCTGACAGATGGATTCATAGAGCGAAATTTAGCCATGAATCACTACAAATTACGTAGCAAACTATCTATAGTTTATAACGGCTAAGTGCCAATAATGTTATGAATAATTGAAGGGCTGCAACATCGGCACATCAGCCGGGCGGCAGTAGGCTTGCGCTCCATTTGCCTGACACTGCGCATGCAATTCCCGCGCGCAGCCTTCGCAGCTGCGGCATTGCGTGGCAACTCCCAGCTCAAGCTGCAGATCGTCAAACGAAGCGCCCGTGCGCGACATGCGAGTGATGTCTCGATCAGAAACGCGTTGGCAGATGCAAATGATCATGATAATTTAGTATAACGCTAATAAGAGTGATTCGCATTACGAATCGGTGTTTTTGAGTTTTTGTTTCTCATTCACTGCACGGTGATAGGAGCGTTGTGCCAATGCGCAGGTGGCTGGCTGGCAGTTACGTCATCTTTTTGCGGCATGTCAGAGTGAGCCAGCAAGCTGTGCTGACGCCAGGATTCACACACCTTGCCGAGCACGCGGCGAAACTCTGGGCTTAAGCTATTTTGGTATTGCAAGCAGGTTAAATTCGAGACGATTTTCAGACCAATTAAGCCTTGGTTGTTTTCGTTGCTACAAGCGCAATGCGAGTAAGCGCTCATTAGGCAAAGCGTGCCAGCCAGCATGGCCTCTAAGCCGCTGATATCAAATTCGCTAACGTTATTTGCGTTAAGACAATGGCTCATTTTGTGTGATTCCTTGAATGCGTTTATTTGGTCAAAATGAGTTTGCCCAGCTTGGTGGCCTGCAATTTGTAGAGGCTGCCGTTGTGCAGAATCTCCACGATTTTGTGGCCGCGCAACAGGCTCTCGCTGGGAAGCGGTGGAGAGCCATTTTCTTGCGAGCTACGCGCTGTAAGAAAGCCGCTGTTGTGGGGCTCGTAGCCTGCGCCGAGGAAATTCGCGGTGTGGTGTGTTGTGTCGTGAAGCATGTTGAGTCGGCCTAATGAAAGATTAAAATAATCTAAATGATAATGATTCGCATTTAAAAGTCAAGAGAATTTTCGTTGTATCAAATAAAAATAGCTCAATCCGAAAAAATTTAAACGTTTTAGGCCTGTAGCCCTTATTAAACCTGCGCCAAGTGCTGCTGAATTAGTAGCAACTCACTGCTACGCGTCAAACCAGCAAAAAGCTAGATCCGTCAATCCGCTTCTCCAAGCTGCAGTCAACCCCCCAAACTTGGCGTATCAATTCGGGCTGAAGCGTGGTTTGGGCTGCTCCAGAGGCGATCAGCTTGCCTGCGCCCAGCACGATCACCTGATCAGCGTAGCGCAGCGCCAAATTTAAATCATGCAATACCGCAATCACACCAACGCCTTCATTCAAAGCCCAGCGCCGCATGGTTTGCATCACCGCTTGCTGATGCGCTAAATCCAATGCGGCAGTGGGCTCATCCAGCAGCAGCCAGCGGTTGCCCAAGCTGGGTTGCCATAAAGTGGTGCCATAAAACGCTGCCGATCAGCCAGCCAAGAATCAGGCGCTTTTTGCGCCCTATTGAAAGATGGCCAATGAACACAACAAATCGCCGCTTCCTGCTGCAAAGCGCATGCGCGTGCCCTCTATGCCTAATGTGCCGACGATGGCGCAGGCAGGTGTGCCAGATTTTGTGGTGACTGGATGGTTTGCCTTTGTCGGTCAAGCTGGCTTTCCTGCATCGATTTCGCAGCGCTTGAGCCAAGCTTTGCAAACCGTGCTGGAGCAAAAAGAAACGCAAGACGCGCTCGCTCCACACGGAGTAGAAATAGCTCACCTCGATCCTGCAGCTTTGCAATTGCACATCCAACGTGAGGCGAAACGATTTGGCGATTTGGTGAAGAACTTAGGTATTCAGCCCGGTTAGACGGTCGAGCCAAGTGCTATAAAATATATAGCACTTGGCGCATGCAACATAAAGGGCAGAGGCCTAAAATGCTTAAAAAATTAGCTTTAGGAAGCAGGGCTCATTTGGGTTTGCAGATAATTGGGCAAACCCACTTTTTCGATCAATTCGAGCTGCGTTTCTAGAAAATCAATGTGCTCTTCGGTGTCTTCCAAAATGCTTTGGAGCAGATCGCGCGAGACGTAATCACGTGCGGCCTCTGACGCAGCGATGCCGTCTTTGATGGTGGCTTGTGCAGCTTGCTCTGAGGCCAAGTCGCATTGCAAAATCTCAGGCGTATTCTCACCCACGCGCAGCTTACCCAAATCTTGTAAATTCGGCAGGCCATCAAGCGTGAAGATGCGATCCATCAGCTGGTCGGCATGTTTCATCTCGCCAATGGATTCTTCGTATTCTTTCTTCGCCAGCTTATCCAAGCCCCAATGCTTGAGCATGCGGTAGTGAAGAAAATATTGGTTGATCGCGGTGAGCTCGTTTTTGAGCTGAGCTTGAAGGGCGGCGATGACTTGGGGGTTGCCTTGCATGGGGTAATCCTGTGTGAGGTCTGAAAGAAATGCGGCTTTAACTTTAGGCGTTTGCTCGGGTTGATCCATCCGCAATGTTGATAAGCAACACAAATTAATTATAGCTTTTTATGAGAATGATTCTCATTTGATATAATATTTTAAGCAGCCAATCTCAGGGCTATGTCGCGCCTCTGACCAGCCAACGATCAACTCGAATGGGAGCTTTGGCATGGCAATCAACAGACGGCATGTGGTGGTGGGCGGTAGCGTATCGGCAGTGGCGGTGGCGGTGGCAACTGGGGCGGGCACGCTTTTGGTGGCTTGCGGGGGCGGTGAGGCGGCAGCCCCGATCATTCCACCCGCGAACAAATTCAGTCAACTCAACTTGGTGGCCAACAAAGCCAGTTATTCCCCCAAATTTTTAGAGCCCAATTTTATTGACGCTTGGGGCATTGCGATTCGCCCAGCAGGCGCAGGCGGGCATTTTTGGGTCGGTGCGGGTGGCACGAGTTGGCAATATTTGGGCGATGTTTCGGCCTCTAGTACCGCGAGTTTGAAGACGCTCACGCAAGATGGGCTGAAAGAAGTCACCGTGCCTGGCGCAGATTCATTGGTTACGGCTGCCAGCATAGGCAAAATTACCGGCGTCGTCTACAACGGCGCGGCCTTGACCGACAACAAATTCAGAATATCAGCGCAAACTGCCACCGAGCCTGCTACGGGTAGAACCGTGACTTTTGAAGGTTCTGCGCGCTTCGTTTTCGTCACAGATTCAGGCATCGTCTCGGGCTGGACGGATCGCGCCACGGATGGCTCGACAGTACGCGTCGATGGCGCAGCAGCGCAGGCGTATGACGGTACGGCGGATGGCTCAGCCTTCTTCGGCGTGGCCATCAAGCCGACGAGCTGGGACACGATGTGGCTCGCTGATTTTGGCGCTGCGCCGCAAATCGTCACGTTGAACGCAACATGGGCAAAAGTCCCGACCGTGGGTTTTGCCAACCCGTTTGGCAGCGGCGCGGGCGGCGTTATGCAGCCGGGCGATCCAGTACCTTTCAATATTCAGGTGCTGAACGATGGTTCGAGTGATCGCGTGTTCGTGGCCTATGCACTGAGCCAAGAAGATCCGGGCAGCCTAGGTGATTTTTATGCAGCCGAAGAAGACGCTTTGGATGCTGTCGCTGAAGCCGCCAGTGGCAACAAACCCAACAAAGGCAAGCTGGTGGAATTTGACACCTCGGGCAACCGGGTGCGTATTTATGACGATGCGATGCGCCTAAATGCGCCTTGGGGCTTGGCGATTGCACCTGCTAATTTCGGCGCTTTGAGCGGCAAGCTGTTGGTGGGCAATTTCGGCGGAGCAGGGCGTATTTGTGCGTTTGATCTCGCGACGGGTGCGTATCTGGATGATTTGAAAGATGTTGCAGGCCAGAGCGTCAAAATCTCTGGCTTGTGGGGATTGCAGTTTGGTAACGGCGCTTCGCTAGGCGACACGAATGCGCTGTATTTTGCTGCCGGGCCTGAGGATGAGGTCGACGGATTGTTTGGTTCACTTCGCTTAGCTTGACGCGTAGCTTGATCTTCCTGAGCTGTTTCTGTGGTGTTTTAGTCTTTTGAGAAACCTTATCTGGCCTCAACAAAGGGCTAAAACGCTGCAAAAGCAACAAATTAGGGTGGAACCCCATCGGCAAGCGCTGCCGATAAGCTTTAAAATGCATCGTCGGCTGGAATTTCCTGCCAACAAGCGCTTTTCGATTTTCCCTGTTTGGAGTGATATTGGTTGAACACGTTGTACAGCGGTCAGATCATGTCAAATTTCCACAGCGGGCAATTGCAAGGCATCTGATTCACATTCAAGGAATTTCACCATCGCTACCGCACCGTATCGGCCGCCCATTATTCGGCCACCGCGCCCCCCGCGCCCATCGCGCTACTCTCGTGAAGAGCGCAAACACCGTCTAAACCGCGAAATCATGGCACCTGAGGTGCGCGTGATCGGCCCTGAGGGCGAACAGCTAGGTGTAATGAGCATGCAAGATGCCATGCGCCGCGCCGCTGATTTTGATGTGGATGTGGTCGAGACTGTGGCTTCAGCCAGCCCGCCTGTGGTGCGCCTGATTGACTACGGTAAATTCAAATACCAAGAGCAAAAGCGCGAGGCGGAAGCCAAGTCTAAGCAGACGGTGATTGAAGTCAAAGAAATCAAACTGCGCCCGGGTACCGACGAAGGTGACTACCAAGTCAAAATGCGCAACATCAAGCGCTTTTTGGAAGAGGGCGACAAAGTCAAAGTGACGCTGCGCTTCCGTGGCCGCGAGATCACCCACCAAGAAATCGGCATGGCTCAACTCGAGCGCATTAAAACCGATTTGGCAGATTTGATCACGGTAGAAAGCATGCCCAAGCTTGAAGGCAAGCAGATGATCATGATGATCGCGCCAAATCGTAAAAAAGCAGCTGCCAAGCCTGCTGATGCGAACGCAGCACCTTCTGCTTCCGCTGCTCCTGTTGCACCCGCTGCCTGATTTGGCGGTCAGTGCACAACAAAGGACAAGAAGGTCTGCCTTCTTGTCCTTTTTTTTTAGTATTCAGAATCCTATATGCTATTAAAAGATGAGCACTCTGCGCATATTTTATAAGGGGGATGGGCTTAAAATGCTTATAAAATCATCCCATGCAAGCATTACGCATCTACGCGGGCCCGAAAGCCCTTGAGCACCTACAAAGCCATGGCTTAGCAGCATCCCATGTGCGCACGATTCCCGGCGCAGCGGGTGGCCCGAAGGGCTTGATTCTTGGGGCGCTAGACCGCTTTATCTTTGGGCAATGGTTGCCACAATCTCAGCAAAGTGTGGATTTGGTGGGCGCGAGCATTGGCGCATGGCGCATGGCCACTGCGTGTTTGAATGACTCTGTGAAAAGCTTTGAGCGGCTAGAAAAAGACTACATCCATCAAGACTATGCCTTGGAGCCCGGAAAAAAATTCCCCACGCCAGAGCGCATCAGCGCAGATTTTGGGGCTTCTCTGGAGGCGTTTTACGGCGGGAGGGTGAATGAAGTGTTGCAGCATCCGCGCTACAAGCTGCATATCGTCACCTCGCGTGGGCGGCATATCCTTGGGCGAGAAGGCAAGCTGCGTGCGCCGCTGGGCTATGCGGGGGCTTTCTTTACCAATGTGGTGCGGCGCAAGGCCATGGGGGCTTGGTTGGAGCGGGTGGTGTTTTCTTCGCAAGTTGGCACTGCCGCAAATGCTTTTGCTAATGCTGTGGCTGAGCTTCCCGCGAAGCTCTTAGCGGAGCTTCCATTTAAGACCGGTGATTACCGCACCCGACAAATCGCTCTGAGCGAAGCCAATTTCAATCCCGCGCTTCAAGCCAGTTGCTCGATTCCTTTTGTATTGAAAGCCGTGCACGACATTCCCGGCGCGCCGCGCGGCGCGTATTGGGATGGCGGCATCACTGACTATCACCTGCACCTTGATTACAAAGCCACGGACGGTATCGTGCTCTATCCGCATTTTCAGCAAGCGGTGGTGCCCGGTTGGCTGGATAAATCGCTCAAATGGCGGCATGGATCGAGCACGTTTTTAGACCGCATGATCGTGCTCGCGCCCAGCAAAGAATGGATTGCCAAATTGCCTCGCGGAAAGCTGCCAGACCGCAATGATTTTTCGCACCACGGTACAAATTTGGCGGCGCGTGTGGCGCAATGGAAGGGTGCAACGGGCGCTGCGCAGCAACTCGCGGATGAGTTTGCCCAGTGGCTTGAGAAGCCTGATTTGTCTCAGGTGAAACCGCTCTGACGCAAAGCCCATGATTAGCCACAGCCTCACGCCTTCTGTGCTCGGCATCATCATGCTCGACACACAGTTTCCGCGACCTAAGGGTGATGTGGGTCATGCTGAAACCTTCGGTGTTAGCACGCACCAAGAGTGCCTCAAAGGTGTGTGGCCAGCCAAGGTGGTCACTTCGGCAGCGAGCATGCGACAGGCGAGGTTGCTGTCGACTTTTCAGAGTGTGGTGCGCTTGTTGCAAGCGCGTGGCGTGCAGGCGATCACGACGAGCTGTGGCTTCCTCGTCTTGCTGCAAAAAGAGTTGCAAGCGGTGGCCAAGATTCCGGTGGTCACATCCAGCTTGCTGCAATTGCCTGCTTTGCTTGCGAAAGAGCAGCAAGCCGGTGTGCTCAGCATCAGCTCAGGCAGCTTGGGATCTGAGCATTTGCGAGCAGCGGGCGTGCCCAGAGACCGCTTGAAAGACGTGATCATTCAAGGCGTTCCAGCAGGTACAGAGTTTGTGAACAAGATTTTGGGTAATCAGCCCACGCTTGATTTTGCGCAAGCTGAGAAAGATGTGGTAGCCGCCGCTTTGGCACTTCAAGCGCGCGCCCCGCATCTGAAAACCTTACTGCTCGAATGCACCAACATGCCACCCTACAAAGCCGCCATTGAAGCCGCCACCGGCTGGCAAGTGCGCAGCTTGATCGACGACCTACGCTTGCGCAAAGTCATTGATGCGACTTTGAGCAAATCAGCCCCTGTTCCACAAGTGCAAAATGCCACATCTTCAGGAGAATCCCCATGAGCAAAGAATTCGATATCGTGATCCACGGTGCCACTGGCTTCACAGGCCGCCTGGTCGCTGAATACATGATGGCGCGATACCCCAATAGCGGCAATGCCGAGGGTATCCGCTGGGCCATGGGTGGCCGTAGCGCAGAAAAATTGGCTGCAGTGCGCGACGAGATCGGCGCGCCAAAAGACACGCCCTTGGTCGTCACAGACACGGGTAACGCAGCCAGCCTGCAAGCGCTGATGGCACGCACCCGCCTCGTGCTCACCACCGTTGGCCCGTATCAGCTCTATGGCAATGAGATGGTCGCCGCCTGCGCAGCCAGCGGTGTCGATTACGTCGATCTGTGCGGCGAGCCCGCCTGGATGCGCCACATGATCGACGCACACGAAGCGCAGGCCAAGGCCAGCGGTGCGCGCATCGTGTTTTCTTGCGGCTTTGATTCCGTCCCGTTTGACATGGGCGTTTTCATGTTGCAAAGCGAATTCAAAACGAAATTCGGCCACGCCGCCCCGCGCATCCGTGGCCGTGTGCGTAAGATGAAAGGCACGTTCTCTGGCGGCACCGCTGCCAGCTTGAAGGCCACCATGGCTGCAGCCGGCTCAGACCCCAGCGTGCTTGATTTGCTGCGCAACCCGTTTTCACTGACTCCTGGCTTTACCGGCCCCAAGCAGCCCAGCGGCGGCAAGCCGATGATCGATGAAGCCTTGGGTGCAGACATGTGGGTCGCGCCTTTCGTCATGGCAGCGATCAATACCCGCAACATCCACCGCTCTAATTTCTTGATGGCCCACACCTACGGCCAAGATTTTGTTTACGACGAAATGATGATCACAGGCGCAGGCGAGAAGGGCCAAGCGATCGCTAATCATGTGGCCAACGACAAATCCCTAGGCGGCGAAGGCGGCCCCAAGCCCGGCGAAGGCCCCAGCAAAGAAGAACGCGAAACCGGCTTCTACGATGTGCTCTTCTTGGGCGAAGACGCACAAGGTAACAAGGCAAAAGTCAGCGTCAAAGGCGACCGCGATCCTGGCTATGGTTCAACGAGCAAAATGATTGCCGAATGCGCTGTGTGTTTACTGACTCAATCTACCGAGACCACTGGCGGTATCTGGACGCCTGCACCTGCGTTGGGCAAAGACATCATCACGAGATTGCATGCGAATGCAGGGTTGACGTTTGCGGTGGAGTGATGCTTTTGGGGAGATCGCACTACCTGCACGTTTTGCTCCGTGTCCTCCGGCGGCGTTGAGTTTTTTTTCTCCAGCAAGAAGGTTGTACCGCCTCCCCCTTTACCTACGCAAAACGCACAGGTAGTGCGATCTTGTCATCAGCTTGGCGCTCGTCGTTTCTCATTCGCAGCCATCAGCGCGGCGCATCCACCGCAGTGAGGTGAAGGAGGAATTCGGGCGAAGCCCGAAGGGAGACACGAACGGAGGTGGGTGCGCCGCGATGATGGCGAGTACAGCAAAAACCTATGCGCGAAATGGCTGATCAGTATCAGCTCAAAGAAGCCAATTCAAGCGCCAGTTGATTGTGCTTTTCAATCAATACAGGCAAATCTACCGTCGTAAGCTGCCCTTCGCGCACTACCACTTTGCCGTTGACGATGGTGTATGCCGCCAGCGGGCTCGCGCAGAGCAGGAGGCTTGCCACTGGGTCATGCACCGCGCCGCCTGCGAAGCTCAAGGTGCGTAGGTCAAACAAGGCGAGATCAGCGCACATGCCGGGCGCAAGGTGGCCGATGTCTGGGCGGCCTAAGACTTGTGCGCCGCCACGGGTGGCGATTTTCAGTGCATCGCGGGCTGTCATCTCTGCTGGGCCAAGATCGCAGCCGAAGAAACGCTCTCCGTTGCGCTCTTCAGGCGGCTGCATTGCGCGGCCAACGCGTGCTAGAAGCATGGCTTGGCGCGCTTCATTGACCATGTGCGCCGCGTCGTTGCTTGCGCTGCCATCTACGCCTAAGCCCACGGGCACGCCAGCGTTGAGCATTCTGCGGATGGGGGCGATGCCACTAGCAAGGCGCATGTTGCTGCATGGGCAGTGTGCGATGCCTGTTCGCGTGGCGGCAAACAGGCTGATGCCTTCGTCATCGAGTTTGACGCAATGCGCATGCCAGACGTCTGCGCCCGTCCAGCCAAGATCGTGGGCATATTGCGCGGGCGTACAGCCGAATTTTTCTAGGCTGTAGGCTATGTCATGATCGTTTTCTGCCAAGTGCGTATGCAGGCGCACGCCATGATGCCGCGCCAATACCGCCGATTCACGCATCAAATCGCGGCTCACGCTAAATGGCGAGCAAGGCGCGACCGCCACATGGAGCATGCTGCCGTGCGCTGCATTGTGGTGTTGCTCAATCAAACGCTGCGTGTCTTTGAGGATGGTATCTTCTTTTTCCACCACGCGATCTGGCGGCAAGCCGCCTGCGCTTTGGCCCACGCTCATGCTGCCGCGCGTGGCAGTGAAGCGCATGCCGATCTCGCGGGCGGCTTCAATGCTGTCGTCGAGCTTTACGCCCTTAGGATAGATATACAGGTGATCGCTGCTTGTGGTGCAGCCCGAGAGCAGCAGCTCGGCCATCGCCGTTTGCGTGGAGACGTGGATCATCTCGGGTGTGAGGTTGGCCCAAATCGGATACAGCCCACGCAGCCATGAAAACAGCTCGGCATTTTGCGCAGCTGGAATCGCGCGCGTGAGCGATTGATACATGTGGTGATGCGTGTTCACCATACCCGGTATCACGATATGGCCGCGTGCATCAATGATTTCATCAACTCGCCCACCTGCGCTATGCAGCAACTCTTGCGCCGAGCCAATCGCTTCGATCACATTCCCGCGAATCAGCAGGCTGGTGTCATTCAGCTCAGTCTGCGCATCGTCCATCAAGGCGATGCAGGTGGCGTTTTGGATGAGTAGGGTGGGATTAGGTGAGGTCATACTTCATTCTATATGCTATATGCTATTAAATACGTAGCATACTATGTACATAGTATAACGGGATGAGGCCGATTTCGTTATAAAAATACAACTCTTCATGCATCTTTGCGTGCAGCAAAAAAAGGGCAGCTCAACGGCTGCCCTTTGACTTGTGTGCATCAAAGCACAGCTGAAAAATCACATCTTGTTGTAAGCGTCAAGCAGTTGTTTGCCCTCAGGGCCAGCTTTTTCCAGCCATTCCTTAATCATTGTTTCGCCCACTTTTTTCATATCAGTGGTGAGTGCTGCGCTTGGCTTCAAAATTTGCATGCCGGCGCCCTTGAGCTTGTCGAGTGTTTCGCCGTTGGCCTTTTGGCTGGCTGCAAAGCCGCGCACTTCGGCATCTGCAGCAGCTTTAAGCACAGCAGCTTTGGCAGGCGCATCGAGTGCATCGAAAGCGGCTTTGTTTACGATCACGGCATTTTTCGGCAGCCAAGCTTGCATGTCATACCACTGCTTGACGGTCTCATGCAGTTTGGCATCCCATCCGGTGGAGCCGGAGCTCATCATGCTATCGGCCACACCCGTGGCAAACGCTTGGCTGACTTCGGCCGCTTGCACGGTGACGGGCTGTGCGCCGAGCAACTCAGCCATGCGTGCTGTGGCAGGGCTGTAGGCGCGCCATTTGTAGCCCTTCAAATCTGCGCCAGAATTGATCGGCTTTTTGGCATACAAGCCTTGCGGAGGCCATGGCACGGCATACAGCACGCTCATGCCTTGCTCTCCAAGCTTCTTGTCAATCATGGGTTTTTGTACGCGCCAGAGTTTGGCGGCTTCTTCGTAGCTGTCAGCCAAGAAAGGCAGGCCATCAGCGCCATAGATTTGCCATTCGTTGGCCAGATTGGCCAGCAACACCTCGCCCACTTGGGCTTGATTCGATTGCACCGCGCGCTTGATCTCAGGCGCTTTGAAGAGCGATGCACCAGGATGCACGGTGATTTTGAGTTTGCCCCCGGTTGCAGTGTCCACATCTTTGGCAAACTGCACCAAGTTTTCAGTGTGGAAATTGGTGGCTGGGTAAGCGCTGGGCAAATCCCATTTGACTTGCGCGAAGGCAGCGCCCGCGCTGATCAGCGAAAGGCTCATGGCCAAAGCTATTTTTTTGAACATCGTGATTCCTGTTGAAGAATAAAAGATCAAGGATATAAGCAAAAGACGGGCCAAATCAACCGTATATTCCCTCAAACTTGCTGGCTGGTTTTCCACGACTGCTGATTTCTGCGAAGGAGTTGTTTTTATGAATTTGCGTTTTGTTGAAGCTTTCTATTGGGTGGCGACGCTCAAATCGGTCTCTCGGGCAGCTGAAAAGCTGTTTTTGACGCAATCGGCCATGTCTGCGCGAATTGCAGCGCTGGAAGATGAGCTCGGTGTCTTGCTACTGGATCGGCGGGACAAGCAATTTCGCCTCACGGTAGCAGGTGGGCGCTTTGTGACGTATGCGCAAAAGCTGCTGGAATTGCAACGCGAGGTCAAGGCCGAGATGGGATCGGGCATGGCGATGGCTGCTTCGCTACGCGTTGGTGCGATTGAATCGGTGTTGCATTCTTGGCTGATTCCGTGGATTGAAAAACTGCGCGTAGAGCAGCCGGGCTTGGAGCTGGAGTTGACGGTGGAGACCACGCCCGTTCTGATGGATCAGGTGCAGCGCGGTGCTTTGGATGTTGTGTTTGCGGCCTTGCCCGCAGGCGGCGAAGGCGTGCGCACGAAGGCGCTGCCTGCAATGGCGATGTGTTTTGTGGGGCAGGCGATGCAGCACCGAAAGCGTGCATACACCTTGTCCGAACTGGCCAAAGGTGAGCTGCTCACCTTCCAGCGTGGTTCGCAGCCGCATGTGGCGCTGCTGGATGCGCTGCGCTTAGCGAAGGTGGAAAACAAGCGGGTGCATACAATTTCTTCTATTTCGGCGATGGCGCAATTGGCGCAGGGCGGCTTTGGTGTGGCGACGCTGCCTGTGGCAGCAGCAGAGCGGTTGGTGGCTGTGCAAGGTTTGCGGATTCTGAAATGCAATGTGGCGCTGCCGCCGCTGCCGTTGCATGCGAGTTACCGCAGCGATCCATCGACGGGCCTGGTGGATAGCGTGATGAAATCTGCTTTGGCTTTTATTTGAATTTTGCGGAGAGGTGGGTTTTTTTATCAGGGTTAACCTGAATCTTGCTTCTGATAAATCATCGAAATAAGTGATGACTTAAGCAAAATATTTTTTGTTTGCGCAAAGCAATTCATCACTTCACAATCCGTTTCATGTTGAAAAACTTCATGGAACACAAGTGAACTCTCTCGATCTCCCTTCTGGCTCTGCTGCTGCCGATGCACGCTATGCGATTCGCCGTGGCGAGTGGACCGGGCACACCAGTGGTTTGGCCCATGGCTATGTGCAAGGCAATGTGGTGATTTTGCCCGAAGCGCTGGCGCATGATTTTCTGCGCTATTGCCAGCGCAATCCAAAACCATGCCCATTGCTAGCCGTGAGCGAGCCTGGGCAAGCCAAGCTGCCAGCTTTAGGCAATGACATTGATATTTGCACCGATGTGCCACGCTATCGGGTGTGGCGCGATGGCGCATTGGTGGATCAACCCACCGATATCAGCTCCCTTTGGCGTAATGATTTGGTGAGCTTTGTGATTGGCTGCTCATTCTCCTTTGAGCAAGCGCTTGTGGAAGCGGGGTTACGCATTGCGCATCTTGATCAAGGCGTAAACGTGCCGATGTATCGCACGAATATCGCAACCGAAGCTGCGGGTGCGTTTCATGGCCCGATGGTCGTGTCCATGCGGCCATTCAAAGCAGCTGATGCGATTCGGGCTGTGCAGATCACCTCGCGTTTCCCCAATGTGCATGGTGCTCCTGTGCATTTGGGTGATCCTGCGCTGATGGGTATTGCTGATCTCTCCACGCCTGATTACGGCGATGCCGTGAAGCTGCAAGCGGATGAGATTCCCGTGTTTTGGGCATGCGGCGTGACGCCACAAGCTGCCATCACGCAAGCGCGTCCGCCCCTGTGCATCACGCACGCACCCGGAGCGATGTTGATCACCGATTTACTCAACCACCAATTGGCTACTTTTTAACCCTCAATGGAGAAGATGATGATGAAAAAACTCTTGATTTCCCTCGCAGCTGTGGCTGCTGTTACTGCAGCTGGCGGCGCATTTGCGCAAGCCAAATGGGATTTGCCTTCGGGCTATGGCGCCAATACCTTCCAAGTGCAAAACTTGGTGCAATTTTCTGAAGGAGTGGACAAAGCCACATCAGGCAAACTGAAGATCACGGTGCATCCGGGCGCTTCATTGTTCAAAGCGAACGAGATCAAGCGTGCTGTGCAATCGGGCCAAACGCCGATTGGCGAATTCATCCTCTCGGGTGCATCGAATGAAGCGCCGATCTTTGGTGTGGATTCCATCCCTTTCTTGGCCACCAGCTACGCTGAATCCAAAAAGCTCGATACCGCTTCACGCGCTGTACTGATCAAAACTCTCTCAGCCCAAGGCATGAAGCTGCTCTACACCGTGCCATGGCCACCACAGGGTTTGTATACGGCTAAACCTATCTCCTCCATGAAAGATTTGAAGGGCACGAAGATGCGCGCCTACAACCCAGCCACCTCATTCATTGCCACCGCCGTGGGCGCACAGCCTGTCACGATCCAATTGGCTGAGTTGCCAGCTGCCTTGGCCACGGGCGGTGTGGACAATTTCCTCACATCGAGTGCCAGTGGTGTGGACAGCAAGCTCTATGAAAGCGTGAAGTATTTTTATGACGTGAATGCTTGGCTGCCGCGTAATGCCGTGGTAGTGAATCAGAAATCTTTTGATGCTTTGGATAAAGCTTCGCAAGATGCCGTGCTCCAGCAAGCCAGCGCGGCTGAGCAGCGCGGTTGGGCAGCCAGTGAGAAGAAAGACGATGAATATCTCAAAGAACTGGCAGCCAAAGGCATGAAGATTGACACCACCAGCGCTGGATTGAAGAAAGAGTTGAAAACTATTGGTGATCAAATGATAGCTGATTGGCTCAAGCTCGCCGGTGAAGAAGGCAAAGCTATCATTGAAGCCTTCAACAAAAAATAAGGTCTCGCCATGACACACCCTCCCGCAACCTCCTCTGAGCAAGTTCATTGCATTCAGCCAGAGTCATTTCTCAGACGCTGGTTAGAGCGCATCTATTTGGGCGCAGCGGTGGTGGGGGCGGTGTGTGTTGCTTTAATTTGCACTTTGATGGTTGGCCAATCGCTCGCCAGAGAAATTGGTATCGCTACTGGCGCGGTGAACGATATCGTGGCTTGGCTTTGCGCAGCAGCTGCTTTTCTCACGATGGCGCATGCCTTCAAGCATGGTGATTTTGTGCGAGTGACGCTGTTTTTGGAAAAAATGAATCCAGCCCTGCGCCGTAAATTTGAAATCGGTAGCTTGTTGATTGCGGCAATCGCCGTGGCCTATCTGGCATTCTGGGCCTGCCGCTTCACCTACCAAAGCTGGGAATTCAATGAGCTGGCGCAGGGCTTGTTGCCTTTGCCGGTCTGGATTCCGCAGATGAGTTTTGCTGTCGGCTCCATCCTCTTGCTGATTGCCGTGCTCGACGAATGCATCATCGTTTTGCGCGGCGGTGTGCCCACCTTTGTGCGCTTGGCGCAAGAGCGGCATGCCAAAGGCGATTTCTCCTCCGACGTATAACAAAAACAAGAGAAACACTGATCATGGATATCTTAGGCATTGGCGCTTTTCTGCTGATTTTGATGTTGATGCTGCTCTCGGGCGGCGTGTGGATTGCCATGACGCTGGCCATCTGCGGCTGGGTAGGGCAAGCTTTCTTTACCAACACCCAGCCTGGGCTGAATTTGTTTTCTGCATTTTGGGAAAGCAATGCCAGTTGGGAGTTGGCTGCGCTGCCGCTCTTTATTTGGATGGGTGAAATTTTGTTTCGCACCAAGCTGAGCGAAGAAATGTTCACGGGCTTATCACCTTGGTTGGGGCGCGTGCCAGGTCGCTTGTTTCACACCACGATTTTAGGTTGCGGTATTTTTGGCTCCGTGTCTGGCTCTTCAGCGGCTACTTGCGCCACGATTGCCAAAGTCTCTTTGCCTGAATTGAACAAGCGCGGCTACAACGAAACCATCACGCTAGGCTCTCTCGCCGCGGCAGGCACGCTAGGCATTTTGATCCCGCCTTCGATCACTATGGTGGTGTATGCCGTAGCTGCTGATGCATCGATCATCCGTATCTTCTTGGCTGGCTTTCTGCCGGGTTTGCTTTTGATGTCGCTCTTTTCGGGCTACATCGCATGGTGGTCGATCCGCAACAAACATTTGATGCCTCCGGCTGAGCCAAAAGTGAGCTTCAAGGAGAAGCTGCGCTTGTCGAGAAACCTGATTCCTTGCGCATTGCTGATTGTTTTCATTTGCTGGTCACTCATCGCAGGCTGGGCAACGGCCACAGAATGCGCGGCCTATGGCGTGGTGGGTGCTTTGGCTTTGGCCATCATGAGCCGTTCGCTGACTTGGCAGAATTTCACCGAAGGTTTGATGGGCTCGGCGCGCACGAGCTGCATGATCATGTTCATCTTGGCGGGCGCTGCCTTCCTCACCAAGACAATGGCATTCACGGGTATTCCGCGTGAGTTGGCCGAATGGGTCAATGCCATGAACTTGTCCCCCTATGCACTGATTGGCTGTTTAGTCATTGTGTATTTGGTGCTGGGTACGGCGTTGGATGGCATCAGCATGATTGTGCTCACCGCAGCAGTGGTCATGCCGATGGTGCAAAAAGCGGGCTTTGATCTGATCTGGTTTGGTATTTTTGTGATCTTGCTGGTGGAAATTGCTGAAGTCACGCCGCCTGTAGGCTTCAACCTGTTTGTTTTGCAAAACATGACGGGTAAAGACAGTAATTTGATTGCCAAAGCTGCCATTCCGTTTTTCTGTTGCATGGTGGTTTGCATTGTGCTGATCACCGTGTTTCCGCAGATCGTCACCATCGTGCCGGATCTGTTGATGGGGGCCGCTAAATGATGCCCCATCAAGCGAGGGTTTCAAGACTTGAAGAGCTGGCGGTGCTCTTCGACATAAGTCATTTCCGCCAACCTTAGGAATCATCATGAAGCAACTGTGTATCGCGGCTGTCGCAACAGCCGTGCTGGGTTACTGCGGCCTGTCGATGAGCCAAACTGCTCCTGCTCATTCGTCTGCTGCCAAAGCTGGAAATACGTGGAACTTAGCCACTGGCTACCGAGCGGAGAGTTTCCATGGTCGCAATTTAAGCCAGTTTGCCGACGATGTGAAAGCTGCCACACAAGGTCAATTGAAGATCGAGCTGCATGCAAACAACAGCTTGGTCAAGCTTGCAGACATTCGCAATGCCGTAGAAGCTGGCAAAGTGCAAGCGGGTGAATCCATCATGAGTGGTTTGACCAAAGAGATTCCCACCAGCGGCGCAGATTCTGTGCCCTTTGTGGTGAACACGTTTTCCGATGCTTCCAAGCTTTGGCGCTTGCAACGGCCGCTCACTGAAAAAGCGTTTGATAAACGCGGCTTGAAAGTGCTCTACGCCGTGCCTTGGCCACCACAGGGCTTGTACAGCAAGAAACCGATCTCCACGTTGCAAGATTTTCGCGGCACGAAGATGCGCACCTACAACCCGTCCACGCAGCGCATCGCCGAGCTGCTGGGGGCGCAAGGCCAAGATGTACCCATGGTTGAAGTGGGCAAGGCGATGCGCGAAGGGCGCATTGATAGCATGATCACCTCCGCTGTGACGGGTGCTGAAAACAAGGTTTGGAGCGACATTCGCTACTACTATGAAATCAACGCTTGGTTTCCGAAAAATATTGTTTACGTGAACAGCAAAGCATTTGCAGCCTTAGCGCCTGTCAATCAAAAAGCTGTCTTGCTTGCTGCTGCGAATGCTGAAAAGCGCGGCTGGGAGATGAGCCAAAAAGCGGCTTCGGATTCCACCGAAGAGCTGCGAACCAATGGCGTCAAGATTGATCGCATTCCGCGTGAAATTGAGATGGCACTCAAGCGCTTGGGCGAAAAATTTTCCCGCGAATGGGTGGCCAGCGTGGGGCAGGAAGCCACAGAAATCTTTATGCCGTATTACTTTGAGGGTATTGCCCCGGTAGCGGCAGTGCAAACTCCTTCAAAATAACAGTATTAATTTTCTTGAACATGAATTCAAACCCAACTTCCTCCCGCTGGCAATTCTGGATTGACCGTGGCGGCACATTCACCGATATCGTGGGCAAGCGGCCTGATGGCTCTTTGGTGACGCATAAGCTGTTGTCTGAAAATCCTGAGCAATACAAAGATGCAGCGGTGGCAGGCATTCGGCATTTGCTGGGATTGAAGCCGGGTGAGCTCGTTAAAGCAGACTTTGTGGAATGCGTGAAGATGGGCACCACCGTGGCTACCAATGCTTTGCTGGAGCGCAAAGGCGAGCCCACGCTCTTGGTGACGACGCGCGGCTTTCGTGATGCGCTGCGCATCGCCTATCAAAACCGCCCGCGTTTGTTTGACCGCAACATCATCTTGCCCGAGCTGCTTTACAGCGCTGTAGTGGAAGCACAAGAGCGCGTGGGCGCGGATGGCGAGATCGTCATGCCTTTGGATGAGTCGCTATTAAAAAGTGAGCTAACTGCGCAGTATTTAAAAGGGCTACGATCGGTTTCTATTGTGTTTATGCACGGATATCGCTATACCGCGCATGAGCTGGTCGCTGAGCGCATTGCAAGAGAGGTGGGCTTCAAGCAGATCAGCGTGAGCCACAAAACCTCGCCGATGATGAAGTTTGTGAGCCGGGGAGACACCACCGTGGTGGATGCCTATCTTTCACCGATTTTGAGCCGCTATGTGAGCCAAGTGGCGGGTGAGTTGCCTGGCGTGAAATTGTTTTTCATGCAGTCGTCTGGCGGTTTGACGGACGCGCATGCCTTCCAAGGCAAAGACGCGATTTTGTCGGGGCCAGCGGGCGGCATTGTGGGTATGGCACGCACAGCGAAGATTGCGGATTTTGACAAGGTGATTGGCTTCGATATGGGCGGCACATCCACCGACGTGAGCCACTATGCGGGAGAGTTTGAGCGCGAGTTCGAAACGCAGGTGGCGGGTGTGCGCATGCGTGCGCCTATGATGAGCATTCATACGGTTGCTGCGGGCGGCGGCTCGATTTTGGAATTTGATGGCTCGCGCTTTCGCGTGGGCCCGCAGAGTGCGGGTGCGAATCCGGGGCCTGCGAGCTATCGGCGCGGCGGGCCGCTGGCTGTGACGGATGCGAACGTGATGGTGGGCAAGATCCAGCCGCGTCATTTTCCTAAGGTGTTTGGCTCAGCGGCCAATGAAGCGCTGAGCTATGAAGCGGTGCTGATCAAATTCAATGAGATCGCAGGCCGAGTGGGGCGCTCCGCAGAATCTGTGGCAGAAGGCTTTATCAACATCGCCGTGCAGCAAATGGCCAACGCGATTAAAAAAATCTCGGTTGCACGCGGCTATGACGTGACGCGCTATACGCTGCAATGCTTTGGCGGTGCGGGTGGGCAGCATGCGTGCTTGGTGGCCGATGCGCTTGGCATGACGCGCGTTTTTGTGCATCCGTATGCGGGTGTGCTCTCGGCTTATGGCATGGGCTTGGCCGATCAGAGTGTGATGCGCGAGCAGGCGGTGGAGTTGAAGTTGACGCAGCAGGCGTTGCCTCAAATTTCGGATCAACTCAATGCCCTAGCGCAAGCGGCCAGCCTAGAGCTGCATGGCCAGCAAATGGGGCAGGGCGCTGTGGTGGTGCATCGGCGTGTGCATGTGAAATACGAAGGCACGGATACAGCTTTGGTCGTGCCGTTTTCTGATCTGGCCAGCATTGAAGCATCTTTTGAGAAAGCTTATAAGCAGCGTTTTGCCTTTTTGATGCAAGGCAAGGCTTTCGTCGTCGAGGCCGTCTCTGTGGAAGCTGTGATTGGTGGCGATGCGCCTGCCGAGAAGCGCCATGAGCTGCATGAGCCACGCGCAGTGCCAGCGAGAGAGACGGTGAAAATGTTTTCTGGCGGGCAGTGGCATGAGGCGGCGCTTGTGGTGCGCGAAGACATGCAGCCAGGTGATATCGTCCCCGGCCCGGCCATCATCGCTGAGAAAAATGCCACCACGATCGTGGAGCCGGGTTGGGAAGCCAATTTAACGGCTTTAGACCATCTTGTCCTTGAAAGACGTGCACAGCGTGCTATCAAATTTGCAGTAGGCACAACGGTTGACCCAGTGTTGCTGGAGGTCTTTAACAACCTCTTCATGAACATTGCCGAGCAGATGGGCTTACAGTTGCAAAATACCGCCTACTCGGTCAACATCAAAGAGCGCCTTGATTTCAGTTGTGCTTTGTTTGATGCGGAAGGCAATCTGATCGCCAATGCTCCGCACATGCCCGTTCACCTGGGCTCGATGGGCGAAAGCATCAAAACTGTGGTGAATGAAAACCGCAACACAATGCAGCCGGGCAATGTGTATGTATTGAACGATCCGTATCACGGCGGCACGCATTTGCCAGATGTGACGGTAATCACGCCGGTGTATGTCGGTGATGGAAAGAGCCCGCTGTTCTACGTCGGCTCACGTGGCCACCAAGCAGATATTGGCGGCACCACGCCGGGCTCGATGCCACCGTTTTCCACGCGCATTGAAGAAGAGGGCGTGCAGATCAATAATTTCCTATTGGTTGAGCGTGGCGTGTTGCGTGAAAAAGAAATGGTCGCGCTGCTGGAGAGCGGTGAATATCCTTCGCGCAACCCATATCAAAACATGGCGGATTTGAAAGCGCAGATCGCCGCCAATGAAAAAGGCGTGCAAGAGCTACGCAAAATGGTGGAGCATTTTGGCTTGGATGTGGTGCAGGCTTACATGGGGCATGTGCAAGACAACGCCGAAGAATCTGTGCGCCGCGCCTTGGTGATGCTGTCTTCTCGCCTGAAAGACAGCAGCTTCACGCTGCCGCTGGATAACGGCGCACAGATCAAAGTAGCGATCCGCGTCGATGGCAAAAACCGCAGTGCCGAGATTGATTTCACAGGCACCTCGCCGCAGCAAATCAATAATTTCAACGCCCCCAAAGCAGTTTGCATGGCGGCAGTGCTGTATGTCTTTCGCACTTTGGTGGATGACGATATTCCGCTCAACGCCGGTTGCTTGAAGCCGCTCAAAGTGACGATTCCTGCAGGATGCATGCTCAACCCGAACCCGCCTGCCAGCGTGGTGGCGGGTAATGTAGAAACCTCCACCTGCATCACCAATGCGCTTTACGGTGCGCTCGGCCTGATGGCGGGCAGTCAACCCACCATGAACAACTTCACTTTCGGCAACGAGCGCCATCAGTATTACGAAACCATCTCCGGCGGCTCAGGCGCAGGCGGCGTGTTTGACGCGAGCGGCCAATTGGTGGGCGGCTTCAACGGTACAAGCGTCGTGCAAACGCATATGACCAACTCTCGCCTCACAGACCCCGAAGTGCTGGAATTCCGTTTCCCCGTGCGGCTCGAAAGCTATGAAATCAGACAAGGCTCAGGCGGCGCAGGCCAGTTCATTGGCGGCAACGGCGGTATCCGACGCGTCAAATTCTTAGAGCCCATGACCGCCAGCATCCTAAGCAATGGCCGCATCCATCCCGCCTTCGGCATGAACGGCGGCACGTCGGGCGCAACAGGCTTGAACCGCGTGGTGCGCAAAGACGGCAGTATCGAAGAGCTGGGCCATATCGGCAGCGCACCGATGCAAGCAGGCGATGTGTTTGAGATTCACACGCCGGGCGGTGGGGGTTTTGGCTCAACTTAGTATTTTTGAGGCATTGGCATCTGGCCGTGATGGAATCTGCGTAGCATGCTATTTTTTTAATAGCAATGAAAGTTCACATACCCGTTGAGCGTACGCGCACGAAAGCAGCAAAGCGCGGCTTACGGCTGGGTCAATATACTCGGCGCGGGTTTCGGCATCATTCATGATCAAGCGTGATGTGGGAGAGCAGGAAAAACAAGGGCTGATTGATATAGAAGTTGGTGCGCCCCATTTTTTTCTTTTCTACAAAGCCCGCCACACTCAGCGCGTCAAGATGCTTGGCTGCTGTGATGCGTGAAATGCTCAGATCTTTTTCTAAGAATTCAATTTTTGTGTAGGGATAGCGAAACAAATTATTCAAAAGCTCTTGGCTGTAAATCTTGGGCAACGCTTCTCGTAGCCGATGCTGGGTGTTTTGCACCAGTGTACGCATTTGCTTGATCAGTTGCACCTGACTTTTCGCCGTGAAGGCCACGCCTGTGAGCATGTAGCTGCACCAAGGTGCCCAATCGCCCGTAACCCGTGTGCTTTGCAGCAACTGGTAATACTTAGCTTTGGTGGAGGTGATGTACCGGCTGAGATAGAGCACTGGCGAATCCAGTAAATCCTCTCGCTGCAGCATCAACAAGTTCAAGATGCGCCCGGTACGGTCATTGCCATCATAGAAGGGATGAATGCTCTCAAACTGATGATGCGCCACCGCCATGCGAAGGAGCGGGTCAAGCTTATCGTCTGCATGGACAAAATCCACCCAATCTTGCATCAGCTTTTGCACCATTTGGGCATCTTGTGGAGGCTCATAGACGACTACTCCCGTGCTTTGATTTTTCAATACAGTGCCGGGCAGTTTGCGAAAGCCCGCATTGTTTTGCTCCACCTCGGCCTGCACGCGCAGCACCGTGGCCATGCGGATCAAGCCCGATTGCGCTACATCTTGCGTACCCACGCGCAGCGCAGCGAGATAGTTTTGCACCTCTTTCGCCGCGCCCGCGTTGGCGTTGCTTTGATCGTAGGCATACAGCTCATCATGTGTGGTGATGATGTTTTCAATTTCAGAGCTGTCTTTGGCCTCTTGAATGGCCAAGGTATCTAGCAAAATCCCGCTGTTAGGCAAAGCCTCACACAGGCCTTTGAGCTCTGCCAAATGCCGATGCGCCAAAGCCAAAGCCTGCCACACTTGGGGCTTCTCCAAACTTTGGCTGCTAGGGATGTCGAGTTCGGTCACTTCATAACGCTCTGGCGGAGCCTCACATGATAAAAAAGAGCCTTTACTTTATCAAAACCGTCACAACATGTAAAGAAAAATAGATTTATTTATCATGTAATTGTCGATATGCCTACATTCCAGTGTTTTATCGACACATCAGAGCTGCCCGCTGAAGATTTGCTCAAACATGGTGAATCACTATCAATTTCGTAGCGCTCCCCACAAATTGCGTGCCGGCTAGAGGCCGATTTGGCTTAAAAATGACAGCTTAGAGCTTGGCTAGGCGCTCTAGGGCTGTATGGAGCGTCTCGTCCTTCTTTGCAAAGCAAAAGCGCACCACGCGCTGGTCGAAGCCAGAGCCGTAGAAGGCCGAGAGCGGAATGGCGGCCACGCCGATTTCTGTGGTGAGCCATTTGCAGAAATCGGCTTCGCTTAGGTCGCTGATGGCACTGATATCAACGCATTGGAAATAGCTGCCCTGCGTGTGCAGGGGTTTGAGGCGGGTTTTGCGGATGCCTTCTAGGAAGAGATCGCGCTTGCGTTGGTAGAAGGCGGGCAGGTCGTTGTAGGGCGCTGGGCTGGCCATGTAGGCAGCCAGCGCATGTTGCACGGGGGTGTTGACGGTGAACACGTTGAACTGGTGCACTTTGCGAAATTCGGCCGTCATGCTGGAAGGCGCGGCCACGTAGCCGACTTTCCAACCCGTCACATGATAGGTCTTGCCAAAGCTGCTGACGATGAAGGCGCGTGCGGCGAGGCCTGCAAAGCGGGTGGCGCTTTGGTGTTGCTGGCCGTCAAACACCATGTGTTCATAGACTTCGTCGCTGATGAGCAAGATGTCGGTTGGCGCGAGGATTTCTTGCAGCTTCTCCATCTCAGCCTGAGACCAGATTGTGGCGCTGGGGTTATGTGGACTGTTGATCAGGATGGCTTTGGTTTTTGGCGTGATCGCCGCGCTGATCTTGTCGAAGTCCGGCCGGAAGGTATGCGGCGTGAGCGGCACTCTTACAGTAGTCCCGCCTGCCAATTCAATGTTGGGCACGTAGCTGTCGTAGCAAGGCTCCAGCACGATCACTTCGTCACCCGGGCGCACCACGGCAAGAATCGCCGTAATAATCGCTTGCGTGGCACCGGCTGTGATGGTGATTTCGCTCTCAGCCGAGTATTTCCTGGCGTGGAGTGCTTCTATTTTGGTAGCAATCGCTTGGCGTAAAGAAGCAATACCCGTCATCGGCGGATACTGGTTGTGGCCACTTTGCATTGCGCTCGTCACAGCATTCACAAGCGCCGGATCGCATTCAAAATCAGGAAAGCCTTGGCCGAGATTGACGGCTTTTTTCTCAGCAGCAAGCTGAGACATCACCGTAAAAATTGTGGTGCCGACGGCAGGGAGTTTGGTTTGTAGGACGGGGGTGCGTTCTAGGACTTGCATGGTCAAATATCAAAGATGCTAAAAATGATGAACGGTGATTACAACGCAAAATCATCGCTATACCCAGCCAGCGCTTTGCTGACCAAATCGCGTGTGAGGCGGGGGCTGATGAGTTCGGTGAAGGTGTAGATGAAGTTGCGAAGGTAGGCGCTGCGTTTGAAGGCGACGCGGGCTGTGTTTTTGCCAAACAAATGGCCTGCGGGTTTGACGATGAGGTCTTTTTCCACATCGGCGTTCACAGCCATTTCGGCCACGATGCCCACGCCTAGGCCGGCGCGCACATAGGTTTTGATCACATCCGAGTCAATCGCTTCAATCGCCATGCGCGGCGCGAGCTTTTTGGCGGCGAAAGCGGCATCTATTTTGGTCCGACCTGTAAAGGTGGGGTGGTAGCTCACGAGCGGCTCGCCTGCCAAATCTTGCAGCGTGATCTCGCTGACTTTGGCGAGCTTGTGATCCACGGGCATCACGAGCACATGCTGCCATTCGTAGCAAGGTAGAGTCACAAGCTCAGCGTAATCGGCCAGGCTTTCGGTGGCGATGCCAATCTCAGCCACTTCATCAATCAGCATTTTGGCCACTTGATCGGGCGAGCCTTGGTGCAGGCTGATGTTGACTTTAGGGAAGGCTTCGCGCAGCTTGGCGATTGGCGCGGGCAGCACGTAGCGCGCCTGCGTGTGGGTGGAGGCGATGCTCAAAGTGCCGCTGTCTTGCAAGCTGTATTGCTCGCCGATACGCTTCAAATTGCCCACTTCGCGCAAGATGATCTCAATGCTTTTGAGCACTTGCACACCAGGCTCGGTGATGCGCTTCAAGCGCTTGCCATGCCGCGCAAACACCTCAATGCCCAACTCTTCCTCAAACTCGATGATGGCTTTAGACACGCCAGGCTGAGAGGTGTGCAGCGCCTTGGCGGCTTCGGTAAGGTTCAGATTGCGACGAGCGGCTTCTTGAACGAAGCGGAATTGGTGAAGGTTCATATCGAAATGCAGCTAAAGAATGGGTTTATTATGCCCGATCCTGCGTATTTGCTTCTTGCGCCTCTGGCGAGCACGGATCAATGAAATATGGATAAAAAATGGTCATTCTCCTTTATATTTTCTACATAGTTTGCTATGAATAATATAGTGATTCTCTGCTTGCGTTGATGGCTTGTATTGCTGGCATTTCAGCGCTCATCTGCCTCGCCCTCGCTGCGCCAGCTCAGCAGCTTCACCTACGAGCCACTCGCTTGCCTGCCACGTGACGTGCCCGAAAAAGCCGAGGCCTTTCTTTTAGGCGCTCCGTGCGGGATACCGCGAGCTACTTATCTTTTGTAGCGATGATGGCATTGCTGGCCGCGCCCGACCGAGAAAGACTTCGTTTTTTCTGACCCATCGCGTAGCGGATGGAGAGAATTGGCGTGTCGTTTTGCTATCTATTTCGTAGCGTCTTGCGCAAATTTTGTAAGGGCTAGAGAACGAGTTAGGCAAACTCATAACTTGCACCCAGAAAGACTTTGCATCAAAGCCGCACTGGGCGCTGCCGAATGATAGCTACCCTTATTCATCCAAGATTTGCTATCGAGCCATTTTGTGTTTTGATCAACTTTTTTGATGAGCGTGTCATGCTCAACGAGATACCAGTGTTCGTTGAGTGGAAACGCCACAAACAAACCTTTGCCTTTGTATTTCTTGTCGATAGTGAGCCTCGATTTCAACTGTACTTTCAGCGTGTCCAGCCTGTCTTTGTGATAGGCGAGAAAATCTGCGCCTTGCCAGTCATCAGCCAACTTGATGCAATTGAATCCGTAGTCTGCAAGCAATCCTGAAATCTTTTGGAAATTGAAGATTTCCTTTTGCCTAGGGTTAAGGCTCTTGTAATTAATTTTATTGAGATCCATAGGCTGAGTTTGTCTAACGAAAAGCGTCTATCAGTCGCGAGATCAAACGAATAGAAACCAAGAGCGTCCCCTGAGGTAGATAAAGCTTGTTGGACTGAACCACGTTGGGTAGTGGCAGGTATGGGGAATGAAATCCTCAATCCCTTGCTTAAAGGAAATTATGGCGCAGATTGGAATATTTGGGTGCAGCCAAAATGCTTACAGTGCGGTTGCAGCATTGGCGTGAGCATACTCAACGCGCGATAGAGGTAGAAATTTATGCCGATTTTGGCCTCTAGCCTTTATAAAACGTGCGCAGAGCGCTATCTAATTCATAGCGAAACGACTTGCCAACCAACTCCATCCGCTGCGCGATGGGTCTGAAAAAACGAAGTCTTTCTCGGTCGGGCGCGGCCAGCCAAGCCATCATCGCCACAAAAGATCAGCAGCTCGGCATATCCCGCCAAGAGATCCGAAAAGAAAGGCCTCGGCTTTTTCGGGCACGTCGCGTGGCAGGCGAGCGGGTGGCGTGAAGGCGAAGCAGTTGACGGTTAGCCGCTCAAGCGCTCGCCAAACCAATACAAACCGAGCAAAATCAACAGCACCGAGCCGCCTTGTACGACCCAGCGCTGATAACCAGCCCAGCGATGAATCGCCCAGTAAACCAAGCTCCACGCCGCGATGATGAGCATCTGGCCTAGCTCCACGCCGATATTGAAGCCAGCCAGCGCCCAAAGAAGCGAACCTTCAGGCACTTGCGCCTCGGTCATGGCACCAGAAAAACCTAGGCCGTGAACCAAGCCGAAGGTGGCGGTGAGCGCGGCGCTCAGCCACATCGATTGCAACCAAGGCTGGCTGTGTTTGAAGAGATTGATGGCTGCAGCGATAGCAATGGAGAGCGCAATTACAGGCTCTACCCAGCTGGGCGAGCCCACCCAGCCTAGCGTGGCGGAAATCAGGGTAATAGAGTGGCCGAGCGTGAATGCTGTGACCGCGATAAACAAGGATTTCCATTCGCGGCGATGGACGAGTGCCAAGCCGAGTACGAGGCAAATGACGAAAGCAATGTGGTCTGCGCCAGAGCCGATGTGCTCCATGCCGAGAACGATGAAGCTACCCAAAGTGGCAAGTGCTGATCCACGCGCATCCTGTGCGCCTTTGCTGGTGGCGACTTCGCTCCATTCTTCGCTGGGTTTGAGGGCAGCGCTGCCTTGCAACCCAGCTTTTTCAGCCTGCTGCGCCCACTGAAAGCTCATCACCACGCGATGATCGGCATCCAGGCCTTGCATCAAGGTGTAGCGCAGGCTCACGCTGTGTTGTGTATCGCAAGGCTGGCTGCTCCTGGCTGCTAAACGCACGAAAACACCATCAGACCGCTGCTCTAAAGCCTCGTAGCGCCAAGGCAAGCTCAGCTCGGAAGTGCCGCAGCGCAGCTTCACGCCAGTCGCTGCCCAGCTTTCGATACCCGGCAGCGCGGCTTTGACTTCGCCAAAGCTCACTGCGCGATCATTGTTGGCATCGAGGGCGTCAAATGCGCGATCTAAATCACGCAGAGCGACTGCGAGTTGAACTTGAATCGGTGCTTGCGGGGTGGCTTGCGAGAGCCGCAGATAAGCGTCGCTGGCTTTGTGCGCCCATGCGTTGGCGGTCAACAAACTTGCCAGAAGAATGAGGAAGTTGCGATAGAGATGCTTCATTTCAACCTCGCATCTTTCAAGCCTGTTTTCGCTGCAGCTTGAAGTAGCTTGGCTCTTTCATCAGCTTTCCCTAGCTGCGTCGCACTTTGGAGGGCGATCAACCAGTCCAAAGGTTCGCGCTGAAGTTTCAAATTGCTTTGCGCGAAATTCAGAGCGGCTTGTGCGTTGTTTTTGACGAGCAGCTCGTACAGCGCTTGCTCACGCGCGTGGCCGGCGCTCTCGCCGCGTTGCGCAGAGGCGGCAAAGCGTGAGGCTAGCTCATCGGCCAAGCGCTGATGCTGCGGATCACCCAGCTGTTTGAAGGCGGCAGCTCTACGGATCAAAACCGAGTCGCTCGCAGGTTGATTTTGCAGGGCTGAAATAGCTAGTGCTGCTTGTTGGCTGCGCAGCAAAGCATCGGCATAGGCCAAGGCGGTGTAGCCATCGTTTTCTTGCGAGAGGCTCACGGCATACAGCTTGAGCGCTGCGGCGGTATCGCCTGCACGCTCCTCGTTTTCAGCCATCAGTGATTGCAGCCAAGCTTGTTGACCGGGTAGGCGCTGCTCGCGCTGCAAAGCGGCAAAGCCTTGGCGGGCGGCATCCCATTGGCCTTGAAGCGATTGGGTTTCCAGCAGGCAGGCTTGGGCATAGAGCAGGGCTGCAGGCGTTGAGATGCTTTTGCAGGCGGCCTCGGCAGCGACGTAATTGCCCTGCACGCGCTCGATCGTGGCGAGTGTCAGCCAAGCTTGTGCATGTGAGGGTGCGGGTTGCTTGAGTGCGATTTGCAAGGTCAGCTTAGCTTGCGCGAATTCATGGCGGCTTTGCTCAATGGTGGCTTGAAGCGTGGCGATGTCGTAGCTGGCTTGCGGATGGCTCCAAAGCGGGCCGATCAGCGCTTGGGCTTGGCCGAGGTAGCGCGGATCAGCGGTTTGCCTCGCAAATTGAATCGCTTGCCGTACTGCGGGCACGAGATCGGCTGCTGCCGCAGGCTTGGCTAGACGCGGGCCGAGCTTTTCGATGATGGTGTCAACGCTTGCGGGTCGCAGTTCTTTGACTTGCGCATGAGAAGAGAGGCTGATGCAAAGGCTAAACGCCAACAGCCCATAGATTATTTTCTTCATATCTGCTTTTACGCAAAAACAAGCGACACGGATGCAGCTGCAACCGTGTCGCTTGAAGACTTTCACTTTTATGAGGATCAGGCTGCTACGAAAGCAGGCTCAGCGTTCTCAGACATAGCCAGCACTGCATCACCCAGCATGAGCGGGGTTTCGGTGTTGGCTTCGCCTTTGGCGACCACGCTGGTCACAAAGTCAAAAGCGGCTTGGTTGTCTAGCGTGGCGGCGACAGGCACGTCTGTGCCGGGCACGAGTGCTACGCCGGGTGTGGTGGTGGTGTTGTTGCCGCTACCGCAGGCCATCAGCAGAAAGCTGGCAGACAAGGCGATCAAGCTTTGTGCTGCGCGAGTGTATGAATGCTTCATAGGTTCTCCTTGTGCGCAGCGTTTATTGCGAACCTGCACGCGGCGTGCTCAGATACGGAAAGCGTGTGAGGAAGGGCACCACGGCTTGGTCCACACCGTCATGCACCAGGGCTGACGTTGTGCCCAGAGGCACGCTGGCAGGAGCGCAAGTGGAGGTGAGTGAGGCTATGCCGGGCACGCCGTTCAATGCAAGCGCGTTGTTCGTGCCATTGATCACACACAGGCCGCCGAGCATGGCCACCAAAGCGATATCCACCACGTCATCTTTCGGACGACGACCGTTCGGGAAGCCTGCCAAATCAACCGCGTTGGCCAGATTCGCCACACCACCGACACGTAACACTTCGCCAGCCACACCCAAACGGTTTTGCTGAGCAAAGGCCACAGGCATGATTGCAGTATTCAAGCGCAGCATTTCAGATGGCGTGGGCGTTGTGGGCTTGTTTACACCCGTGATGCCTGTGAGGAAGGTGCTGATCAAGTCAGTGCGCGGGAAATTGGTGGGTGCAAGTGCAGCAGCATTGCCACTGGCCAGCACCACGCCCAGCAGCGCAGGCAGAGTAGGGTGGCTCACGTAATCGAGGAATTGCGTATCGCCGCTTGGATGAGAAGCGTTGAATTTGTCTTTGTCACGCAAGCCAATCACCACTTCATTCACAAGCGGATTGCCCAAGCGAGAGACCTGCACCCAAGCGCCGCCAGCCTTCTCGGAAGTCTGCAGACCAGAAGCTGGCGCAGCAGAGAGCAAGCGGCCTTGGCGCATGCTGGCTGTCGTCCATCCACCGATCACAGGGTCGCCCGTGGCGTTGCCAGCTGTCAAGCAATCTTTGTGGATTTCAATCGCCATTGTGGTGATGTTTTTGTCTTGAATGCTGTTGGCTGCAAACGCATTGATCAGAGTCGGATCAGTGATCTGCAAGGCAGTGGCGTTGACCAGATCGAAGATCGGGCCGAGGTTCACCGCAAAACCTTCTTGGCGTTGGCCGACAAACACTTTGCCTGCGGCTTTGCCAGATGGGCAGCCGGGGAAAGTGACGTTTTGCACATGTTGGCTGGCATATGTTTCGTAGGCTGTGCTGTTGCCGAAGGTTTTGACACCGATGTAATCCACGGGTTTGTCAAATGTGGTGCCGCCGCCAGATTTAGCCACTGCTGCAATAGTGCCCTTGCGGCGATCACCGCGCACCATGTTGACTGTGAAGGTTTCGCGCACATTGGAATTAGCATCGTTGACGGCAGTGATTCCGCCCGCTTGCGTGAGCGGAATGGCGACCATTTTGTTGCCAATTGGCAGTTCTACGCCTTTGCCTGAGTTGGCCAGCGCGTTGTTGAAGCGGAACTGGAAGGTGATGTCTTCCTTGGCATCGCCATTGTTATCCACATGGATTTCATAGAGCGCATTGGCATCCATTTTGAAATAATTAGGGCCACCATAGGCATCTTGCAGCGGCATGACGTTGGAGATCAAGGTCACGTAGTCTGTGCGCCCAGACTCATAGCTGCGGAACATGTAAAAGTCCGTGTTGTCGGCCTTGGGCACGGTAGTGATGAAAGGTGCTTCGCGGTGACTGGAAGCAAAGCTGGGGCTGACCATGGCAGCGCCAGCGCACACAGCGGCGAGCGCGGCAGTGTGCAACGTAGTTTTTAAAAATTTCATGAAGAGCTCCTGTTGAAGTGAAGGGTGTTTGTGTTCCCCTATGTATACGGGGCATGTTTTGCAGTGGATTCAAAAATTTGTAAAAAAAATGAAGAGTGTGATTTAAAGTTGCGGCATTCATGATGATTCGCCGCATTGCTCACTTGGACATGGACGCTTTCTATGCGTCTGTGGAGTTGTTGCGTTATCCGCAACTAAAAAGCCTGCCGGTGGTGGTGGGTGGGGGCTCACGAGCGCGCGAGCAATTGCGCCAAGCGCAAGGTGATTTACCTACATATGAGATTCCTGTGGCGGCGTTTCCTGTTTTGAAAGATTATGTTGGGCGCGGTGTGCTCACCACCGCCAACTACATCGCGCGCGGCTTTGGCGTGGGCTCGGCCATGGGCACGATGAAGGCGGCTAAGCTCTGCCCGCAAGCTATTTTGCTACCTGTGGATTTTGAGGAGTACCGGCGTTACTCCAAGCGCTTCAAAGAGATCATTTTGGAGATTGCGCCCCTCATGGAAAACCGAGGCGTGGACGAGGTGTATATCGATTTCACCGATGTGCCCGGCGGGCAGCGCGAGAGCGGGCGGGTGTTGGCGCGGTTGATTCAAAAAAACATTTTTGATGCCACGGGCTTGACCTGCTCGATAGGCGTTGCGCCCAACAAACTGCTCGCCAAAATGGCCAGCGAGTTCAACAAACCGAATGGCATTTCCATCGTGCATGAGGCGGATTTGCAGGAGAAAATTTGGCCGTTGGCTGCGCGCAAGATCAATGGCATTGGCCCCAAAGCGGATGAAAAGCTCAAAAATCTGGGCATCCAAACCATTGGCCAGCTCGCCGCACAAGAGAAGGCGTTTTTGCTGGAGCGCTTTGGCAAGAGCTATGGCGCTTGGATGCATGAGGCGGCTTGGGGGCGAGATGATCGATCAGTAGAAACCGAAAGCGAGCCCGTGAGCATGAGCCGCGAGACCACTTTTGAGCGCGATTTGCATGCGGTGCACGATAAAGCGGAGCTGGGCGCGGTGTTTACCGAGCTGTGCGAGAGCGTAGCGCGTGATTTGCAGCGCAAGGGCTACTTGGGCCGCACGATTGGCATCAAGCTGCGTTGGGGAAATTTCAAAATCGTCACGCGGGACATCACGCTGGATGCTGCCACCGACGATGCCAAACTCATTCGCCGAACAGCGGGCTTGGCGCTCAAGCGCGCGGATCTGAGCCAGCGCTTTCGCTTGCTGGGCGTGCGCGTAGGCAAGCTCGAAGCCAAGAATCTAGACGGAAATGAGCCGTTAGCCGTTATAAAACCTGCGCAGAGTGCTATTAAAAAGATAGTAAACGAGCAGGCAGTGAAAGACCGGATGCCTGAGCTGTTTTAAAGATCAACAGCTTGCGAAGTTTATTTTTTACCCGCTCTGATCGAGCTGATAGATGGAATTTCAATCTTACGCACTTTAGCAGCGGCAGACTCTACCAAAGGCTCCAGCTTGACCACAGCAATCGAGAGATTGTCGCCCGTGCCGCGAGCGCGGGTGCGGGCTTTGTCGATCAAAAATTCGGTAGATTCGCGTGGCGTGAGCGCTGAGAGCACCGAGCCCAGCTCCGTGGGACTGAAGTAATGCCACACACCATCTGAGCAACACATCAACACATCACCAGGCCGCAGGCTGGGGATGTAGTGAAATTCCATGGGTGGATCGTCTTCTGTACCTAGGCAACCCATCAAAATATTGGACTGCGGATGCGTGTTGGCTTCTTCCTCGGTGATTTCGCCTTTGTCCACCAAGGTTTGCACATAGGAATGATCCATGGTGCGCTTGAGCATTTTGCTGCCGTGGTAATGATAAATACGCGAATCGCCGGTATGCACCCAATGGCATTCGCCGTTGGGGTTAATGAGGAAGGCAGCCAGTGTGCTGTGGGGCTCTTGTTCGGAGGAAATCGCGGTGAGCTTGATCACCAAATGGGCTTCTTCGACCAATTGTTTGAGCAAAGAAGGCGGATCGTCGCGCTCAGGCGAGTAGCGCTCAAACAGCTGCTGAGAGGTGAGCATCACTTGATCTGAGGCTTTGCGCCCGCCACTTCTGCCGCCCATGCCATCAGCCACCACGCCCAGCATGCAACCATTCACGCGCGGATGCTCGATCAGCGCGATTTGGTCTTGCTGGTATTCACGGTCCCCTCTGTGAAGACCAGTAGATGCATTTATTCTGTAGCCGTTGGACATGTGGCGCTATTATCATGGCAATCGAAGGGCTTTTGAAGCCCAGCTATTTGACTGCGATGTGACTTATTTTGGATTCCAACCTGCATTCCCCCGAACGCCATCTGATTGAGCTGCGCATGGAGCACGCTGATCTGGACGCGATGATTGACCGCCTGGCCGAGCAAACGCCGCTAGACGAGCTGATGCTGCGCCGCTTAAAGAAGCGTCGCTTAGGCTTGCGCGACCAAATCGCTCGCCTAGAAATCGATATTGACGGCAAAGAACCCGCCTGATGAAGGCTCTTGGCGCAAACACCAGCCTAGCGCAGGCGGTGGCGGCAAATTTTGACAATGGCTCCTTGCTCGGCCAAGCTACCGAGGCATTTGTGCAGCGCGAAGGCCAGCGACAGATGACCATCGCCGTGGCCAACACCATTGAGCAAGGTGGCTGCCTCGTGGTGGAAGCGGGCACCGGCGTGGGCAAAACCTTCGCCTATCTCGTGCCCGCACTGCTCTCAGGCGAGCGCGTGATGGTCTCCACTGCCACCAAAGCCTTGCAAGATCAGCTTTTCTCGCGCGATCTGCCGCATTTGCTCAAAGCGCTGGGCCTGCCCGCCCGCACGGCATTGCTCAAAGGCCGCAGCAGCTATCTTTGCCTGCACCGCATGAAGCTGGCACGGCAAGAGCACATCGAGCGCAGTGCCTTGCTCGCCTTGGCAAAAATTGAAAAATGGGCACTCACCACCAGCAGCGGCGATCTGGCCGAACTGCCCGGCTTGGATGAGCGCTCCAGCATCATCCCTCTGGTCACTTCCAATCGCGAAAATTGCCTCGGCTCGACCTGTCCGCAATACAAAAATTGCCATGTGATGCTGGCGCGCAAGCAGGCCTTGGCTGCGGATGTGGTGGTGGTGAACCATCATTTGTTTTTTGCCGACTTGGCGGTGCGTGAATCGGGCATGGCCGAGTTACTTCCCACCGTGCGCATTGCGATTTTTGACGAAGCGCACCAGCTCAATGAAACTGGCGTGCAGTTTTTAGGGGCAGCTTTGGGCACCGCGCAACTGCTCGATTTTTGCCGCGACATGCTAGGCACGGGCTTGCAATTGGCGCGTGGTTTGGCCGATTGGCAAGAGCTGGCACGCGATTGCGAAATGGCCTCGCGCGATCTGCGCTTGGTGGTGGGCAAGCAAACGCAATACAGCAAAGAGGCCCGCCTGCGCTGGACGAGCAGTGCCCCCGAAGGCTTGCATGAGCAAGATTGGGCAGAAGGCTTGAGCCGCGTGGAGGAAGCGCTGCAAATGGCCATGGCGGGGCTGGATATGGTAAGCGAGATCGCGCCAGATTTTCAGCGTTTGCACGAGCGTGCACGCGAGATGGCAGGCAGAGCGAAGCGTTTTTTGCAAGCCCCCGAGCCCGGCCAAGTGCGCTGGCTTGACGTGGGGCAACACATCCAGCTCATGGAAGCGCCTTTGGATATCGCGCAAACCATCCGCACCAAGCTGCTCAAGCTGGACGTGGGACAAGGGCTGAATGATTTGCCGCCTGCCGATGAATCGTATGTGGAGCGAGAGCCCGAGTGGCAAGACTGGATACCTGATGAGGATGACGAAGAAGCCCTCATGCGCGGCGCGCCCGCAGCGCAGGCCAGGCATGCCGCTGAGCCTTCCCGCCGCAGTTGGATTTTTACCTCCGCCACGTTGGGCGACGACGCAAACCTGAGCTGGTTCACCGAGCCCTGCGGCCTGCAAGATGCGCAAATTCTCATCGCGCAAAGCCCGTTTGACTATCCGCATCAAGCCAGCCTGTATGTGCCACGTCATCTGCCCAAGCCCAATGACCCGGCTCACAGTGAAGCGATTGCGAAAGTGGCTCAGCAGGGTGCGCTCGCCCTGCATGGCCGCACCATGGTGCTCACCACCACGCTGCGCGCGCTCAAAGCTATTGGCGAGAGTCTGAAAAGCAGCTTAGATGGTCAGCTTGATGTGTTGATCCAAGGCCAAGCCTCCAAGCGCGAGCTGGTGGAGCGTTTTCGCATCGGCGATTCGCAAGGAGGCAAGGGCTGCGTGCTGGTGGCCTCGGCTTCGTTTTGGGAAGGCATAGACATTCCTGGCGAGGCTTTGCAGCTGGTCATCATTGATAAGTTGCCGTTCCCCCCGCCGGGCGATCCGCTGGTGGAGGCGCGTTGCCAGCGTTTGGAGCGTGAAGGCCGCAGCGCGTTTGCAGATTATTCAATACCGGAAGCCGCGGTGGCGCTCAAGCAGGGTGCAGGTCGCTTGATTCGCCGTGAGACGGATCGCGGCATCTTGGTGATTGGCGACACGCGGCTTGTGCAAATGGGCTATGGCCGCCGCCTGCTGGCTGCCCTGCCGCCGATGGCACGCGTCTACACGCCTGAAGAATTTGAATCTGCTTTGGCTGATTTGAATCTCAAGACAGCCTGAAATCCTCGCGCAACGGCACGCTGGTGTAGCTCACGGGCAGCGGCTCACGCCCTAAAAGAACAGGCAGCGCGTTGGGCAGCGGGAGATTGTCGCGCTGCAGCAAAATCCAATGCCCATAGCTGAAGGGGCTAAAGCGAAACAGATCGCACACATGCGAGCCCACACGCGACATCCAATTGGGCAGCGGTATTTGCCAAGCCGGTTTTGCCAGCTTGGCCTCCACACCGCGCAACAACTGCAGATACTGGCCATAAGCAAAGAGCCGCGTGCCGCCCAGATTGGCTTGCCGCCAATCTTTCAAGCTCGGTTTCAAAGCCAGTGCCACATACGCCAGCCCCAAATCCTTGGCCTGCACGGCGGCAATCTGCCCCGTTGCGCCCACGGGTACAAAATGCACTGGCCAGCGAGCCAGCATGCGCAACCAACTCGCGCCAAAGCCGCCCAGCCCGTCGATCAAACTGGGCCGCACAATGCAATGGTCTGCGCCACTGGCTGCAATGGCTTGTTCGCCGCGCAATTTGCTCGCCAGAAACCGACTTTTCGCGCCTTCGTGCAAGCCCAGCGCCGAGGTGTGAATCAGCCGCACGTTGCTTTGTGCGCAAGCCAGCGATAGCGCAGCGGGCATGCGGTGGTGAATGTCGTCATAGTGCTCGCCAAAGCGCTGGCGCAAAATACCCACGCAATTGATCACCACATCCACCTGCCCAAGATGCGCCAGCCAATCGGATGGGGAAAGCATCGTTTGCAGCGGCAAAGCCAGCCAGCGGGGCGCGGCAAGCGTGCCCAGAGCCATAGGCGCACTGCGGCGCACCGCCACCACCTGCGCTCCTTGCGCCAGCAATTCGCGCAGCACATACGAGCCAATGAATCCAGTCGCCCCCAGCAGCAAGACGCGCGTGGGGCGGGGCAGTGAGTGAGGTGTGGTTTGCAAGAGAAGTTCGTGTCAAAAAGCCAAGGCAGAGCATATACTGCGTCAATGAACCAAACGGTACATCCCGCAAAAAAGTCAGCGCCAGCGCCGCGCAAGAAACCCGCGCTTAGCAAAAGCGCCGCTACGCTGGCCGCCTCTCAATCCAACACCGGGCGCACCAACGACCCCGTGCGTACGATGGCAGAAATTCTTTCCGTGGCCACGGAAGAATTTGCCCGCAAAGGCTTGGCCGGCGCGCGCATCGACGAAATCGCCGAGCGCACGCGCACCAGCAAGCGCATGATTTACTACTATTTTCAGAGCAAAGAAGGCTTGTATGTGGCCGTGCTCGAAGAAGCTTACCGCCGCGTGCGCGAGATTGAAGCAGATCTGCATTTAGACGATCTCGCTCCCGAAGCCGCGCTGCGCCGCCTTGTGGAATTCACCTTTGATCACCACGCCGGCAACGAAGATTACATCCGCCTCGTGATGAACGAAAACATCAACCGCGCTCAATTTCTCTCGCAAAGCAAAAGTATCCAAGGCATGAACGTGCCCGCCCTGCAAGCCATCACCCAGCTGTATGAGCGCGGTGTGCAGCAAGGCATCTTTCGGGGTGGCCTCACCGCTATCGATATCCACGCCACCATCAGCGCCTTGAGCTTCTTCAACGTCTCCAACCGCTTCACCTTCGGCACCATCTTCAAGATCGACATGAAATCCAAAACCGTCTCAGCAAAGCGCCGAGAGCAGGTGATTGAGACTGTGGTGCGGTTTGTGAGGAGGTGATTGGTTTTTTTAAGGGAAAGTGGCAGTTCGACGTCATAAATTCAGCATAGTTTGCTATTGAATTGATAGCTCTCTGAAAAACGGGTAGACATTGCATTCGCCCATTAAAAAAGCCTGTTTGACGGATCAAACAGGCTTTTCTTTTGCTTTGGCGGAAACGGAGAGATTCGAACTCTCGATGGGGCTCTACACCCCATACTCCCTTAGCAGGGGAGCACCTTCGGCCACTCGGTCACGTTTCCAGGTGGCGTGATTATCGCACGAACTTGGGGATCAGTCTGCCTTGATGCCCATCTCCGCGATGACTTTGCCAAGGCGGTCGTAGTCGGCTTCGTGGGTGCGGCCAAGGTAGCGCGGCTCGCCGCCGGTGGGCACGGTGGTGGCCAGCGCCATGCGGGCTTGCACGTCGGGCATTTTGAGGATTTCGTTGAAATGGCCGTTCAAGCTGTCCACCACGCGCTGGGGCATGCCTTTGGGACCCATGATGCCTTGCCAAGCGCCCAGATTGGCACCGCGCACGCCTTGCTCTTCGAGTGTGGGCACGTTGGGAGCGAAGGGCGATCGGCTGCTGTCGGCCACGGCGATGTTGGTGAGCGTGCCGCGCTCGATATGCTGGCGCACCGGGCCCAGGGTGGTGTACATGAAGGAGATGTGGTTGCCGATCAGATCGGTGACGGCGGGGGCGCTGCCACGATAGGGCACTTGCTGGATTTTCAGGCCGGTGGCTTTGTTGAACATTTCGCCCAAGATGTGCATGGGCGAGCCGCTGCCGGGGCTGCCATAGGTTTTGACTTTGTCGGCCTTGGCGGCTGCGATCAGGTCGCGCACGTTTTTGATGCCGGTGCTGCTGTTGACGACGAGGAAGAGCTGTTGGTTGCCCATGTGGAAGATGGGTGTGAAATCACCCACGGTGTCGTAGCTGCCGCCAGTGCCGGGCTTCAAAACGAGCAAGGCGGTGGAGATGGTGCTCGGGGTCATGAGCAGGGTGTGGCCGTCTGCGGGGGATTTGGCGACGAAGGCATTGCCAATGGTGCCACTGGCGCCGGGTTTGTTTTCGACGACAACGTTTTGGCCGATGCGGGTGGCGAGCTTTTCCGCAAAGATGCGGCCTAGGGCATCGGTGTCGCCGCCTGCGGGGTAGGAGACGGTGATGCTGATTTGCTTGGCAGGATAGGCCTGCGCTTGCGCAAGGCCGGGCGCGAGTGTGGCGGCGCTCAGGGCTGTCGCGGATGCAATGAGGCGGCGGCGAGAAAGTGGGTGAGACAGGGAACGATGTGATGCTGGGCTCATGGAAAATTCCTCATTGAAACAATGTACTTAGATTAAATCAAATCACATTCGCTTGCACTGCCTGTTTGACCTAATGCTGGTTTCACTGTGGAACTGCCGCGCTGCCAGATCGCGCATGCTTAGCCAGCAGGGTATACCAAGGATGGCCCCCTTGCACCAAGCAGGTGTGCGTTTGAAAATGGCTTTGACCGGCCTGCTCATGCAGCGAAACAGCACAAGCCTGCGCTTGCAAGAGCGATGCCAAGCGGCGGTTCGACAAGCGCACGCGCTCGCTGTCTTGCTCGCCAATGCTGAGCTCAAAAGGCAGGGTGTTGCCCGCCGCCCAGCAGATGGGGCTCATGACGGCATCATCGAGCGGGGACTGCAGCACGAGCTTGTAAACGCGCTCCTCTAAGCTGCCAGGCGTTGGCGCGGGGTGATGCAAATCCATGATGGCGCTGATCGGCAGGCAGGCTTGGATGCTGGCTTGATGCGGGCTTTGCCGCCGCAGCGCGACCAATGCCGCGAGATGCCCGCCCGCAGAATGCCCAGCGAGCAAGATGCGAAGAGCGTCACCGCCCCAAGCGTTGGCTTGGGTATGCACATGCGCCAGGCATGCTAGGGCATCGTCGTAAGCGGCAGGCAGCTTGCAGGTGGATACCAAGCGATAAGATGGCGCAACCAGTGTGATGCCTAAAGCGCAGACATGTTGCGCCATGAAATGCACATACTCGCGGTAGCCATTCGTCCAGCCGCCACCATGCCAAAAAATCAAGATGGGTGTGTTGCTCTGGCCAGCGGGTGAAAACACATCGTAGCGCTGCAGCCGATGCGCACCATAAGCCAGACCGCGCTGCACTCGGAGGCCAGAAAAATCGCCCTGCCGTGACCAAGCCATCACCTGCTGGGCATACTGCGTGGCGGCGGCAAAGGGCATGGGCATTTGGCCATCGGGATCGTCTTGCGGGCTCAGCTGGGGCTCAGTGTTCATGGGTGGGGCGTGTGTTTCTGCTGGGTAAAGTCCTTGCGAGCGGCGCGGTTGTGTCAGCGTAGCGGCGATACTTGCGTTAAGTAAAGCATGAAAACACCCTCCGCCTCCATGGTGAAAGCCCCACACATGAATTTCGACCCTCTAGCCCAAACGATGCCTCATCCTTCCCGTCGCCAATGGTTGCAAGCGGGGCTGTCGACGGGTTTGTTGAGCGCCACTTCTTGGCCCGCAATTGCGCAAAGCTTGCCCGCCCCCCAAATCGAAGTATGGACAGATACAGCTCGCTCGCGGGAGATGCCCGTTTTGCTGCGCTGGCCGTCAGCCAAGCCATTGGGTGTGATGGTGTATTCGCATGGTTTGGGCGGTAAGAAGGAGGGCGGCGATTATTGGGGGCGGGCTTGGTCTGCTGCAGGCTTGCTGGTGGTGCATTTGCAGCATCCGGGCAGTGACGCGCCTTCGCTCAAAGGCGGCTTTTCAGCGCTGCGCGAGGCCAGCAAGCCCGAGCAGCTGATCGCTCGGATGCAAGATGTGCGCTTTGCGATTGCAGAGATCAACCGCCGCCGTGCCTCCGGTGCTGGCGCGTGGGCGGGTTTGCCGACCGACAAACTGGCTGTGGGCGGTCATTCTTTTGGTGCACGCACCACCATGCTCACCGCTGGCTGGCAGCGCAATGGCGTCAACGGCTCCGATCCACAGCCCCGAGCATTTGTTGCCATGAGCCCTGCCTTAGGCAAAGACGTGAGCATTGAGAAAGGCCGCAAAGAGTTGGCCAGCGTCACGCGGCCCTTCCTCATTTGCACGGGCAGCTTGGATGGCGAAATCATGGGCAATGGCGAAACGCCCGAGAGTCGCCGCATGGTGTATGACGCGCTGCCCACTGGCAAGAAGGCCTTGCTGTGGATCGATCAGGCCGATCACTTCACTTTTGCTGGCAATGAAAAACTGATCCCCAGCACCTTCATTGTGCGACGCCCTAAAGAGACCTTGAATGCGGAGCAAACGCATCACGAGCGTGTAGCCCGCATCAGCACCGATTGGCTGCGCGAGCAACTGCTGGGTCAGCCCATGGGCGCGGTCAGCGGCTTGGCAGGCACAGACCAGTGGCAGCGGGGCTAGTTGATCGTCTCTTTGCTATTAAATAAAGAGCACTCTACGCATATTCTATAAGGGGTAGAAGCCTATTTTCTTGTAAATTAAGATGCGGGAGATTGGGGAAACACCAAAGAGCCCAAGCCCAGCATCTTCGGTTTGACAAACGGCTTCCATTGTTCTTCTGGCTGGACCAGTCGATCGGCCACAGCCCACCAAGCACTTGGGTTCAGGCCAATGCCAAAGTGACTGGCGAAGACTTCAATGTTTTCAGTTTGCGCATGGCCTTGGCCTTTTTCCGCCCCTTGAATGCTGCCTTGCCAAGCCACGATGCCATCGGATTTAGAAAACACACTCGTGGTGGGCACGGGAGGCGCCTTGTGCAACTCAAAATTATCGGCCTCTCGGTCGATATTGCGGCCACTGACCATTTGATACAAACGCCAAGCATTCGTGGAGCGCGGGCCGCCAGCAAATGGTGTGCCCAGCGTGATCACGCAGCGCACGCACTCGGGCAATTCTTTGGCGATTTCTCGCGCATAGATGCCGCCTAAACTCCAGCCTACCAAACTGACTTTGCGGCCAGGCGTGTCGCTGGCCTCATAAGTTTCACGCACGCGCCGCTTGATGGCTTCCAGCACACCCGCGCGTGGGCCAAAATTGCTGCCTTGATCCCAGCCTGAGACTTGGTAGCCCAAGCTTTCGATGTATTTGCGCAGCGGCACGGTGGAGGTATCGCTCGCCGCCAAGCCGGGGAAAACAATCACGCTGTGGCCATCGCCTCTGGGCGCTTGCTGCAAGATCGGCCAAGCAGGCAGCACCGCGCCAAACTCCCAAAATGCACGCATTTCTAAAGCCAGCAAGCCAAAGCCGGGGGCGGCGTGATCATCAGCAGAGGCGGTGGCTTGTTTGGATTTGAAAGAGGAAGAGGGCATAGAAGGTAAGCGCAGGGAGGGGAATTCAATCATGAGAGCATTGTCAAAGAGATGTCATGCCCAAGAGCGAACACGCGCTAGGCAAATGATGTTCTAGAGCGCTTGCTCGCATTTTTCGTCACTTGCGAGACGAGTGCCTTCGTGGTTTTCCCTTGCGAATAGACGTTTGCAAGTTTGGTGTCAGATTACTTTTATGCCCTGAATTCAAGCCGTTGATGAGGCGGGGTCACATTTTGCTGGGCATAATTCAAACTGTCATACTTTCCCATTAACACAGTGCTCTCTGAATCTGAAACCCAAATCGTTGCGCAGTTGCTTCGCAGCAGCACGGCCTTTCAAGGCATGCCTGAGGCGATTGCGCGTCGTGTGGCGGCTCTGATGGAGCTGCGCGAGTTCAAACCAGGTGACCAGCTCACCTGTGAAGGCAAGGCCAACGAAGGCCAATTGATGATCGTGATCTCAGGCGAAGCCGAGATCGCCAGCAGCAACCGCAAAGATGGCGGGCATTTGGTACACCGCGTGGCGCAGCCCGGCCACGTGATTGGCGAGGTGGGCTTTATCGACGGGCAAGCCCATTCGGCCACTTGTGAAGCACTGGTGCCCACGCGCGCGGCAGTGCTGCGGCGCAATGATTTCATTCAAATGTTTGAGGCCGATGCGCTCTCAGCCGCGCAACTCATGGCCGGCTTGCTGCGCCTGCTTGCGCGGCGCATTCGCCATGCCAATCGCTATATGCTCGCGCAAGATCAGCAGATTTTGCAATTGCAAACGGAGCTACTCTCGCTGCAAAAAGCCGTGCCTCTTCGGGCCGCTTGATTTTTCTTTGCTCCTGATTTAGGAGCATGCCGCGCAGACTCTACGCCAGCTGGATAAGTAAAACTAAAGAATTAATCGCAAAAATATCTTGCGACAAGTCATTGCATTGACTTGCAAATTGACCATAATTGCGCCCAAGATCAATTCAAAACAAGCAAGGAGCAGGCGCTATGCAAGAGAGCTATTTTCAGCTCAGCCGCCGGGGGTTTATCGGCGCGGTGGGAGCGGGGGGCATCACGGTGCTCTATCACGAGCTGGCACTGGCCAAGCCGGGCACGCCGCCTTTAGCAACGAGTTTGCCTCATCCTGCGCATCCGAGGCTGCATGCGAGCCCGCCGCCCGGTTGGTCTGGCGTGCCGGGCCAAGCACGTTATCGCATTGAAGGTTTGGCCAAGGTGACGGGGCAAAAAATTTATGCGCGCGATTTCCGCGCCAAGGATATGCCCGGTTGGCCTGCGCAAGAGCGGGCGGCGATGATTTTGCGGGCCAGTGATGCCTCCAAGCTGTTTTCGGGCATCAACCTGAGCATGCTTCCCGCTGAATTGCAGCCGTTGCGCGTGATCCAGCAAAGTGATTTGGCTGCCTTGAAGTTGGATTTACCATTTTCCATGTGCCCGCCTGCGCAGCAAGTGAGCTACTCAGGCAACCCATGTCCGCCAGCTCAGGCCGCGCTCAAGCAATTGCTCGTGCCGATCGGTCAGCAGCCGCAGTTTTATGGCCAAGCGGTGGCGATTTTGATCTTCAAAGATGCACAGCACTATCGCGCGGCCAAGCGCTTGCTGCAATTTAACTGCCAAGTGGTGCAGATGGGGCCTGCGCAGCCCCGCAGCAGCTTTGCGCCGTATACACCGATGAATTTTCTTACGCGTTACGAGGCCTCAGGCTCACCATCTTTTTCACAGGTGCAATTGGGCTCGGAGTCCAATCCCTTCTTACCCAACAGCACAGCGCAGCCCTACAACATCGCAGCCAAGAATGTGCGTGGCCTGATTGATACCTCACTGGCCAACCCAGCATACAAGAGCTTCAGCGGCACTTACAGCACGCAAGTGCTCGATCCGATGTTCATGGAACCTGAGGCGGGCTTGGCTTGGCTGGATCAAAGCAGCAGCAATATGAATTTGGTGCTCGGCACGCAGGCCACCAATGGCGATGTCAGCGATGTGGCCACCATGCTGGCCAAGAGCCCGCCGCCGCAGCAGGTCAAAAACGTGTCGCTGTATTCCTGCTATCCGGGAGGTGGCTTTGGCGGTAGGGATGTATCTACTTTCCCTACCTTGCTCGCGCTTGCCGCCGCTTTTTCCGATTCACCTGTGCGCATTGCGCAAGACCGCTATGAGCAGTTTCAATCGGGCTTGAAGCAATTGGCCAGCAGCATCACGCATTCGTTGGCCGTTGATGCCAGTGGCAACTTTGTGGCCTTCAAAAGCCAGCAAAGCCTGCCTTCGGGCGGCAACAACAACTACAGCCAATTTGTGGCCATGCTCACAGCCTATTGTGGCCTGAGCGGCTACAACATCAAAAAAGCCTATGTGGATGCCACCGCGCAGCCTACTCTTGGCGTGGTGGCGGGCTCGATGCGCGGGTTTGGCGGTCCGCAGGCCAGCTTTGCTGTGGAAACCTTGGTGGATGAAGCTGCTGTGGCGCTGGGCAGCGATCCGATTGCACTTCGTGCACAGAATGTGCTGAGTCAGGGCGACCGCACGATCACCGGTGCGCCGCTGACGCAGCCGATGATGCTCAAAGAGATTTGCAGCCGAGCCAGCGCACATCCGCTTTGGGTCAATCGCAACAAAGTCAAGCAAGACAAAGCCAAGCTGGGCATCGGCTACGGTGTGGGTTTTGCGCTGGCCAGCCAAGCCTATGGCACGGGCACAGATGGCGTGATGGCAGAAGTGTCAATCTCGGCGACAGGTGAGCTCACCGTGCGCACCAATTGCGTGGACATGGGCAATGGCTCGGCCACGACGCTGGCTATTCAAACAGCTGGCTTTGCAGGCAACAACGCCGCTCAGATTTTGATGGGTGATGCGGGTTATTTCAACGCGCTGCAAATGACCAGTGGTGGCGATCCTCAATGGAACTCACCAAGCTGGACGGCTTCGTTTTCGATGTCATCCAGCGCTTGCCTCACAGCTTTTCATCAGGTGCATGTGACGGAGCAGGCCACACGCGTGCTGTTTCATGCGGGCATACTGCCTGCAGCGGCGGCGATTTGGGGTGTGCCGGTGATGCAAGTATCAGGGCGCACGGTGTGGGGCGACGGCACATTGCGTGCACCTGGCATGCCGCTGCCTGCACTCAAGCTCTCAGACATTGCGATTCAGCTCTATGGCATGCAACTGCCCAATGGCGCGATGGTGCATGGCTTGTACCAAGGGCGATGGGTCAGCGCCGCTTATCCGTTCACGGGTGGTTTGCAGCAACTGCCCATTGACGGACTTGCCTTGCGTAATGCAGGCAGCACGGCTTGGCAAGTGATCCCTCGGCAAAACGTGGTGCCACCCGATCCGAATGCGCATTTGTATGGCCGCAGCTTGTATGCGCCCTCGGGTGCATTGGTCGCGGTGGAGATCAATTTGCAAACGGGCAAACCGAAGGTGGTGGATGTGGTTCTGATGGTGGATGCGGGCAAGGTCTTGCAGCCGGATTTGCTCCTCGGTCAAGCGCAGGGCGGTATTGCGATGGGCATAGGTTATGCACTTTTGGAAAATTTACCGCTGGAGGCGGGCGGCGCAGGTGTAGGCACTTGGAATTTAGATCAATACCATGTGGCCTTGGCCTCGGATATGCCCGCGCCCACGCGCATGAGCATCACGCCGCTGCCCAGTACAGAATCCACCGCCAAAGGCATCGCCGAAGCCGTGCTTTGCCCGATTGCGCCGGCGATTGGCAATGCGATTGCGCACGCCACGGGCAAGCGCTTCAGAAGCTTGCCGATCACGGCAGCGCAGATCAAGGGAGCTTAAAAATGAGCACCAAACAAGTTACCGTCAATTTCATACTCAACAATCGCCCCGTTACGGCTACCGTGCCCGACGATTTAGCTTTGGTGGACTATTTACAAGAAGAACAGGGGCTCGCTGGCACGCGCCTGTGCTGTGGCATCGGCGTGTGCAAGGTCTGCACCGTGAAGGCGCAGCGCGTGTCCACCTTGCAAGGCCAGCCGTTGCTGGCTTGCTCTACCCCCGTGGCGCTGCTGCAAGGGCAGACGATCACCACGATTGAAGGCGTGGGCAGCCCGCAGGCGCCGAGCAAAGTACAGCAAGCTTTCCTCGATCATTTTGCTTTTCAGTGTGGTTATTGCACACCGGGCTTTGTGATGGCCACGACGATGCTGATCGAGCGATTGCGCGTTACGCCCGTGGCTGCTGCTCAGCTGGATCAGGCGATTGAAGAAGCAGTAGGGCAGCATATTTGCCGCTGCACAGGTTATGCGAAATATTACGCCGCCATCAAATCGGTGATCTTGGCTGAAGGAGGGTTGGTGAAATGAAACGCTTTTTTCTTCTCATGCTCCTCGCCGCCAGCGCGCAAGCGCAAACCTTCTACGAGTACGGCGCGCAATGCGCCAAAGAAGTCACGCCGATACCGTCTTTCAGTTGCATGGCGGGCGAGGTGATCCCGATCACGGTGAACGGCCAAATCACCACCAGCTACACCGCCACTTGCGACAAGCCTTCGCTGCTCCCTGCCACAGACGCTGGCGCGCAAGGCCAATGCGTGAGTGGCTCGCGTGCGCTCGTGTTGCGCGATGACCCTAGCGCACAGATCAGCGCGATTTGCCGCAAGCATGTGGTGCGCGATCCTTCCAGCCCTTTGTTTGACGAAATCAACATCGTCTCGCACAACCTCACCAACGGCAAAACCTGCTGGTTCACCGCCAAGGCCGCGATCCCCTACACGGCGAGCGCGGGCATCAATGGCGCACGCCTCGTTCCTTCGCCAAGCACTTCCGCCAGCACGCAAGCCACCCGCAGCGCGCCGCGCGGCTACGAAAAAATCCATCCGGCCAGTGAAGCTCTGAATCAAGACTGGAAGGTCGCAAAAACCACGCTACCTAACCCAGCCGCTGTGTGGATGAGTCCCGCCCAGCTCGTCAAGCGCGAGCCCGCCTGCACCATGTGCCACGACAGCGGCCCGTTCATGTACAGCCCCTACATCGCGCAAACCACCCAATTGCCCGGCGACCCGTTTGGCAAATACCAGCCGCGCGCGATTGGCCAAGCCTTCAAAGTCTGGCCGCAGCCCTTCGCCATCACCACGCGAGGTAACACCTGCACCACCTGCCACCGCATAGGCAATATGAATTCTTGCGCCGTCGCCACACTGCAAGCCACCGGTAAAAGCGTGCCACCCGGCACGAGCGCCGCCGGCCAGACCTTCCCTCTGTCCCATTGGATGAGCCCCGGCAATCTGCACAGCCCATTGCAATGGAACGAAGCTTTCAAAAAGAGCGCAAAAGAGATTGCTGATTGCTGTGCGAATCCGAATGGCGCGGCGTGTCAGATTACGCGGTATGACGAGGGCATGTCTTCTAAGAAAGCGCCTTCAAAGCGTTGAAACTGGCGTGCGAAAAGGATTGCGCTGCGCCAAATCCTCCACATATTCGCCAATACCATTCGTTTCGCGCACTAAAAAGCGGCTAACCGCTTCTGCAAATTGCGGATGAGCGAGCCAGTGCGCGCTGCGGGTGACCACTGGCAGCAGGCCGCGCGCCATTTTGTGTTCACCTTGTGCGCCGCCTTCAAAGCGGTCAAAGCCGTGCTCAATGCACCATTGCAAGGGCTGGTAATAGCAGGCTTCGAAGTGCAGGCTGTCTACGCGCTCTACTGCGCCCCAGTAGCGGCCATAAGCTACTTTTTTTGAGCCTTTTAGCTCGGTAGTCGGCATAGAATATGAGTAGGGTGCTATTGTATTGATAGTATCTGCATCGTCTTGAATTGCAATCAAACTGCATGCGATGCTGCGACCTGCGCGCTCGGCGATGAAGAGCAGCCAGTTCTCGGGCATATCGCTTTGCATGCTTTGGAAGAATTCGCGGGTCAAATACGGTGGGTTGCCATGCTCGAGGTAGGTGCGCTCGTAGCAGGTGTAGAAAAAATCCCAATCTGCATTTGAAATGTCTGCGCCACGGCGCCAAAGCCACGTCACGCCAGCCTCTTGAACCTTGCGGCGCTCGGCGCGGATTTTTTTGCGTTTGTCTTGGGCGAGGGTGCAGAGGAAGTCGTCGAAGCTTCTGTGATTGGCATTTGACCAGTGGAATTGCACCGTCTCGCGCAGCATGAGTTTTGCATCTTCTGACAAGGCTTGATCAGCATCCGAGGCAAACAAAGCATGCAACGAAGAAATACTCTCTTGCTCGCAAAATGAGAGCACCTCACGCAATAAATAAGCCGGGTAGAAGCCCTTTTTGTATAAAAATCGACTCCCCGGCACAGGTGTGAACGGCACAGCCACCACGGCCTTGGGGTAATACGCCAAACCGTTTTCTTGATAAGCCCGCGCCCATGCCCAGTCAAACACATACTCGCCATACGAATGCGTTTTGAAATAGAGCGGGCATGCGGCGAGCAGCTCTTGGCCGTCTTGCGAATACAGCGCCACAAAGCGCGCATCCCAACCTGTCTTTGGCGTGGCTGAGCCTGATTTTTGCATCGCGGCTAGGTATTCGTGGCGCATGAATGGCGAGGGCGCGTCGCTGCCTGCGAGCAGAGCGTTCCACTGCGCAGCATCGATGTCCAGCAGCGAGCGATGGATGCGGGTGACATAATCCTTTTGCGAGACCATGTTGTCTTGATTGCTTTGAATTTTCTGCACTGTTATGACTTTGAATCTCTGTGTTGCCCAATTAAACCTGACCGTGGGAGACCTTGCAGGCAATGCCAGCAAAATCATTGCTGCCTCGCGCGAGGCGTATGCCAAAGGCGCTCGGTTGGTGATCACGCCGGAGCTGTCGATTTGCGGCTATCCACCTGAGGATTTGCTGCTGCGCCCGGCGTTTATGGCCGGTTGCGATGAGGCGGTGAGCCGCGTGGCTTCTGAATTGGCAGATTTGAAGGGCTTGCATGTGATCGTGGGCCATCCCACAGGCTCGGGTGTGCGCGGCAAGAGCGTGAGCGTGCAAAAGCGGCACAACGCGGCCAGCGTGCTTTGCGAAGGCCGAAAAATGGAGACGTATGCCAAGCGCGAGCTGCCCAATTACCAAGTGTTTGACGAACGGCGTTACTTTTCGCCGGGGCAGGGCAGTTGCGTGTTTCAAGTCGAAGGCGTATCGGTGGGTTTGCTGATTTGCGAGGACGCTTGGTTTGAAGAGCCTGCGCAGCTTGCCAAAGAGGCGGGCGCTGAAATGTTGGTGGTGATCAACGCCTCGCCCTGGCATATCGGCAAAGGCGCGGAGCGCGAGGCGCAGATGCGCGATCGCGCACTCGCCACCGGCCTGCCGCTCGTGTATGCGCATTGCGTGGGCGGGCAAGATGAGATCGTGTTTGAAGGGCGCTCGTTTGCGTTGCAAGCCGATGGCAAGCTGGCGGGCAGGGCGGCTTCGTTTGTAGAAACTTCCTTTGAAGTGCAAGTTTTTAAGAAAAATCGGCAAATAGCCGGCGTAGAATCTGCGTGGTGTGCTATTGAATTGGTAGCAACTGTCGCGCCTGAGACTTCCGAGGAAGAAGACCTCTGGCATGCGCTCGTGCTCGGTGTGCGAGATTACATCGGCAAAAACGGTTTCCCCAGCGCCTTGCTCGGTCTCTCGGGCGGCATTGATTCCGCGCTGGTGTTGGCCATTGCCGTGGATGCGATTGGCGCAGCGAATGTGCGCGCGGTGATGATGCCTTCGCCCTACACCGCAGACATTTCTTGGATTGATGCACGTGAGATGGCGGCGCGCCTCAAAGTGCGCTACGACGAGCATTCCATCGTGCCGATGTTTGAAGCCTTCAAAGCCACGCTGGCGGAAGAATTCAAAGGCCGCGCGGAAGACACCACCGAAGAAAACATCCAAGCCCGCATTCGCGGCACGCTGCTGATGGCGCTGTCGAATAAATTCGGCAGCATTGTCCTCACCACAGGCAACAAAAGCGAGATGGCCACTGGCTACTGCACGCTCTATGGCGACATGGCCGGCGGCTTCGCCGTGATCAAAGACCTCGCCAAAACCACCGTCTTCAAGCTCTGTCACTGGCGCAATGCGCATGACCCCTACGGCACGGGCACCAACCCGATCCCTGAGCGCATCATCACCCGTCCCCCCAGCGCCGAGCTGCGCCCAGACCAAAAAGACCAAGACAGCCTCCCGCCCTACGACATCCTCGACGCCATCCTAGAGCGCTACATGGAAAACGACCAAAGCATCGAAGAGATCATCGCCGCTGGCTACCCCCGCGCAGATGTCGAACGCGTGACCCGCCTCATCAAAATCAACGAATACAAACGCCGCCAAGCCCCCCCGGGAATTCGAGTCACGCATCGGAGTTTTGGGAAGGATTGGAGGTATCCGATTACTTCTAAGTTTCGGGCTTGAATTTTTAACATGCCAACGTTTGACACCACCTTTTGCACCTGCGGCCTACCATCGGGCAGTCGGCTTATAAATTTTTTGAAAACACACGCGATGGCTGCCTCGGCGCCCTGACCATGGTCTCCACGCGCCTTCCAAAAAATTTCTAATCCAACCGCCCAATGGTCTCCGCTTCAAAGATTGTCAGAAAGCGGAAATACAGTGCTTCCACGGATGAAAACTGCGGTATAAATCGGCTTACACGCTGCGGTGTTTTGCGAATCTTTTATGCCTTTGCTTGAAGTTGTCAATGTTCACCTGATCTCATGATTTCAATGGAAATTTAAGGAATTTTGATGCCAAGTTTGTACCGCCACGCCATTTTTATACCGCAGGTTTTGCGGTGTACATTGAATTAGCTCTCATGAACGAAGCTCGCGTCTATTCGCTGCTTTCTGGAGTTCTTCTTGCTTTAGGCGCAGCGATGTTCATTTGCGCCGCGTACCTGAGAGTCTCATTTCCACCACAGCTTTTTATCGTGGTCGCGATTCCGCTTGTGTGGTCGTTGTTTAGAGGTGTGCTGGCGAGAAGGGCCAGCCTCCGACTGCCCGATGATGAGGATCTAGACTTCAAGGGTGCTGCTCCAAGGTGGCTTTGGATCGCTGCCCCAATACTCGCGTTGGCCTTGCTGCCTGGGCTCTTCGTGACCGAGCGTGGAGGTTCTGCGGTTTTGCCGGCGGGTGCCGTCCATGAACAGTCGTGGTCGGAGCGAGATGGCCGATATTTCACGCGCGTGAATGGCGGCCCGGAGCGCGAGATTGCTAGAGAAGAATATGAACGCGAAACCAGAAACGGCATGAAGTTCCTCGCGCTCGGGCTTGTGGCCTTCGCGTTCGCTTCCTTAGTGCTTTGGCAGCAAGAAGAGCTGTTGCGCGACCGGGAGCGCAATGAACGCTAACATCTCGGCCAACACGGACACACAGCAGCAGGTTGCCGGAGCGCGGTAGTTGCTGCGTGCCGGTGGCCTCATACGTTGAGGTTGTAAAAAAACCTCCCATTAGAATTTCAAAGTGCGCCGCTCAAAAAATCAACGCATCAGAACGCCGCATACGGCACGATCAGATGCGAGGGAATACTTTGGGCCGCCTCCAAAACGCTCCCTAACTGTATGTGCGATGGTTTTTTTACAGCCTCGTTAGCCAGCCACCATTGAAGCGGAGAGCGTTGGGCGGTTGGATCAGAAATTTTTTGGAAGGCGCGTGGAGACCATCTCAAATTCACCGTTGCCGCCATCGCGTGTGTTTTCAAAAAATTTATGAGCGAACTGCCCGACGGTAGGCCGCAGGCGAGCGGGTCGAGCGAAATGGCAAGCAAGCCAAGAGAACATAGAAAACAGCTACCATCCCACCATGTCAGAAGCGCAACTCCATCCTCGCCCCACAGTCCAAGTCGCCGTCACCATGCGCAAAGAGCGCTTGACGGGCGCGGCTGCGCGTTGGATGGATTGGCGGTGGAAACTGCATGATGTGGCTTTGGACGACGGTGGTTTTGGAGAAAAGCCGCGTTTGCTGCACAAGGGAGACGACGGCTCACATTGGTTGTTTCCGGCGATGAAGGTGCAACTTTTCAGAGACGATGCTGAGGGCTACTATTTGAACGCGACCACCGAGCAGCCTTGCTGGTTTGTGATGTGGCGGATGGAAGAAGAGTTGGGTTTGGGCGATGAGTTGATTGCTGTGCCGCAGGCTGTGAGCTTGAGTTATCACGATGCGGGGCGCTGGCTGGATGCGCAGGAGACGGTGGAACAGATGCCTTGCCCGGCGGAGATTGCGCAATGGGTGGCTGAATTTGCGCAAGAGTATTTCGTGGCTGAGCCGAAAAAGCGCAAGCGCCCTGAGAGCTTCAAGCGGCTGGAAGATCGCTTTGGCAATCCTGTGAGTATCAGCGCAGGAAAGAAATACGGTGGGCAAGATGGCGCAGCGTGACTCACCTCTAGGCGAGGACGGCTTTTTATCGCGTTGGTCGCAGCGCAAGCAGGCATTGCGTGAAGGCAAACCGTTGGCTGAGCCAGCGCCTCCTGTCAAACTGCCTGAAGCTGAGAAACTTAAGCCAAATCAGGCTCTACCCGTTATAAAACCTGCGCAAGGTGCTACTGATTCGATAGCGCCTGAATCCACTGCGCCTGAGCCAGAAGCCAAGCCGCCCGCACCCACTTTGGAAGACGCGCGCAGCCTCACTCCGCAATCAGACTTCAAGCCTTTCATGCGCGCCGACGTGTCGCCGCAAGTGAAAAACGCGGCAATGAAGCAGCTTTTCAAAGACCCACATTTCAACGTCATGGACATGATGGATGTTTATGTCGATGACTATTCCAAGCCCGATCCGCTGCCGCCTGAGATGCTGCGCAAAATGGCGGTGACGCGGTTTCTGGGCTTCTGGGATGAGGAAGAGAAAGAAGCGGCCTCGATGAAAGCACGGGAAGATGCGGAGACGCAAGCCGCGCAAAACGTGGCACAGTCAGAGCCTGTAATAACCGAAGAGAAACCAGCCACGCCAGAGCAGGGCGCTATTGAAAACCCGGTAGAAAATTCAATAGCCATTGCCTCAGCCGAGCCACAACCACATGACCACCCTGATCTGCAATTGCAACCAGACAATGCCCTTGGACGCGAAGCTCCTGTCCGAAGCGCTGGATGAAGAACTGACGCTGCACACCACGCTGTGCCGCCGCCAAGCGAGTCATTTTCAAAAAGCCATCAAGGCGAGCGATGACGTGACCGTCGCCTGTACGCAGGAGCAGCGCCTGTTTTCAGCGCTGGCTGATGAGACGGAAGGCGCGCGCGCTGGGGTCACATTTCCCATTAAATTTATCAACATTCGAGAGACTGGCGGCTGGAGTGCGGATGCCGCCAAGGCCATGCCGAAAATCGCTGCGCTGCTTGCTGCCGCGCAAATGCCCGAGCCCGATCCTGTCCCGACGGTGACGTACAAAAGCGAAGGCCGACTGCTCATCATTGGTGAACTGGCGCAGGCCACGCAAATTGCAGATATGCTTTCTGACACCCTCAGCGTAACTATCTTTTCGATAGCATCTCGCGCAGGTTCTGTAACGGGTAACGGCACTTTTTATCCTCAAGAACGCAAGTATCCCGTACTCGCGGGGAGCGTGAACAAGGTCAGCGGCTGGCTTGGCGCTTTCAAGCTGGATTGGCAAAAAAACAACCCGATTGATCTGGATTTATGCACCCGTTGCAATGCCTGCGTGGTGGCTTGCCCGGAACAGGCGATTTCAGTCGATTTTCAAATCAACATGGGCCAATGCAAGAGCCATCGCTCTTGCGTGAGCGCATGCGATGTGGCGGGTGCGATTGATTTTGAGCGCGAAGCGGTGCAGATGAATGATGCGTTTGACATCGTGCTCGATCTGTCTGAAAAGCCCTTGATCGACTGGCATGCCGCGCCGCTTGGGTATTTCAAAGACGCTGGCGCTGAGACGCTGATCAAGCTACGCGATCTGGTGGGCGAGTTTGAAAAGCCCAAATTCTTCGTTTACAAGCAAAAAATCTGCGCCCATTCGCGCAACGAGAAAACGGGATGCAACGCCTGTGTGGATATCTGCTCGGCGCATGCCGTGGCGAGCGACAAAACCATGCAGGCGATCAAGGTAAATCCGAATCTGTGCGTCGGCTGCGGCGCATGCACCACAGTCTGCCCCACAGGCGCGCTCACCTATGCCTACCCGAAGGCCAGCCACCAAGGTGTGAAAATCAAAACGCTGTTGGCCACCTACGCCAAAGCGGGCGGCCAAGCGCCTGCATTGCTCATTCACAGCCAAGGCAAAGGCACGCAACTGATTGAGCAGCTCGGCCGCGCCGCGCAACTCAAAAAAGCGCAAGGCATGCCGCACAACCTGATTCCGTTGCAGGTGTGGCACACATCAAGCGTCGGCATGGATGTGTGGCTGAGTGCAATTGCGATGGGAACGCAGCAAATCAGCGTGCTCGTCACCCAAGAGGAAGCGCCGGATTATGTGAAGGCGCTGCGCGAGCAAATGGAAGTGGCGCAAACGCTGCTGCGCGGCTTGGGCTATGTAGGCACGCATTTGAAGCTGATTGAAGCGCGGGATGTGGGGGCGCTAGATACGGCGCTCAAAGCGCTGGGTAATACCAAGCAAACTGTGCCAGCCAAAGTGGCGCGATTCGCTTTGCCTTCTGAGAAACGCAGCACGCTAGATTTAGCGCTGGATCATCTGATCTCGCATGCGCCCCAATCTGCCGCTGCACCTTTGCCAGAGCAAATTGAGCTGCCGAAAGCAGGTTCGCCTTTTGGCAATTTATTGATCAACAAAGACACTTGCACGCTGTGCCTCAGCTGCGTCAGCGCCTGCCCATCAGCGGCATTACAAGACAATCCCGAGCGCCCGCAGCTCAAGTTCATTGAGAAAAACTGCGTCCAATGCGGCCTCTGCGAGCAAACCTGCCCAGAAAACGCGATCACGCTGCAGCCGCGTTTGCTCCTTACCAAAGAGCGCGGTCAGAGCAGGGTGCTCAATGAGCAGCCGCCGTACAGCTGCATCCGTTGCAACAAGCCGTTTGGCACCTTGAAAGCCATTGAAGGCATGCTCGGCAAGCTCGCAGGGCATTCCATGTTTCAAGGCGAGGCGCTTAATCGATTGAAGATGTGTGGCGATTGCCGCGTGATTGACATCTATTCCAACAACAACGAAGCCAAGATTCAAGATTTTCCAAAATGAAGAACATGAGCACCTCCAGTACTATCAGCACGTTTGACGAAGAAACCGCGCGTGCGGAAGTCTATGGCCTGCTGGCTGCGCTGTTTTATGCACCGCCAAGCCCTGAGCTGCTTGCGCAATTGCGCGTGGCTGTCACGCAAGCGCCCGTGGAGGGCGGTTTGCTGGAAGAAAGTTGGAGCGATGTCGTTGCCATAGCCAGAGAGCTGAGCGATGCGCAGGCAGCGGACGAATATGCCAAGCTCTTTGGCGGAGTGGGCAAGCCCGAGGTGTATTTGTTTGGCTCGCATTACCTGAGCGGTTTTTTGAATGAGAAACCGCTCGTGCGCCTGCGCACAGAGCTGGCGCGGCTTGGCTTAGAGCGCGATGAAGCGATGTCTGAGACGGAAGATCACTTTGCTTATTGCTGTGAAGTGATGCGCTATTTAATTGCGGGAGATGATGTGGCTGTGGCCAATCTCACGCAGCAAAAAGCTTTTTTTGGTGACCACATGCAAGCTTGGGCGATGCAAATGTGTGACGCGATTGCGGCGCATCCGCGTGCCAAGCTTTATGCCAAATTGGCTGAGTTCACGCGAGCGTTTTTGAGCGTGGAGCAGCAAGGCTTTGACATGCTGGCCTGAGCTATGCCGTAAGCTGTATGTTAGCTAGACAAATCTGATCTATCTGCTTGGTGAAATCCCTAGCCATTAATTGACCAAATGGATTGGCAATGGATTGCATATGCTGCGCGTTGCGTCTATAGTCCAAAGTGATAGCAAAGCCATTCCAAATTGGAGACAGCCATGAATAAAAACGAGAGCCCGTCATCGCGACGCGGCATGCTCTTCGGCGCAGCCGCAACAGGCACTGCAGCCATCGCCTTAGTTGCGCTGCCCAAAGGCGCACCACAAGAGGCTGCGGCGGAGATTCTCAAGCCAGCCCCTGAAAAAGGCGGCGGTTACAGCTTGACGGCTCACGTCAAGCGCTACTACAGCACCACCCTGATCTAACCCTCCTTCTCTCAAGGACTCGTATGTTGTTGACCAAAAAATCCTCATCGGTTGGATCTGGCGCTGGCCGCTCTCCATTCGTTCACAATCTCTCGCGCGGTCTCGCGCAAGCTGTGCCTACTGTGGATCGACGCGCCTTTCTGCGCCGCTCGGGTCTGGGTGTTGGCGTGGGCATTGCAGCCACTCAGCTCACCTTGGTGAAAAAAGCCAAGGCTGCCACGGGCGGCTCGATTGACGGCAGCGGCAAAATCGAAGTCAAGCGCACGATCTGCACGCACTGCTCTGTGGGCTGCGCGGTGGATGCCGTGGTAGAAAACGGTGTGTGGACGCGCCAAGAGCCCGTGTTTGATTCGCCCATCAACCTGGGCGGTAACTGTGCCAAAGGCGCAGCTTTGCGCGAGCATGGCCACGGCGAATTCCGTCTGCGTTACCCAATGAAATTGGTCAATGGCAAATACGAGCGCATCACTTGGGATACCGCCCTGAACGAGATCAGCGCCAAGATGATGGAGCTGAAAAAAGCCAGTGGCCCTGACAGCTTGTATTTCGTTGGCTCTTCTAAGCACAACAACGAGCAAGCCTATTTGCTTCGCAAGTGGGTCAGCTTCTTCGGCACCAACAATTGCGATCACCAAGCCCGCATCTGCCATTCCACCACAGTCGCTGGCGTGGCCAACACTTGGGGCTACGGCGCGATGACCAATTCATACAACGACATGCAAAACAGCAAAGTCGCTCTGTATATTGGCTCGAATGCTGCAGAAGCCCATCCCGTGAGTTTGGTGCACATGCTGCATGCCAAAGAAACCGGCTGCAAAATGATTGTGGTCGATCCACGCTTCACGCGCACCGCCGCCAAGGCCGATGAATTTGTGCGGATTCGCTCAGGCTCAGATATCGCTTTTGTCTTCGGCCTGTTGCATCACATTTTCAAAAATGGATGGGAAGACAAAAAATACATCAATGACCGCGTCTATGGCATGGAGAAGGTCAAAGAAGAAGTCATGGCCAAGTGGACGCCAGACAAGGTCGAAGAAGCTTGCGGCGTCAATGAAGCGCAGATGTTCAAAGTAGCCAAGATGCTCAATGATCATCGCCCGGGCACGATCGTCTGGTGCATGGGTCAAACCCAACACACCACCGGCAATGCCATTGTGCGCGCATCGTGCATTTTGCAGCTGGCGCTGGGTAACGTAGGTGTGAGCGGCGGCGGAACGAATATTTTCCGTGGCCACGACAACGTTCAGGGCGCGACCGATGTGGGCCCCAATCCTGATTCATTGCCCGGCTATTACGGCTTGGTCGAAGGTTCATGGAAGCATTTTGCGAGCACCTGGGGCGTGGATTTTGAGTGGATCAAAAAACAATACGCCTCACCCGCGATGATGACGAAAGCCGGCACCACCGTCTCGCGTTGGATCGATGCTGTGCTCGAGAAAAACGAGCTGATCGACCAAGACAGCAATGTGCGCGGCATGTTTTTCTGGGGCCATGCGCCCAATTCGCAAACACGCGGCTTGGAAATGAAGCGCGCGATGGATAAGCTTGATCTGATGGTGGTGGTGGATCCTTATCCATCTGCAACTGCAGCGATGGCCGCGATGCCGGGCAAAGCAGAGGATCTGAATCCCAACCGCGCTGTGTATTTGTTGCCCGCTGCCACGCAGTTTGAGACCAGTGGCTCTTGCACCGCATCGAATCGCTCGATTCAGTGGCGTGAGAAGGTGATTGATCCGCTGTGGGAAAGCCGCTCGGATCACATGATCATGTATCAGCTGGCTCAAAAGCTCGGCTTTGACAAAGAGCTGGTGAAAAATTACAAGCTGCAAAAAATCAAAGGTTTGGATGAACCTGTGCCAGAAGATATCTTGCGCGAAATCAACAGATCCGTCTGGACGATTGGCTACACCGGACAGACCCCAGAGCGCATCAAGGCGCACATGCGCAACATGGATAAATTTGACGTGAAAACGCTCAAATCCAAAGGCGGCAAAGACAAAGAAACAGGTTACGACCTGAGTGGCGATTATTTCGGCCTACCATGGCCTTGCTACGGCACGGCCGAGCTCAAGCACCCTGGCTCGCCGAATTTGTATGACACCAGCAAGCACGTCATGGAAGGCGGCGGTAACTTCCGCGCCAACTTTGGCGTTGAGCGTGAAGGTGTAAATCTGTTGGCTGAAGATGGCTCCCATTCCAAAGGCTCAGACATCACTACGGGCTATCCAGAATTCGACCACTTGCTGCTGAAAAAACTCGGCTGGTGGGATGAGCTGACTGAGGTTGAGAAGAAAGCCGCAGAAGGCAAAAACTGGAAGAACGATGCTTCGGGCGGAATTATTCGCGTGGCAATGAAAAACCATGGTTGCCATCCGTTTGGCAATGCCAAAGCCCGTGCCGTGGTTTGGAATTTTCCAGATGCTGTCCCCATTCACCGCGAGCCGCTGTATGGCAACCGCCCTGATCTGATGGCCAAATATCCCACGCACGATGACCGCAAAACGCTCTGGCGCTTACCAACGCTGTACAAGTCAATCCAGCAGGAAAACATTGCCAAGAAAGTGCATGAGAAATTCCCATTGATCATGACCTCTGGCCGTCTGGTGGAATACGAAGGTGGCGGCGAAGAGACACGCTCCAATCCGTGGTTGGCTGAGTTGCAGCAAGAGTCCTTCATTGAGATCAATCCGAAAGCTGCTGCTGAGCGCAACATCAAAAATGGTGATCGCGTGATCGTGCGCACGCCAACGGGCGGCGCGATGAATGTGCAGGCGCAAGTCACCGAGCGCGTCGGGCCTGACACCACCTTCATGCCCTTCCACTTCTCGGGTCGCTGGCAAGGTGCTGACATGCTCGCGCATTACCCTAATGGCGCTGCTCCAATCGTTCGCGGAGAAGCCGTGAACACCGGCACGACCTACGGTTACGACATCGTCACGATGATGCAAGAATCTAAAACGACGGTTTGCAACGTCGAGAAAGCATAAGGAAATCACCATGGCACGGATGAAATTTATTTGTGATGCCGAGCGCTGCATCGAGTGCAACGGCTGCGTGACGGCTTGCAAAAACGAGCATGAAGTTCCTTGGGGTGTGAACCGCCGCCGCGTGATCACCCTCAATGACGGTGTGCCCGGAGAGCGCTCTATCTCAGTGGCTTGTATGCATTGCTCCGATGCGCCTTGTATGGCCGTTTGCCCTGTCAACTGCTTTTACCGCACTGACGAAGGTGTGGTCCTGCATGACAAGGATGTCTGCATTGGCTGCGGCTACTGCTCCTACGCTTGTCCTTTCGGCGCGCCGCAATTCCCCACCGCTGGAACATTTGGTGTGCGCGGCAAGATGGACAAATGCACCTTCTGCGCGGGTGGCCCTGAAGCCAATGGCTCGCAAGCTGAATTTGAAAAATATGGCCGCAATCGTTTGGCTGAAGGCAAGCTGCCAGCCTGCGCAGAAATGTGTTCGACCAAAGCGCTCTTGGGCGGCGATGGCGATGTGATTGCTGATATTTTCCGTAACCGCGTCTTAAAGCGCGGTAAGGGCGCTGAAGTCTGGGGCTGGGGCACAGCTTATGGCTCTCAGCAAGCTGGCCAGCCGCCGAAAGAGCAGCAAGCTCAACCGGTGAAGAGCTGATCTCAGGCAGCACAAGGAAAACAAGATGTACAAAATTATTGCGGCAACTGCGATTGTGTTTTTGGCTGCGGCCTGCTCTGAAAAGCCCCAAAGCGCTGGCGGTGTAAAGGGCGATAGCGCTCCTTTCACCGGCACAGGCAAGGCTTATGCGGAAGGTAACTGGAAGCAAGGCGACAAGGCCAGCTGGGAGTCTGCACTGAAGGTGCGGACCCAGAATGGGCAGAACGATTACAACAAGGCTCAATAAGTCATTTGAAGGAGAAGCCCGCATGAAATATGTGCGAACTGCTATTCTTTCAATAGCAATCTTGTGCCTGATGAGCAGCTCTGCCTTTGCGCAGAAGTTGCAAGTTGAGCCTGTCAAACCTCCTGCGCAAACGGCACCGGCCGCTCCTGCTGAAGCAGGTGGCATCAAAAGTCAAAACATTTTTGAAGTCAAGCCGGATGCCAGCTTAGACCCAAATTACGCCAAGCAAAGCAATGCGGAGCGCAACAAGGTGCAGCCTGGTAACAACTCACCTGTGTGGCGGCAAGTGGGTCAAGGCGCAACGGGCTTTACTACCTTGCCCTATGCGCAAGCGCCCGAAGCCGGAAACATGATTCAGAAGTTTGTGCAGTACCCAGGATCGAGCTTGACCAATGCTGGCGAGGCTTGGCGGCAAGTGCGCAACAACTGGATTCTTCCTTATGGCGGCTCTTTGATTTTGATTGCGATGCTGGCCATCGCTTTGTTTTACTGGCGCAAGGGAGCGATTGATTTGCATGGCCAAGAGACTGGCAAGAAAATCGAGCGCTTCACGTATTTTGAGCGTGCCGCGCATTGGACGAATGCGATTGCGTTCTGCGCCTTGGCCATTTCCGGCATCATCATGGCGTTTGGTAAGTTTTTCTTGCTTCCGATCATCGGTGGCTCGCTCTTTGGCTGGCTCGCCTATGCGTTGAAGAATCTGCATAATTTCGTTGGCCCTTTGTTTGCTGTCTCGCTTGTGGTGGTGATTTTCACCTTCATGCGCGACAACTTACCCAGCAAGGATGACATGAAGTGGATTCTCAAAGGCGGCGGCTTATTCAGCGGGGAAGAAGTGCCTTCGCACCGCTTCAATGCTGGCGAGAAGATTTTGTTTTGGAGTGGTGTGTTTTTGCTGGGCCTGATCGTCGTCGGCTCAGGCCTCGTCCTTGACAAGCTGATTCCCGGCCTGATGTATTACCGCGAGACAATGCAAATCTCTCACATGATTCATGCCGCTGCTGCTGTGCTGATGATGGCCATGTTCCTCGGTCACATCTACATGGGTACGATTGGCATGAAGGGTGCTTACAAAGCCATGAAGACCGGCTATGTGGATGAAACTTGGGCCAAAGAGCATCACGCGCTCTGGGCAGAAGACATCGCTGCTGGCAAGATTCCCGCGCAGCGTACGCCTGTGAGCGCATCGGCTCCGATGGCCGCAGCGCAAGTTTAAGAATACGAGAACACGACAAAAGGCATCTCATGAAGAAAATAATCCTGATCGCCACCACCGCTTTGCTCGCTGGCGCAGCCTTCGCTAAGTTGCCAACACCCGTTTTGACAGACGAAGCCAAGGCCAAGGCTGCTGAAGCTGCCGCCAAAACGGCGCATGGAAACAAGATTGCCGATTTCCAGCTCTGCAAATCCCGCGAAGCGACTGCTGCCCATTACTACAAATCCGCCAAGGCCGCAGGCAAAGAAACCAAACCTGCGACCGACACGCCTGCGTGTGCTGACCCGGGCGCATTTGTGTTCCCACCGCCCGCTGCGCCCGCTGCGCCCGCTGCCGCTGCACCAGCCGCTCCAGCCACGACCGCAGCCGCAGCTCCTGCCAAGCCCGCCGCACCCGCTGCGCCTGTGAAAAAATAATCTTTCCCGGCATGCAGATCACGGCGCTCCAGTAGCGCCGTTTTTCTTGTCTGCTCAAACTTACCCGCTTAGACTCGCCCCATGACAGCCTCTTTGCCCCATCTCACGCAAGCCCGCGCCCCGCTCACGCGCGAGATCAATGTAGTGAATGAAAAAGGCGAGAAGAGCCTAATGCACATCCCCGCTGAGCGCGATCTCACGGTGTATGTGGACAAACGCGAGCTGGTCACGCTCATGACACTTGGCGCACAGCCCGAGCTGCTCGTGCTCGGCTTCCTGCTCAATCAGCGCTTAGTCGATAGCGCAAATCAAATTGAATCCATCACAGTCGATTGGGAAGTCAATTCCGCAGCCGTAAAAACGCATGCCGGCATCGACAAAATCGAAGAGCGCACCGCGAAAAAAGTCGTCACAACGGGTTGTGGCCAGGGCAGTGTGTTTGGTGGCTTGATGGATGAAATCGACCAAATCAAGCTTCCCGCTGCCCAGCTCACGCAAACCCAGCTCTACGGCATCACGGAAGCTATCCGCCAGCAAGAAAGCACCTACAAAAGCGCAGGTAGCGTTCACGGCTGCGCTCTCTTCAAAGGCACTCAAATGCTCATGTTCGTCGAAGACGTGGGCCGCCACAACGCCATTGACACGCTCGCGGGCTGGATGGCCATGCAAGGCATCCGCACTCTGCATGCGCCTGTAGAGAGCGAGCCCTACGTTTTCTACACTACAGGCCGCCTCACCAGCGAAATGGTTATCAAATCCGCGCAAATGGGCATATCAATCGTCGTCTCCCGAAGCGGCATCACCCAAATGGGCTACGACATCGCCCTACAGCTTGGGCTGTGCACAATTGGTCGCGCGGTGAACAAGCATTTTGTGGGATATACCGCGTTGGAGCGATTGCGAATGCAAGTCAAACCAGTTGCTTGATTGGCACTTTGCGATTTGGCTCGCATAGTCAGCGTTTCGCGCGACCTTTTGCACTAGCGGCCTAGCGCCGCGTAAACCAACAAGAAAACGGGCTCTCCCCGTTATAGATAGTGCACGGAGTGCTATAGAATTTATAGTGATCGGTTATCAGGGCATTCCCAGCAAAGAAAGCATACAAGCCACGCCCGCGCTACCATGCGCGTATGAAAACCAGTTTTGTCTCTCTTGGCCTGCGTTCCCTTTGGCGTGATTTGCGTGCGGGGGAGTTGCGGCTCTTGATCGTGGCAGTCACGCTGGCTGTGGCGGCGTTGACGGCAGTGGGGTTTTTTGCGGATCGGATCAAGGGCGGCTTGCAGCGTGATGCCAAGGCATTGATTGGCGGGGATGCAGTGGTCAGCAGCGACAAGCCGACGCCGGAGGCGATTTTGGCGAAGGTGCGGGAGCTTGGTTTAAAGAGCGTGCAAAACGTGAGTTTTCCGACGATGGCGCGTGCACCGGAGACGCAAGGTGGTTCTTCAAAATTAGTAGCGCTTAAGGCGGTGCAGGCGGGGTATCCGCTACGGGGGCAGCTCAAGGTGAGCAGCACGTTGGATCAGCCTGAGCAGGTGACCCGCGAGATCCCTGCGCCAGGCAGCGTGTGGGTAGATGCGAATTTGCTGGATGCGCTAGGCTTGAAGGTGGGTGATAACCTGCTCATGGGTGCGAGCACGCTGCGCATAGAACGCATCATCGTGGTAGAGCCTGATCGGGGCGCGGGTTTCATGAATTTTGCACCGCGCGTGATGATGAACACGCAGGATTTGGCGGCAACGACGCTGATTCAACCTGCCAGCCGCATCACCTACCGCACAGCGGTGGCTTCTGAAGATACGCGCAGCGTGAAAATCTTTTCTGACTGGTTGGCACTTAAAGACAAAGCCGGTGAGTTTCGCGGCCTACGGCTGGAATCTTTGGAAGGCGGGCGACCTGAGATGAGCAGCACGATCAATCGTGCAGAGAAATTTTTAAATCTGGTGGCGCTGCTGGCCGCTTTGCTTAGCGCGGTGGCGGTGGCGATTGCAGCCCGAGGCTTTGCGGCGCGGCATTTGGATCAATGCGCGATGCTGCGCGTGTTGGGCGTGTCGCAGCGCAACATGGCGGCCAGCTATATCTTGGAATTTGCGCTGATTGGCCTGTTTGCCAGCGGCTTAGGCGTGTTGCTCGGGTTTGCTGTGCATTTTGGCTTTGTGCTGCTGCTGGCGGGGCTGGTGGAATCTAGCTTGCCTGCGGCGAGTATTTGGCCTGTGCTGTTTGGCTTGGGCATGGGGCTCACGTTGCTGGCGGCGTTTGGCTTGCCACCAGTGTTGCAGTTGGCGCAGGTGCCGCCGCTGCGCGTGATTCGGCGTGATGTGGGCGGGCTCAAAGCAGCTTCAGGCGGCGTGCTGCTGCTGGGCATTGCAGGCTTTGCGGCTTTGCTGATGGCAGCGAGCCGCGATGTGGTGCTGGGCGGCATTGCGGTGGGTGGGTTTTTAGCGGCGGTGTTGCTGTTTGCGGGTATGAGCTATTTGGCGGTGCGCGTGCTTCGGCGCAGTGTGAATGAAACAACCGCACCGCGCTGGCTGATTCTGGCCACGCGGCAAATTTCTGCGCGGCCTGCGTATGCCGTGGTGCAGGTGAGCGCGCTGGCGGTAGGTTTGTTGGCGCTGGTGCTCTTGGTTTTGCTGCGCACAGATTTGATTTCAAGCTGGCGTCAAGCCACGCCGCCAGATGCGCCGAATCGCTTTGTGATCAATATCATGCCGGAGCAGGGCGCAGATTTTGTGAAAAGCATCGAAGCGCAGGGTGTGAAGAAATACGATTTCTTTCCGATGATTCGTGGACGACTGGTGTCGATCAACGGCACAGCGGTCAAACCAGAGGCTTTTACGGATGACCGCGCCAAGCGTTTGGTGGATCGAGAGTTCAACCTGTCTCACGCAGCCAAGCAGCCTGCGCACAACTTGGTGACCTCTGGAAAATGGCTTGAAGAGGAGAAAGACGCGATCAGCGTGGAAGAGGGCATTGCGAAAGATCTGGGTCTGAAGATGGGCGATACGCTCACCTTCGACATAGGTGGCATTCAAGTCACGAGCAAAATCAGCAGCCTGCGCAAAGTCGATTGGGGCAGCATGCGGGCCAACTTTTTTGTGATGTACCCGGTCAGCCAATTGCCCGATGTGCCTGCCACTTACATGAGCGCTTTCAAAGCGCCAGAGATCAAGGGCTTTGACAACGCGCTGGTGCGCCAATTCCCCAACGTGACGAATGTGGACATGAGCCTGACCATCAACCAGGTGCAGCGCGTGCTCGATCAAGTGATTCGCGCGGTGGAATTCCTCTTTGGCTTCACGCTACTGGCTGGCCTTGTGGTGCTGTTTGCAGCAGTGACAGCCACGCGCGATGAGCGCACGCGGGAGTTTGCGATTCTTCGCGCTGTGGGGGCGAGGAGTCAGCTCTTGCGGCAGGTGCAGCGGGCGGAGCTGGCGGGCGTGGGCATGCTGGCGGGCGTGCTGGCGAGCTTGGTGGCGATTGCGGTGGGCTGGGCGCTGGCTAAATATGTTTTTGAGTTCACTTGGACGGCAGCGGCTTGGGTGGTACCTGCCTCTGGGGTGTTGGGCGCTTTTCTGGCTTTGGCTGCAGGCTGGTGGGGGCTGCGCAGTGTGCTCAATACACCTGTGATGAACACTTTGCGGCGGGCTGCTGAGTAGGTTTTTAAATCATTTTGGCGGATCGCCCTTTTACTTTTATTTAGACACGCCTCACTACCGCGCGCTTCCGACAGGGGATGCGCTATTGGTAACATAGAGCGTCAACTTTATAAATTTTTCTTATATGCCCATCAGCATTGAATTCGAAGCTGAAAACCTGATTGTTTTGCGATCGCACGGGGTGCTCATGCGGCAAGAGGTCGATGCGATCAAGCGCCAAATGCATGGCCACATGCTGAGCCATGGCAAGCAACATATGCTGTTTCTGATTGACAGCAACTTCGCTGGCTTGGAAGCCTTGGCGACGTGGGAAGACATTGAAGAAGACGCATTGATTCAACAGCAGATCATTCGCTTGGCCGTGGTTGGCGATTTGCAATGGCGTGACCGCGCACTCTTGTTTTTTCTGAGTGCGGTTGGCCGATTTCAAGTCGATTACTTTAAACCCGAGCACGAACCGCTGGCCAGGGCTTGGTTATTGAATTGATCCAAATATTGGCTGTGCGCAGACGCCCGCATGGTCTAGATATCTGCGGCGGTGTGGGTGCAGACGGTCACCTTGATGCCGACAAACTTGCCGCGCTGATGGGCTCATTGGCTAAGAACGCAGAAAAAGAAGTCTGACTGAGCGAAGCGTCACACCCCGGCGTAGGTGCGTTGGTAAGCTGGCAACGCGAAGCGATCTCATCAGGCAGCCATAGCTCAGAAACATCCACAAACGCCCCGGTGAAACACAGGTGACAGCTTGCCTCAAAAGCGGGGTATGCTGAACGTCTTTCTGCGTAAAATACAGAAATAGAACGGTCGTGCTTTTATGATGCGATGCGTTGCCCCAATTTTTGAAACCCTGAAAGGACTGCCATGACAGCCGAATACAAAGTTCACGGCGATGTTGCTGTGATCACTCTGAACAACCCGCCAGTTAACGGCTTGGGGCTTTCCACGCGTGTGGCGGTGGCCGCTGGGCTGGCCAAAGCGCAGTTGGACGATAAGGTCAAAGCCATTGTTATCACCGGCGCTGGCAGAGCCTTCTCGGGCGGCGCGGATATCAAGGAGTTTGGCTCTGATAAATCCCTTGCTGAGCCGAATTTACTGAGCCTGATTTCGAGTTGCGAGAACGCGAGCAAAGTGACTGTGGCTGCGGTGCATTCCGTGGTCATGGGCGGCGGTTTAGAGCTGGCGCTGGGCTGCCATTACCGCGTGGCCGCTCCGGGCACGAAGGTGGCTTTGCCAGAAGTGAAGCTGGGCTTGATTCCCGGTGCGGGTGGCACGCAGCGCTTGCCGCGCGTGCTGGGCGTGGAGCATGCGCTCAACATGATCGTGAGCGGCGAGCCAGTAAATGCAGAAATGCTGGCGATGGCGCCCGGCCAGAAGTTGTTTGATAAGCTATCTGCTAGCGCTGAGACTGTTTTGAACGAAGCGATTGAATTGGCTCGTGAAAAAGCTGCTGCTCATGCGAAAGACGGCTCTGCCTTCCCGCTGGTGCGCAATCTGCCTTGCCGCCATCCGATGGGCGATGCTTATTTTCAGTTTGCTCGCAACATGGTCAAAGGCATGGCCAAGGGCTATCCAGCGCCTGTCAAGTGCGTGGATGCCGTGGAAGCCGCTACGAAAAAGAAATTCAACGATGGCATGCTGTTTGAGCGCGAGGCCTTCATCAATTTGATGTGGACACCGGAATGCCGTGCACTGCGTCATTTGTTTGTCGCCGAGCGTGCTGCGTCAAAAATTGCTGATGTGCCTGAAGACACGCCGAAACGTGAGATCAAGAGCGTGGCCGTGATTGGCGCAGGCACGATGGGCGGCGGTATTGCCATGAATTTCTTGAACGCCGGCATCCCAGTCAAAATGCTGGAATTGAAGCAAGAAGCGCTCGACAAGGGCATTGGCATCATGCGCAAGAATTACGAAGCGCAGGTCAAAAAAGGCAAGCTCAAGCAGGCCAAGCTGGACGAGCGCATGGGCATGCTCAGCACCACGCTGACTTACGACGGCTTGAAAGACGCAGATCTCGTGATTGAAGCCGTGTTTGAAGACATGGGTGTAAAAGAGAAGGTGTTCAAAGAGCTGGATCGCGTGATGAAGAAGGGCGCTATTTTGGCCTCCAACACTTCCACGCTCGATGTCGACAAAATCGCATCGTTCACCAAGCGCCCGCAAGATGTCGTCGGCCTGCATTTCTTCAGCCCAGCCAATGTGATGACGCTGCTGGAAGTGGTGCGCGGTAAGAAGACTGCAAAAGACGTGATGGCGACTGTGATGGGTGTGGCGAAGAAGATCAAGAAAATTGCTGTGGTCTCGGGCGTGTGTGATGGCTTTATCGGCAACCGCATGATCGAGCAATACAGCCGCCAAGCGGGCTTCTTGATTGAAGAAGGCTGCACGCCGCAGCAAGTAGACAAAGCGGTGGAGAAATTTGGCTTTGCCATGGGCCCGTTCCGCATGGGCGATTTGGCCGGCAACGATATCGGTTGGTACATCCGCAAGCGCCGCTATCAGGAAAAGCCAGGCATGAAATACAGCAAGACGGCCGATTTGCTCTGCGAGCTAGGACGCTTTGGTCAGAAGACGAATGCGGGTTGGTATGACTACGTGCCCGGCAAACGCGATGCGTTGCCCAGCGAAGTGGTCAACAAAATGATCACAGATCACAGCAAGAAAATCGGCCTGGCTCCGCGCAAGATTTCCGACGAAGAAATCGTCAACCGCTTGGTGCTCTCGCTCGTGAATGAAGCCGCTCATATCTTGGAGGACGGTATTGCCAGCAAAGCCAGCGATATTGATATGGTCTACATCACAGGCTACGGTTTTCCGATCCCCAAAGGTGGCCCGATGCACTTTGCCGATCAGATGGGCTTGTACAACGTGATGATGGCGATGAACAGCTTCGCTAAAAATCCGAATGACGATGCCAGCTTTTGGGAGCCTGCGCCGCTGATCAAGCGCCTCGTCGCTGAGGGCAAGACCTTCAGTTCGACTTCTTGATTTTTCTGCAGTTTGGAGAGAGTCATGTCCATTGTCGCCATCGTTTTGACCGCTCTTGTGGCGCTGCTGCATGTGTATTTCATGATTCTAGAAATGTTCCTTTGGAACAAGCCCTTAGGCATGAAAACGTTTCGCAACACGCCTGAGAAAGCGGAAGCCACCAAGGTCTTGGCCGCGAATCAAGGGCTGTACAACGGCTTTTTGGCGGCTGGCTTGATCGTCGGTTTGCTGATGGGCGATGCTGGTTTTCACTTCAAATTGTTTTTCCTCATCTGCGTGATCGTGGCAGGCGTGTATGGCGCGGCCACCTTCAGCAAAAAAATCCTTTATGTGCAGGCGCTGCCTGCCGCCTTGGCGCTTGCTGCGCTGTTTTTGACCAAATAACTTAATTCTTTAGGAGTTCATCATGACATCCGCCGTAATCGTATCGACCGCCCGCACCCCGCTTGCCAAGAGCTGGAAAGGTGCTTTCAACATGACCCATGGCGCCACGCTCGGTGGCCACGCCGTGAAGCATGCCATTTCTCGCGCTGGCATTGAAGCCGCGGAGGTCGATGACGTTATCATGGGCTGCGCCAATCCCGAAGGCGCCACCGGTGCCAACATCGCTCGCCAAATCGCGCTGATGGCCGATTGCCCGATCACCACTTCTGGCATGACGGTGAACCGTTTTTGCTCCTCTGGCTTGCAAACCATTGCACTGGCCGCGCAGCGCATCATCGCAGGCGAGGGTGATGTGTATGTGGCAGGCGGCGTGGAGAGCATCAGTTGCGTACAGCAAGAGATGAATCAACACATGTTGGCTGACCCAGCGCTGGTGAAAAAGAAGCCCGAGATTTACTGGAACATGTTGCAAACCGCCGAGCAAGTGGCCAAGCGCTATAGCATCACGCGCGATGCGATGGATCATTACGGTGCTCGCAGTCAGCAACGCGCCAGCGCCGCATTAGCCGCAGGTTTGTTTGACGCAGAAATCGCCCCCATCACTGTGAAAGCAGGCATTGCAGATGCAACGCTCGGCCTCATGACCAAAGAAGTCACCGTAAGCAAAGACGAAGGCATCCGCGAAGGCACCACCTTTGAAGGCATCACCGGTCTGCGCTCAGCCTTGCCCGGCGGCTTGATTTCCGCAGGCAATGCAAGCCAGTTCTCAGACGGCGCAGGCGCTTGCGTAGTGATGAACGAAGACATGGCCGCCAAACGCGGCTTAAAACCTATTGGCCGCTTCCTCGGTTTTGCCGTGGCAGGCTGCGAGCCCGACGAAATGGGCATCGGCCCCGTTTTTGCGATTCCCAAAGTCTTGAAGCGCCTCGGCCTCAAAGTAAGCGATATTGATTTGTGGGAGCTCAACGAAGCCTTTGCCGTGCAAGTGATTTATTGCCGAGACAAGCTGGGCATCCCTGATGACAAACTCAACGTCAACGGCGGTGCCATCGCCGTCGGCCACCCGTATGGCGTGAGCGGCCAACGCTTAACTGGGCACGCCCTCATCGAAGGCAAACGCCGTGGCGCGAAGCGCGTTTGCGTGACGATGTGTATTGGCGGGGGTATGGGTGCGGCGGGCATTTTTGAAGTGCTTTAATGAGGAGGCGCATGGCTCTGGGAGGAATGTGCAGGCTGCTTGCTGCGACTTCTCTGCTGCCCTGTTTGGCTCACGCGCAAGCTTCTATAGACCAGGCTAACTGCCAAGATTTTTTAGGCACATGGTCTGGAGCGTGGGCGCAGGGCTATTACGGAACGCAATGGATTAGTGTGACCGAGGTGTCGCAAAACTGTGTTGCCAAGGTCGCATATAGCCCGACCGGTTCGAATGTGCCCACTGCATCAGGCCAGTTCCAAGTGATCAATGGGGTCATTGAGTTTGTGTGCCACCGAGCGAATTTAGGTCTTTGTCGGCTGGAGCTTGTCGATGGCAAACTCCAAATTCGATACAGCGAGCCATCTGGGTTTGTGAATCAAGGGCTATTTATTAAGCAGCCGCCATGAGTCATTTGCCTACTGACTCACTGCTTCAAACTCCTCAGGCTAGGTGTTTGAGGTTGCAAGATGTTGTTTTAGCCACTACACAAGGCTTCTGCGATCACACCACCATCAAAGCCAAGCGCGGTGACGCGAAGCGCACCTGTGTGACGATGCCTTTTGGTCGTTGCATGGTGGATCCGGACATTTTTGAAGCACTTTGATAAGATCAATCTATGAAATCCATACCCAGCATCATCCAAGCACTTGCCCAAGAGGGAGTACAGTTTGTGTTGGTGGGAGGATTTGCGGTTCAGCTTCGCGGCTTTATTCGCTCCACACTCGATATTGATTTGGTGCTTGCGATGAATGACGAGAACCTCGAGAAATTCATTGAGGTGGGCAAGCGGTTTGGCCTAGCTCCTGTGATCCCAGTGCCGATTGATTCACTCAAGAACTCTGCTTTGATTGAACAATGGCATCGTGAAAAAGGCATGTTGGCGTTTGCTTTGCGCGAGCCCGGAATCACCGGTAGTGTGATTGACGTGTTGGTGCGATCTGATGTCCCCTATGAACGCTTATCTGCTGATGCGACGCACATGCCTTTGTTTGGAGCTAATGTTGCTGTCGCGTCCATTGATCATTTGCTGGAAATGAAGCGCATCGCTAATCGCCCCAAAGATCGAATAGATATCGAGGCGCTCGAAAAAATCAAGCGTGGAGAGAGCCCAGATGCGTGATGAGCACTATGGCATCCCCGTGCCAACAGCAGAGCAATTGCAGCAGCGGTGGGAACAAGCTCTGGCGCAGTTTGAAATGTGGACTCAAATTTGGCGTGATAACCCGCAGCTTGCCAAGCAATCTGGGCGGCGCGTTGAGGAGTTAATGATGTCTCTGGCGGCGGTGCAACCGCGCTATGCAAACTACGTGCCTGTTTGATTTCTCACATCATGAGTCAAACCACTTCTGAGTATTTGCCCCAAACCCCCGAGGCCTGGTTGGCTTGGGGCAGCGAAATTTTGCAGACACAGGCGTTTAGCGTCTTGCTGGGTGCAAAGCTTACGGCTCTGGATCGGGGGCGCTGCGAGCTCACTTTGCCGATCACGCCTCAGCTTTTGCAGCAGCACGGCTTTGCGCATGGCGGGGTGGTGAGCTATTTGGCGGATAACGCTCTGACGTATGCGGGCGGCACGGCGCTCGGTAGCAATGCGCTCACGCTGGAATTTAAGATCAACTACGTGCGCCCGGCGGTGGGAGGGTTGATGATTGCGCGCGCGCAGGCGGAGGCTACGGGTAAGACGCAATCGGTGTGCGTCTGTCGCGTCTATGCGGTGAAAGATGGCGAGGAAAAGCTTTGCGCTGTGGCGCAGGGCACGATTGTTTCTGCGCCTGTCAAAGCTTGAAGCCCTGGTTTGTTGATCTCAGAATTGGCGCTATGTTGCGCAGACCTCTAATTTGAGGTGAATCCTTGTTACTTTTTAAACTGATATGAGCTACCGCAACACCCTTGATTTTCTGATGTACGGCTGGTTGAAAGCCGAAGAGTTGAACGCTCGCTCGCGTTTTGCAGATCATTCGCGGGAGACGTTTGATGCGGTGCTGGACACTTGCGAGCGGATTGCTCGGGAGAAGTTTACGCCCTTCAATCGCACCGTGGATCGGGAGGAGCCGCGCACCGAGGTGGATGCGGATGGTGCTCTGCGCGTGGTGTTGCCCAAGGCGACGCATGATGCGCGAGCAGCATATGCGGAAAGTGGGATGCTGAGCGCGGCGCAAGATGAGGCGATGGGTGGGATGCAGCTTCCTTACTTGGTAGAAGCGGCGGCGAATTCGTTTTTTGGATTGGCATCGATTTCGATCGGCTGGAATTTGCTCACGGTGGGCAATGCCAATGCGATTTTGGCTTGCGGTACGGAGATGCAAAAGCAGGTGTTTGCAGCCAATGAATTTAACGGGCGCTGGGCGGGCACGATGTGTTTGAGCGAGCCGCAAGCGGGCTCATCGCTGTCTGATATCACCACCCGCGCTGAGTTAGAAGACGCAGGCGATGCACTCGGCCCACGCTATCGACTGCGCGGTAACAAAATGTGGATCTCAGGCGGCGAGCATGAGGTGACGGAAAACATCATTCATTTGGTACTGGCCAAGATTCCTGATGAAAACGGCAAGCTGGTAGCTGGCACGCGCGGGATTTCGCTTTTCATCGTGCCGAAAAAAATGGTCAATACGCAAGGCGAGCTGACTGGTCAGCGCAACGACGTGACCCTCGCTGGGCTGAACCACAAGCTGGGCTGGGCGGGCACGCCAAACACGCTGCTGAACTTTGGCGAAGGTAAATTCAAGCCAGATGGCAAGCCCGGAGCGGTAGGTTACTTGGTTGGCAAGCCTGGCGAAGGCTTGAAGGGCATGTTCCACATGATGAACGAGGCGCGTATTGGCATTGGTATGGCCGCCACATCGCTTGGCCTTGCGGGTTATTACGCAAGCCTTGATTACGCCAAACTGCGCCCGCAGGGCAGGCCGATTAACGGCGCGGGTAAAGATCCCAATCAACCTCAAGTGCGCCTGATCGAGCACGCCGATATCAAGCGCATGCTGCTTGCGCAAAAATCCATTTGCGAAGGCGCACTGGCTTTGCAACTGTATTGCGCAAAACTCGTGGACGACAAAGCCACAGGCGATGCCGCCACTTCGCAAGAGGCCGCGCTCCTGCTAGAAATGCTCACGCCCATTTCCAAAAGCTGGCCGAGCGAGAACTGTTTGGAAGCGAATTCGCTGGCGATTCAAATCCACGGCGGCTACGGCTACACCCGTGATTTCCCGGTAGAGCAATATTGGCGCGATCAGCGGCTCAACATGATTCACGAAGGCACGCATGCGATTCAGGCGATGGATTTGCTGGGCAGAAAAGTCGTGATGGATGGCGGCAAAGGCCTCGGCTTGCTGGCCGCCAAAATCAGCGCGACGGTAGAGCGAGCGATGCGAGTGCCCGATTTGGCGGCGCACGCCAACCAACTCGCAGCTGCACTCAAAAAGATTGGTATCGCCACCCAAGCCGCTTGGGCCAGTGGCCAGCCGCAAGAGGCTTTGGCCAATGCGGTGCCCTATATGCAAGCCTTCGGCCATGTGGTGTTAGCATGGATCTGGCTCGACGTGTCTTTGGCGAAACAAAATGCTACTAAATCAATAGCAAACTATGCAGGAATCACGTCGGCAAATCAGTATTTTTACCATTATGAGTTGCCCAAAATCGACGCTTGGCTCGCCGTGGTTGAAAGCCGCGACATGACCTGCGCCCATGTGGCAGAGGAAGCTTTTTGAAAATTAAACCCAGCCATGAAGGCAAACTCGATGTGGCCATTTGGGTCTGCCTTTATGGCGGCCTGCTCAGCCTGGTGGGCGCGCTGGCGATATCAGGCGTGGAAGCAGAAATCGCTTGGTGGCTTGGCGGTGCTGGCAGCTTGGTGACAGCCGTTGGCGTGGTCTTGATATACATTCGTAGTAAGACATAGACGCCGTTGTTTCGGTCAGCGCGGCGTTGAATTTTTTGGAGACATTTCTTATGACACACCGCCCCATCCAACAACTTTTCGATCTCAAAGGCAAAACAGCACTCGTCACCGGCGGCTCGCGTGGCCTCGGTCTGCAAATGGCTTTCGCCTTGGGCGAAGCTGGTGCGAAGATCATGCTCAGTTCGCGCAAGGCTTCTGATTTAGAAGAAGCTGCTGCCGAGCTGCAAGCCAAAGGCATTGATGCTCGCTGGATTGCGGCTGATTGCGCCATAGAGAGCGATATTCACCGCTTGGCAGATGAGACTTTGCAGCGTATGGGCGATGTGGATATTTTGGTCAACAATGCAGGCGCGGCTTGGGGCAGCCCTGCTGAAGATCATCCACTTGAAGCGTGGGACAAAGTGATGAACCTGAATGTGCGCGGCTACTTTTTGCTCTCTCAGCGCATCGCTAAAAAGAGCATGATTGCGCGCCAAAGTGGCAGCATCATCAACCTCGCCTCCATCGCTGGCCTCGGCGGCAACCCAAGCGGTATGAACACGATTGCCTACAACACCTCCAAAGGCGCAGTGATCAATTTCACCCGCGCCTTGGCCGCCGAATGGGGTAAGTACAACATCCGCGTCAACGCGATCTGTCCTGGCTTCTTCCCCAGCAAGATGACCGCCGGCACCTTGAAAGCCCTCGGAGAAGAAAAACTCAAAGAAGGCGCACCCCTGCGCCGTTTGGGCGACGATGAAGATTTGAAAGGCCTGTGCTTGCTCTTCGCCTCCGACGCTGGCAAACACATCACCGGCCAATGGCTGGCGGTGGATGGTGGCGTGAGCGTGGTCACTGGAGGCTGATTTGCAGTTTCCTCTCAAAATCGCCTTCGTCGAACACCTCGGCTTTGAACTCGTGAAGTTTGAAGGCGGGGAGGCAGAGATTCATTGCGCTTTGAAGCCTGAGCTGCTGAATACGTGGCAGGTGGCGCATGGCGGGCTGTTGATGACACTGCTGGATGTGTGCATGGCGCATGCGGCGCGCAGTACAGAAGAGCGCGGTAAACAGGCTGCACCGGGGTTGGTGACGCTGGAGATGAAGACGCAATTCATGCGGCCTGGGGAAGATTATGTGATCGCCAAGGCGCGGCTGATGCATCGCACCGCCACACTCGCTTTCACCGAAGGCTCGGTGTACAACCGCCGCGCCGATGGCAGTTTGAGCGAGATGATCGCGCATGCGACGGGGACGTTTAAGTTTCTTAAGGCTTTGGCCACTTCCAGCAATGCGGAAGGTGGGCGAGATTTGAAACGCATCGTGGCAAACGCATCAGACTGATCATTTTTAAGCGTTTTAGGCCTCTACCCGTTATAAGACCTGCGGAGAGTGCTATGAAATTAGTAGTAAGTAAGTTGCAGTAAATATGTTTTTAGTGAACTGGAATATCTCATGACTCTCAATCAAAAAATCGTCCTTGACAACCGCCCCGCCGTGGAAGCGAGCTTGTCAAATTTCAAACTTGTGAGCGAAACGCTGCCTGCGCTTCAAGAAGGCCAAGTCTTGGTGAAGCACCATTATCTGAGCCTCGATCCCTACATGCGCGGCCGCATGAACGACAGCAAGAGCTACGCGGCTTCGCAAGGGATTGGCGAAGTGATGATTGGCGGCACGGTGGGCGAAGTGGTTGAATCCAAGCATGCCAAATACGCTGTGGGCGATAAGGTCGTGGGCATGGGCGGCTGGCAGCAATACAGCATCGTTGATGGCAATGCGGTTGGTGCGTTGCGCAAGGTGAGCGATGGCCCCGTGCCTTTGTCAGCTTACCTCGGTGCCGTGGGTATGCCGGGCGTGACGGCTTGGTATGGTTTGCTGAAAATCTGCGAACCGAAAGCGGGCGAGACGGTGGTGGTGAACGCGGCTTCAGGCGCAGTGGGCTCAGCGGTGGGCGTGCTGGCCAAGGCGCGCGGCTGCCGCGTGGTGGGCATTGCGGGCGGTGCTGAAAAATGCGCTTATGTGGTGAACGAGTTGGGCTTTGATGCCTGCATTGATTACAAAGAGCACAGTGACGGCAAAGCCCTGAATGCCGCTTTGAAAGCCGCTGCGCCCAACGGCATTGATTGCTTCTTTGAAAACGTCGGCGGCTGGATCACGGATGTGATCTTGGCGCGTATGAATGCTTTCGGGAGAATCGCCGTCTGCGGCATGATCTCTCGCTACGATGGCGACACCACGCCGATGGCCAACCCCGCGGTCATCTTGGTCAGTCGCCTCAAAATGCAAGGCTTCATCGTCGCCGAGCACATGGAAATCTGGCCAGAGGCTTTAAAAGAGCTGGGCACGTTGGTCGCCACTGGCAAACTTCGCGCTCGTGAGAGCGTGGCTGAGGGTGTTGAAAATGCGCCGGAGGCTTTTCTGGGGTTGCTCAAGGGGCGCAACTTTGGGAAGCAGCTGGTTAAGTTAGTTTGAGAGATTGAGGAAGGCAAACTTCCGGGCGCGAAGGGCGCGAAAGCTACGCGAAAGACGCGGAAAAGACCGAAAAAAATGCCAAAAAGAAGAGAATTGGAAAATACAAATTCATTGATTTCAGATTGGTTTGAAATGGAATTCAATATTTTTGTATTTCTTTTTCGCGTCTTTCGCGTAATTTTCGCGCCCTTCGCGTACGGTATTAAAAATCACACCCAGCAGACTGGAGACAAACCATGAGCCAAGACATTTACTTTCATCATTACCCCAGTTCCCCCTTCGCCGAGAAGATTCGTGCGATCGTTGGCTACAAAGGTATGGCTTGGAAATCAGTGCATCAGCCGATGGTGATGCCCAAAGAGGATTTGATCGCGCTCACAGGCGGCTATCGGCGGATTCCTGTGTTGCAAGTGGGCAACCAGATTGTTTGCGACACGATGCTGATTTGTGATGTGTTGGAGCATCTGTCTCCCGAGAAAACGTTGTATCCAAAAGGCTTGAAAGGCGCTGCTCGCACAGTAGCGCAGTGGGCAGATGGAATGCTCTTTCCTGTGGCGATGGCCTATAACTTTCAGCCTGCGGGCGCTCAGCATGTTTTCAAAGATGCGCCGCCTGAGAACCTCAAGTTGTTTGCTGCGGATCGCCAAGCCATGCGAGGCGGCGCACCGCGTATGAACCCTGCGGATGCCGCCGCCACTTACAAAAGCTATCTGCGCCGCATCTCCAGCATGCTCGATGGTCAGAATTTCTTGCTGAGCGATCAACCGAGCGTTGCCGATTTTGCGGTGTATCACTCGTTATGGTTCACCCGAAAAATCGTGCCGCCCGTCGCCAGTGTGCTCGATGCCACGCCCGCTGTGCTGGCTTGGATGGATCGTATCGCTGCCTTTGAGCAAGGCGAACCCAGCAAATCCAATGCTATTGAATCGATAGCCGCTTGCGCATATTCTATGCCGGCGAGCAGCCTATTTGGTCATGAAAACACCTTCCAAGATGAGCATGGCATTGCATTGGGCAGCCAAGTGACGATCACCGCTGAAAGCTTTGGCCTAGAGCCCAGTGCAGGCGAATTGGTGGCCGCCACGCGCACCCGCTACACCTTGCGCCGCGTAGACGCGCGAGCTGGTGAAGTGTTTGTGCATTTCCCGCGTATCGGCTTTATCTTGAAAAAGGCCGAATGAGGCATGAGCCGCTTGGTTGATTCGCTGCAATGGCAATGTCTTCGTTTTATAGATTTATCTGTGCACCAGCTGTATGCCTTGCTTCAGATGCGCTCAGAAGTGTTTGTGGTGGAGCAGCGCTGCGTTTACCAAGACATGGATGATGGCGATTTGCATGCCATGCATCTGCTGGGCAGCGTGGATGGAAAGCTCTTGGCCTGTGCTCGCCTTTTTCAAAAAGGACAGACCTTCGAGCAGGGCGCAAAGCAGATTGAAGCAGCCATTGGGAGAGTCGTCACGCATGCGAGCTTGCGCGGGCAGGGCGCTGGCCATCTGCTCATGCAAGAGGCGCTGGCGCGTGTGAAAGCGCAATGGGGCGCTGTGCCCATTCGCATCAGCGCGCAAGCGCACCTCAAAGATTTTTACGCCCAACACGGCTTTGCCGTGGTGGGTGAGCCTTATGACGAAGATGGCATCCCACATCTTGGAATGCTCTGCCTGTAAATCGCCAGCAAATACTCTGATATAAATCAGGGCATGGGATTGTTTGATGTTGAGCCAGTTCGCAGGCAGCCTTTACCGGGAGAAGACCCAGCCAAGATAGAGGCTGAGCTGCTGTCTGCTGAGCAACCAGATTTGCCGTTCGAAGTTGATCCAGATTTGTCACCGACTGGGCCTATCGTAGAGCTAAAGTTTACGGGGCAAACAGTCGAGTACTTTCGGCTCTGGATCATTTGCAGCTTGCTCAGTGTGCTTAGCTTGAGTCTGTATCGGCCGTGGGCCAAATTACGAATACGCAGGTATCTGGCCTCGCATTGGTACTTGAACGGTGCGCATTTTGAAGTTCAGTATGACCCTTGGGTGAATTTGCGAGGGCGCTTGCTGGTGATCTTGACGGCTGTTGCTGGCGTGGTGCTGGCTTATGCGCTGCCTCGCTTACAGCCGCTTTTGATCATTTTGACTTTTTCAGCTGCGCCTTGGTTAATGACGCAAAGCAATCGCTTCAACTGGCAAAGCTTGAGTTTGAAAACTCCTCAAACTGTTTTGCACCTGGGTTTTTTTGGGCGCAGTTCATTACTGTATAAGCCTTTGATGTTATTATTCCAATTCCCATTAAAATAGTGAATAATATGATCTCCTCAATCCTAGGAGATCATCATGGCCAGACCCGCAAGCGGTACAGATCAAATCGAGGCTGCCCGAGCCAGCCTCAAAAGCGCCAAGACGGCAGATCAGCTAC
>JANMHJ010000044.1:0-10181 GCA_031375105.1 Variovorax sp.
CATCGCGCCCATGCGGCGGCCAACTTCTTTGATGACGCGGGAGGTTTCGGCGGAGACGCGAGAAGTTTCCCTGACTTCAGTTTGCGTTTCTGCCTGCGCCGCGGCTAGCTCCGCCATTTTTTGGTCGGTTTTAGCTTGGCCAACAGCCAGGCTAGCAACGAGGTCTTTGAGTTCTTGATCAGTCACGGCGAATCTCTTGTGGGTAAGTGGTGCAAATGTAAGGTAGCGATTTTACGCTTTTCACCGAAATCATGGTGATTTTGCCGCCTGAACATCCGCTCGTGCACTCGCATACATTTCGCTCGCCATGTCAAACAAGCTCCCTCACAGATTTACAAGCAGAATCAGCCAGTAGCCGTTATAGAAGATGCGCCGAGTGCTATTAAATGAGGAGTGTTTAAAGATCGCGCTGAAAGGAAATCCGCAGTTGCACGACTACACTTCATGCGAATCATCGCTATGAACAGAGCCCGCCATGCACAAGCCACTCACTTTCCCCTCACATCTTTCGACCACTGGCCTTGCACGCCGCAGGCTGGTGTTGGCCAGCGCCGTATCCATCGCGTTGCCTTGGGGCCATGTTCGCGCTCAATCGGTGGGCGCAGCGCTTGCGCCGCCGGCGATCAGCGGCGCGCTAGATGGCATTCATTACCTGCGCGGGTTGGTGCGGGTCAATGGCGAGCGAATCACCAGTGAGAGGGCGGTGATTCGCCCAGGCGATACCTTGATGACGGGATCGGACGGGCAGCTGTGGTTCGCAGTCGGCCGGGATGCCTTCTTTCTGCGCCAACGCACCGAATTGGTGCTTCAGCCCAGTGCCAACCAAATCAGCATCGTGGGGGCACTGCGCTTGGTGACGGGGGCGGTGGGAGCAGCGTTTGGCAAGCGCAGCACCGATCGCGTGAGGATCTCGACTTCAACCGCCACGATTGGTATTCGCGGCACCGGCACTTATATGGAAACCCGTGGCGAGGGCGTGTATTTCTGTACCTGCCATGGCGAGGTGGAGCTGACCAGCGTGCGCACTGGAGAGGCTGCCATCGTGGCTGCTACCCAACATGCACCCCGGTTTTGTCCTAACGAGCCGGTGGAGGGCAAATGGATCATGCCAGCGCCGTTTGAGACCCACACGGATGCAGAGATGGACGCGCTGGAGAAATGCGTGGGGCGGCGCGCGCCTTGGGTTCGGTAAAGTGAGCTTGAGTTGCTATTAATTAAATAGCACTCTGCGCAGATAATATAACGGCTAGAGGCCTAAATGGCTTGAAAAATCAGGCCTGATCAGGTACCAAAGCCTGCTCCATCGCAGCCAGCAAGTTTTCCGCAGTTTGCGCGCCAGACACGCCGATTTGGCGATTCAGGATGAAATAGGGGACACCCGAGATGCCGATGCGGCGCATTTCAGTATCTTGCTCGGCAACTTCTTGCTGCGTGGCGGTGTCTTGCAGCACTGCGTGGGCGGCCTCTGGCGGCATGCCGGCGCGGGTGGCTATTGCTTGGAGCTGTGCATCTTGCGTGAGGTCTGCGCCTTCGCAAAAGTAGGCTTTCATCAACTCTTCTTTTACCTGCGCTTGCACACCCAGTGCAAGCGCGGCGGCCACCAAGGCGTGGGCTTTGAGCGTGTTGGGCTGCCGTGTGATGGCGCTGAAATCAAAATCTAAGCCTTCTTTCTTGCCTTCATCGCTCACGCGCTCATAGACACCGCCGCCATCAGGCGAACCAAATTTACGCTGCAAATAGTCTGCGCGGCTCATGCCGCTCAAGGGCAGATCGGGGTTGAGCTGAAAGGGCAACCAGCTGACCTGCGGCGCGGCTTGCGTGGGATGCTTGGCGGCGAATAGTTTCAAGGCGGCTTCTAGGCGGCGTTTGCCGATGTAGCACCATGGGCAAACAATGTCGCTGACGATGTCGATGTGTAAGGCAGGGTTGTTCATGGTGTGATTTGCTATCAAAAGAGGAGCGTCTTGCGCAGGTTTTATAACGGCTGGTGGCCGATTTAGCTTGAAAAAAGAGATGTAGGGCGATTGGGAACGCAGTTTGTAATCAAGCCCATGTTAAGGCTGAATGCGCCCTTTGACGGCCAATCGCTGGCCTTCGCGTTGCAAGACGATACCTTCGCCTGATTGCGGAAAAATCTCTGTGAGTTGCGTGATGTTGACTTGGTGCGTGACGACGACGAGCGTGCCAGGGCCGCGCCAATTGAGCAGCATTTTGCGAGCGGCAGCGGTTTGCGCGGGCTCGGTGCTGCGGTCTGAAAAGAACGAGTTGAATGCTGGCTCGGCGCGCAAGGCGGGCCCCTGCAGATCGGGGAAGGCGAGCTTGGCGGTATCGCGGGTGCGGCACCAAGCTGAATGCCACACGGTTTGCACTTTGATGCCGCGCTCGCGCAGCGTTTGACCGATTCGCTTGGCTTGGATGACGCCTTCGTCGCTCAAATTACGCTGCGTGCTGCAATCGTCTGCTTTGAAACCGGGCGGATCGCCGCCGCCGGGCGCGAGCGCGTGGCGAAAGAGCACGATGCTGCCGGGGGCTTTGAGGGCGGCCCAAGCGGTCACGTCGGCAGGGTTGGCGGTTTGCGCGAACGCAGGCAAGCCAGCGTAGGCGGCAAGCGCGAGCAGATAGCGGCGGTGAAGATGGGTGTGCATCAGAGTCCCTTTGCGCAGCGAAAACCAATATAGACCACAGCGGTATCCGCAGATTTGCTTTGCAAATGATCGCGGTGCATTTGCGCTGCACCATACCACCATGAGCCACCTCGTGTGGGGCGGGCGGCATCCGTGCCGCCTTCTGTCCATTCCCAAGCATTGCCGCCCATGTCCCACAGGCCATTCACGCCCGCGCGGGTGCTGCCTGTGAGCGCATGGCCTTTGCCGCGGCTGGTGATGGCCGGGGCGGCGTAGGCGGCGGGTGTGTTGGTTGCGCCGCAGTCGGCTAGACAGTTCGCGCCGACCGGGCTGTTGCCTGTGGGGTAAGGGTAGCTCTGGCCTGCGGTGAAGCCTGCGGGCGGGTTAGCGCGGCGCTCGGTGTGGGCGGCTTCTAGCCATTCTGCGTCCGTGGGCAGGCGCTTGCCCGCCCATTGGCAATAGGCTTTGGCTTCTGGGTAAGTAATGTGGACGGCAGGCTCTTTGCCATTGGCAGGCAGACCAAAAGGTGTGCGCCATGTCCAGCCTTTACGCTGCACCCAGCCGCCTTCGTAGGTGCTGCCGCCACCGGCTTTTTCTGCGCTGCTAACGAAGCCTGTGGCTTGGGCGAAGCGGGCAAACTGCTCGATGCTGACTTCGGTTTTTTCGATGGCAAAGCTGCGAATCGGTTGCATGTCTTCAGCTTGCGCAACTGTCATGCCGCCGAGCGTCAAAAAGCAAAAAATAAAGGTGAAAAAGCGTTTCATGTACTGATTGTGCGCATGCGGCATTAACCCTGCATGGCTCTCGGCTAGGCATGTGTGGTGACAATGCAGCATTCGTTTGTAAAAATCTCTGTGGCTTCTCTAGGAGAGCGTGATGCATCTGTTTGCACAACTGGCATTTGGCAGCGTTTGGTCAGCGCCGCGTGGCTACGCTTGGCCTATGACTCAACTTCACTCTTTCAACACTTCATCCCCTTGGCTACTATTGAGCCGCCTGCTCGGGCGCGGTTTGACGCTGATGCTCTTGCTCATTGCGCTGGTGAGCATTGGCATGGTGGCTTGCGGCGGCGGTGATTCCGCAGCAGTCGCACCCGAGCAAACCGGGCAACCTGTGGTCATAGGCAATACCGGCGGCTCGGGCTCAGGCGGCAACACCTATGCCGCTACCATGCTCACCACCACGTTCACCTTGCAAGTGACCGAGTTGAACACCAGCCTCTCCAGCCCTTGGGGCTTGGCCTTCTTGCCTGATGGCCGCATGCTCGTGACAGAAAAGGGCGGCACACTGAAGCTGCTGGCCGCAGATGGCAGCACGGTGGGCACAGTCAGTAGCGTGCCCGCAGTCAACAGCAGCGGGCAGGGCGGTTTGTTGGATGTGGTGATCGATCCCGCTTATGCCAGCAACCAGCGCATCTACATGACATTTGCTGAGACCGACAGCGCCAACAGCAGCCTGAGCGGCACAGCCGTGGCACGAGCCAAACTCAATGCCGCCACGCGCGCTTTGAGCGAGGTGACGGTGATCTACCGCCAAGCGCCCAAGGTGGCTTCCAGCGGGCATTTCGGCTCGCGCTTGGTGTTTGACAAAAACGGCTATCTGTTTGTGGCACTGGGTGACAGGCAAAGCAACGACCAGCGCGTCTTTGCGCAAGACCTCACGCGCGGCAACGGCAAAGTCATGCGCATCACCTCCGAAGGCTCGCCCGCGCCCGGCAACCCCAGCTTTGCAGCAGCCGGCGCGCAAAGCGCCATCTGGAGCTATGGCCACCGCAATCCACAAGGCGCAGCGTTGCATCCCACCACTGGCGAGCTGTGGGTGAGCGAACACGGCCCGCAAGGCGGTGATGAAATCAACCGCGCACTGGCTGGCAAAAACTACGGCTGGCCCATCATCAGCCATGGGCAAGAATACGGCAGCACCACGCAGGTGGGCGAGGGTGCATCCAAAGCAGGCATGGAGCAGCCCGTGAGCTATTGGCTAACCCGCGATGGCAGCGCCTATTTGAGTGGCTTCAAATCTTCCATCGCGCCCAGCGGTTTGGCGATTTACAACGCTAATAAATTCCCCGAATACAGCGGCAATCTCTTCAGTGGCGCGTTAGCTGGCACGGCGCTTTGGCGCATCGTGCTCGGCGGTACAGATGGCCGCCAAGAAATCTTCCGCGAACGCCTGTTGGCCAGCCGGGGCGAGCGCATCCGCGATGTGCGCCAAGGCGGCGACGGTTGGATTTATTTGCTCACAGACAACGGCAAGCTGCTTCGGGTGTCGCGATAAGCGGGCACTTTTAAGTTGTGCACTGCGTTTTCCGCTGAATTTTTACGGTGCGCTCTTTGAACTGCGCTTGGGAGCTGAAAATTCTCGCCCAAGCTCGTTTATAATTCTCCTCTTCGGAGTGTGGCGCAGTCTGGTAGCGCACCTGGTTTGGGACCAGGGGGTCCAAGGTTCGAATCCTTGTACTCCGACCATCTTTTTCATATATAGCGCCTCGCAGCTTCCCGTTTGCGGGGCGTTTTGTCTTGTGCAAGTCCATTTGTGCAAATGGTTTTCTTGACAGTCCGTAGCTCAGTTGGATAGAGCAACAGCCTTCTAAGCTGTGGGTCGGGGGTTCGATCCCCTCCGGACTGGCCAATACAGAATCAAATTGAGTCCAGTTTAGTCTAGATTCATGGTGATTCCCCTCTGAAAAACCTTCGGGGCTTGTCTAGATTAGTCCAGCACAGTACACTGTCATACCAACAACTTGTTGGCATTACCGTTGGTATGTGGGGCTTAATCGGTTCTGAGTACCAACAAAAAGGGGTTGGTATGGCACTGGCAGACACTTTTGTGAGGCAAACCAAGCACTCAGGCAGCAAAGTGGGTGACAAGCACTCAGATGGTGGCGGGCTGTATTTGCACATCACGGCATCGGGCAGGTATTGGCGCATGGCTTATCGCTTTTTGGGTAAGCAGCGCACGCTGGCCATCGGCGTTTATCCGGCTGTGAGCCTTGCGCAAGCCCGTAAAGCCCGCGATGCAGCAAAGGCATTGCTTGCGCAGGATATTGACCCTAGCCAAGCCAAACGCAACGAAAAGACCGCTTTAAAATTCGCCGCTGCGAACACCTTTGAAGCCGTAGCGCTAGAGTTTCATAAGCTCAAATCCGATTCATGGAGTCCGCGCTACGCAGAGCGCTGGCTTTCCATCCTCAAAACCTACATCTTTCCATCATTGGGCAAACGCCCCATTGCTGAAATCAAAGCGCGTGACTTGCTTGATGTGCTGCGCGTGGTGGAAAAGCGCGGCATTATTGAAACTGCGCATACCTTGCGGCAAATCTCAGGGCAAGTGTTCCGCTACGGCGTGCAGACAAGTCGCTGTGATCGTGATCCGGCCACTGATCTGCATGGCGCGCTCAAACCCGTCTCTGTGCAGCACATGGCCGCGATTCTGGAGCCAGCCAAGGCAGGGGAATTGCTCAGAGCAATAGACGGCTACACCGGCTATCCCATCACCCGCGTGGCGCTGGCTTTGTCTGCGCTGCTGTTTCAGCGCCCGGGCAATATCAGGCAGCTTGAATGGGGTTGGATAGATTTTGAGAAGGCCATGATCACGATCCCTGCTGCTTCAATGAAGCGCAACAAAGCGGGCAAGATCAATGGCCGCCCGCACCTTGTGCCGCTTGCCCCGCAAGCTTTGGAATTACTCCAAGAATTGCAGCCCCTCACAGGCGCAGGGCGCTTTCTATTCCCCAGCCTGCGCACAGGCGAGCGCCCCATGAGCGACAACACCATTAACGGGGCTTTGCGCAGGTTAGGCTATCCCAAAGAGGAAATGAGCGCCCACGGCTTCCGTGCGATGGCACGCACGCTGATTGCAGAGCAATTGCCCGGCATATCGCCCGACGTGATCGAAGCCCAGCTAGCGCACGGCAAATCCGGGCCACTCGGCATGGCCTATGACCGCGCAGAATTTATGCAACAGCGCAGGCAAGCGATGCAGACTTGGGCAGATTACCTAGATAAGCTGCGCAAAGGCGCGGACGTGATTCAACTGCGCAGCGTTGCATAAGCAATACAGCATTGCACCATCATGGATTAACTTGTACAATGGGAAGAACAAGTTACCCAAGGTGCAATCATGCGTGTCGTCAGTTATTCCGAAGCCAGAAATTCTCTCAAAGCCGTATTGGATGGCGTGGCTGATGATCAAGACATCACCATCATCAACCGGCGCGATGGCTCAGACGCGGTGGTGATGAGCCTAGACCATTACCAAAGCGTGATGGAAACCCTGCACCTCATGGCCAGCCCCGCCAATGCCGCTAAGCTGGCCAAAGCCATTGCACAAGACAGAGCTGGCAAAGCCAAGCCCCGCAAGCTGGTGGCCGCCTGACATGCGCAGCATCAGCTTCGTGCCCGAGGCATGGGAACAATACACCTACTGGCAAGGCCAAGACCGCAAAACCTTAAAACGCATCAACATCTTGATAGAAGCTGCTGCGCGTGATCCATTTGAAGGCATTGGCAAACCCGAGGGGTTGCTTGGTAATTTGTCAGGCTACTGGTCTCGCAGGATTGATGAGGCTAACCGCTTGGTTTATCGCGCGACCGATGATGAACTGCTGGTGATTGGCTGTCGGTATCACTATGACAGTTGATACCAGCTGACTGTACGCAAAATCGAAGGCATTTATGAAACAAATTTCCTTAGCAGACGCTGCACGCCGCACGACATCAGCCAAAACCAAAGTTGTAGCTGAGGATACCGAAACCGACGAGGAATACTTCAAACGGATTGATGCAAAAGTGATGCAAAAGACGGATGAACTCCTCGTGAGCGCTGCAAACGCTTCGAGGCTGGCTATCGCTATCGCGCAAGACAAGGCAGGTAAAGCCAAGCAGCGCAAGCTGGTTGCCGCATAAATATAGATTCGTCCATTGCAGTAGGTATGTCCGAGCCAACTCGATTTCGAGTACCAAAAAAATGGGTTGGTATGGCACTCGCAGACCGCTTGTCGAGGTGGAATCAAAAAATTACCCCATGCTATCGTTTTTGATGTAAAGTAAACGCAGGAAAGACAAGTATGTACAAACAAAGCTTGTTTAGCAGGATTTGCTGAAATCCTCGCCCCTGAATCTCTGTTGAATCCTGGGTCGGAAGCACGTAGCGCCGATGTCCTCGTATCTCGATGGGAAAGGTGCGTGCAAGATTAGTTAGTGATTGAACACCTTGCTAAAGGTGTCTCGCACGAATCTCTGTCGAATGCTGACTCAGCAAGCCCGTAGCCCTGAGTAGCCCTATTTGACGGGGAAAATGCGCCCGAAATTTAGTTAGTGATTGCACATCCTGCTTAGGATGTCGCGCACGGAATCTCTGTTCAATACCCTGTTGGCTTGAGCCCGTAGCCCCAACATAGTAATTTGGCAGGGATAGTGCACCCAAAATTTGCCCGCCCGCTCTTGAGCACGGTGGGCTTTACTTTTTGCACTACGCAACGCTCAAAAAAAACTCAATTTGCATTTACTTTGTCCACCAACCTGTGATCGATTATTGGCATCACAAGGGGCAAAACTCGCCTTAAATTTTGAGTTTGCCCGCGCAATTTGCGCGTCAAAGCAGTGTCACTCGAACGCTCTCTTGCTCAGCGAGAAAGGGGGCGTTATGACGTAGTAACAACTATCCCCATTCCAATCCTTTGTTTATCTGCCCGCCTGGTTTGTTCCGCGCGGGCTTTTTTTTGAAAGAAAACCATGAAACTTTTACGCGCAAAGCAAACCAGCGCATTCTTCGCAATCTCCCGATCAACTTTGTGGCTTTGGACATCACAGCGCCGCGAAGATGGATTTCCACAGCCGATCAAAGCAGGACCAAAAACTACTTTGTTCGACGTAGATGCGATTTCTGCATACCTGAAGCAGCAAGGTACGAAGGGAGATGCAAAATGAACGAAAAAATTGCGACCCCTCCTAAGAAGAAAGCCGCACTTGAAAAGATTCGGGTTGATTTTAAAGGCATTAGCGCGCGGCAGCAATGCGCAAGATTGCTGGAAGCGCTTGCAAGCTGGCCAATCAGCACATTCGAAGGTATGCGCTATCTTGATGTTTACCATATGCCCGCACGAGTTTTGCAACTGCGAAAGCAAGGCTTCAAAATTTCGATGCATTGGCAAATGGTTGAAACGGAGTGCGGCGTACTACACCGCATTGGTGTTTACGTCCTTGAAAGCGGGGTGCGTCATGTCTGACAGCGATCAAACAATTTACGCACTTTTTGCTGAATGCGCTGCTGCTTGCTTGCCTTTGGAAAATGCGATGTTTTCTGATGGAGAAAGCACTAAGCAGGAACTCATCGCACAACTGCGCAGGTTGTTGCGCGATGCAGAGCATGGCTAGCGCCCACTATCTGAGGCTAAAAACTCTATCGGGCAGTGGAAAACTAAGCGCTGCGGCTCGCCATAACAAGCGAGCCATTCAGCGCGAGTTGGGAGCGGCGGGGCATATTGACCCTAGCCGCTCTCATCTCAACTATTGCTTGATAGGGGAGCTTAGCCCCGAAGCTGTTATCGCCAAATCCAAAGCGATGCGGGAGGCTGCGGGTATCAAGAAGCTGCGCAAAAATGCTGTGCAGGGGATTGAGGTGCTCTTTAGCTTACCCGCTTCAACAAAGATTGATCTGCGGGCTTACTTCACCGCTTGCACCTCGTGGTTGGCGGATGAATTTGGTGCTCAAAATGTTTTGAGTGCCGATGTTCACCTTGACGAAGCAGCACCGCACTGTCATGTCTTAGTGCTACCTCTCAAAGATGGCCGAATGGTCGGCGATGCATTGATGGGCAACAGACAAACGATGCTTGGCCGTCAATCGAACTTCTACGAAACCGTAGGCAAGCCCCGTGGCCTGCCAAACCAGAAAGCGGGGCGATTGACTACCGAGGAGAAAAAAGCGCTGGAGAAAGCGGTCTTGGCACGTTTGCGGGCCACCGACGATGCGGTGATGAAGAGTGCTGGATGGTCAGTCATTCGCGATCACATTGCTGCTGCCCCGCTCATGTGGGCAACATGCCTTGGGCTTGAGGGGATCGAAGCGAAACCGCGTAAGCTGCGGACGGTAGCTCAGATTTTCACCAGCAAGGGCAGAGGCTCAAGAAAGCGAGAGCTCGAAGTCGCAATAGCTACAAATGCCCTATAGGGGTTTTGGTGGCTTTTGATGCAAACCCCTATCTCTGTGTAGGGGTTTGCTTTTAGCATCGCCTGAAAGTCAACAAAGATCAACAACAGGTCAACAGAGAATCGACGAACGCCAAAAGCAACTTGCAAGCTGCTGATGATCGAAATACATCGGGTTGCCAATAGTGGACAAGGGGGTGACAAGACACCGCTGGGGTTTGGAAAGTCAGTGGGTTGCTTGTTTCGGATTTTTGCGCTTTAGTTGCGCAAAGGGTAGCCGAAAGTTGTCAAAAGTGGACAAGAGGTTTCCAAGAAAACTGCGGGATTCAGCAGCATGGGCAAAATGCCGACGATAAACGTAAGCCATTGTTGTATGCTGGCGAAACGTGTTCAAAAAATAGATGGC
>JANMHJ010000066.1:0-86087 GCA_031375105.1 Variovorax sp.
ACAACAACTGCCAGAGCCTATCTTTCCTACTTTGATCCGGCTGGCATGGGCGCAATGCCCTTATCAGCAAGCGCTATCAAGATATCCGTGCCTCTGTTGATTGTCATGGGCACACAGGATGGCTTGTTCGCGCGAGGCGAAGACTATATTTTTCGCCAGGCTCCAGCGCATCCGAAAAGCTATTTCGCCACCATTGATGCTGACCATTTGGGTACGCAGACACAGGCCATCCCGGAAGTGCTGAAATGGCTGGAGACGTTGGGCTATTAATGCCCGCACCTTTGATAAACACTCGGCTCACGTTGAGGCAAACAAATCATTCGCTGACTTAGGCGGCGTAACTCCCAAATGCCGATACGCAGCGAGTGTGGCCACGCGACCGCGTGGGCTGCGCTGGAGGTAGCCTTGTTGGATCAGGTAGGGCTCGATCACGTCTTCAATCGTGTCGCGCTCTTCGCCGATGCTGGCGGCTATGTTGTCCAGGCCCACCGGCCCGCCGTCGAAGCGGTGGATCAGGGCTTCTAGGAGTTTGCGGTCCATCACGTCAAAGCCTTGGGGATCGACGTCGAGCATGGCCAAGGCGCGGGAAGCTATTGTCTGTGTGATCGTGCCGTCGCCTTTCACATCCGCATAATCGCGCACGCGGCGCAGCAGGCGGTTGGCGATGCGCGGTGTGCCGCGTGAGCGGCGGGCGATTTCTAGGCCGCCGTCGCCTTGCAGCGGGGCATTGAGCAGGCTCGCGCTGCGGGTGACGATTTTGGTCAGCTCTTCGGTGGTGTAAAACTCCAGCCGCGCCACGATGCCAAAGCGGTCGCGCAGAGGATTCGTGAGCATGCCAGCGCGTGTGGTGGCGCCGACCAGCGTGAAAGGCTGCAAATCCAGCTTGATGGATCGCGCCGCCGGGCCTTCGCCGATCATGATGTCGATTTTGTAATCTTCCATCGCGGGATAAAGAATTTCCTCCACCACGGGGCTGAGCCGATGAATCTCGTCGATGAACAGCACATCGTTTTTCTCCAGATTCGTGAGCAGCGCGGCCAAGTCTTTTGGCTTTTCCAGCACCGGGCCGGAGGTCTGCCGCAGATTCACACCCAGCTCATGCGCCACGATGTGCGAGAGCGTCGTCTTGCCCAAACCGGGCGGGCCAAACAGCAGCACATGATCCAGCGCCTCGCCGCGCTTCTTTGCCGCGCCAATAAAAATCTCCAACTGCTCGCGGATTTTGGCTTGACCCACGTAATCGTCTAGCAGTTTGGGGCGCAGAGCGCGTTCAACGGCTTCTTCCTGCGGGGAGGCAGGAGAGGCGGAGATGACGCGCGGAGCTGGGGCGAAGTTGTCGGTTTGGATGGTCATGACGTAAATTCAGCTACATATGAATCTACACCTGCTATCAAATCTTTGAGACTTGGCGATCCATTGGCTGAGAAATCCATGTGCGGTGCAATCGCTTGAGCCCATTCGTATTTATCAGAGCCAGTGACTGTCTTGATGTCATAGCCAAGTGATACAGCCAATTTTTCCCAAGCACCCACGATGGAATCCGGTGTTACGGCTCTAAGTGGTTGGATGGAGGCTCTAGGGTAAGCAGACTTTACTGCTGACAGATCAGCCAAGAACCAGCTCTCAGTCTCCTCAATAGCCAACTTAAACATGACTTTGGCAGGTCTGCTTGGCAACCGCGCTAGCATCGCGCTTAGATCTCTCAATAAATGAGCTGGCGTGTCGTTATCGACATCAATGACGACTAGTACTAGCGCCGTCGCAGATAGAGACTTTCCAAAACCGCGCAACTTAGCAGGTAGCTGGTCTAGTAGCCCTCGATGATGTATTTCGGGTTTGGCTAAGGGATTCTCAGGCAACTTGCCTTTTCCTTTATGGGGATGGAGTCGAAAATGCACCGCCTCTTCTAGCTTGAAATGACGCGCCAATAATTCTTGAAGGACGGCCTTATCCGATGCACCTTCCAGAAGCACTTCTATATAAGGTGTCATGGATTACCCATCCCAAAATGATCGCTATACCAAAGGCTTCCGGTTGGAATACCCTCATCGTATAAGGCTTGAACACCGGGAATATCAGAAGCACGCGTCATCGTTGAATAGCCGTCACTTCCCTTTTGAAGTATCCAGACTTCAGACGGAGTCAAAGCATCGACGAAATTTGGCGAATGCGTTGTGACTAAAACTTGTGGCCCTCGGGCTTTCATGGCGAATGACTGCAGCTCTTGGGCTAGAACTGCTAGCAATTGATGATGTAAACCATTTTCCGGTTCTTCTAAGCCAATCAACGGAGCAGGTTCGGGATCTTCCATAAGTAGTAGATAAGCCAGAAGCTTGAGCGAACCGTCTGACATGTCTTGTTGGTAAAAGGGTTTGCTGTAGCCTTGTGCACTAAAAGCAAGCAAAAGATGCCCATCTTGAGTACGCTCAGACTTGATGGATTCAATACCCGGTAACTTGGTGGCAATCAAGTCCAAAGCAGCTTTAAAACCTTGTGGTTTTTCTCTTTCAATGTATTGGAGGTACTTGGCAAGATTGTCTCCTCTGCGATTCAAGTGTGCATCAGCACCGGCCATCGGGCGGCTTCGAGCGAGTTCCGGTACGAAGTAAGAGAGATACCAGCCACCGAGAAAAGCACGAAACATGCTGATACGGGGATGATCTTTGAGAGTCCCTAAAGAGGAAATCCCTAAGACTTGTCTGTCGCTCATTTTTATCTCTGTACTTTCAGCGCCTTCGGCAATGTCGGTTTCATTGCCAGACCAAACATAGCCCTCACCATCAGTGAGTTCTAGGAAGCTGTAAGGCTGACCATTTGAATTGCCTTTTCTGCGCTGTCTGAGGCGCTCGTATATTACGCAAGTGCGACCACGTTTATCTAAGTTAATGTGAAGGCTATAACTTATGGGTCTGTCGGTTTTGCTATGGCGATAGCGCACCTCAAATTTAATTGGCTCTGAAATGCCCGCTGTCCTTAAGCGTTCAAAGCCACCACGATGAGGGCGATCTGATGCAGCTTCAACACCTTCACTAAGGCAATCACCAAGATAGCCCAATGCGTCAAGCAAGGTTGATTTACCCGCACCGTTTGCACCAATGACTGCCATTAAGCGAGGCAGACTTTCGGCCTCTTGCTTTTCAAAGGTCTTTCCAATGGTGACATCTTTAAGAGTGCGGTAGTTTTGGATGCGAATGCCTTCTAAGACTGCCATATAAAATCCTTTTATTTGTGATGATTTGAGTAATGATTGCTTACTCAAGCCATTGAGAGCCCAACAATGTCATTTAACTCAGCACAGGTTTGTTTGAAAACACTCTCTCGTGCCTTACCCCACGGGTGTGGCCGTGCGCCGCGATGTAGCCAATCGAAGCTCTTGGGTTGATTACAAATGATGTAGCTGGGCTCGCCAGCAGCTTTGCTGTTGTCGATGGCGAACGGATTGGTGGCGTTGAATTCGGCACTGGACATGGGCAAGCCGATCACCATGTTGGTTTTAGCGTTGTAGATTTTGGGCGAGAGCACCAGCATTGGGTGCAGCTCTTTCATTTCTTTGCCAGCTTGCGGGTTGAAGTTGATCCAAATGATGTCTTTGCGGTCGGGTACCCAATCTTTCAGCGGTGCTGCTTTAGATGCTGCGCTCATGAGCGTGAGCCAAATTCTGCACCAACAGACATGTCAACCATCAATTCGCCGCCGTGTAGTGCTGGATCGTAAGCTTTGAGCTTTTGCGCAAGCGTTGGGCGAGCTGGTTTGGCCACCAATTCAAGGCGGCCTTTGCTCAATACGTTCACCTGGAGTGGTGTATCGGGCGACACGCCCATGGCTTGCATGAGCTGGCGGCTGAGGCGGATGCCGTGGCTGTTGCCCCAAGGGGTGATGGAGATGGTGTTCATGACGTAAGTATATCCGCTTGGATATACATATGATACTTCGTGCGGCAACGAACTTAGATTTTTTCAATGCAATCGCAAGATGACATGGCAAGCTATTTCAGCCACTGCCCCATCGGTTGGTCAAACCAAGATTGGGCAGCACCGCCAACTGATTTTTGCGGCAGCGATGGTGTGAGCTTTTGTGCAGACTCCTTGGTGGCTATGCTTTGCTTGGCTTGTTCAAAAAGCTGGTTCAAACTGATGCTTGTGTAATCTGGTGCAGCGGTCAATGCTTCGACGAAGAACGTCTTGGTGCTGTAGAAATTGCAGCCGAAAGAGCTCCTGTCTGCGGCAGCTGCTGTCAACACAATGCGTGACGGGCCTGCTATTTCAGGCAAGAAAGAGCCGCTGTAGCAAGCAGACATAAGGAATACGGTTGACTTGCCGCGCAGCCCTGAACTGGCTCGATTGATCCAGGACGGGCTGAGGCTTTTGAAGTCTTGTGCAGATGCATTGATGCCCAAGATTTGTTTGTTGCCGTGAGTGCTGAACAACACAACGACTTTGTCTTGCGGCCTGGCCATGGCTCCTAACTGCGCCAAGACACGTTCAATGTTTTCTTGAGTGGCGTAGGGCCAATCGCTGGGGTCACCCAAAGCTGGATTGTTCAGTCGTATTGAGACGAGATTGGGATCAATTCCTTTGAGCTTTTGTTCGACGCTCATGACATCGCTTCTAAACACTTTAGACTGCGAATGCATGCCAAAGCCAGCATACAAAATTCGACCCTTCGAATCAGCCGAGATGGCAGCTGTGGCTTGCCGAAGTTGTTCGTCTAGGAGTACATCGCTTTTTTGCTTTGCTTCTTGCTGATAAGGCGAAGTCGCACAACCGGATAAAAAGACCAAGCAAGTGCCTACAATCAAAAAGTAGCGCCGAAGCAAGCCTGAATTCATCATCAGTAAGCCCTCATTGAATAGTGAATTTAATAGTTTATTTGTTCAACGTCCAACCACGCTCGTTCATGCATTGCTCAGCTAAAGAGCGACGCGTCTCGATGGCATATAAGCACCAAGCCAGATCGCGTTGCATGACTTGTTGGGCACGGTCGCCTCGCAGGTCTTGCCAGTTGAGTTGAGAAAACGATTCTGGCAGGCTGCTGCATGCAGCTAGCCAGAGCGAAAAAGTGAGGAGCAGAGCAGTGCGCAGCATGGCCATCATCCTACTTTGTCAACGCCTTCAAAGCAAGCTTGATGCCCTCACTCACACCCACATCCTTAGGCAGTGCCTTCAGCGCCAGCGTGGCTTCTTTGTCGCTATAGCCTAGCGCCACGAGGGCCTGCAAAATATCAAGCTGTGCGTCGTTTTGTACGGTAGCGCCTGCGCCAATGTCTGCGCCGAGCTTGCCTTTGAGCTCAAGCAGCAATCGCTCGGCAGTTTTTTTACCGATGCCGGGTACTTTGGTGAGGCGGCCTGCGTCTTGTAGGGTGATGGCTTGGGCGAGATCGGCGACGCTCATGCCGCTCAGGATGGAGAGCGCCGTGCGCGGGCCGACGCCGGAGATTTTGATGAGTTGGCGGAAGGTTTCGCGCTCTTGCGCGGTGGCAAAACCGAAAAGGATTTGCGCGTCTTCGCGCACCACGAAATGCGTGAGCAGGGCGACTTTCTCGCCGAGGCCGGGCAGGTTGTAAAACGTGCTCATGGGCACGTCGAGCACGTAGCCTACGCCGCCGCAGTCCACCAAAATTTGCGGGGGATTTTTCTCTAGCAGGTTGCCTGCGATGCGGCCAATCATGTAGCGGGTCTCCTGAAGTTCAAGTCAGATCAAGCAGTGTATTTCTAAACAGTACAATGATACGGTGATTCTCAGACATTCCTTCACCCCCATCAACAACAAGCGCTTGGGCTACCTTTGCGGGCCCAACGACGAGCACCTGCGTCGCTTGGAAGAGTCGCTCAATGTGAATATTGCGCACAAACATGAAGATTTTCGCGTCAATGGCGCGAAGAAAGATGCTGAGCGGACGGTTGAACTGCTACAAGCAGCCTATGAAATCGCCAGCAAACCGATCTCCCCCGAAGTTTGGCAGTTGATGGTCTCGGGCAAAGAGCCCGCGCTGGATGGCGAGAGCATGGTGCTCAATACCCGCCGCGCGGATTTACGTGCCCGCTCGCCCAATCAAGCACAGTATCTGGCGCAGATTGCCGCGCACGACATCAGCTTTGGCATCGGCCCTGCTGGCACGGGAAAGACATATCTCGCCGTGGCTTGCGCGGTGGATGCACTGGAGAGGAGCGCGGTGCAGCGCATTGTGCTCACGCGGCCAGCAGTGGAAGCGGGCGAGAAGCTGGGCTATTTGCCGGGCGATTTGGCGCAAAAGATTGACCCGTATTTGCGGCCTTTGTATGACGCACTTTACGACCTGATGGGTTACGAGAAAGTGCAAAAAGCCTTTGAGCGCCAGCAGCTAGAAATTGCGCCGCTGGCTTTCATGCGCGGACGCACGCTGAACCACAGTTTTGTGATACTAGATGAAGCGCAAAACACCACGCCAGAGCAAATGAAAATGTTTCTCACGCGCATTGGCTTTAGCTCTAAAGCGGTTGTCACAGGCGATGTGAGCCAGATTGACTTGCCCCATGGCCAGCTCAGCGGTTTGGTGGATGCGGAGCGCGTGCTCAAAGGTATTCAAGGCATTGCAGTGTGTCGCTTCACCAGTTTGGACGTGGTGCGGCATCCGCTGGTGGCGCGGATTGTGGATGCGTATGATGCTCAAAAACCCAAGCGCTGAATAGAATACTATAAAAAGTATAGCAAACTATCTAGATAATATAACGGCAAGAGGCCGATTTTGGTATAAAAATGATCGAATTGCAGTTCTCTGACTCCCTCGGCGTTGCTGCTGAGATCGCCAAGCTCAAACGCCTGCTCAGCCGCGCCCGCGTGCAGCGCTGGGCTATGCATGCGCTGCGTCAGCCGCACCCTGCTGATCAAATCACACTGCGCATCGTCGGGAGCGAAGAGGGTCGTGAGCTTAATCGCAGTTATCGTGGGAAAGCCAAAGATTACGCGACCAATGTGCTCACGTTTGACTACCAACGCGCGCCTTTCCTAGCCGCCGACATCGTACTTTGTGCGCCTGTGATTGCCTCTGAAGCTGCTGCGCAGAGCAAAGCTTTGGAAGCGCATTGGGCGCACCTCATCATTCATGGCGTCTTGCATGCGCAAGGCTACGATCATGAAACAAATCAGCGCGATGCATTGGAAATGGAAGCGCTGGAAGTGTTGTTGCTCGGGGCGCTGGGCTATCCAAATCCGTATTGAAGAAGCCTACTGGTAGGGCGTGGCGCTGATCTTGATATTTGCGCATTTTCTCTTTATAATGACTCATTAATAAATCTTTAAATTATTTATGATCTATTAATGAGTCAAAATGTCTAAGCCCATCGCCCGTCCTGTATCGCAATACAGCCGAGATGCTTTGCAGCTTCTCGCCCAGATGATTCGCGCCGGGCGCTTGGCAAAAGCGATGACGACGACTGATTTGGCTGCGCGAGCTGGCATCTCGCGCGCCTTGCTTCAGCGCATCGAGCGCGGTGATGCGGGTTGTTCGATTGGCGCGGTTTTTGAGACGGCGGCGCTGTGCGGCGTGGCTTTGTTTGAAGCTGACGCACGTTCGTTGGCTGCGCAAGTGGAGCGTCAACGAGACAAGCTGGCCTTGCTGCCGCAAGCTGTTCGTCCATCGAAGAAAGCAGCGAAAGATGATTTCTGAAGCCGCTCCTCAAAGACCGCCGCAAGAAGCCTACGTTTGGATATGGCTTGCCCGCGCAGAGGAGCCTGTGGTGGCTGGCTTGCTCTCGCGCCAAGGCAGTCAGATCGTCTTCAATTACGGGCGAAGCTATTTGGCAAGGTCTGAGGCGATAGCCATTTACGCACCTGAGCTGCCGCTGCAATCGGGCGTGATCCCATTGCAATCGGGTATGAACATGCCCAGCTGCATCCGCGATGCATCACCCGATGCCTGGGGGCGGCGTGTCATCATCAACCGCAAGCTGGGCTTCAAAGGCGCAGCAGCTGCCAGCTCGGATTTGGATGAATTGACCTATTTGCTCGAATCAGGCTCGGACCGCATCGGTGCCCTAGATTTCCAAATCTCGCCCACGCACTACACACCACGCGAAGGTGCGGTGGCTTCGTTGGAAGAGTTGATGAACGCGGCGGAAAAGATCGAACTCGGCATGTCGCTTTCTTCTGAACTTGAGCGCGTGCTGCAACACGGCACTTCGCTGGGTGGCGCACGCCCGAAAGTGTTGATAGAAGATGGCGGTCAAAAATATATCGCTAAGTTTTCTACCAGCAGTGATCTGTACAACATCGTCAAAGCCGAATTCATGGCCATGCGTTTGGCAGCGAAAGTGGGGCTGAATGTTGCGCCCGTGCGCCTTGCATCGGCTTTGGGTAAAGATGTGTTGCTGGTGGAACGCTTTGATCGTATCCCTAGCGACACGCATTGGCAGCGCCGCCCGATGGTCTCTGCGCTCACGCTGCTCTCGCTTGATGAAATGATGGCGGCTTACGCGAGCTATGAAACGCTGGCAGAAGTCATTCGCCATCGTTTCTCCGATCCGAAAGCCACGCTGAAAGAACTCTTTGGCCGCATCGTTTTCAACATCCTCTGCGGCAACACCGATGACCATGCCCGCAACCACGCGGCTTTTTGGGATGGCCAGCAACTGCGTCTTACGCCCGCCTATGACATCTGCCCGCAAGCGCGTGCTGGGCAAGAGGCTTCGCAGGCGATGCTGATTCAAGGCAGAGATCGACGCAGTCAAATTGCCACTTGCCTCATCGCTGCGCCGACCTTTTTAATGCGTAAAGAAGAAGCCGTGCAACTGGTGATGCATCAAGTGCGGGTGATCCAAAGCGAGTGGGAAGCCATTTGCAATGAGGCCAGCTTAAGCGAAGTAGATCGGCATTATTTTTGGCAACGGCAGTTTCTCAATCCGTTTGCGTTTTACGATGCGCCTGAGAGCATCTCACCTGTCTGAAAGCCGAATCTATGGCACGCCCCAAATCAGCCGATCACCATTTGAAGCGCGACGAAATTCTGGACGCGGCTGCGAGCTGCTTTGCACAGTTGAGCTACCCTGCTGCGAGCATGCAGGAAGTGGCGGCTCGACTGGGCACGAGTAAGGCGCGGATTTATCATTATTACGAGAGCAAAGATGCACTTTTGTTTGATCTGCTGGATCGCTATACGCAGCGTTTGTTGGCGCTGATTGGCGAATCCGAAGCGTTGGCGCAGCGAAAGAAACTCGATGACAAAGCCGCTTTGCATGCGCTGATCGAAGCCTTTTTGATCGAATACGAAACCTCGGCGACCACGCATGTGGCCTTGCTGAGCGACACCAAGTTTTTGAGCGACACAGCTTTGGACGCGCCTCAAGCCAGCAAGCCTTCACAGCGCGAACTGATCTTGCAGCGCCAGCGCGATATCGTGAGCGCCTTCACGCGCTTTTTGCGCCGTGCGTATCCAGAGCGGCTCAATGATCAAAATCAGACGGCATTGACCATGATGCTGATGGGCATGATCAACTGGACGTTCACTTGGCTGCGCCCGGGAGGGCAAATCAGCTACGCGCAGTTTGCGCGGGAAGTTATTGCGACGCTGGAGCGCGGGTTTCAGGCCTGAAGAATCTGCCGCACATGCCGCCGAGATGCTGCGGATACACCTGTCAAGCGCAGATTTCTACATTGCATATCGCTTCTAAACAGTTGAAAACAATCAGTTTTTTCTTGAAATACTGATTAAAATTTCATCTCGCATGAGTGTCGTAAGCGCTTGATTTCATTGAGTTTTTTTTACATTCGCGGCTTGGGAATTTTGGTGAATGCTGATACAGTGTTGAAAAGTGCATAAAAGTGGTAAATAAGCGATTTGCATAGGGCAAATCGCCGATTCATCACCGTTTTTCACATCAACTTCGTCTGCCCATGTTCACCGGTGCTTCTTCTCTGAGTTTGGATGCCAAAGGGCGCATGGCTGTGCCCACGCGGCATCGCGAAGCCCTGCAAGCGGCCTGCGCAGGCCAGCTGGTGATCACGCGCAATCACGAAGGGGGCTTGATGATGTTTCCCCAGGGCGCGTGGGAGCAATTCAACGCGAAATTGCTGCGCGTGCCAATGAATCAGCAATGGATGAAGCGCCTGTATATCGGCCATGCGCAGCCCGTGGAGATGGATGGCACGGGCCGTGTGTTGATTGCGCCAGAGTTGCGCGAAGCGGCAGACATTGGCAGCGAAGTGCGCCTCTTGGGCATGGTAGATTTCTTCGAGCTGTGGGAACCGTCTCGGCATAGCGCGAAAGAGGCGCTGGATCTGGCGCGTGCTGGCTCCAGCCAAGGTGCCGAAGCCTTTAAAGACTTTGTATTTTGACGGGGCAGCAGGTGGACACATGGCAACACACCACCGTCCTGCTCCGAGAAGCTGTCGATTCCCTCCTCAGCACAGCAGACGGTCACTACATCGATGCCACTTTCGGGCGCGGTGGCCACACGCGCTTGCTCCTCTCGAAACTCAATGCGCAAGGCAGAGTCACGGCATTCGACAAAGACCCGCAGGCGATTGCCGCAGCGCTGGACATCCAAGGTGCAGACGCTCGCTTGACGGTTCGCCACGAGAGCTTTGTCGGTTTGGCAGATTTACCCAGTGGCAGTGCACAAGGCATCTTGATGGACTTGGGCATCAGCAGTCCTCAGATCGACGATGCTTCAAGGGGCTTTTCCTTCATGCGCGACGGCCCGCTCGATATGCGCATGGACAGCACCCGTGGCCAGACGGTGGCTCAGTGGCTAGAAATCGCCTCGGAAAAAGAAATCGAAGAAGTGATCAAAGGCTATGGTGAAGAACGCTTTGCTCGCCAAATTGCCAAGGCTGTTGTGGCACAGGTCGCGGCGGGTCAAGCGCCGCAGCGCACCTTGCAACTGGCCGAGCTCATCGCCGGTGTGGTGCGCACGCGCGAAGGTGGCCAACATCCAGCCACGCGCAGTTTCCAAGCGCTGCGCATTTTCATCAACCGTGAGTTGGATGATTTGCAAACCGCGCTCAACGAGTGCCTGCGCGTTCTCGCGCCCGGAGGGCGGCTCGTGGTGATTTCTTTTCACAGTTTAGAAGATCGCATCGTCAAGCAATTCATTGCGCTGCACTCACGTGAAGTGGTCGACAGAAATGATCCCACTTGGATGCTAGCCCATAAGAACACTGCGCTAAACGCTATGAAATTAATAGCTATTGAGCGCACCAAACCTTCTGAAGAAGAGGTGTCGGCGAACCCGCGTTCGCGTAGCGCCGTGATGCGCGTGGCGCAGCGCACGGAAGGCACGCTGTGATTCGGCTCAATCTCGTCTTGCTTGCGGCTGTGGTGGCGAGTGCGATGTATCTCGTGCAGTTGCAATACCAATCGCGCCGCTTGTTTGTGGAAGTGGAAAAGGCGCAAAACCTGTCTCGCAAGCTAGAAATTGAACGTGAGCGTTTGGAAGTGGACAAACGCTCCCAGGCTACGCCGCTGCGCATTGAGAAAATCGCCAAAGACCAATTGCAAATGCGCACCGCCACTCCCGCTGTGACGCAGTATGTGAAGCTGCCTAAAGAAGATGTGACGACAGGAGCCAAGCCATGAGCTGGCGCGCCGATCTTTTGAACACCAAAAGCGTAGCCTATTCAGGCAGCGCCAGTCCTTTACTGGCGAGTAAAACACCAGTCTGGCGCAGCAAACTGATTGTTGCAGTCATTGCCTTGGCTTTTGTGGGGCTGGCAGGCCGCGCGGCTTATGTGCAAGTGATCAACAATGATTTTTACATTCGACAAGGCGAGGTGCGTTTCTCGCGCACGCTGGAGCTGCCTGCGAATCGCGGGCGCATTCTGGATCGCAATGGTTTGATTTTGGCTTCCAGCGTGCCTTCACCCAGCGTGTGGGCGATTCCAGAAGACGTGGAGCAAGACAAAGTCAAGATTGCGCAATTGGCGAAGTTGCTGGAGATGCCGCAGCCCGAGCTCAAAGCCAAGTTGGAAGAGGACAAGAGCTTTGTCTGGCTCAAGCGCCAGATTGATGAGACGGTGGCACAGCAGATTGCCGCCTTGGGTATCAAAGGTATTTACACCCGCAAGGAATACCGCCGCCAGTATCCAGAGGGCGAAGCGGCTGCGCATGTGGTGGGCTTCACGAATACCGATGACAAAGGCCAAGAAGGCGTGGAGCTGGCCTTTAACAACGATTTGGCCGGCAAAGGCGGCACACGCCGCGTGATCAAAGATCGCTTGGGTCGTGTGGTGGAAGATATTGGCGAGACTGTCTCGCCCACCGATGGCAAAGACATTCAGCTCTCGGTTGATAGCAAGGTGCAATTTTTTGCCTATCAAAAACTGCGCGATGCTGTGACGCAGCACAAAGCCAAGGCGGGCAGCGTGGTGGTGCTGGATGTGCAAACGGGCGAGGTGCTCGCGCTGGCAAATTACCCTAGCTATGTGCCCGGCAAACGCAGTAATCTCACACCCGCACAAATGCGCAATCGCGCAGTCACCGACACCTTTGAGCCTGGCTCCACCATGAAGCCCTTCATTGCAGCGATGGCGCTAGAGAAAAGATGGGTCACACCCGAAACCCGGATCGAAACTGCGCCTGGCCGAATCACCATTGCGGGGGCCACGATTACCGATGCGCATCCGCATGGCGTGCTCACAGTCAATGAAATCATTCAGAAGTCGAGCAACGTGGGCACGGTAAAGCTGGCGATGAAGGCTGAGCCTAAGGAGATGTGGGAGTTTTATTCAGCAGCAGGCTTTGGCCAAAAGCCGCAGTTGCCCTTTCCGGGTGTGGTGAGCGGCAAGCTGCGTGCTTACAAAACTTGGCGGCCAATTGAGCAGGCCACGATGAGCTATGGCTATGGTTTGTCGGCTTCGTTGTTTCAATTGGCGCGTTCGTACAGTGTGTTTGCGCGCGATGGTGAGCTGATTCCCGTCACTTTGACCAAGGCCGATCACCAGATCAACGGCGTGCGAATCATGAGCACCGCCAATGCGCAAGCGGTGCGAAAAATGCTGCAAATGGCCACCGCGCAAGGCGGCACCGCGCCTCAAGCGCAGACGATTGGATATTCCGTGGGCGGCAAGACCGGTACGGCGCGTAAGCAAGAAGGCAAGGGCTACGCTGATAAAAAATACCGCGCTTGGTTTGTGGGCCTTGCGCCGATTGACAATCCGCGTGTGGTAGTGGCGGTGATGATTGATGAGCCGAGCAATGGCAAGTTTTATGGCGGCGATGTGGCAGCACCGGTGTTTTCTGAAACCGTGGCCCAGACACTTCGCATGCTGGGCGTGCAGCCAGACATGGCCATCAAGCCGCAGATCGTGATTCAGGCGGAAGAGGAGTCGTTCTGATGCTGCGCCTCAATTCTGTGGAACACGCCGCGCAATGGCTGCAAGAACGCGTGGGCCGTGGTGCGCTACGCACCGACAACCGCCGCCTGCAAGCGGGCGATGCTTTCATCGCTTGGCCGGGTGCAGCCAACGATGGGCGCAAGTATGCGGCGGCTGCATTGCAAGCCGGTGCATCGGCTTGTTTGGTTGAGGCAGAAGGCGTAGCCACATACGGTTTTGATGATGCGCGGATCGCACAGTTAGAAGGGCTCAAAGCGGCCAGCGGTCCAATAGCTGCAGCCTACTATGAGCAACCCAGCCAAGCGCTGGATGTGATCGCTATGACGGGGACGAATGGTAAAACATCGACCGCTTGGTGGATAGCACAATCACTTAATTTGCTACGAAAAAGTGAGCATACTACGCAGTATTCATGTGGGCTAATAGGTACATTTGGCTTAGGAACGCCGGGCCAGATGGTCTCTACGGGGCTGACAACACCCGATCCGGTGATGCTGCAAGCTGAACTGGCACGTCTGCGAGACGCTGGCGCGACGGCATGCGCCATGGAGGCTTCGAGCATCGGATTGGCGGAGCATCGCATGGCAGGCACGCAAGTTCGTGTGGCTGTGTTTACCAATTTCACGCAAGACCATTTGGATTACCACGGCACCATGCAAGCCTATTGGCTGGCCAAGCGCAGCCTGTTTGATATACCAGGATTGAAAGCTGCTGTGATCAACTTAGATGATGCTAAGAGCGATGAGCTCGTGGCATATGCTCGCGAGCGCGGTTTGCAGATCATCGGCACATCGCAGCTGCGCACGGATGCGACGCTCTGGGGCAGTGCGCCCGAGCATCAAGCCAGTGGTATGGCGTTTGCGGTGAATGAAGGCGAGCAAAGCGAGCGCGTGAGTTGCCCGGTGGTGGGCGATTACAACGCGGCCAATATGCTGGGCGTGATCGGCGCTTTGCGTGCTTTGGGTGTGAGCTTGAAGGCGGCTTGTGAGGCCGTGGCGCGATGCACCGCTGTGCCGGGGCGCATGGAGTTGGTGAGTGAGCCCGGGCAGCCGTTGATGGTGGTGGATTATGCGCATACGCCAGATGCCTTAGCGAAAGCTTTGGACGCGTTGCGCGCGACAGCACGAGCACGCGGCGGCAAGCTGTGGTGTGTGTTTGGCTGTGGCGGCAATCGCGATGCATCCAAGCGCCCATTCATGGCGCAGGCTGCTGAGCATGGCGCAGATGAGATCGTGGTGACCAGTGACAACCCGCGTGATGAATCCCCAGAAGATATTGCAAGCCAAGTGATGGCAGGCTTCACGCGCTCGCGTAGCGCAAATCACAAGCTGCATCTGGTGCTGGACCGCAAAGCTGCGTTGCGTCTGGCGGCAGAGCAGGCGCAAGCGGAAGATGTGATTCTCGTCGCTGGCAAAGGTCACGAGGATTACCAAGAAATCGCAGGCATCAAGCACCCGTTTTCAGACCGCGAACAAGCCATGAGCGCACTGATGCAGCGCATGAAATCAAACCAACAGGGGGTCACGCAATGAATGCTCCGATGATGAGCCTAAAGAAGGCCGCTGATTTACTGGCCAGTCGCCAGATCGCATGCCAATTGGTGGGCGACGACTCAACCCTGATCCAGCGTGTGCATACGGATACACGAACGCTTGCCAGTGGCGACTTGTTTGTCGCGCTTAAGGGTGAGCAGTTTGATGCGCACGATTTTTTGGTGCAAGCCATGCAAGCGGGCGCGGTTGCAGCGCTGGCCGAGCGTGGTTTGGAAGAGGCGGGCATACCGGGCTTGATCGTCGCCGATGCCAAGCGAGCGCTCGGCGAGTTAGCTGCCGCTTGGCGTGCGCAGTTTGATTTGCCTTTGATTGCAGTGACGGGCAGCAACGGCAAAACCACGGTCACGCAAATGATCGCCAGTATTCTGAAGGCACTGGCGCAAGAGCATGCCTTGGCCACACAAGGCAATTTAAACAACGATATCGGTGTGCCACTCACCCTGCTACGCTTGCGCGCGCACCACCAAATTGCAGTTGTTGAACTGGGTATGAACCATGCGGGTGAGATTGCTTATCTCTCGCAATTGACGCAGCCCACGGTCGCAGTTGTGAACAACGCACAACGCGAACACCAAGAATTCATGCACACGGTGGAGGCTGTGGCTAAAGAGAACGGTAGCGTGATCAGTGCCTTGAGTCAAAGCGGTGTGGCGGTCTTTCCGTCTGACGATGCCTACACCGCGCTTTGGCGCGGCTTGGCAGGCGTGCGTGAGCAGATTTGCTTTTCATCAGGTGTGATTCCTGCGGATGTGACGGGGCAAGCCGAGTGGATGCAAGCGTACTGGAGTGTGCGCTTGGCCACGCCGCTGGGCTCGGCCAGTTGCCATCTGCGTATTGCAGGGCGGCATAACGTGAAGAATGCACTCGCAGCCACGGCAGCAGCGCTTGGGGCGGGTGTGCCGCTGGCGGCAATTGTTCAAGGTCTGGAGGATTTTGAAGCGGTCAAAGGCCGATCGCGCGCCGCGCAAATCATGCTCAAGAGCAGGACGCTCAATCTGATTGACGACACTTACAACGCCAATCCCGATTCGGTTCGCGCAGCGATTGAAATTTTGTCGGAATTGCCTGCTCCGCATCTGCTGGTGCTCGGTGATATGGGTGAAGTGGGCGATCAAGGGCCGGAGTTTCATGCTGAGATTGGTGAATACGCAGCAGAGCGCGGCATTGAAACTTTGCTTTGCATGGGTGAGCTGATGCGATATGGCGCAGCGGTGTTTCCAGGCGCACGGCATTTTGGCGGTATGGAATCTCTGAGCAATGCGGTACTGGCGGATTTGCCGCACTACCGCAGCGTGCTCGTTAAAGGCTCGCGCTTTATGAAGATGGAGCGCGTGGTGCAGGCGATTGAGGCGGCGGCATCCATGCCCGAACGCAACACAATCAACGATAAGGAGGCGGCACATGCTGCTTAAGTACAACAAGGAGACGGCCTATGTTGCTTAGTCTGGCCGGATGGCTGCAAGGCCTGTCTCCGGAATTTGGTTTTTTCCGGGTCTTCCAATACCTGACCTTTCGCGCTGTGATGGCGGCGATGACGGCGTTGCTTATTGGCTTGTTTGCCGGGCCGTGGGTGATTCGCTACCTCACCTCCCTCAAGATTGGCCAACCGATTCGCGGCTATGCGATGGAAAGCCACCTAGCAAAGAGCGGCACGCCCACGATGGGTGGTGTGTTGATTTTGATTTCGATTGCAATCTCTACCTTGTTGTGGTTTGACTGGACGAACCGCTTTGTATGGATCGTGATGATCGTCACGCTAGGCTTTGGCGCGATTGGTTGGGTGGACGATTGGCGCAAGGTGGTCAACAAAGATCCAGAAGGTATGCGCAGCCGCGAGAAATATTTTTGGCAATCGGTGGTTGGCTTGCTAGCTGCGCTGTATCTGGTGTTCAGCATTTCCGAGAGCAGCAATCTGCGTGTGGTGCAATTGTTCATCTCTTGGGTGCAATCGGGTTTTGATGTGAACTTACCGCCCAAGGCGGGCCTGCAAGTGCCCTTTTTCAAAGAGATCAGTTATCCGCTGGGTGTGTTTGGTTTTGTCATCATGACGTATCTGGTGATCGTGGGTTCGAGCAATGCGGTGAATCTCACCGACGGGCTTGATGGTTTGGCGATCATGCCAGTGGTGATGGTGGGCTCAGCGCTGGGCGTGTTTGCCTATGTGACGGGTAGCGCGGTGTATTCCAAATACCTGTTTTTTCCGCATATTCCTGGCTCGGGGGAGCTCTTGATTTTCTGCGCAGCTATGGCTGGTGCAGGCTTGGCATTTTTATGGTTCAACACGCATCCCGCGCAAGTATTTATGGGCGATGTGGGCGCGCTTGCGCTGGGCGGTGCATTGGGCACGATTGCGGTGATCGTGCGACAAGAAATCGTGCTGGCGATCATGGGTGGCATTTTCGTGGTGGAGGCGTTGTCGGTGATGCTACAAGTGATGTACTTCAAATACACGAAGAAAAAATACGGTGAAGGTCGGCGCATTTTGAAGATGGCGCCTTTACATCATCACTTTGAAAAATCGGGTTGGAAAGAGACGCAAGTGGTGGTTCGCTTTTGGATCATCACCATGTTGCTCTGCCTCGTGGGCTTATCCACACTGAAGTTGCGTTAGGAATACGTGTGCAGAGTTTGCAAGATACCCCTGTGTTGGTGCTCGGCCTAGGCGCTTCGGGCTTGGCCATGGCGCGTTGGTGTGCAAGGCTGCAGGCGCGCGTGACCGTTGTAGACACACGTGCTGAGCCACCGGGTTTGCAAAGTTTGCAAGCTGAATGGCCAGGTGTGGCTTTCAGGCGGGTTGACCAGTTGGGTGCGGACCTCGTTCAGAGCACAGGGATTCGTGCTGTTTGCCGAAGCCCAGGCTTGTCTCCGGCGGACATTGCTCCTGTTTTGGAAGCAGCCCGCGCAGCAGGATTAACGGTGTGGGGCGAGTTAGATCTATTCTCTATAGCACTTGAACAGCTCAAAACCACTGAATCTTACGCGCCGAAGATTCTTGCGATTACAGGCACGAATGGCAAGACCACAGTGACTTCACTTACCGGACAACTGGTCGAGCGCGCAGGAAAATCGGTCGCTGTTGCAGGCAACATTGGCCCGACCTTACTAGACACTTTGCAAACCCATATGGATGCGCAAACGCTGCCGCAAGTTTGGGTGTTGGAGTTGTCTAGCTTCCAGCTCGAGGGTGTGCAGGGCTTCATGCCCACGATGGGCACTGTGCTCAATCTCACGCAAGATCATTTGGATTGGCATGGTGATATGGCCTCCTATGCTGCTGCCAAAGCACGTGTGTTTGGTGCGCACAGCGCGGATGCACCTGCCATGCTGCTTAACCGAGACGATGTTGCGGTCTTGGCCATGCGCCCCGCGCTAATCAAAGGCAAATCGCAGCGCAGCGATCTCACATTTGGGCCTGACTTGCCGCAACGCCCCGGCGACTATGGCCTTGAATCCGTGAGTGGTATGACTTGGCTGGTGCGCGCTCTGGAGGCAGATGAAACGCAAAAGCGGCGCAAAGGCGATGAAATAGAAATTCATCTACAGCGCCTCATGCCTGCCGATGCGCTGCGTATTCGTGGCCGCCATAACGCGATGAATGCGCTGGCGGCTTTGGCGTTGGCCAGCGCTGCGGGTTGCCCGTTGAATGCCATGCTCTATGGTTTGCGCGAATATCTGGGCGAACCGCATCGTGTGGAATCGGTGGCGATCATTAGGGATGTTGAGTATTTTGATGACAGCAAAGGGACGAATGTAGGTGCAACAGCTGCGGCGCTAACCGGGCTGGGCGCAGAGCGAAAACTGGTTGTGATTTTGGGCGGCGACGGCAAAGGCCAGGATTTTTCGCCACTCGCGCAACCCGTATCGCTTCACGCGCGGGCCGTGCTGCTGATTGGGCGCGATGCACCATTGATTGAATTGGCTTTGCAAGGCTGCGCTGTGCCCGTTCATGCTGCAAGCACTTTAGAAGAGGCCGTTCAACTCGCAGCGCAATTGGCACATACGGGAGATGCAGTCTTGCTTTCGCCAGCTTGCGCCAGCTTTGATATGTTCAGAAGCTATGGCCATCGCGCGGAAGTGTTTCGTAAAGCGGTGCAAAAGTTAGCCGATGCGGCGGGTGTTGTGATGGAGGGGGCATGAGCGATACAGCTGCTGGTGCAGGATGGCTCCATCGCTTCACGCAAAAGCTGCGAGGCCTGAGCTTGGCCGCCGCTGATGTATTGCCCGTGCGCACAAGCTATGGCGGTGGCTCGCATAGCGCTGCCAGCGTGATGGGTGTGGACAAAGCCTTGCTGTGGGCAATCATCACCTTGCTGATCTGGGGCACGGTGATGGTGTATTCCGCTTCGATTTCTCTGCCCGACAATCCGCGCTTTGCAAAATATGCGCACACGCACTTCCTCACGCGGCATATGTTTTCGCTGGTGATCGCAGTCAGTGTGTCATTGCTCACGTTTCAAATTTCAGTGAAGACTTGGGAGAAGGTCGCGCCATGGTTGTTTGTGGCTTCGCTTTTGCTATTGATCGCCGTGTTGATTCCAGGCATTGGCAAAGTGATCAATGGCGCACGTCGCTGGATATCTCTGGGTGTTATGAATTTTCAGCCTTCGGAGCTGGCCAAGTTTGCAGTGCTGCTCTACGCGGCGGATTACATGGTGCGCAAAATGGAGGTGAAAGAACGCTTCTTCCGCGCCGTGCTACCGATGGCTGTGGCGATTGGCGTGGTGGGCTTGCTTCTGCTGGCTGAACCCGATATGGGTGCTTTCATGGTGATTGCTGTGATTGCAATGGGCATCTTGTTTCTTGGCGGCGTGAATGCCCGGATGTTTTTCTTGATCGCGGCGGTGATGGTGTTGGCCTTTACCATGATGGTGTGGTTTTCAGATTGGCGACGCGAGCGGATTTTTGCTTACCTCAATCCCTGGGACGAAAAGCACGCGCTGGGTAAAGGCTATCAACTTTCACACGCTTTGATTGCGATTGGCCGTGGTGAGATTTTTGGTGTGGGTTTGGGCGGCAGTGTTGAAAAACTGCATTGGCTGCCTGAGGCGCATACAGATTTTCTGCTGGCAGTGATCGGTGAAGAATTCGGTTTGATCGGCGTATTGTTGATCATTGGCATCTTCTTCTGGATCACGCGCCGCATCATGCATATTGGCCGTCAGGCGATTGCGCTGGATCGCGTGTTCGCAGGCCTAGTGGCGCAAGGTGTGGGTATTTGGATAGGTTTTCAGGCCTTCATCAACATGGGTGTGAATCTAGGTGCGTTACCAACCAAGGGCTTGACGCTGCCATTGATGAGCTATGGCGGCTCGGCTATTTTGATGAATCTGGTGGCACTGGCGGTGGTGATGCGGATCGACTATGAGAACAAGCAGCTCATGCGTGGAGGCCGTGCATGAAGACGGCACTGATCATGGCGGGCGGCACGGGTGGCCATATTTTCCCCGGCTTGGCCGTGGCCGAAGCATTGCGCGAAAAAGGCTGGAAGGTGCATTGGCTGGGTGGGCCAAACAGCATGGAATCTCGCCTGGTGCCGCCTCGCGGCTTTGCTTATGAGGAAATTGATTTCTCGGGTGTTCGTGGAAAAGGGTTCTTCACGCTGGCTCTTTTGCCGCTGCGCTTACTCAAGGCTTTTTGGCAGAGCCTTCAGGTCGTGCGACGGGTCAAGCCCGATGTGGTGCTGGGGCTGGGTGGTTACATTACTTTTCCTGCTGGCATGATGGCAGCGCTCTTGGGCAAGCCGCTGATTTTGCACGAGCAAAACTCAGTGGCTGGCATGGCCAACAAAGTGCTCGCTGGCGTGGCAGATCTGGTGCTCACCACCTTTCCCGGTGTGTTTGCCAAAGGCGATTGGATCGGCAATCCGCTACGCAAAGAGTTTTTGGAGCAAGCACCTCCCGAGCAGCGTTTTGCCCATCGAAGCGGGCGGATGAAATTGCTGATTGTTGGCGGTAGCTTGGGTGCGAAGGCGCTCAACGATACGATCCCACAAGCGCTGGCCATGATTCCCGAAGAGCAACGGCCCCACGTGATTCACCAAGGCGGAGAAAAACAGATCGAGCAATTGCGAGCGAACTACGCTGCGGCGGGCGTACAAGCCGAGCTCACACCTTTCATCGCCAATACGGCGCAGGCCTTTGCCGATGCAGATTTGGTGATTTGCCGCGCGGGTGCTTCTACCGTTGCTGAAATTGCTGCTGTCGGTGCGCCAGCGGTATTCGTACCTTTCCCGTTTGCTGTAGACGATCACCAAACAGCCAACGCGAAATTCTTGAGCGATCAAGGCGCAGCCACCTTACTGCCGCAGACGCAGTTAACGCCTGAAGTCATTGTCAAATTGCTATCAAATTCAGAGCGAACTATGCATTATTTACAAGGGCAGATGGCCTATTCTTTAAGAAAGACCGATGCTACAGAGCAAGTAGTGCGCGCCTGCGAGCTGCTGGTAGGAACATAAAATGAAACACGCCATTCGACATATACACTTTGTGGGTATCGGCGGCTCGGGCATGAGCGGCATTGCTGAGGTGTTGCTCAATCTGGGCTACCAAGTCTCGGGCTCTGATCTGAGCGACGGCGCAGTGTTACAGCGCCTTCAAAGCTTAGGCATCCAAACTGCGGTGGGCCATGCCGCGAGCCACATCGCTGCGGCAGACTGCATCGTGACGTCCACGGCTGTGAAAGATGACAACCCAGAGGTATTGGCTGCACGAGAAAAGCGCATTCCCATCGTGCCCAGAGCGGTGATGCTGGCTGAGCTGATGCGTATGAAGCAAGGCATAGCGATTGCAGGCACACACGGCAAAACCACAACCACCTCGTTGGTGGCCAGCGTGCTTGCCGAGGCAGGGCTGGATCCAACCTTTGTGATTGGCGGTCGGCTCAATAGTGCGGGTACGAATGCCAAGCTGGGCTCGGGGCAATTCATCGTGGTGGAAGCAGACGAGTCCGATGCCTCTTTTCTCAATTTATTGCCTGTGATGGCCACGATCACCAATATCGATGCAGATCACATGGACACCTATGGTCAGAGCCTGGACAAGCTCAAGGCCGCGTTTATTGATTTTCTGCACCGCATGCCGTTTTATGGCGCGGCGGTGCTGTGTGTAGACGATCCCGGTGTGCGCAGCATCATGGCGCAGGTTGCGCGGCCTATCACCACCTATGGGCTGGATGAGGCGGCGCAGGTGCGTGCAGTGAATGTGCAGGCCGCAGATGGGCAGATGCATTTCACTGTTCTGCGCCGCAACGGTGTGACTTTGCCAGATATGCCAATCACTTTGAATTTGCCCGGCGATCACAACGTGCGCAATGCTTTGGCCGCGATTGCGATTGCGACAGAGTTGGATGTGCCTGATGCTGCAATCCAGAAAGCACTGGCTGATTTCAAGGGCGTGGGGCGGCGCTTTCAGAGCTATGGCGATATACCCGTCAAACCAGACAACGGTAGCGGTGTGTTTAGAGTGATTGACGATTATGGTCACCATCCGGTGGAGATGGCTGCCACGCTGGCAGCGGCGCGGGGTGCGTTCAAAGGAAGGCGCATTGTGTTGGCCTTCCAGCCGCATCGCTACAGTCGCACGCGTGATTGCTTTGAAGATTTCGTCAAAGTGCTGGGCGATGCAGATTTGGTGCTGCTCTCTGAGGTGTATGCCGCAGGCGAAGCACCGATTGTGGCTGCGGACGGGCGAGCGCTCACTCGGGCGTTGCGGGTGGCGGGCAAGGTGGAGCCCGTGTTTGTGGATGAGATTGAAGCCATGCCGCAGGCGGTGATGGATGCCGTACGGGATGGTGATGTGGTCATTTGCATGGGCGCAGGTTCGATCGGGGCTGTGCCGGGCAAACTAGCTGCTACGCAAATAATAGCAAAAACACCACAAAAAATAGCTTGAAAATGAAATATGCTACTAAATTAGGAGCAAATTGCGTAATAATGGCGCGGAATGGCACTTTAAAAAGATGAGCAAATTCGGAAAAATCGCAGTGTTGTTCGGAGGCTCTTCCTCTGAGAGAGAAGTCTCGCTCATGTCCGGTCAGGGCGTGTTGGCGGCTTTGACTTCGCGCGGTTTGGATGCGCATGCTTTTGATCCCGCACAGCATGATTTGGCAGATTTGAAAAAAGTAGGGTTCGAGCGCTGCTTCATCGCTTTGCATGGCCGCCATGGCGAAGATGGTACGGTTCAGGGTGCGCTCGAATTGTTGGGTATCCCCTACACTGGCTCAGGCGTGATGGCCTCCAGTGTGGCAATTGACAAAATCATGACCAAGCGCATCTGGCGTTTTGAGGGCTTGCCCACACCAGATTGGCGCTTGGTGCGCAGCGGCTCAGAGACGCAGCAGGCGTTGCAGGTGCTCGGTAGCCCCATGATTGTGAAACCTGCGCGTGAAGGCTCCACGATTGGTTTGGCCAAAATCACAGAAGCGAGCCAATGCGATGCAGCCTATGCGCTGGCTGCGCGGCATGACGACATGGTGTTGTGTGAGCAGTACATCCAAGGAGATGAAGTGACCTGCCCAGTGATGGGTGAGGGCAGCGATGCGCGCGCATTGCCAGTGATTCGCATTGTTGCTCCTGGTGGCAATTATGACTATCACAACAAATATTTTGGCGAGGAGACAAAATACATCGTGCCCTGTGGCTTGCCTGAAGGTGAAGAGGTGGCCATTCAAGTTTTGGTGCTTCAAGCCTATCGCACACTGGGTTGCCGTGGCTGGGCACGCGCTGACGTGATGATTGATGCGACCACACGCAAGCCCTATTTACTGGAGATCAACACCTCACCCGGTATGACGAGTCATTCCCTCGTTCCCATGTCGGCCCGAGCTGCGGGCATCAGCTATGAGCAGTTGTGCGAAGACGTGTTGGCAATGGCATCATTGGATGGAGCACGCTCATGAACATGGCTGCCAATCTGTCTGCCATGGGAAACGAAAGTGCAGGCGCTGCACTGCCCATGGATGTGCGCTTGATGAACATCGCTGCTGTTTTTCTCGGCCTAGCGACTTGTGTCGTGAGCATCGGTTTGGCCGGGCGCTGGGCGCTGGCTCATCCCGTATTTGCAGTGTCGCGCATCGTGGTGGAGGGCGACACTGCGCATCACAACGCACTGACCTTGAAGGCCAATGTGGGTGCACGCATCAGTGGTAACTTCTTCACGCTTGATCTGGCGCAGGCGCGCAGTGTGTTTGAGGCAGTGCCTTGGGTGCGCCGCGCAACGGTGCGCCGCGAGTTTCCCAATCGCTTGCGTGTGACGCTCGAAGAGCATCGCAGCAGCGGGTTTTGGGGCGCAGAGAGCGAATCTCGCATGGTCAACAGCTTGGGCGAAGTATTTGAAGCCAACGCGGGCGATGCAGAGAGCGAGGAGTTGCCACGCTTGGTGGGCTCCGAGGGACAATCGGTTGCCGTTTTAGGTATGTACCGACAGCTTGCAAAGATCATGCAGCCTCTGGATGTGGTGATCGAGCAATTGGAGTTGAGTGGTCGGGGCGCATGGCGCATGCAATTGGACACTGGGGCTCAGATGGAGCTGGGCAGAGGTAGTTCGGAGGAGGTGCAGGTGCGCTTGCAAAAATTTCTGAATACGCACAAACAGGTGCTCGCGTCTTACCAGCGCTCTGGTTTTGATCGCATTGAGTCGGTGGATTTGCGGCACGGAGATGGTTATGCCATCCGTTTGCGCGGTGTTTCCACCGTCGTCCAAGCGACAGCTGAAAAGAAATAGAGGCAAAGATGGCAAAAGAATACAAAGATCTCGTCGTGGGTTTAGATATCGGTACCTCCAAAGTGATGGTGGTGGTGGCTGAGGTGTTGGCAGGCGGCGAGCTGAAGCTGGCTGGTCTGGGGGTGTCTGCAGGCAATGGCCTCAAACGTGGCGTGGTGGTGAACATTGATGCCACCGTGCATAGCATTCAACAGGCTTTGAAAGAAGCCGAACTGATGGCCGATTGCAAAATCAGCCGCGTCTACACCGGCATCACGGGAAGCCATATTCGCGGAATCAATTCCAGCGGCATGGTGGCGGTGAAAGACCGCGAAGTATCGGCGGCGGATGTGGCGCGTGTCGTGGAAACGGCCAAGGCGATCAATATTTCTACTGACCAGCGCTTGCTACTGGTGGAGCCACAAGAATTTGTGATTGATGGACAGGATGTGCGCGAGCCTATAGGCATGAGTGGTATCCGCTTGGAGGCCAAGATTCACTTGGTGACAGGGGCGCAAAGTGCGGCGGAAAATATCATCAAATGCGTGCGCCGCTGCGGTTTGGAAGTAGAGCAACTGATGCTCAATCCCCATGCTTCGAGCAAAGCGGTGCTCACCGAAGATGAAAAAGATTTGGGCGTGGCGATGGTGGACATCGGCGCAGGCACAACCGATGTGGCCATTTTCACCGGCGGTGCGATTCGTCACACAGCGGTGATTCCGATTGCAGGCGATTTGATCACCAGCGATATTGCCATGGCGCTGCGCACACCCACGAAAGACGCAGAAGAGATCAAGGTGGAAAGCGGCTTTGCCAAGCAACTTCTGGCTGATCCGCAGACACAGGTGGAAGTGCCGGGCTTGGGTGACCGCGCTCCGCGCATGCTGGGCAAGCAAGCTTTGGCGGGCGTGATTGAGCCTCGCGTGGAGGAGATTTATCAGCTCGTATTGCAGGTCATTCGCGAATCGGGCTATGAAGAAGTCTTGTCTTCTGGCATTGTGATCACAGGCGGCAGCGCGATGATGCCCGGTATGGTGGAGTTGGGCGAAGACATTTTCCTTAAACCCGTGCGCCGAGGTTTGCCGCAATACAGCGCCGCTCTTGCCGACATGGTGGCTCAGCCCCGCGCAGCGACAGTAATGGGGCTTCTCGAAGAGGCTCGCATGGCGCGTATGCGTGGCTATAAGGTGGCGCAAAAGAATGGTTCGGTGCAAACCGCTTTCTCCCGTTTTAAAGATTTCGTGGTGGGGAATTTCTGACCATGTTCCACAAACTTTATCTTGCAGGCGCGAGCCCGCCTCGCTTGCCAGGCGCAGGCCCCGGCCATCAGCCACACATTTACACACACCGACTTGAAACATACACACTGAAGGAGATATCACATGGGCATTGAAATGATTGAGGTAGCAGAATTCAACCAAGGCACACAGATCAAAGTGATCGGTGTTGGGGGCGGTGGCGGCAATGCCGTTGAGCACATGATTGCTTGCGGTGTGCAGGGCGTGGAATTCGTCACAGCCAACACCGATGCGCAAGCCCTCTCGCGCAGCGCTGCGCACAAAACCATTCAACTGGGCACCTCCGGCCTAGGCGCAGGCAGCAAGCCAGACAAAGGCCGCGACAGCGCACAAAGCGCTGAGGACGATATTCGCAGCGCGATTGATGGCGCACATATGCTTTTCATCACGGCGGGCATGGGTGGCGGCACGGGCACAGGCGCTGCACCGGTGATTGCGCGGGTTGCGCGTGAAATGGGCATTCTGACCGTTGGCGTGGTGACCAAACCATTTGAGTGGGAAGGCGGTCGCCGAATGAGCAATGCTGACAGTGGCTTGGCCGAGCTCGAAGCCAATGTAGATTCACTGATTGTGGTACTCAATGAGAAGCTGCTCGATGTGTTGGGCGATGACGTGACGCAAGATGAGGCTTTTGCTCATGCCAATGATGTGCTGAAAAATGCAGTGGGCGGCATTGCAGAAATCATCAATGTGCCCGGCCATGTGAACGTCGACTTCGAAGACGTGCGCACTGTGATGGGTGAGCCGGGCAAAGCCATGATGGGCACTGCAGCGGCAAATGGCCCAGATCGCGCTCGCATCGCGGCTGAGCAGGCGGTGGCTTGCCCCTTGCTGGAAGGCATTGATTTGTCGGGTGCGAAAGGTGTCTTGGTGCTGATCACAGCGGCTAAAGGCTCGCTCAAATTGAGTGAATCAAAATTAGCAATGAACACGATTCGCGCTTATGCCTCGCCAGATGCGCATGTGATTTATGGCACCGCCTACGATGATAATCTTGGCGACAACATCCGTGTGACGGTGGTCGCAACCGGGCTTTCGCGCCAAGGTGCGCGCCGTACTGCGCCTCCGATGCAAGTGGTGCGCACAGGAACAGATGATGCATTCGGGCTGCCCAGCATTCCAACCGTGAGTCAAGTGGTGGGGCAAAGCCCGATGGCCAGCAATGGCATGGGTTTGGCGCATGGTACAGGCTACAGCGGCGTAGACATTCCTAGCGTCTGGCGCACCAACCGCACCCAGGCCACAGCCAAGGTGGATGCCTTATCAGCTGGCGGTATGGACGATCTGGAAATCCCTGCTTTTCTACGCAAACAGGCCGATTGAGCTGAAAATAGTTCGGGTATGAGGCGTGGAGGGGAAACTCTCCACGCCTTCATGCTTTTGTCTACTAAAATTGAATCGTGTTGTTACAAAGAACCATCAAATCGCTCGTCAAAGCCGTCGGCGTGGGCGTGCACAGTGGCCAGCGTGTGGAGTTGACCTTAAGGCCAGCCGCTGCTGACACGGGCATCGTCTTTCGCCGGGTGGATTTGGCTGAGCCAGTGGACATCCCCGTGAGCAGTGTGTCTGTGACCGATACGCGCATGGCCACCAGTATCAGTGCGCCCGGCCAGACCAGCGCGCGCGTGCAGACGATAGAGCATTTGCTGTCGGCTTGCTCAGGTCTGGGGATCGACAATCTTTATATTGATATCACCGCCGAGGAAGTGCCTATCCTGGATGGTTCATCATCTTCATTTGTGTTCCTGCTTCAAAGCGCGGGCATCGTGACGCAAAATTCCCCGAAGCGTTTTGTACGCGTTTTGGAAACTGTAGAAATTCGCCAAGGCGAAGGCGAGCAGCTCAAATGGGCAAGGCTTTCCCCCTTTGAGGGTTTCAAGCTGGGCTTTGAGATTGAGTTTGGTCACCCTGCTGTGGATGCAACGGGACAGGTGGTGGAGTTTGATCTATCGACTGGCAACTATGCCCGTGACATTGCACGTGCGCGCACCTTTGGCTTTACCAAAGATGTTGAAACCCTGCGCTCAAAAGGACTGGGTTTGGGAGGTGGTTTAGACAACGCCATTGTGATGGACGACTACAAGGTGCTCAACAGTGGTGGTCTGCGCTATGACGATGAATTCGTGAAGCATAAAATCTTGGATGCCATGGGCGATTTGTATTGTTTAGGCAAGCCCTTGCTGGCTGCTTATTCTGCTTTTCGCTCGGGCCATGCATTGAATAATTTGTTGCTACGCGAGCTGCTGTCTCGGCCCAGTGCGTTTGAGGTGGTCAGCTTTGACGATGAGCAGCGTGCGCCCAGCGGTTTTGCTCGTATGCTTCCTGCTTGGTGAAAAGCGAGCGCAACGTGGCAGAACCTCTCCCAAAGACAGGCTTTTCCCCTGGTAAAACCACTGTTGCGCAAGCGCGATTGATTCTTCAAGATCCGACCGCCTTTGATCAAGCAAGCCAACCCGCTTTGCGCAGCAGTATGGAGTTGGTGATCGAGCCTGCTTCCAGCATGGAGCGCGAGAAAGCACGCGAGCTCTGGGAGAGCATGAGTTTGGAGCCCGAGGTAGCGCAGGAGCGGCAAACGGAGCGCAAACGTTTGCTCGCCCGCGCAGACACTTTGGCGCGTGAGTCCGCTGCTGCTCAAGCCGAGGCGCTTGCGCTACAGGCGCAATTAGCCAAAGCCCGCGATGATCGGCTCAAACACCCGGTGGTCTATGCCGGAGTGTTGGGAATATTCGGGCTGGGCGCTTTGTGGCTTTTGGAGCGGCGCAAACGGATGCAACTGCAAGAGCGCGAGCTAGAAATCCAAGCGCAGCAAACGCCTGAGCTGATGTCGGAAGAGCCGCAATCCTATTTGCATGAACCAGACGCGGCGTTTTCTATCGAAGATTCCCCAGATCTGGCCACTGATTTCGCGACAGACCTGCCAGGCTTACCCGAATCTAAGCAGCCAGCAAAGGCAACTGCTCCTGTAGCGCCTGGCGTGATTCAACAGCCTGAATCGCCGGTGACCACCTCGCCATTGCCAGTGGCTGCACAGGCACTCCCCCCGCCATGGGCGCAGCCGCATAAGAAGGCATCAACGAGCTTACCCACAGAGGAAGAGTTGGTCGCGCTATCTTGGCAAGCACAGGATCGTAGTTTGCTGGCTGTGTCTAAGCGCGTACTGGGTAATTTGTTACGCCGCCGTTCTAAAAAAGAGGCTGTAGCTTCGTCGCATTTGTCCACGCAAGCTGCGCATTTATCGAGCATCAGCGCGGTTGATCAATCGACCTTGCTGCACGCCGATAGTGCAGATGATGCCACGCAGATGCTCTACGACGAAGAGGCGCAGCAGGCGTTTGAGCAAGAGCTGCTGGCACAGCAACTCCACGCGGGGCAGACATTGGCCTACGATCCCGACCAAGCCAATATTGATTTGTTGTCCCAGATGCGCATCACGCCGCAGCGCGGCGAAAGTGCCATGGAGCATTTGCTGGAGCTGCGCACCGCTGTCAATGGTCTGTGCGTACTCGGCAGGCCCGAGGGCGCAGCACGTTTGCTCGAAGATCATGTAGCGGCTGACCCCAGCACATGTGCTTGGGCTTATTTGGAATACATGAATCTTTGCGAGCAGATGTCTCTGCGCGACGATTTTGAGTCGATGCGCAAGCGCTACCGTCAGCAATTTAGCCGTATGGCACCGTATTGGCATGAGCCCAATTCCAATGTGCTTGGGCTAGATGGCTATTCGCGTGCAGCGAGTGAGTTATGTAGCGCTTGGGCTCAAGGAAGCACGCACGCTTACAGCACCTTGTCTTCTTGGCTGGCAGGCCCCTTGCTCGGGCGCAAGCTGGTTCAACTGCCGGCATACCATGATCTCTTTGATTTGTATGAGATGTTGGAGTTCATGGATATACAAGACGCCGCTGAGGCCGCCAACAGCGCATCTTCGCTCTTGCGAAGCTCGACACTGCATGCCGCTGGGCAGGGCATCAACGCGTCACATATGTTCAATGAAGCAGAGCAGGATTTCGTGCCCACAGTCAGCCTGCTTGATCTGGACTATGAGTTCTCCAGCGATGTCACGCTGGAGGAGCGTGATGTTGAACAGGCTGAAAAAGCAGTGACTGCGGTCAAGACGGGTAATTTTTCTGTGGATTTCAATGTGGCAGGCACGCAGCTCGGTAGCCTGCCCTCTATGCCAGCTGAGCTGGATAAAAAGTAGGTCGTATGTACGTTTTGTTTGAAGAGGGCGGCAAATTTCTCGCTGCCCGTGTGTTGTCGCAAGCGGAAAGCAGCCTGCAAGCTGAGATGGATTCAGGCAAGCGCGTCAAGCTCAAGTCGGCTCAGGTGCTGTTGCAATTTGAAAAACCCACGCCAGCTGCCTTGCTCCAAGAATCTGCCGCCTTGGCTGCCACGATGGACGTGAACTTGGCTTGGGAATGTGCAAGTGACGAGGAATTTGGCTTTGCCGATGTGGCGCGTGATTATTTCAGCGCACAGGCAAGCATGGTGGAGCAAGCTGCCAGCTTGATGTGTCTGTTTCAGGCGCCGCATTATTTTCGCCGTGCAGGCAAGGGGCGATTCAAAAAAGCCAGTGCAGAGATCGTGCAGCAGGCATTGGCTGCAATTGAAAAGAAAAAGCAGATCGCTGCGCAAATCGCTGAATGGGCCCAAGCGCTCTCAGTCAGCCAATGCCCTGCGCCGATTCGCTCGCAGCTTTACAAAATTCTCTTCAAACCTGATAAAAATGCGCCCGAATACAAAGCTGTAGTTGAAGCCTCACGCAGCACACACACCGCACCCTTGGCTTTGCTCAAGAAAGCAGGAGCGATTGGGTCAGCCTATGAATTTCATTGGCAGCGTTTTGCGTTTGAGTTCTTCCCCAAAGGCACAGGTTTTGCAGATCTGCAAGCACCTGCGATTGCCGATGAGTTGCCGTTGGCTGATGTGCAGGCCTTCTCGATTGACGACAGCCAAACCACTGAAATTGACGACGCATTGAGCGTCACGGGTCTCGGCTCTGGGCAGGTCACGCTGGGCATTCATATTGCCGCACCTGCTCTCGCTTTCCTGCCGGGCAGCGCTTTGGACAAAGTAGCCCGAGAGCGCTTGTCTACAGTGTATATGCCTGGACACAAACTCACCATGCTGCCTGATGCCGTGGTACAGCATTACACATTGGCAGAAGGCAAAGACTGCCCGGCACTGTCGCTGTATGTGCGTATCAATGAAGCCACGATGGCGATTGAAAGTAGCGAAACGCGGCTAGAACGCGTGCCGATTTCGCACAATTTGCGGCACGATCAGTTGGACCATATCGTCAGTGAAGCGTGGCTATTGGGATCTGCATCTGACGCCGAAATTATAAGCAAAAATAGCCCTTCCCCCTTATATAATATGCATAGTTCGCTATCATTTTTATATCGCCTCGCGAATCAACTCAAGGCCCAGCGCGAGCAGGTGCGTGGTAAGCCGGAGATATTCAACCGGCCCGATTACAACTTCCGCGTGGCCGTCCAAGGCGACTCGCCTGTGGGCGATGAGCCGGTAGACATCACGGTGCGCAGACGGGGTGCACCGCTGGATTTGATCGTGGCCGAATGCATGATTTTGGCCAACAGCACTTGGGGGCAATGGCTCGCCCAATTTAATGTGCCTGGAATTTACCGCTCGCAGGCCAGCCTCGCCCCGGGCGTGAAGGTGCGCATGGGCACGAAAGCGCAGCCGCATGCAGGCATTGGCGTGAAGAGCTATGCCTGGAGCACCTCGCCGCTGCGCAGGTATGTGGATTTGGTGAACCAATGGCAATTGATCGCATGTGTACGCAACGGCAACACTGCTGCACTGGTCGCGCCCTTCAAGCCTAAAGATGCTGAGTTGTTTGGTATTGTGAGCGGCTTTGATGCGGCCTACACTGCTTACAACGCTTTCCAAAACGGCATGGAGCGATATTGGACGATGCGCTACGTGCAGCAGCGCGGCATCACGGAGTTGGTGGCCACTGTCATGAAAGATGGCTTGGTGCGTGCCGAAGAGATTCCGCTTGTGCTCCAAGTGGCGGGCATAGCCAGCCTGCCACGCGGCGCGCGTGTGAAAGTACGGCTGGGGGAGATGGATTTATTGATGCTCGAAGTCAGTGGCAGCTTGGTGGAGCGCTTGGATGTGGCTGCGCCGGACGTGTCAGTTGAGGAGGAAGATGACGAACCGACCGTCAGCGTTCATCTGGCGATGGATGTGAACGAAGAAAATACCGAGAAATCGCCAGATACCCCCGCTTGATAAAGCCTTCAATGCTATAGATAATATAGTGACATGAAATTCTTCCGCGACATGAGCACTTTGGGCATCGCCTTGACGATCTCTTTGATCGTGCATGCGGGCTTGCTCACGGTGCGTTTTGTTGATCCTGAGCGTTTCAACCGGGTGTTTCAAGACACGCCTTTGGAAGTGATTTTGGTCAATGCCAAGTCGAATGAAAAGCCTGATCTGGCCAAAGCAATTGCGCAGGCTTCGCTGGCCGGTGGCGGCGATTTGGAGGCGGGCCGCGCCACCACGCCCTTGCCCTTGTCTGCGCTCACCACCATGGGCGATGCCAACGAAGACATGCAGCGCAAGCTTGAATCGATGCAAGAGCAGCAGATGCTGATGCTGGCCAGCATCAAAAGCCAACTGGCTGCGATGCCCCCGCCTGATCCGAAGCTGTCTTCGCAAAGCGCAGAAGCTCAGGCGCAAGAGCAGCGCAGAAAACAGCTTTTGCAACTGCTCGCAGAGATTGAAAAACGCATCAACGAGCAAAATGCACGCCCTAAAAAGCGCTATATCAGCCCGGCCACGCGCGAAGAGGTGTATGCGATTTATTACGACACGCTGCGCCGAAAGATTGAAGACCGGGGCACGCAGAATTTCCCTGAAGCGGCAGGTAACAAGCTCTACGGCGAATTGACCATGATCGTCACCATCAACCACGACGGCCGCGTACTCGACACGGAGGTGATTGAGACTTCTGGCATCACCGCGCTGGATCGTCGCGCACAAACCATTGCCAAAAGCGCTGGTCCGTTTGGAAAATTCTCCGACGAAATGCGCCGTCGTGCAGACCAGATTGTCGTCGTCTCTCGCTTCAAGTTCACGCGGGACGAGACGCTGGAAACCAAGCTGACATCGCGTTGATCATGTTGCGAATCTTGTGGAGATGGTTGGCGCTGGTGTTGCTTGCAGGCTTGGCATTGCAATTATTTTTCGTCTTGCGCGTGGTGAGTATGCGTTGGATCGATCCGCAATCGACTGCGTTTGAGCGCTCGGAAATCTGGCAGTTGGTATCGCAATCTGAGAAGCCGTTTGTCTGGAAGCAGCAATGGCTGCCATATGCTCAAATCTCCGACAACATGAAGCGCGCGGTGATTGCCAGTGAAGATGGTGATTTTGCGTACCACGATGGCGTGGAGTGGGATGCGATTGAAAAAGCTTGGCAGCGTAATACGCGGGCCGAGCAGCAAGCGGTCAAGCGCAGCCAGCGCACAGGCAAGGTGATTCCGCCGAAAATAGTGGGCGGTTCGACGATCACGCAGCAATTGGCAAAGAATCTGTTTCTCTCGGGCGAGCGCACGTTTCTGCGCAAGGGGCAAGAGTTTGTGATCACCTTTGCTCTTGAGACGTTTCTTCCCAAGGAGCGGATTCTTGAGATTTACTTGAACAGCGTGGAGCTGGGCACGGGTGTGTTTGGTGTGGAGGCAGCGGCTCAGCATTACTTTCGCAAGAGCGCTGCACGTTTGTCTGCGTATGAAGCGGCGCGGCTGGCGGTGATGTTGCCAAGGCCTAAGTTTTTCGAGAAGGTGCCCAATTCTGCTTATCTGTCTTCGCGGGCTCAGACGATTGCGGCGCGGATGGGAGATGCGGAGTTGCCTTGACGCTTGGTGCACAGGGCTCAAGCTAGCCGCCTGCGCTTTGGGCATCCCACTTCGCTCATGTCCCCCGCGCTGGCCTTCGGCTGGCGCTCCTCCTTTACTTCGCTGCGTGAGATACCCAAATCACAGGCGGCTAGCTTGGACAAGTTGTTGGCACGCAATCAAGGCTTGGGATAGTTGCAGTAGGCGAGCCAAGTGCAGTTGCAGCCGCTCTATCCAGTAAGAAATTTATAGAGAAACAAGCATTTACCCGTTATAGAATATGTGCAGCATGCTATCAAATTGATAGTTTTCCAGCATACCCGGTCATCTCTAAATAGCCGCGGCCTACAACAATACCTTGTGCATCCAGCAGATCTGCGAGGCCTTCCCAATACACCGTGCCTGTGGAACTTCGGCTGTCCAGCTCTTGTGAATTCATCAAAGAGCGAACTGTGAAATTGCCGCGCGAGGTGGCAACATTCCATTGCATCGGATAGCGCCCACCGCTGCTGGGGCTTTGCCATACTGCTTCTGATACTTTGCCTGCTTTGAAGCGCACATCGGCAGGTGAAAAAATCGTGGTGGAGCTCGAGGAGCGAAAACTTCCTCCCGTCCACAAAGCCGAGCCATCTGCGCGGCGAAGTTGAAATGCTGTGAGGCTGCTGCCGTCGAACAAGTTCATGCCGATCCAATCCCAGCCCAAGGCTTCGGGATGGAGGACCTCGTTGCTCCATTCGTGATCGAGCCAGGCGGTGCCTTGGGTGATTTGCATTGTCTTGCCTGCATGCGCGATGCTGCCGCTGGCGCGTAGCTGGGGTTGGCTGTAGTAATAGCTGGCTTGCTTTTCTTCTGGGCCTTTGCGCGACAGGCCTTGCTGGCCTTGCAGCAGCAATGGCTGAGTGGGTGTGAATTTCAGATCGAGGGCGAAATTTCGCGCGGGGATGCGGCTGGTGTAGCTGCCGTCTTGGTTGCGTTTTAACGTCCAGTCGCGCAGCTTCACATCTGTGGTGGTTTCGCTGGTTTGTGCGATGCCAAAACCTGTGCGGGCGATGCGCTGGTCGTGCGAATGTTTTTGTGCGTTGATATCGGTGAACGCGGCGTGGGCGAAGAGCAGTTGCTTGGCGGCGAAGCGCGATGTTAAAGATTGTGCTGCATCGATGCGCGATCTGAAGAACGTGATTTGAAAACCAATGAGGCGAGGCTGTGTGACAGTACCTGAATCTGCATGGCCGGTGAGATACCACCATTCGGTGCGAAATTCGGGATGTGTGCCGTGATCGTGCGGGAAGCTGAGGGCTTTCGCAGGAAGTGCCAAAGCATCGCGCCAAGGGAGCAGTGCCGGTGAGAGCAGGGCAGCACGGCGCAGCATCACCAATCCTCCTTCACCGCCAACACCGCATCGCGCGAAGCAGCAGCGCGACCCGCCAGCCAAGCGGTGAACGTACCGGCGATCATCACGGCCAAGCCGAGTGCAGCCAAACGTGCCCAAGGAATACTCATGTCCATCGTCCAGCGGAAACTTTGCGGGTTCACCACATGAATCAACACGAGTGACACCAGCAGCCCGAGCACGCAGCCTGCGAGTGCGCCAATCGCAGTCCACGCAGCGCCTTCAAGCGCCACCACGCGAAGAATCTGCGCTCGCGTGAGCCCGAGATGCGCGAGTAGGCCAAACTCTTTGCGTCGCGCCAGCACCTGCGCCGAAAAACTCGTGGCAATACCAAACAAGCCAATCGCAATCGCCACCGCTTGCAACCAATAGGTCACGGCAAAGCTGCGATCAAACATTTTGAGCGAAATCTTGCGAATTTCATCGCTGCTGGCAAACTCCACCAAGCCTGCCAAAGCTGCATCGCTGCTGAAGAGTTGGCGAATCTGCGTTTGCAATGTGGCCGTATCAGCGCCAGGCTTTGGCCATACTGCTAAATCGTTGATACGCTCATCGCCTGAGAGCTTCACATACTGCGCATGATCAATCACGATGGAGCCAAACTGACGCACGTAATCACGCCACACACCCGCGACATAGAAAACAGTGGGCTTGCTATTTGCTATTAAATCAGTAGCATTTCGGGCACGTTCTATAAAGGGTAACAGCCATTTTCGTTCGTAAATCTGCCCTAATTCAGCGCCATGCAGCGTGAGCATCGCCTCGCTCACATACAAAGGTACAGCGCCCGCCACAGGCGGTGCAGCGACCTCGCCCACCAAAGGCAACACCTTCGCAGCATCTTGCAAACTGATGGGCCGCGCAATCATCTGCACATCGGGTAGCGCCGCGCCGCCACTGATATTCCTCAACCTCAAACCTTGCACCTGCGCCACATCGGGCAAAGCCGCCAGCAGCTTGACGACCTCGGGCGGAAAATACAAACCCTGCGCCGTTTGCGTCGATGAAGTCAGCCGCGCATACAGCGGCGCAGGCAGCATCGTGTCCAGCCAACTGCTCACCGACACCCGAAAACTGCTTACCATCACCGTGAGAGCCACACCCAAGCTCAGCGCCGCCACCACGCCGCTCACCGCCACCACCGCCACCTCGCGCATGCGCCGCGCCCGCTCCACCGCGAGCATCGGCAAAGCATGCGCGGCAACGATGGGCGAGAGCCTGTCATACAGCAAGCTCACGCCCCAAGGCAGCAAACCCATGCCGCCTACCAGCAGTAAACCCACGGCAATGTAGGCTGCAATCGGCATGCCAAACAGTGGCGGAGCCCAAGAAAGAAGAGCGCCAAGCGCTACCAAAAGAAGAGCAAACCAAGGTTTGCTTTCCACTGTGTTCACGCTGCCTAAACCTTTGAGCGTTTGCGCCAAGGGCAATTGCTGCGCCGCCCGCGCAGGCCACCAAGCGCCCGCGAGCGCCGCAATCCAACCCAGTGCGCCATACACCAGCGCTGCGCCTAAGCTCCATTGCAAAGGCGGTGTCGCGCCAGAAAAATAGCCGCCGCCTAAATCGCCGCCCAAAGCTTTCAAACCAAATGCCGCCAAAGCTGTACCCAAAGCAATTCCTAGGGCCGCTCCCATCAATCCAAGCAAGCTAGCTTCCAACAAAACCAATCGCAGTCTTTGCGTTGCGGTCAACCCCAATACACCCAGTAAAGCCAATTGCTGCCCGCGCTTAGCCACCGCCAACGTGAGCACCGAATACACCAAAAACGCCCCAGTAAACAGCGCCACCAACGCCAGTACGGTCATGTTCACCCGATACGCGCGTGAGAGCTGATCGGTGCGCTCATTCGCATCATCAGGCTGCGCGAGCGACACGCCTTCTGGCAGTTTCAAGGCGGTCCTTGATGCGCTAGGGGCTAATCGCAGGTCCAAGCGCGAAAGCTGCCCCTGCAAACCAAAGGCATCTTGCATCGCCCCCAGATCCATCACGATCAACGGCGAGCCAAGTGCGGCCACGCTGCCTGCATGCTCCAAAGTCTTGATCTCATTGCCTACCACCACGCGTAGCCCGTTATCGCCCAAGACCTGCCGCGCCGCTGCATTCAAAAAAGCCTGCTTCGGCGCAAACAATATAAATCGCTCAGATCCATCCTTGGGTCGCGGCATCAAATCAGCAGCCAACTGCATCACCAGCAAGGCATCTACACCAATCACACGCAGGCTTACTTTTTTGCCCTGCGCATTCAGCGCATAAGTCGATAACTCCAACACCGGGCTCGCCAGTGCCACTGCTTCTTGTGCAGCTATTTGCTCATACACCCGCTCTACAAGCACGCCTGCGCCGCGCAAAGTCACATCCGGTTTGCCCTGCACCGATTGCAGCGCCGACGAGAACTCGCTCAAAGCACTCGCATTGATCAAATGCACAGAAAACGCCAACGCCACCCCCAGCGCCATGCTCGCCAAAGCCGTCAAATAGCGCCAAGGATGATGACGCAGCTCCGGCCAAGAAAAATGGCGCAAAAATCTAATCATGGGGCGCTCTGCTTTCAAAGCCTTGTGAGATACCTTGCGCCGTGAGATGCAACACGCGATCCGCTCGTGCAGCAGCGGTTTGCGAATGCGTCACCAAGATGAGCGCTGCGTCGTTCTCTTTGGTTTGTGCGATCAACACATCTATCACGCGCTCGGCGGTGCTGGGATCGAGGTTGCCAGTGGGTTCGTCGGCCAAGACCAAAGCGGGGCGATGAACGAGAGCGCGAGCAATCGCTACGCGCTGGAGCTGGCCGCCAGAGAGTTGCTGGGGCAATCTTGCGCCTAAGCCATCGAGGCCAACGGCATGCAGCATCTCGTTCACGCGCGGTGTGATTTGCGCGGGCTTTTGGCCCAGCAAGAGCAATGGCAAACCCACGTTTTGCGCCACATCCAAATGCGGCAGCACATGAAAGGCTTGAAACACAAAGCCCACGGATTTGCGCCGCCAGATGGCGAGCTGTTCGTCGCTCAGTGTGCCCAAATCCGTGCCTTGCACGCAGAGCGAGCCTGCATCCCAATGGTCCAAACCCGCCATGCAATTGAGCAAGGTGGATTTGCCCACGCCCGAATCGCCGACGATGGCGATGAACTCGCCTGCTTGCACTTGCAGACTCACGCCGCTGAAAACAGCTGCCTCAGCGTAGCGCTTTTCTAAACCTTGAATATCAACTACCACGCTCATTTAGCAGCGCCCGCTTTGAGCTCGGGCACGAGCGGCTGCCCAGCAGCTCGCTTAGCTTCAATTTCCTGCACCGTTTTCTCCAGCGCCACAAAGCGAGCGCTTGTGGCGGGGTGGCTGGCAATCATGCCGCGCTGGCTGATACCAGCCGGATTGGCAGCCGCCATGCGCCGCCAAAATTTTGGCGCATCTTGGATGGCAATGCCCGCACGCGCCAGCACATACAAGCCCACGTAATCCGCCTCTGCTTCAAACGCGGGGCTGTAGGCCAATGCAATCGCAGAGCCCAAAGCGCCTTGCGTGGGGATGCCTCGGCTGGCAGCGATGATTTCAGCAATCGTGCCGAGCACATTGTTGCGCTGCCCGGCTTCGATATGGCCCATGAAGTTGTGTGCCAGTTCATGGCCGATCACGATGGCCAGTTCGTTGTCGTTGGCAAAGCGCAGCATGCCGCGAAAAATGGCAATTGCTTTACCATCGGCATACGCGTTGAGTGATTCTTGCATCACGAGGAAAGCAGGGAAATCGCAGGCCTTCACGGGTGTGACCACAGCTTGCGCGGTTTGCAGACCGCTTGCCGTTTTTCGGGCATAAACGGTGACGAGCGGAGCGGGGTTTTTCAGCCATTCCAGTGCGCGTTTGCCCAGCTCGGCGGGTGCTTCTTTCGTGTCGGGGATCACAAAGCCGTTCACGCTGACGAGCCGATCACCGCGCTTTAAGCCCGCAAGATCGGCAGGTGAGCCGGGGATGACATGCAACAAGCCCAGTTCATTGCCTTGGATGCCGAGAAATTTTGTGACGACGGGCTCAAAATCTTTGCCATATGCACCCGCGCTGGTGAAAGTCGCGCCACTGTCGTAGCGGGTTTTGTCTTTGCACAGCTCAGTGGCAGAGAGCAAAATCGGCTGCGCTACGCGCTTGATGCGCAGCTCGTCTTCCAAGAAGCCTTCAAAAGCCAACTCGCGCTGCAATAGTGCCTCGGCGTCTTCGGCTTTTTTGTCAATCTCGACGGGGCGTGTGGTGGGCGCTGCGCAGGCAACAAGCAGGCTGGTCAAAATGAAAATGAGCAAAGTTTTCATAGCCAAGACTCTAGCAATTTCAAAGCATCTTGCGCAGCTGTGGGGCTATCAGCGGCGATGACATGTTTGTTAAACGCAGGCGGCTGCAGGCTGCGCTGCCAAGTGATCTGCCGCTTGGCGAGTTGGCGCGTAGCGGCAATGCCTCTTTCTTTCAATTCGCTTTCTGGAAACACGCCATCCAGCATGTCCCAAGTCTGCCGATAGCCGACGCAGCGCATTGAAGGCAGATCCAAATGCAAATCAGCGCGGGCTTTAAACTGGCGCACTTCATCGATCAAACCGGCTTGCAGCATCTGGTCAAAACGCTGCGCAATGCGTGTGTGCAGCCAGCTGCGTTCTGTGGGCTCTAGACTGATGATGGGGATTTTCGCTATTAAATCAGTAGCGCATAGTGCAGCTTCTATAACGGGCAGAGGCCGATTTTGATGATAAAAAGACAAAGTATGACCACTAGAGCGATACACTTCTAGCGCCCTTTGAATGCGCTGAGAATCGTTGGGCGAGAGCCGTGCTGCTGTCACCGGGTCTACCAGCGTGAGCTGCGCATGCATCGCTGGCCAGCCGATGCGTGAGGCTTCTTCATCAATCGCCGTGCGAATCTCGGGCGAGGCGGCGGGCATCGGGTCAATGCCTTCGATCAAGGTTTTGAAATACAGCATCGTGCCGCCTACGAGCAAGGCCAGTTTGCCTCGTGCATTGATCTCGCCAATCAAGCGCGTTGCATCTTGCACAAACTGCGCTGCACTGTAGCTTTGCGTGGGGTCGAGGATGTCGATCAAATGATGCGGTACTTGGGCGAGCTCTTCGCGCGAAGGCTTGGCTGTGCCGATGTCCATGCCGCGATAGACGAGCGCAGAATCCACGCTGATGATTTCGCAGGGATAACGCGCTGCCACGCGCATAGACAGCGCAGATTTCCCACTCGCTGTGGGGCCTGCAATACCTATGGCCTTAGGTCTTACTGAGCTTGCCATGGCGCTGCACCAAAACCCAAGCAACCGTGACGATCATCACGCCCCAAAAAATAATGCCTAAAACCATCGGGCGCACGCTGCCATCCATCACCTGGCCGAGCACTGAGCCCGTAGCAAATGCGCCCAGCATCATCAAAAAGCCCGCCATCGCCGATGCTGCGCCCGCCGCCTGCGGAAATGCCGCAGCGCTGCCCGATTGCCCAGCCGGTTGGTGAAAGCCATGCCCCACCATGAAAACCATCTGGCACAGCGCCAGCGCGATCACGCTTTTTGGCGCCAAAAGCAACGCAGCGGCATACAAAACACAAGCCAGCAGCGTAATCCAAGCGCCGATCCAAACCATGCGCTGCACACCGTAGCGCACGAGCAAGCGCCGCCCGAGAAATGTGCCCACCACATAGACCGCAGAAGCACATATCATCACCGCGCTATAGACCCATTTGCTTTGCCCGAGCACTTGCAAATAGATAAAAGATGACGTGGCCAAAAACACAAACAGGCCGCAATAAGAGGTCAGTGCGAGCAGCGCATACGTCCAAAACTGCGGATGCGCCAGAATGCCGCGCCAGGTGCTGATCAGGATGGCCGGTTGCAGGGCTTGTGAGTTACGCCGTTGGTTGGTTTCGGTGAATTTGAAAAACACCATGGCCAGCGATACCGCAGCAAAGGAGGCCAGGGCAGCAAAAGAAAAACGCCAGCCCAGATACGCGCTGATCACACTGCCCACGGGCACGCACAGCACCGCAATCACACCCAGCCCCGAGAGCCCCTTGCTCATCACGCGCGCTGCTTCTTCGGGTGCATACAAGTCGCGCACCATCGCGCGAGCGCACATCACCGGCGCGCCCATGGCCGCACCTTGCAGCGCCCGCCACACAATCAGCGACTCCACATTCGCCGCAAACGCGCTGCCCATGCTGGCCAGCACGTACAGAGCCAGCCCCGTTAACAACACCGGCCTGCGGCCATATTTGTCAGACACTGGCCCCCAGATCAGTTGCGAGATGCCAAAAAACAAGAGCAGTGCAGACAGCGTGAGCTGCGCCTGCGGCATCGAAGCGCCCAGCGAAAGCGTCATGCTGGGCAGCGCAGGCAAGTAAAGATCTGTGGTGATGGGCTGTAGGCCAAGGAAGAGGCTGGTGAACCAAACGACTAGGGAAGCGGGCATAGGCTTTGAGTTTACCTTCTGTGCGGTTGGCTTATGAAGTCAACCCGCAGCTGCCTAGTTCGTTACACTGCTGACCTGCCATTCATTTTCAGGAGAGGACACCATGAAATTCAACACGCTCATTCCCGCGATAGCGATTGCACTGCTTAGCCTGCTGGGCAACGCATTCGCGCAAACGCCTGCGCCCAAAGCTGAAGTCACCCTCTATTTCCAACATTACTGGCCGCAAACCGCGCTCACGGTGAAAGAGCTGGCCACGCCTTGGTGCGAGAAGATCACAGCCGAGAGTCAAGGCCGTATGCGCTGCGTCACGCTGCCTGCGATGAGCGGCGGCGGCACACCCGCGCAATTGGTGGATCGCGTGAAAGAGGGCGTAGACGATCTCGTGCTCACCGTGCTGGGCTACACGCCCGGGCGTTTTCCGCGCATGGAAGTGTTTGAACTGCCGTTTATGACGCGCAACGCAGAAGCCGCCTCCAAAGCTGCTTGGGAATTCATGAATAAAAATGCGATGCAGGAATTTACAGGCATGAAAGTGCTGGGTATGTGGGTGCATGACGAAGGCCAGATTCACACCAAGGACAAAGCCATTCGCACATTGGAAGATTTCAAGGGCATGAAAATGCGCGCTCCTTCGCGCGAGACGGCCAAGTTGCTGCAAGCTTTGGGCGCAACGCCCGTGGGCATGCCGATCACCGGCGTTACAGAAGCCATCACCAAAGGCACGATTGACGGCACCATGGTGCCTTGGGATGCAGCCACATCGTTTCGCATTCACGAAGCGGCCAACATTCACACAGAAACCCCTGAAGGCAGCGCCGCGCTTTATACGGTGGGGCTGATGTTTGCGATGAACGAAAAGCGCTACAACGGATTGAGCCCCGAGCTCAAAGCCGTGATCGACCGCAACTCGGGCGCCCAGCTTTCCGCGCGTATGGGCAAGATGTGGGACGACAGCGCCGCACCGGCGCGTGCGAAAGCCAAGGCTGCGGGCAATCAGTTTTACACCTTGCCGAATGCGGAAGTCGCACGCTGGGTGGAAGCGGCCAAACCGGTGCAAGCGAGTTGGATGATCGACATGCACAAACGCGGCATCGATGGCCGTGCCTTGTTTAACGATGCGAAGGCCTTGCTGGCGAAATACGAGGCACCTGCTGCGTCAAAAAGCCCGCCCAAGCCTAAACCGACAGCCAAGCCTACAACTCCAGCGCAAAAAGCGCCTTGATCGCCGCGCGGTATTGGGCTTGCCCGATGCTGTTGGTGCTGTGATGCGAGCCGCCCTGCACCAGCTCAAAGCGCTTAGGCTCTTGCGCAGCTTCAAACAAGCGGCGACCCAGCTTGGACGAAATCACGCGATCTTCGCTGCCATGCACCACGAGCAAAGGCGAGCCGATGTTTGCGATTTTCTTTTCTGAATCAAAACGCTGAGAAATCAGCCAGCCCACGGGCAACCAACCCCATTTGAGCGTGGAAAACACATCGGGGATCGAGGTAAACGTGCCTTCCACCAGCGTGCCGCGCTCATCGCTGACTTTGCTGGCTAAGTCAATCGCAATCGCGCCACCTAGGGAGTGGCCGAAGATGAAGCGCGGTTGATTCGGATATTTTTGTGCCATCCATTGCCATGCAGCCAGAGCATCTTCATAGGCTTTGTTTTCCGAAGGTGCATCGCCATCGCTCTTGCCAAAGCCCCGGTAATCCAGTGCGATCACGTTAAAGCCCAGCTCGCGCATGCGCTCGATGCGCCAAGCGCTGCCCACCACATTCCAGCGTGCGCCGTGCAGATAGAGCAATACCGGCTTTTTTGCGTCATTACCGTTGATCAGCAAATGCAGCTTGGTCGGTTTGCCCGTTTCTTTGGAATCAAACGTGACCCAAGCCTCTTGCATGCCAGAAGCCAGCTCCACCGTGTTGCCCCAAGTGCGATCCGTGGGGCTGAAAATCCATTGACCTTGCTTCTCGTGCAGCGCAGCGCAGCCAACCAGAAGCGCTGCAGAGAGTGCGGTGGCAGTGACGAGGCGAAATAGATTCTTGCGCATAGGAATGCTTGATTCAAACCAGCGCGGAAAAGTTCAGCGCCCGCGCATGAAGAGCGCATCCAACTCTTTGATACTGATTTGCCGCCAAGTGGGGCGGCCATGGTTGCATTGGTCAGAGCGCTCGGTGGCTTCCATTTGGCGCAGCAGGGCGTTCATCTCCTCCAATGTGAGGCTGCGGTTGGCGCGCACGGCGCTGTGGCAAGCCATGGTGGAGAGAATCTCGTGCTGCGCTCGCTCGATCACGCGAGCACTGTCATGCTGCGCCAGCTCGGCCAAGACGCTGCGAGCCAGCTCGACGGCATCGCCCTTGGCGAGCGTGGTGGGCACAGCGCGCACGGCAAGGGTTTTCGCAGAAAACGCGCTGATGTCCAGCCCGAGCTTAGCTAAAGTGGCTTCATGTGCTTCGGCAGTGGCCACCTCCACGGGTGTGGCCGCAAACGTGGCGGGAATCAAGAGCGGTTGGGAGGAGATTCGCGCAACATCCAGCTGGGTTTTGAGCCGTTCATAGACGATGCGCTCGTGCGCGGCATGCATATCCACGATCACCAAGCCTTGTGTATTTTGCGAGAGGATGTAGATGCCGTGAAGCTGCGCGATGGCTTTGCCCAATGGCCAAATTGTCGAGTGATCCAAGGGCTCGGCACTCGGTGGCGTTGGCGTAGCCAAAGGCCAGGCAGTTGGAGGCGGTGTGGATGCCCAAAGCTGCGCCACATCACGCACTTCATTTGATCCGAAATGCATAGCACTCTGCGCAGGATATATAACGGGTAGAGACTGATTCCGCTTAAAAACATCGTTGTCAAAGCGATTGTGCGAAAGAGGATCATTCGTCTGCGAATCCACGCCTGTTTGCATTGTTTGAAGCGCCTGAATAGCGCTGCGCGGCGCTGCCAACACGCCATGCACCGCGCGGCGCACCGCTTGATGAATCTCGCGGCCATCGCGAAAGCGCACTTCAATCTTCGTGGGATGCACGTTCACATCCACACGCGCAGGATCAATCTGCACAAACAGTACATACACCGGCTGCCTGCCGCCATGCAGCACGTCTTCATAACTGCTGCGCACAGCATGCTGCACCACTTTGTCGCGCACGAAGCGGCCATTCACATAGGCGTATTGCTGATCGGCGCGTGAGCGAGCGGCGTCTGGCAAGCCAGCAAAACCTGTGACGCGCACCGCGCCTTCCATGTGATCGACAGTCAGAGCCGCTTCGATAAAGTCATCGCCCAGCACGTCTTGCACACGCTGCTTGGCAGCTGCCGCACGCCATTGCTCGATCAGCTTGCCTTCATGCCACACCGTAAAGCCCACATCGGGCCGCGCTAGCGCATGGCGGCGAATGGATTCGAGGCAATGCGACAGTTCGGTCGCGTCGCTCTTCAAAAACTTGCGCCGCGCTGGCGTGGCAAAAAACAGCTCTTTGACTTCCACCGTCGTGCCCTGCGCACGTGCTGCGGGAGACAGCTCTCCAGAGCGCCCGTCGAGCAGCCAAGCGGTGTGTTTAGAGTCATTTGGGCTGTTTGCCCTCGAAAAGATTGCGCAGTCAGCTATGGAATTAATAGCAGCTAGCGCCTCACCACGAAATCCCATCGTGCCCACAGACTCCAAATCTTGCAGGCTTGAAATCTTGGAAGTGGCATGGCGCTTGAAAGCCAGCGGCAGTTGATCACGCGGTATGCCGCAGCCATCGTCTTCCACGATGATCGCCCGCACTCCTCCGCCCAAGAGCCGCACAGTAATCGTTGATGCACCCGAATCCAGTGCGTTATCCATCAGTTCGCGCACTACCGAGGCCGGGCGCTCCACCACTTCGCCTGCCGCAATCTGGCTGATCAGCTCGTCTGGCAGCTCGCGGATGACGGGAGAAATTGGGGCAAAAGGCATATTCACAGAGCGATTTTAGGCGACAGGTGATAATCTGCGCCCATGGAACTCATCGCACAACTCTTTCACCTCGGCATCGATTTCATCGTCAACATCGATGAGTACCTTCTGCGCTTCGTCGCGGCCTATGGCGCGTGGATTTATGTGCTGCTTTTCGTGATCGTGTTCACCGAAACAGGCGTGGTGGTGATGCCCTTCTTGCCCGGCGATTCTCTGCTCTTCGTGGTGGGCGCGATGTGCGGCATCGGCCTGATGAGCTTCCCGCTGGCCTGCGCGGTATTGATCGTGGCGGCGATTTTGGGCGATCAATGCAATTACATGATTGGCCGCTATTTCGGCCCAAAAGTCTTTCAGTGGGAAAACTCTCGCTGGTTCAACAAGCGCGCTTTTGACCGCGCCCACAATTTCTACGAAACCTATGGCGGCATCACGATCATCTTGGCGCGTTTCATGCCGTTCATTCGCACATTCGCCCCATTCGTAGCAGGCGTAGCAGCAATGAATCGCGCGAAATTCACAGGCTACAACGTGGTGGGCGCGTTTATCTGGGTGCTGGGCATCGTGACAGCGGGCTACTTCTTCGGCAATCTGCCATGGGTGAAAGCCAATCTAGAAAAAATCATCTGGGCGCTGATCATCGTGCCCGGTTTGATTGCGATCTATGGCGCTTGGAAGGCTTCTCGGGACGAGAAGATGGCGAATTAACGATATTCCTCTCATTCGTAGCAACGGGCGTGGTGCGTCCACCGCAGCGAAGTGAAGGAGGAGACCGCGCAGCGGGCGGGGGACATGAGCGAAGGTGGGCGCATCGCGCCCGTTGCGGGTTCAGCTATTTAGGCATCCCTCAAGCCTTTGGGGCTTTAGGCACCCGCCCCATCAAATAAAACTCAGGATTAGGCATCATCCCGCTAAATGATGCCATGCGGTTGGAGAGGCCAAAGAAAGCCGTGATCGCCGCTATATCCCAAGCATCTTCATCGTTGAATCCCTGCGCATGCAGCGCAGCGAAATCCGCATCGCAGATTTGATCCGAATGCAAACATACCTTCAGCGCAAAGTCCAGCATCGCTTTCTGGCGCGGTGAAATCTCAGCTTTCAAATAATTCACCGCCACCTGATCAGCAACCAATGGCTTCTTCTCATAAATTCGCAAAATCGCCCCATGCGCTACGACGCAATAGAGGCAATTGTTGGCCGCGCTCGTGGTGGTGACGATCATTTCTCTGTCACCTTTGGTCAGGCCGCTCTCGCGCCCCACCGCCTCGGGCATCATCAGCGCGTCGTGATAGGCGAAGAAAGCGCGCCACTCTGCGGGGCGGCGTGCAAAGGCCACAAACACATTCGGAATGAAGCCTGCTTTTTCCTGCGTTTCGAGAATACGGGCTTTGATGTCGTCGGGCAAAGTGTTCAGATCGGGATGGGGGTAACGGGTGGTCATGACGGTCTCTCAGATAATGCTGAGATGATAGGCATTTTTGAAAGGCACTCCATGGCTAAGATTTCTCCAGAACCTAAAGGCGACCCAATTTACGACAAAGGCTTGGCGCGGCGCAAAGCCGTGCTCGGCGAAGAGTATGTGAACGGCGCATTTGCCCGCTCCACGGATTTCACCGCCCCGCTGCAAGAGCTGGTCACCGTGCATGCCTGGGGCAACACTTGGCAGCGTGATGGCATTTCGCTCAAGATGCGCAGCATCGTCACCGTCTCGATGCTGGTGGCTCTCGGGCGCATGCATGAGTTGAAAATTCATGTGCGCGGCGCACTCAACAACGGCGTGACCAAGGAAGAGCTGCAAGAGATTTTTATGCACGCGAGTGTGTATTGCGGCTTTCCCGCGGCAGTCGATGCGTTTCGCGCAGCCTCTGAGGTGGTTGAAGCTTGATTTTTAAGAAAAATCGGCTTTTTCCCGTCATATTATCTGCATAGTTTGCTATTGAAATGATAGCATTCTTTGAGACCATCAATACACAGAAGGCTCGCCCGGCGGGCGTGTTTTGAAGCGCTTATGCACCCAGTAATACTGAGCAGGCGCTTGCAAGATCAAAGTTTCCAGCTCGCGATTCATGCGGGCGGTATCGGCCAGCACATCGGTGCTTGGAAAGTCGGCCCAAGGCGGCGAGATCGTCACGTGGTAGCCTTGAGGTGTGAGTAAAGCCTGCACGCTGCGCACCTGCGCTGCGCCGAGCTTGGCAAAGCGCGAGAGCGAAGGCACGGTAGCCGTCGGCACTTTGAAAAAAGGCACAAACACGGAATGCGAAGCGCCCAAATCCATGTCTGGCAACAGATACAGCGGCTCACCACCCTTGAGAGATTGCGTGATCTCTCGCACGCCCTCACTGCGGGTGAACAAATGCGCGTCGCCATGTTTTTGCCTACCTTGCACGATCCAAGTATTGGTCACAGGATTGCGTTGACGGGTGTAGATGGTGTTGAAGCGGCGCAGTGTTGGCAACTGGCTATTCAGTGCGGTCCAACCTGCATCTAGCCCCATGAAATGCGGCGCGAAAAGCACGCAGGCTGATGAGGATTGGGTGAGCGCTTCTACATCGCCTGTCAAATGCAAGCGAGTTTTCAATTGAGATTGATTGCCATGCCACAGCCAACTGCGATCCAACCAAGCTTGTGCAAAATAAATGAAGATTTTCGGCTCTAGCCCTTGTAATTCCCGCGTAGCTTGCTCTGGAAAGCATAGCGCGAGATTTTTGCGAACGATTCGCCTGCGCGGCGCTGCGAGAGCGTAGGCCACCCAGCCCATCAGCCAACCCATTGCCCGCACCATCGGCAACGGCAGCGGCGCAATCAGGCGCATGAACAGCACGCCGCCATGGCTCATGAGGCGTGTCATAGTGGTTTTCAAGATGCGTCCTTGGCAGGGCTGGCCGTTAGATCATCAGGGCGAGGTTGCTTGTAACGCGCATATCCCCAAAGGTATTGCTCTGGGCATTGGCGCACCAAGCTTTCCATCGCAGCATTGATTTGTATGGCTGCTAGCGCAGGATCGTCCGAGAGGACGCTCTCAAAGCGCCGCAGATGCACGCAATAGCCCGTCCCGTGCGCCAACCGCTCGCCCCAAGCAAGCAAGATCGTCGCGCCAGTTTGCTTAGCTAGCCGCGCAGGCAAGGTCATGCTGTAAGCGGCTAGGTCAAAAAAGTTCGCCCAGACACCCAGACCCAAGGGAGGAACCTGATCGGGCAAGATTCCCAGCGCCTGCCCGCTACGCAGCGCTTTGACGAGTGCTTTCACGCCCGCGAGCGTGGCGGGTGCAGCCTGCAGGCCTGGGCGCTTGCGCGACTGGCTCACCAAGTTTTGCAACCAAGCCTTGCGCGCCGGGCGATACAGCACCGTCATCGCCTTGCCTTGAGCTGCATAGCGCTGCGCATAGGCCTGTGCCGTCACTTCAAAGCAGCCCAAATGCGGCGTGAGAAACACGATGCCTTTGCCTTTGACATGCGCCTCGTCGATCAACTCTGCCCGATCCCAATGAATCGGCACGGGTGCGCCCAACCACAGGCGCGGCAGCTCTGCCACCATGCGTCCAGCATGGGCAATGGCCTGGCGCACTTGCGCGGGCGCATAGCCTGCCTGGCGCGAGTTCGCTTTGAAGCGGCGACGGTATGTGGGCGAAAGCGCATAGGCCAGCCAGCCCAGCGCTGCGCCTACAGCGTGCAGCAGAGGCAGTGGCCAGCGGGCGAGCAATTTGAACAAAGCTTCCATCAATTTGATAAAATATGGCTTGTCGCCGAGTTAACCCGAGCAACTTGCAGGGCGACGTTAAACACATCTGCTAAAGCGTTCGCCAAAACACTCAAGAGGTTTCAAGAGTTTGCGGCAACGCAAATTTTCATTGAACTGGAGTGTTACACAAATGGCGAACGATTTTCTCTTCACATCCGAATCCGTCTCTGAAGGCCATCCCGATAAGGTGGCTGACCAGATTTCTGATGCAATTCTCGACGCAATTTTCAAACAAGACCCCTTAAGCCGCGTTGCCGCTGAAACGCTATGCAACACAGGTCTTGTGGTGCTCGCTGGTGAAATCACCACCAATGCGAATGTCGATTACATCCAAACCGCGCGTGACACCATCAAACGCATCGGCTACGACAACACCGAATACGGCATTGATTACAAAGGCTGCGCAGTGATGGTGTGCTATGACAAACAGAGCAATGACATCGCCCAAGGCGTAGATCAAGCCTCGGACGATCACCTCAACACCGGCGCTGGCGACCAAGGCCTGATGTTTGGCTACGCTTGCGACGAAACGCCCGATTTGATGCCTGCGCCAATTTACTACGCACACCGTTTGGTCGAGCGCCAAGCTCAGTTGCGCAAGAGCGGCAAGCTGCCTTTCCTGCGCCCCGATGCGAAGAGCCAGGTCACGATGCGCTATGTCGATGGCAAGCCACACAGCATTGACACCGTGGTGCTCTCTACACAGCACGATCCCGATCAAAGCATCGACATGAAAACCCTCAAGCCCAGCTTCTACGAAGCCATCATCGAGGAAATCATCAAGCCGGTGCTGCCCAAAGAGTGGCTGGTTAATACCAAGTATTTGATCAACCCGACAGGCCGTTTCGTGATCGGCGGCCCGCAGGGTGACTGTGGCCTCACGGGCCGCAAAATCATCGTAGACACCTATGGCGGCGCTTGCCCCCACGGCGGCGGCGCATTCTCAGGCAAAGACCCCTCCAAAGTGGATCGCTCTGCCGCCTATGCTGCCCGCTATGTGGCGAAAAACGTGGTGGCTGCTGGCTTGGCCAAGCAATGCCAAGTGCAAGTGGCCTACGCCATTGGCGTGGCCAAGCCGATGAACATCACGGTTTATACCGAAGGCACTGGCGTGATCTCCGACGAGAAACTCTCCGCCCTCGTGGCCGAGCATTTTGATCTGCGCCCCAAAGGCATCATCCAAATGCTCGATCTGCTGCGTCCGATCTACCAAAAGACGGCCGCCTACGGCCACTTTGGCCGCGATGAGCCGGAGTTCACTTGGGAGCGGACGGATAAGACGGCTGCGCTGCGAGCTGCTGCGGGCCTGTAAACCCTCTCGTTTGACGAAAAGCCCGCCTCTTGCGGGCTTTTTTCATAGCGCACCTCAAGGTCGCTCAAATCCCCCTTCAACCCAAGCCACCGCACTCGCGCGATTGAGCTTGAATGATGGAGGTACTTTGATCTTTGCCACCTCGTCGCCGAATGCATCTTGTGCACTTAAAGACGCGGTGGGATTGTCTTCATCGGGAACGATATCCAAGCTCACGGTGTAACGCGCTGCTTTCGCTGTGACCTCTACGCTCTGATGCAAGCTGGCATGTTGTTGCTGCTCTTGCCGACGGACAAACTCATGTGCTGTTTTCACCAAGGTACTGAAGGCAAATTTATCCAACGGCTTGGGATTTTTCTTGTCGCGCCCCATCGTCCAAGGGCCAATCAGGGCGGGCTCGCTAGCGCCGTCTTTTGTCATGGCCACAGCCCAGCCGTCATCGTCATCGTTTTTGATCACGAGCGCCGTCCAGCCATCGCCTTGCCAGTGGCGCGGCTCTTTGCTGAGTTGAGGGGTGGTGTCATTTGTGCTGATAGTTTCCATAGGGAAGATTAGAAACCAGAAAACGGGTGAAGCAAGAGCTGCGGTGCTATGATTTTTCGATGCATCCTTCGCAAATCGCCATCCAAACTGAAAAGTACAAGATATTGCATGCCTTGCCCAAAGCCGAGCTGCATTGCCATTTGCTGGGCACCGTGCGCAGGGAAACCTTCGCGGATTTGGTGAATGCGGCAAAGGCGCCGATTTCACAAGAGGAGATCGCTGCCTTTTACACGCGCGGGGAAAAGCCTGTGGGTGTGTTGCGCGTTTTGAGAGCGCTCGATCAATGGCTGCTGCGCAGCCCCGATGATTTCCATCGTATCGCCTACGAGTATTTACAAGATGCAGCCAGCCACAACGTGCGCTATGCAGAATTTTTCTGGAACCCGACAGGCACAGTTGTTGTGGGTGGTTTGGCCTATGCTGCTGTCTTGCCCGCTCTGAAACGCGCTATGTTGGATGCTGAAAAGGACTGCGGCATCCTCTCGCGCCTAATCCCCTCCATTGATCGCGAGGCATCTCAGCAAGCGGCTCTGGAAATGGTGCAATGGGTGATCGATCAGCGCTGCAATGAAGTGCCCGGCATTGGCATGGATTACCGCGAAAACGATCATCCACCTGAGAAATTCACCGAGGCTTATGCTTTAGCGCGCCGCCATGGATTGAGAACGACAGCGCATGCGGGCGAATTTGGCATGCCTTGGCACAACGTCGAAGCGGCGCTGAAAACGTTGCAAGTTGATCGCATTGATCATGGCTACACCATCGTTGATCATCCGCCGCTCGTGCAATGGGCACGTGAGCAGGGCATCGTGTTCACTGTGGTGCCCACAAACTCCTACTATTTGCGCACTTTGGCAACCGAGCGCTGGGCGTTAGATCATCCGATTCGCGCCATGCTCGCAGCTGGTTTGAGGCTCCATCCCAATACCGATGATCCGACCCTGCACCACGTCACGCCGACGCTCGCGTGGCAGATGATGATGGATGATTTCGGCGCTAGCTGGGACGATGCGGAAAGATTTATGCACAATGGTTTGGATGCCGCTTGGATCGACGAGAGCACGCGCCAAGCTTGGCGCAAAACATGGCAAACTGAATTTGACGCACTGAAACCAATCCTCGAAAGACAAGCTCATGAATAAGCAACGCAGACATTACCTCATCACCCTCGCTGCAAGCGCGGCAGCCAGCAGCACATGGGCGCAAACCAGCTGGCCCAAGACCAAGCCGATCAGCATCATCGTGCCTTTTGGTGCAGGCGGCAGCTTAGACGGCACAACCCGCTTGGTCGCGCAGCAACTGGCTACGCGCTTAGGGCAAAGCGTCACCGTAGATAACGCCACTGGAGCGGGTGGCACTGTAGGCATCAGCAAGGCGATTGCCGCTGCACCCGATGGCTACACCTTCCTCATGGCCGGAGACGCGCCGCTGGTGCCCGGCGGGCCGGGGCAATCGAGCTACCGCTTTGACATGTTGCGCGAGATGATGCCGGTGAGTTTGGTGAACACTGCGCCGATGGTGCTGGTGGCGCATCCCAGCGTGCCTGCGAACAATTTTGACGAGCTGGTGGCTTATGTGCGACGCAATCCCGGGCGGCTCAATTACGCCAGCTCTGGCGTGGGCACACTGCCGCATCTGGCGATGGAGATGGCCAAGCGTAAAGCGGGGATGCATATCGTGCACATTCCCTATCGCGGCGGCGCACAGATTGCCAATGATGTGGCAGGCAAGCAAATTGAGCTGGCGATGCTGATCACGGCATCCGCGATGCCTTCGCTGCGCTCAGGGGCGTTCAAAGCGATTGCTGTGACCGGATCAAACCGCTTGGCTGCCTTGCCGCAAGTGCCCGCGATCAGCGAGTCTGCCGCTTTCAAAGGCTACAACGTGGTGAGCTGGGCGGGCTTGTATGCGCCAGCCAACACGCCAGCAGACATCGTGCAGCGCATGAGCCAAGAGCTGGGTGAGGTGCTGAAGTTGGACGCCGTGCGCGACCGCTTGGCCGAGCAATCGATCTTCACGCAGGGCAGCACGCCCGCTGGTTTTGCGCAGTTCATTGAGCAAGACCGTGCGCAGGTGAAAGAGATTTTGCAAGTGCTCTCGCTCAAAGAGTAAAGCGATGCAAACGGTTTGGCTCGATTGCGACCCCGGCTTTGACGATTGGCTGGCCATACTGTTGCTGGCGCAGCTTCCGAATGTGAATTGGGCGGGCATGAGCGTGGTGGCGGGCAATGCGCCGCTGGCGGTCACATTGGACAATGCTCTGCGCATTTGCGCTTTTCATGCTTTGAGCGTGCCAGTACACGCGGGCAGTGCACAGCCGCTCGAAGGTGAGCGGGAGACGGCGCAGGAGATTTTAGGTACGCAGGGTATGCGTACAAGCGGCGCTCAGCTGCCCGCCACGCAGCGGCAGGCAGCAAGCCAGGATGCTGTCTCTGCCTTGCTCACGCATCTGCGTGGCAGTTCTCAGCCCACTTCTTTGCTCGCCACTGGCCCGCTGACCAACATTGCCCACGCTATCGCTCAAGATCAAGTTGCGATGAGCAAAGTCAGTGAAATCATCCTCATGGGCGGCTCCACGGATCGCGGTAATCACACGCCCGCTGCTGAATTCAACATCTATGCCGACCCGCTAGCTGCATCGCGCGTGTTTGCCAGTGGCATTCCAATTCGCATGTTTGGTTTGAACCTATGTCGTCAACTCTTGCTCACACAAGCGCATGTGCAGGCCATTCAAGCGTTGCCCACTGAACAAGCGCAATGCGTAGCAGCTTATTTGGATGCCTATCAGCGTATTCGCAGCTTGGACGGCAGCGTGCCCATGCCTTTGTATGACCCGGCAGTTGTGCTCTGGCTGCATGCGCCAGAGCTGTTTGAGTTTCAAGCCTCACCTGTGGATATCGAGTTGCAAGGCCAGTTCACGCGCGGCATGACGGTGTGTGATCTGCGCAACCGCGCAGGCCGTTCTTGCAATGCCAACATTGCGATGCAGGTACGCTCAGAAGAAGCGATGGCGCTGTTCATGCGCTTGCTGAAAATTGTCCTAAGTGCCTGAAAGTATCATTTTTTGATACCCAACAAGCCACCCGCTGCCACTTTGCTGCCTGTGCAGGTCAAGTGATAATCTGGCCTGATACTCCCATCATGTTCAACCACCGGAAGGTATTTATGAGTAACCCGATCATTCAACGCGACACAGGCGCATGGCAATTGCAAGTGTGGATTTCTTTTGGCTTGGCCGTGTTCCTTTGCGGCACGGGGCTGGCTTGGCTGCCCGGCCAAGATTTAGATCGTGCGTTCATGGTGATGGGCTATATCTTCTGTTTGTCCACAGCGTTTTTCCTTGCTAAGTTCGTGCGGGACAACCAATACAAGAAGGTGGATACGCCCATGTGGAAGATGGTGGTTTACACCGCCTTCTTTGTGGCGATGACGCTGACGGGCTGGGGCTTGTGGCGCATGGGTGTGAACGACACTTACAAGGCCTTCCTCTTGGTGAGCTGGTTGTATCTGATTACCACCACCTTCACGCTGGCCAAGACGCTGCGCGACAAACACGAAGCCGATTTGGCGGAAGCTCGCTTGCAAGCTCGCTCAGAAGCGCGCCGCGAGATGGAAACGCAGTAAGCGATTCGCAATCAACGAAACGCTCAGCGTTTTGTAAATGCCGCAAACTCAAGCCGCCTGTTTGAGTTTGCTTTCAAACCGATAATTTTTTTCTCGAACTTAAATTGGAGCGAGTGATGAATACTTTTTCTGTGAAATCTACCGTGGCAACTGTCGTCACTACACTTTCGATAGCACTCTGCGCAGGTTTTATAACAGCTAGTGCCGGGTTTTCTTCAAAATCTTATGCGCAGAGCGAAGCCTCGGTGGTGCTGAGTATGCTGCCTGTGGCTTCAGTGGTGGTGGCAGGCGTGGGTGCCAGTGCGTTAGGTACCGCGGCGGCTGGCGCTTCTGTGGCAGCGCCTGTGATCTTGTCAACGGTCGGTGCGGTGTTTGTCGTCAAGGTGATTGAAGTCACGGCACGAAGCACGGTGTTTGTGATTGAACGTGCGTCAGATGGTGCGCGCGTCAGCGTGGAAATCATTGGCCAAGGCATCAAGCAAACAGCCATCTCGGCGGGTACGGTGGTCACAGTGAGCGTGATCGGCACAGGCATCGTGCTCTCGGCATTGGGCGAAGCGATTGCTTTTGTTCCCAATGAGTTGGGCAAAGCGCTCTTGCATAACGAGCGCATCACGCGCTGAACGGATTGGCTATGAACACCCTGTTTCGCAAACTGCTGCTTGGTGCTTTGCTGGGACTCAGTATCAGCATGCCCGCTTTCGCAGGCCGCTCCTGCGATGCCCCGAAACCGCCAGCGCCACAAATGATCGTGCAAGGCATGAATCTGGCAGAGCGCACGTGGCGAGCATTAGAAGCTGAGCATGCCAGGAGCGGGGCGAAAGTCGTGATCCTCGCTCGGGCGGGGCAAGATTTGAGCAAGTATGGCCTGCGCTATTCGCATCTGGGCTTGGCTTACAAAGCACGCGATGGCCGCTGGCTGGTGGCGCATAAGCTCAACACTTGCGGAACAGCAGAGGCATCACTGTACCGTCAAGGTTTGGGTGAGTTTTTCCTAGACGATTTATTTCGCTTCGAAGCCGCTTGGAGCGTGCCTACCAAAGAGGTGCAAGACAAGCTGCACACATTGTTGCTCGATGAAGCTCGCATGCAAGCCATGCACATCAAGCCGTACAGCATGGTGAGCTATGTGTGGGGCACGAAATATCAGCAGAGCAACCAATGGGCAACCGAGACGCTGGCTGCTGCGATGGAGCCTAGCATTCGTACCCGCGACCAAGCGCAGGCTTGGCTGCAATTCAAAGGCTATGAGCCCACGACATTGAATATTCCTCCACTGACACGCTTAGGTGGCCGAATCACGCAAGCTAATGTGGAGTTTGACGATCATCCGGCGAAGAAGCGTTTTTCTGATCGCATTGAATCCGTTACGGTGGATTCGGTTTTTGCATGGCTGCCACGCGCCGGTTTGGGCGCTGCGCCGGTGGCATTGAAGCTTTGATTTTGAAGGCTTTTCAGCACATTACCGGCGTATATACTGCGCAGAGTGCTATTAAATTCGTAGTAAAGGTGCATCATGAGTAAATCCCTGCGTCTATCGGAGAAGTGGTTTCGCCGTGGCCTCTGGCTGGTGGCTTTCGTCTTTGCAGGATTTTTGATAGGCTTAGGAGGCACGGTGGTGGGCGATTTGCCCAAAGTGGAAAAGCAGTTGGAGCTCGATCAGTTTTTAGACAAACCGCAAGCTGAGCGGCTGCGCGGCAGCATTGCAGCCGCTGCGCGCACCGAGCGCACCAGCAATGATGCATTGGCTCAAGCGCAGCTCAAGCTCAACACCGCCCGCGCTGATTCCATCTCTGCTCGCGAGAGCTTTGACACTTGGATCGCCACGCGCAGCGCCACACAACGCTCAAGCGAAGATCCGCAAGTCATCGCAAAAAACAAGGAGCTGGATCAACTCAAAGCCGCAGAGCGCCAAGCGCAGGCCGCGCTCGAAGCGCAAGACAAGATCGCACTCGATGCAAGGCAACTGGCCTCACGCGAGCGCGAGCAATTGCAGTTCCTGGAGACTGAGGGCTACAAGAAGCTCAACGCCGAGCAGCGCCGCGTCGAGCTGCGCGTTTTCCTCTATCGCCTGATGCTCACGCTGCCGCTGCTGGCCATTGCTGCTTGGCTCTTCGTGAAAAAGCGCAAAGGCACGTATTGGCCATTCGTGTGGGGCTTCATCATTTTTGCTGCATTTGCTTTCTTCGTAGAGCTGGTGCCGTATTTGCCCAGCTATGGCGGCTATGTGCGATACATCGTGGGCATCGCGCTCACCATCGTGATTGGCCGCTACGCTATCCTCGCGCTCAATCGTTATTTGGAAAAACAAAAAGCCGCTGAGCTGCTACCCGAGGCTGCACGACGCGAAGAGCTGAGCTACGACACAGCGCTGGCTCGCCTAGCCAAAAGTGTCTGCCCCGGCTGCGAGCGCCCGGTCGATCTGAAAAACGAAAAAATAGATTTCTGCCCCCACTGCGGTATTGGTTTGCACGACCATTGCCACGCATGCAATACGCGCAAGAGCGCGTTTGCGAAGTTTTGCCATGCGTGTGGGGCGGCGGACAAAGCAAGCACCAAGGCCGGCACACAGGCGGCCCCACCGGCCACCATTCAAGCCCCCGCTATTGTTTGATCTCAGTAGCGCTTGCCACCGCTGGCGGCGCTTTTAAATGGCCGACGTATTGCAACGCCTGATGGATTTTGATCGAGGGCACATCGCCTTGGCGCATGTGCAGCAAATCACCGGGCGTTACCAAGCGCGGGTCGGCATCGGTCAGAGGCAGGCCAGCGGCTTTGTAGGCTTCGAGCACGAATTGGCTACAGAAGAATTGGTCGTTGGGCACGGGGCCGAGCGCTATGGCGGCGATGCCGCGAATGCAGGTATCGCGCAAAGCAGTGGGCATGATGGGCAGCTCGCAGAGCTTGCGCTCTAGTGTGAAGGGCGCTTGCAATACGATGCCAGCGGTGTTGTATTTCGTGCCCACGTGTTTCTCTGCAAATTTCTGAATCAACGCGGCCTGCACACCATCCAGCATTGGGTGACGAAAGGCCACGATGGTGGCTTCCTCCAGCATGAAATCTTGCAGGCTGCGCTGGCGAATGCCTTCGCCCACAGCCTCAATCACCAAGTTGTTGCCCACGTACAGCGCGGCATGGCTCACAGGCGATAGCGTGATGGCGCGGATGCCGGCGGAATTGATGCCGTTGGCCGCTGACAGCAAGATATCGCCTGTCTGCAACACGCGCGGCACGATCAGCTCGCCGCCGTTGCTTGGATCGAGAGATTTGTTTTGTACGTTGAGGGTGGGCGGGCCTTGGCGCGGGTCAAGTTTCACATCGGTGGCGCAGGCCGTAAGAATGATGCTGAGCGCGAGCACGGTAAGGCGGATAAAAATGGAGAGAACGGTCATGACTGGGAATTATGCTTTGAACCATTGATGCAGCTTAGCTGCGATATGCGCTTTGAACGCTTTGGCTTGCTGCCACGCCGGCGTGGCGCGAATGTGGGCGAGCAGCGCATCTTTCCAGCGCTTCCAGCCGAGATACAGCTGCGCAAACCAAGCCAGTTGCATCAAGCTGGGCTGCACGATACCAAACACCCGCGCAATCACCGCCGTGCCGATCAGCTTGGCGGCCACGAAAACCATGCCGCCCCAGAAAAGCTGGCCGTTGCTGATTAGCGCAAAGGCCGCGAGCTTGGCTGGCAGCAGCATCAAACTGGGCGCAGCCAGCACCACCAGAGCAGCATAAGGCGGAAGGGTTTGCAGCCACGCCTCTAATTTTTGCAGGTGCAGCAGGTGCACCACGCGGCGCAGCAGGCGTTGCAATGGCTCCCAACCCCACTCCTCAAACAGAATCACCAAAGCAACTATCCAAGTGAAGAGCCAGCGCAACGGTGTGACGAGCAAAGAGTAGATATTATTCAAGGAAATTAGGCTATTAGCCCTTATAAATAGAGCATAGCATGCTATTTAATTTATAGCGAAAGAGCAGCAGTGATTTAAACTCCGCGTGCGCGATCTTCGCGGAATTGTTTCCTGAATGCGCTAAAACTTCCTGCATCCAAAGCCTCGCGCACCTCTTTCATCAGGTTTAGGTAGTAATACAAATTGTGGATCGTGGCGAGCATAGGGCCGAGCATTTCGCCGCAGCGGTCTAGGTGATGCAGGTAGGCGCGGGAGAAGCCGCCACTCACGCTGCCAGCTGGCGGCTTGATCTTATTGCTTTCGCTTCCGTCTGGCTCAGTTTGGCCTTTGCAGGCGTAGCAAGTGCAGGTCGCGTCAATCGGCTCGTGGCTGGTTTTGTGTTTAGCATTGCGGATTTTCACGTCGCCAAAGCGTGTAAAGAGATGCCCATTCCGGGCATTTCGCGTTGGCATCACGCAGTCAAACATATCTACGCCTGCGGCCACGCCATCCACAAGATCTTCCGGCGTGCCCACGCCCATCAAATAGCGCGGCTTGTGGGTCGGCAGGCGATGTGGCGTGTGCGCCATGATGCGCAGCATCTCGTCTTTCGGCTCACCCACACTCACGCCGCCTACCGCGTAGCCGGGGAAATTCATCTCCACCAGCTTGTCGAGCGATTCTTGGCGTAGGTTTTCAAACATGCCGCCTTGCACGATACCAAAGAGTGCATTGGGATTTTGTAGATTGGCAAACTCAGTCTGGCAACGTGCTGCCCAGCGCAGGGAGAGCTCCATCGAGATGCGCGCTTCCGCCTCCGTGGTGATGTGGCCTTTCACGTCATACGGCGTGCATTCGTCAAACTGCATCACGATGTCAGAGTTGAGCACGGTTTGAATCTGCATGCTCACCTCGGGCGTGAGAAAGAGCTTGTCGCCATTCACAGGCGATGCAAAGCGCACGCCTTCTTCGCTGATCTTGCGCATTTCGCCCAAGCTCCACACCTGAAAACCGCCGCTGTCCGTCAAGATGGGTTTATTCCAGCCCTCAAACTGATGTAGCCCGCCAAACTGCCGCATGATGTCTTGCCCGGGCCGCATCCAGAGGTGAAACGTGTTACCCAAGATGATTTGTGCCCCCATCTCATGCAAGCTGCGCGGCATCACGCCTTTGACCGTGCCATACGTGCCTACTGGCATGAAGATGGGTGTTTGCACGACGCCATGATTAAGGGATAGCGTGCCACGGCGAGCGTGGGAGCCTTCGTAGCCGCGCTCGGGGGCGCGAGGGTCTGTTTTTAAGAGTTCAAATTTCAGCATGGGGAGATTTTCCCATGTCAAACCAAGCGCCGGCATGGATGCTAGTTATTCTGGCCGGTACAGCCAGCATCCCGCCCGAGCGAACGCCGCCCTAGCGCTCACAGTCGCACTACCTGTGGGTCGTGTTGATTGCCAGAATCTACGAGGTGTGCCCGCTGCTGTGGGAGGGCTATGATACGCAGATAGGCGAGGGTGTAGATGTCGAGCCAAGCTGGGATCTGGTGAGGCAACGGCATCCGACTACAAGGTCGAGAGCGCATCAACTGGTGAGCCAGAGAAGCAGTGATTAAAACGCGCTGCGGGAGGAGACCTGTACCCGCGTCAGACCGAACGCCAATTCTTCGCTCAATGGTCTGCTCTGCAGCAACCGCGTTGGCCCAAACGTGCACAATCAGTGGTACTTTTTGCGCGCTAAATCAACGCCATACTTCTTCGCAAATGGTTGAATTTCCTATCCGTTACTTGCACAGCCGTGCGAACAGATCCCACATACCTTAAAGTTTGGTGCAATCGCTGGCAGACTTTAGCTGCCGGTGGACTCTTTGACAATCACCCAGCGGTCGCCGGACTTGACCAAATCCAAGGTCTTGCGGCTGCTGACGGCCAGTGAGTCTGCATTGTAGTTTTGCTTAAAGCGGGCTTGCGCTTTGTTGCCATTGACGCTGACAGCCAGGTTGTCTAATTTAACGCTGATTTTATTTTTACCCAAGATACGCTTTTTGCGTTCTTCTTCCCAAGCTTTTCGGCCACCCGGTGCGTCGAATTCTTTGCCGTAGGCACTAAAGTAGTCGCCCGTATTTTTGGCGCTCCATGCTGTAGCCCAACTGCGCACTGCCGCGCTGACTTCTTGCTCAGGATTGCCGGTACTGGCGACAGCGGGAGCTGCTGGAGCCACCGCGGGTTTGGTGATGGGCAAGGGGGTGGGTGCGGCGGCGCCAGGCTTGACGGCCGATTCGGTAGGCGCAGCAGGTGTTTTGACAATAGTTGCAGCGGCAGTCATCGTGGGAGCAGTAGCGGGCGCGTTAAGTGGTGTGGTCGAGGCCAACGGTCGTGCCGCCTTGGGGTTAGGCGCAAACAGATCGCGAATCAGCGACAACTTGGGCTGCACGCCAGTATTGCTGTTGTCGAGTTGAAAGGCTTTGCCATAGGCTTGGCTGGCCAGTTTGGCATACACATCGCCTAAGTTTTCGTGGGCGGTCGCGTAGCTGGGGTTGGTACGGATCGCCATCTCCAGTGCGGCGCGGGCTTTGTCAAACTGGCTTTGACCAGCGTAGAGCACCGCCAAGTTGTTGTAGGGCTCGGGCAGATCGGGGTAGTCTTCGGTCAGTTTTGTAAAGGTGCTGATAGCATCGTTCGGTTTGCCCTGTTCGGTCAAAATCACGCCTTTGAGAAAGCGCATCTGCGCATCGCGAGGTTTGGTGCTTAAAAATTGGTCGGCTTTGGCACTGGCTTCGGCCACTTGGCCTGTGCGCATCAGTCGGTTGACATCTGAATACTCGTCAGCGCGGGCTATGCCTGTGGCCGACAGGCAGACTGCAAAACAGACGCTGGCGAGTGGTGCAGAGATGCTAAAACGCGAAGCAGAAAGCGCTCGCGGCACCCATGACTTGACCAATGGCAAGACGTTTTGCATAGAACCTCTTTGAATACAGCGAATGTGGCACGCTCAGGAATTGAGCCGTATGCTGTAACAATTGTAGCGGCTGGCTACAGGCTACAGGCTACAGGCTACAGGCTACAGGCTACAGGCTACAGGCTACAGGCTACAGGCTACAGGCTTTAGGCTGTTTTCACGTCCATTCCCTCATAACACCACGCATTCGTTTGTTTTCATGAGCCTTCGCATCTAAAACACGGTGTCGCGTGGATTAGAGTTTAACCAGGTGATGGACAACTGCAACACGGTGGCAAACGAGACCCAAAGCAGGTAGGGAATATTGACGTAAGCTACCCACGGAACGCGCTGCCAGATGGCCCACATGGCCCATATCAGTGTCGCCAAAATGAGCAAGATGTCGCCGGCGGCCAGAAGGTTGTTTTTCAAGCCAAACTGAATGGGTGAAAACGCCAGATTGAAAATGAGATTCAATCCGAACGGCAGAAACACCGCCCATGGCAACTGTTTTTTGAATGCCAGATAGAGCACGTAGCCAAAACTTATGGCGATGATGACGTACAGCACACCCCAAACTGGGCCAAAAACCCAGGCGGGCGGTGCGAAGAAAGGCTGTTTTAGGTTGGCGTACCAAGCGGCGGATTCGTTCATGGGCGTAGCTTCGATCACTGGATAAGGTGATAGGGAGTGTGCTCCGTCTGAGGCAGATCGTCCGTGCGCTAGCGCACGGAATTGTCCGTTGCGGCCCCTTATAGACTATCTTCACCCAAACTCTACAACCCGCGCCCGCTGCGCTGACTGTGCGCATGACTACTTCGTAGCCTTCTCCTGCAAAGGCCGGGGTGTGTGCCCTCGTGCAACACGCGTCGCATGGCAGAGACGGCGGCGCATCTGACGGATCATGTGTTGCCACGCCTGCCAGTGCGCCAGTGGGTGCTGTCAGTCCCGAAGCGGCTGCGCTACTTTATGCGGCGCGACGGATGTTCGCTGCGAAAGCCGCAACAATCCAGCCACAGTAAGACTTGCCATGAAAGTGGTCGGTGCGATAGCGCACAGACCACCCCGCACGATTCAGGCATCGTTGCGGAAATCTTCGGAGTCACACATGAAAATTTTGTTAGCGGTTGACGGAAGCGACTACACCAAGCGCATGCTGGCCTACATCGCGGCGAACGATGAACTGCTGGGCTCAGGCCACGAATACGTAGTTATGACCGCAATCACCCCCATATCGCAATACGCCTTGGCGTTGCTTGACGTGCAGGCAGTGCAAAACAGTTACGACGTAGAAGCGGAGCAGGTTTTTCGCTCTGTGCGGGCGTTTGCGGGGCAGCAGGGCTGGAACGCTCGCACTGAGTATGTGGTGGGTCATCCGCCAACAGTGATTGCGCAGTTCGCAGAAAAAATCAAAGCCAATCTGATCGTCATGGGTGCGCATGGCCACGGCGTGTTGGGCAATCTGGTGCTGGGCTCGGTGGCCAGTGGCGTGTTGTCGCGCTGCACGGTGCCGGTGCTGTTGGTGCGTTGATGAAAATTCTTCTTGCCGTTGATGGCAGCGAACACACTCAGCGCATGCTGGCGTACATCGCCGCAAATCCCGATTTTCTAGGCTCGCGCCACCACTACAAGGTGTTTACGGCAGTCACCTCCATTCCCGCCTACGCCGCCCGATACGCTGGTACAGAAGCGACCAGCGAGTACTATGAAGAGCAGGCTCAACTGGTGCTCGCACCCATCAAAGCTTACGCCGACCAAAAGGGATGGATGGTGCAACTGCATCACGCTGTAGGCTACGCCCCTGACGTGATTGCAGCGTTTGCGGAAGAACAAAAGTTTGACCTGATCATGATGGGCACCCGAGGCCAGACCGCGTTGACCAATTTGGTACTGGGATCAGTGGTGACCGGTGTGCTGGCGCGGTGCCAGGTTCCGGTACTTCTTATTCGATAGCGAGCTGAGATTTAAGCAGGCAGTTACTTTTTAGGCAGCCACGGTATAAACGCGTTGGTCACCGCCATTTAGTCGGCATAACGCGGGTTGCTTTTCAGCATGGATTTTTCCAGCATGGGGACACCCGAGACTTGGGTGAGCAGATAGGTAGTGAGCGCTGGCCCGACAAACGCCAGCCCCGCAGCGAGCAGGAATGCGGCTTCTTTGCCCACGGCTTTGCCCGCGCCCGCTGCGCTGACTGTGCGCATGACTACTTCGTAGCCTTCTCCTGCAAAGGCCGGGGCGTGTGCCCTCGTGCAATACGTACGCTCATTGAGTTGAATTTCCTATCCGTCGGCATAGGCCCTCTGGCGTAGCCTGGGGTTGACTCAAGCCTCAATAAAGCGATCAGCGCGTGCAGCATTCAACACTTCTATCGGATCGCTGACCAACATTTCAGCCGGCGCATGCCCGCACAGCCAGCCGTTGTCTCGCGCAAACCAGCTGGCCACTTCCGATGCATCAAACACAGGCCGCAACTCACGCAATACGGGCTCCAGTTCCGGGTGCAACGCCATGTCCGACGACTTGAATTGAAACAAGGGCATCCACGTCGTGCTCTGCCAGTCAAAGCAAACGACGCTTCGCGTGACGATGGCGCGCTCCAAGGTGGCAGCACCCAGATGGGCGTGCGACCTGAACATAGCGAATACCTCCGAAGCCCGCGCCAGCCCGCCACATGGGCGATAGGCATTGAGGAGCCCTAGAAACTGCGGGTCGGAGGTGGTCTTAGGCGAGAGGGAGGCTAGCGGATCGGTATCCGCAGCGTGTGGGTACATCTGCATGTGGATTGCGATGGGCTGCGGTGGCGTAGGCAGGTGAAGCATGTTATTTCCAATAAGTTGAATTCCTAGACGGTATAGGGAAAGAGCGGGCCGGTCTGTGCGCTTGCGAACCCCCGCTCGAGCGGATTCTTTACATACTTGCATACCAACGAGTTCTGCTCGAATGCTACTCATTTAATAGCACTCAGCGCACGTTTTATAAAGGGTAGAGGCCGATTTTTCTTAAATTTATGTGCAGCGGATGTACCCCAGCTTTCCAGCCACGCATGCACGGTGCTAGCGGGCGTGCTGGATTGTTTGCCGGTTTTCGCAACACTGCGCCTGTTTGTACGCTGTCGCACTGAAAAAAAACGCTACTTTCTAGACACTCCAAGCTATGAGAATGACCGCTGTATTGAAATGGGCTGCTGGCGCTGTACTGACGTCTGTGTTGCTGACGGTTCTTTTTATTGCTATTTTTGGTTGGAATTGGCTGCGTGGGCCGATAGAGCGATATGTTCAGGCGAAGACGGGCCGTGCCCTGGTGATTCAAGGAGATCTGAAGGTGCACATTGGCTGGCCCAGACCGCATCTGAGCGCCGAGCTGGTTTCGTTTGCCAACCCCGCATGGGCGCAAAAAAGTCAGATGCTGCAAACTGACGCGATCAACGTGACGGTAGACATGCTGGAACTGCTGCATCGCAAACTGGTTCTGCCTGAAGTCCACTTAACCCGCCCTGTGATAAATTTGCAACAAGGCAGCATGGGACGGCAGAGTTGGTTGCTCGACTTGAATCAAACCGACCCTGCTGCGGCCTTGATCGTCGGTCACCTCACGTTAGACGAAGGTCGCCTGGGTTTTGATGACGCTCAACAGAAAACCCATATTCAGGCGACATTTTCGACCACGAAAAACACCGCCAGCGAAAGCGAACTTGGTTTGATTTTTACGGCACAAGGCCAATACAAAGGCGCAGCACTCAAAGCCGCGGGCCGTGGCGGGCCCGTCTTGGCACTGAGAGACCAAGCAACTGCCTACCCCGTCACCGTAGATGCCTCTTTTGGTAAAACACGTGTGCAAGCCAAAGGAGGCATCACCGGTCTGACCCCACCTGCTGCGCTGGACATGCAGGTCAAACTATCGGGCGACACCTTGGATGCGCTGTATCCGCTGATTGGCATTGCGCTGCCCACCACACGCCCCTACAAGGCTCAAGGGCATTTGCTTTACAGCGGAAAACTCTGGCGCTTTCAGGATTTTTCAGGCCTCATCGGTGCGAGTGATATCGCGGGCGCATTTCGGGTCAACATCGCTGGTGATCGTCCAGTTTTGGGGGCTGAACTAAGATCTAAAGTGCTGGACATTGCTGATTTGGGGCCGCTCATCGGTGCCAAGCCGGGCCAAATTTCAGTGGCACAAGATGCTCTACAGAAGACGGCGCCAGCCACTGCTGTGGTGATGGGGAAAATAACGCCCATCGCCGCGACGCCATCAAAGGCGCGGGTCTTGCCCGACATCCCCTTTAAAACCGACCGCTGGGGCAGCATGGACGCTGATGTCAGCTACAGGGCGGCCACCCTGCGCCGCAGCCAGGCCTTGCCGTTGGAAAATTTGTCGACAAATCTGACCTTGCGCGATTCGGTGTTGACGTTGAATCCGCTGAATTTTGGTCTTGCTGGCGGTGAGCTCACATCGGTGATCACACTGGATGGACGCAAAAATCCACTGCAGGGCAGCGCCAAAATTCGTGCTAAAAAAGTGGTGCTCTCCAAGCTTTTCCCTACCGTGGATCTTAATAAAAACAGCATCGGCCAGATCAATGGCGAAACTGATTTCACAGGGCAAGGCAACTCAGTAAGCGGCATGCTGGCCACCGCCAATGGCAAGCTCAATGTTGTCGTGGCCGGAGGTGCAATAAGCAAACTGATGATGGAGAGGCTGGGTTTGCATTTATGGGAGATTTTGCAAATTAATCTGACGCATGATCGACTGGTTGCATTGCGCTGCGCTGCGGCAGATTTTGATATCGAGCAAGGTGTCATGGGCGTGAAAACGATGGTGATGGACACTGAAGTGACCACGGTGATGGGCAGCGGGGCGATTAACCTGCGCGATGAAACTGTCGATCTGACACTCAAACCAAAGACCAAGGCCACCAGCCCATTGGCGCTGCGCAGCCCAATCTACCTTCGAGGCAGTTTTGTCAAACCTGTGGCCAGCGTGGACAAAGGCAAGGTGGTTGCGCGCGTTGTCGGCGCGGTGGCCTTGGGCTTGGTCAATCCCATTTTGGCGGTAATTCCATTGATTGACGCAGGCCCTGGCAAAGACAGCGATTGCGCACAATTGATCCGGAAGACCAAAGCACCTTCACCCGCTACGCCAGAGCCCAATTCTGCTGGGCGCAGTATGGCGCGTTAAGCCCGGCTGGCTCGGCGGCTGAATGCATCCATTGGCGCACCAAATCGCGTTCGGATGCGCAAGCCGTGATCCAGCGTCAAGTTTCCGAGCCACTGCGCTTATCGCCAGATCCAGGCCACCGCTGGGCGAGGACTGGGATCCGGCAGTACACCTCGTCAATGCGCAAGAGCCTGCTCCAACTGCGCCTTGTTCATGCTTGAGCGCCCCGCGATGCCGCGCTGCTTGGCCTCGTTGCGAAGCTGTGCAACGGTGCGCCCACCGGCCCCTTGGTGCGATCGGAGGCCGCCTCGCCGCCCCGCCGGCATGTCGTTGATCGATGATGCACTCGCCTCAACAGACTCACCATGTTGTGCACGCTCCTTGTTCACGGTGCGGGCAGCGATTTCTTCGGCTAAGGATTCACTCTGTCCGCGCGCCAGCACGCTGTCTTTAATATGCTGGTATTGACGTTTGCGCTTTGCGCTCCACTCGGTTGAAGGCATGATGGTGGCTTTCAAATGATGGAGTAGATGCCATGTCCCGCATTCGAATCTGTGTGGTACCGCACTGTAGGAGCGGCGTCTAAATTAACACCTTTTTGCACTCTAGCCGACGATGTATGCATAAATAGGCTATTAGCCCAATGAAATATTACGGGAGCAGCTATCAATTACATAGCATTGTCTTTCCTGTCACCTCTCACCACAAACCGTCCTTCAAACCGGACGGGCAGCGGCTTGCCAGAAAGAGGCGCGTTGGCGGGTCCCGCCTCCTGGGCATAAATGTGCAGGTGCGGCTCGCCAGTATTGCCAGAGTTGCCGACCGACATCCACGCCATACGATTGCCTACCGCAAGCATGAACCTCGTAAAAGCAGTTGACCGCTAGCAAACGTCTCATAGCACACATGAATGCTCACTTTTTTGCTCTTCCGCAAGCTCACCTCCTGGGTGAGAACGCTATGCACCCGATTGCACCGCGCCCGACGCGCACAGCTACGTTGCTCCTCCTTGTGGGCAGGAGCCCGCTGCGTCGTCCCGCCTTGCTGGACACGCCGGGCGCAGCACACTCGGGCGCATCCAACTGCTTTTTCTAGGTTAATTCCGTAAAGCTATTGCGTGTTCGTATTGCGGGTCTATGAACCGCGCCAGCCAGAGGCAGCTTAAGGACATCCATAAGAAAGTACGCTGACGAGTTTTGCGCTAATAGGTTGCACACAAGCAGTCAGCTCCAAGCGCAATTCGCCGCAAATTCCGCACATAGCGTGTTACTGCAACACTGGCGCAAACAGCAGTGCACGCATTTGAGCACGTTCCGCCGAGGTGGGCCAGCCAGCGGCTTCAGCTACCTCGGGTGGGCCGGGCCGATCAACCCGCCCCTGCGCGTCGAAGCGAACCAGGGTGTAAGTCTCGTTGACCACGGTGTCCGGCGCGCCCGCTTTCAGGCGCACATACCAGTCTGCCAGGCGCAGCGTCTGGCCAGCCAACAGGGGCGCCAATGCCTGGCCGCGCGCCAGTGCCACATACAGGGCATGGGGCACCGGGTGCACGCCACTGTCATCATCGAGCAAGAATACATAGGAGGCATGCCCGGCGTCCTGTGCGCACTCGTCGCCCGGGAGATGGCAGGTGCGGCCGGACGCATCGGCCGTGCTGTACACCGGCGCAAAACCACCGCCCGGTGTGCGGAAATTGGTAGTTTGCCCCTGGTACATCCGCGCCGCCACCCACTGCACCGCACCATCATAGGCATAGGCCCGCAAATCGAACTTGAGCGTCTTGGCTGCATCGTGCTCATCAACTTGGCGCTCACCCGGCGCAACGATGGCCTGGGCCACATAGTCACCGGCCAATATCTCCTGCCAGACCCGCGTAGTGAGCTTGTCGCCCCGGTAGGCGGCGCGGCTGCCAAAGCCAGCCACCGGCTTGAAGAACAGGCTACGGCGTGCGCTCCATAGACGTTGTTCCTCTGCGGCATTCACTACCTGGGTATGCGGCACATGCTCCAGCAAAACTTGCTGCGTGGCCTGTGGCACGCCCAGTGCCTGGAGTTGGGCTGCGTCGCTGAACAGCGCCAGGCGACGCTTGTCAGCATACAGCGCATGGGCGCGTGGATGCGGCGTCAACACGACACTGTGCTGCACGTAGGCTTCACGCAAAGCTGCGCTTGTGGCTTGCTCCAGGTAGAAGTCGGTCAGCCGGTTATAGACCAGGTCAATGGCCAGATCGCCATGCCACAACTGACCCTTGTGAAATTCGAGCGACGCGGGGCTGGCAATGGCTGCGCGCAGCCCATGCCGCTCAAACAGCTGCTGGAAGAGAAGAAATTCAGGGTAGAGGTACTGAGTCTCGGGCGCTTCGTCAACGATGGCAATACTCTTGAGGGGTCGGGCGCTACCCGCCAGACGCCATTCGTTGCGAAACATATCGACGATTCCCTGCTCGAAGGCCTGCACGCTGGCAACGCTTGGCTCCATTGCCTGCATCGCCGTGCAACAGGCACGCTGCGCCCGCGCCAGCACCGCATTGAGCATGGCACCGCCCGCGTTGGTGTTTACCTCGATGAGGCCCAGGTGGCCTTGATTGAGATGAAAATCGTAGCCAAAGAATGCCCCCTTTGGGCCACCATGGCCCAGCATGGCGATGGCGGGTGCAGCGGCAAGCACTTGCTCTTGATAAGTCGGCAAGGCCACGACCGCCTCAACCGCCTGCACCACCTGCGCCATACGCTGCAAGTGCGTTGCCGCGACGAACACGGGCTGCGCTGCGAACAGGTACGGACACCGCTCACGCACCATCTCTGTAAGACCTGGTTGCCCGAGCTGCGAATCAAGCGCCAGCGCCAACGCGTCCTGGTTCAAACTAAGGCAAAAGCAGGCACGATTCAGCGCGTCAACGGCGCTGATGGGTGCACGATGTGGTGCCGTAAGGCTGTGGGATGGCAAGGCGGCGTTCATACACGTTGGCGTGGATAGGTTGCGCCCACCAAGGTACAGGCCACCTCCCGTTTGGTCTGTGCGGTTTCGCACAGACAGGCTATACACAGCAGGCATACGATTCTGCAAGGAATCAAAATGGATCATGAAGCTTGTGGCCATTGTGAAACTTGCCAGCGACACGGAAGTGGCCGCTGTTGCCCAAGAAGTTCAACAATGGCTTGCAAGAGCTCGTAGGGTGCTTATGAAGTTAGGAGAAATTTCATGAAAATTTTGTCTGTAACACCTGTTGGTACGGCATCCCTATTCGCATCCAATGCCGCGTTGGCGCAGAGCGGAAACATGATGAATGGCGGCATGGGGAGCGGCGGCTGGATGTGGGGCTACGGCGGCATGTGGACGCTAGCTCTGATTTGCATTGTGGTTATCGCACTGGTGGTGTGGATCTTTACGCGAGGTAACAAGTGAGTGAGACCCGCTTACAGTTCGCAAGGTTTTTCAATCCAACAAGGAGTCTGTCATGACCCATTCTCGATTCACTCCCGTTGCGGCGGCGTCTATTTGCGGCCAACACATTGATCGGCTACATCACCGCCTAGTCGGTATCCTTGGGTGCGGCATGACCGCAAAACTTCAAACGATGCTGCTTGTGGTGGCTGTCAGTGCCGCGCCTGTTTTTGCCCAGACTCCCGAGCCCATGGTAAAAGTCCTCACGGCAGCCGAGGACGCTACGCAGAAAACCGTCCTGATTGGTCGGGCCTCGACCGGCGGCATGACCGTCATCTTTGAGCTTGAAGCCGCGAAAAGCATGTGGATGCGGAGGGGCATTCGGTCGAAGTGGGTGGAACATCCCGTGGGAAAGGGCGAGATATTCCATGTCGAGGTCAAGCCGGTGGATCCAAAATCCAAGACGCGCATACCCTATGCCGACGTGAAATTCAGCGCCCTCAATCGAGACAACAAGAAAAAAGTATCTGGCAAGCTGCATCCGATGTGGGGCGGCAGCGGCTTGCACTACGCGGTAAACAGCCCCCTCGCTGGCGATGGCACGTATGAGGCGACGATCTCGGTAGGCGTGCCCGAGGTTGGCCGCGGGTCTGCCGACAAGGACTTGTGGATGAAACCAGTCACCACCAAATTCCACTTCAAACTCGCCAGCGGAAAACTTGTCGAAGTCACGGAGCCCGCGCCCGAGCCGAAGTGATAGACCTCATGGGCGATGTCAACCAAATGCCTTTCGCATTGATTTCTCAAGTCGAGCTACCCGCACTATCACCGGCAACCGTTCGGCACCCTGTTCATTTTCACCACCTTAGGAGTTTTTTATGACCCGCTTTCGCTTCCTCCCCCTTAGCGCCGCCATGCTGGTGGCCAGCACACTCGTCGCCTGCAACACCACCCCTGGCATGCCGATGGGCAGCGCCACCGCGCAAGGCATGCCAATGTCTGACCAAAATGCCAAAATGGACATGGGCAAGATGGACGCGCAAATGAACAAGATGCGCGAGATGCACGAAAAAATGATGGCCTCCAAGACACCCGACGAGCGCAGCAGGATGATGGCCGAACACATGAAAACCATGCAGGACAGCATGCAGATGATGGGCTCCATGAGCGGCATGCACGGAGGTGGCATGGGGGCTATGGGCGGCAACATGGGCACGCACAGCCAAATGATGGACAAGCGCATGGCCATGATGTAGTCCATGATGCAGATGATGATGGACCGCATGCCAGCCACACCGCCTAAGTAACGGCGCCGCCGCCATACCTCGTCTTCGTACAGGCTTCGCGCGGGCCAGCACCGTTGGGGTGTCTTATTCCCTGTGCGCTGGTACAACTGAATGACGCGTTAATCATCCCTCGAATCGAAAGCATGTATGTTGCAAAGAAGAAAATTGTTTCAGTTTGCTGGCATTGCAGCCTTGGCGGGAGTCGGTGGGGCGGCGTGGATCTATTACGGGTCGCGCCATTCCACAAACATGGCAACCGCACCATTTCGCCCTTATCCCTTTGACCCGATTGCGCCTGAAAACTTTCAGCAAAAGCTGTTTATCCCGGTTGCCAGCGGGCCATTTGGTGTGCTCGATGTTGCGGGCCCGCTGAAGATACGCGCCACGGCAGCCAGCTTCCCCCTGTTGCCCGCAAAGGAATCGCCATTTTTGCTATACCAGACCGAGCACGCGGGCAAAGCTTTTCAAAACCCGATCCTGCGCATGGAGAGTGGTGCGCGGTTCACCGCCAGCCTGGACAACGCGTTGACTGAACCCACCATCATCCACTGGCACGGCCTGCACACGCCCGCCAACATGGACGGCCATCCTGTCAACACGATGGCACCCGGTGCGAAATATGACTACGACTTTACCGTGCGCAACCGGGGTGGCACCTACTGGTACCACACGCATGCGCATGGATTAACCGCAGAGCAGGCCTACAACGGTCTTGCCAGCTTCTTCCTAGTAGAGGACGATGACCAGCGACAACTGGCCAAGGCGCTGGATCTGCAACTCGGTGTGAACGACCTGCCGCTGGTGATTCAAGACAAGCAGTTTGACGTGCAAGGTCGCCTGCGCTACCAGCCCAACGGACATGAGGCGATGATGGGCTGGCTGGGGGACGTCATTCTTGCCAACCTGACCCCCAACGCCTTCCAGACCGTCACGCCGCGCACCTACCGCTTGAGGCTGCTCAATGGCTCCAATGCCCGCATTTATCGACTGGCATTCATGAAGGGCAGCACAGCGCTGAATTTCACCGTGATAGGTACCGATGGAGGCCTGATCGAGCGGCCTGAAACCGTGACAGAGGCTTTTTTGGCACCCGGGGAGCGACTGGACGTTCTTTTTGACGCGGGGCAGGCGCAAGCGGGTGACGATATTTTCCTGAAGAGCCTGGCGTTTGATCCCATGGAAAACGAGGGATCAGGCGGCATGGGGGGCATGGGCGGCATGAACATGGGTGGAGGCCAAATGATGGGCAACATGGGTTCATCCCGGTTGCCACTGGGCATGGCTTTCAACATCCTCAAACTCAGCGTAGCGGCCGGTGACCGCGTCATTGCCAAACCGCCCGAAACGCTGTCGAAAATCAAACCGATTGGCCTTGAGGGCGCGGCAGAACGAAAGATTGAACTGTCCATGGGGCATATGCGCTTTCTGATCAACGGGCTCAGCTTCCGCATGGATGAGATTGCGTTTGACGTGAAACGGGGCGCAATAGAAATCTGGCGCATCAGCAACCCGACGATCGGCATGCCGCACCCCATGCACCTGCACGGATTTTCCTTTCAAGTGATTGAAAGGCTGAACAGTCCGCCCCCGCTGGCAGCCTCTGCGCGTTTTGGCAAAGGCCGAACCGTAAGCGACCTCGGCTGGAAAGACACCGTACTGGTGTGGCCTGGCGAAACGGTGCGTATTGCGATTGACTTTACCCACGACTTTCCCGGCAGCCAAACCTACCTGTTCCACTGCCACAACCTCGAACATGAAGACGCTGGAATGATGATCAACTATCGGGTGCAAGCATGAACACGGATAGGAAATTCAATCATATGAGACCAAGTATGGTACGGATTTTGGGCACCAAAAATCCACTGATCTCTGCCGTTTGAACGGTTGCAGCCGACGCAATGAACAAGGTGATGAAGCTGCTGCTCGCCAATGGGTTTTGAGCCTACGATGCACGCAGACCTACCCCGCAGCGGGTCTGAAACGCTGCTTGGATCGCTGTTTCGATCACCCACCAATTGATGCGCTGGTCAAGCTCGTCGTCTGGTGCCGGTTGCGCCGCCCCATCCCAGTCATTGGCCCAGTCTGGCTCGATTTGAGCTTCCTCACCCATCTGGCCTGAGGTTTGCTATAAAAATAGGAGCTACTTCGCTATATTTCTAAAGGGCTGGAGGCTGATTTGAGCATTGAACCGAGATTGTTCATTAAGCGGCCCTTCGGGCCTACGCAGGGTCTGGCGGACGATTTGCGGCCATTTCGGCCCCTGCCTCGTCACTGATAGCGGAGCTATCGGCTCCTCACCAGTGACCAAACTGACTCGCCTAACTTTGTATTGGCTTCGCCATACACCTGCGTCCTAATGAACAATCCCGGATGATCTTTCGCTTTCTTCCTGGGGCGTCAACGGCCCGTCTAAGGAGTCGGTATGAGTGCTAGCCATCGGTTTGCCGCAGATCGGCATCATTGACCCAGGTTCGGACTCGGCAGGCGGCCAGGGCGCATCACCGCAAACACAAGTAGCGCGGCAAACGCCAGCCCCGCAGCGAGCAGGAATGCACTGGCCGGGTTCAGCACCCATAAAGCACCGGCGATCAGCGAGGCGGGCAGATAAATGGCACCCGTCACAAAGTTGTAAAGCCCGATTGCGGACGCTCGCCGCTCGCCCTCCAGATCGACGATAAACGCCTTGTTTTGCGCCTCGTCTATTGCATAGAAGACACCGTAAAGAAGGAACAGTACAACGATTTCCCACTGGGTGCTGGCAAACGCAAAGCCAAGGCTCATCACCAGGTAGGTGGCGTAGCCCAGCATGATCATCCGTGGTCTGCCGACCCGGTCACTCAGCTTGCCGATCAGCGGTGCAGCAACGACGCACGCAATGTTGAACATGGCATACAGCAGCACCGTGTCTTTGACCGAGAAACCCACGCTGTGGGCCCGCAACATCAAGAATCCGAAGCTGAAATAGGCCAGCGAAAAGAGGCCAGCGCTGACCAGATAGCGTTTGAACCCGGGGCTCAGGCTGTGCCAAGTCTGCCGCATGTTCTCACGTGGGCGCTCTGGCGCAGGCTGGTCCTTAACAAAGCTCAAAGCCACCACGGCCAGAACCGCAGGCACCAACGCCACCCAAAACAGAATACGGTAGGTCGATGCCCCGTCACCCAGCCACGACAGCAGGCCATACGCTGCCAATGGCCCCAGCACGGCACCCGATTTGTCCAGCGCCTTGTGCACCCCGAAAGCGTAGCCTCGGCTCGCCTTGTCGGCTACGGCGGACAGCCAGGCATCGCGCGGCGGACCTCGAAAGCCCTTGCCCAGCCGTTCAATGACGCGAAACACCGTCAAGCCCGTAATGGAGCTGCTGACCAGCAGGATCACCTTGGCCAGGGTAGAGAAGCCATAGCCAGCCAAAACGAAGATTTTGCGTTTGCCCGTGCGGTCTGACAGCCAGCCTGCGTAGTAGTTGAGTGACGAGGCTGACAAATCGGCCAGGCCTTCCACCAGACCCAGCAGCGCTGCTGAAGCCCCGGCAACCGTGGTGAAGAAAATCGCAAATACCGAGAAAATCATCTCGGAGCTGAGGTCAGTCAAAAAGCTGACCAGCCCAAGCTTGAGCACATCCGGGTGCACGCCCAACTTGGTAGCGACGGCCTCGCGTCTTTGCCGGGCGTTCACACTACAGTCCCAAAGAGCGAGCCGACACCCGCTGTGATGGCCATGGCCAGCGCCCCCCAGAAGGTTACGCGCCAAGCGCTCGTCCACGGGTTGGCGCCTCCCGCATTGGCAGCCAGCACACCCAACAGGGCCAGAAAAGCCAAAGACGTAGCCGCGATCCACACGATCAGGTTCGGCCCTGCTGCCAAGGCCGTGACACCCAAGGGCAGCGCCGCCCCCACGGCAAAACTGGCGGCGGACGAGACCGCTGCTTGAACCGGCCGGGCACTCAGCGCGTCAGAAATGCCCAGCTCTTCGCGGGCATGCGTACCCAGCGCGTCGTGCTTCATCAACTGGTCTGCCACCTGCCGCGCTAGGGCTGCGTCCAGCCCGCGCGTCACGTAGATGGCCGCCAGCTCCCGGTGCTCGGCAGCCGGGTCTTTTTCAAGCTCGGCACGCTCGCGGGCTAGGTCGGCTTTCTCGGTATCGGCCTGAGAATGCACCGACACATACTCCCCCGCTGCCATCGACATGGCGCCCGCCACCAGCCCCGCGACCCCGGTCAGCAGCAGACTGCTTTGGTTCGCACTCGCGGCCGCCACGCCCACAATCAGGCTGGCAGTGGAAACAATGCCGTCGTTGGCACCCAGCACTGCCGCACGCAACCAGCCGATACGCGAGGTGCGGTGTCTTTCAATATGTCTCATAGAAAATTCATCTTTCGAAACAGTGACGGGGCCAGGTGGTAGTACCCCTGGTCAATGCGCAAGCGCCTGTTCCAGTTGCGCCTTGTTCATGCTTGAGCGCCCCACGACGTTGCGATGCCTAGCTTCGTTGCGCAGCTGTGCCACGGTGCGCCCACCGGCTCCTTGGTGCGATCGGAGGCCGCCACGCCGCCTCGCTGGCATGTCGTTGATCGATGATGCACTCGCCTCTACAGATTCACCATGTTGTGCGCGCTCCTTGTTCACGGTGCGGGCAGCAATTTCTTCGGCTAAGGACTCACTCTGTCCGCGCGCCAGCACGCTGTCTTTAATGTGCTGGTATTGAAGCTTGCGCTTTGCGCTCCACTCGGTTGAAGGCATGATGGTGGCTTTCAAACAATGTAGTGGACATCGCTTGCGGCATTCGAGTCTGTGCGATGCCGCACGGTATAGGCGGGATCCAGAGTAACGCTTAACGCGTTTTGCAATGCAGCCGATAATTCATGCATAAATATGCCACTGGCGCAATTAAATAGTGCGGTAGCAGCTATTAATTAAATAGCGTTCACTGCATTTTTACTGTTCTATCACTGAATATACGGATTCAAGGGGCGGTCACCCTGTCACCTCTCACCACAAACCGCCCTTCAAAACTAACGGGCAACGGGTTGCCAGAAAGAGGCGCGTTGGCAGGTCCCGCCTGCTGGGCATGGATATGCAGGTGCGGCTCGCCAGTATTGCCAGAGTTGCCGACATTCGCAAGATGCTGGCCAACGGCCAATTGTTGACCTACAGCGGCTCTCAAGCTGCCTGGCTTGAGGTGGCCCAACAACACGTCGGCATCCTTGCAGCGCAGCAGCACATGGTTACCCGCCATATGCTCGCGGTCCATTTGCGGCACCGGCATGTCTGGCAGGCCGTCAAGAGCGATAAGTACAACGCCACGGCAGGGCGCGTAAACGGGTACGTCATAAATGTCGTAAGCACCAGGTTCGGGTGGCTGTAAACCGTTGGCGCGAAGCCCCCATCCATCGAGTTTGACGATATCCACGCCATACGATTGCCCACGGTAGGGCTTAAAACGCGCCATGCGGGCGTCCAGCGTCATCAAGTGCGGGTTGACGCTTAAATGACTGCCGCCGTTGACCACCAAGTACGTGCCGTGCTTGAGTGGAAACGCCAGCTCAACCACAGCGCCCGCCTGCGGCACGCGGCCAGTTAATGCACTTGCTGACTGAACCACACCCCAGCCGCTGATAGCCATAAATGCAGCCATGACAACCCAGCCTCCCCAGCCAGACGGAAACCATGCAGCGAAAGGCAGGCGCCGCCGCATACCTCGCAAAGCCGCCAATAGCAACAGTGCGCCAAAAGCCCAAGGCGCCCACCAAGGCGGGAAAAGCCACAGTCCCGTCAAGCTGACCGCAAACAATGCAAGTGCCGTGGCAAGGACTTGAACGTAAAACACCGTAGCGCTGCGTGGCGGGGCAAAGGCCAACCATCCAATAAGTAGCAATGGCAGCGTCAGCTGAAGAGCAAAAATTGGCACCATGGTCTTTAAAACTCCGGTCGTGGGTGCGCAGCGCCTTGGCCAGCCTGTCTTGAGAGCGTTCTCGGCCCCCAAACCACGATGACCAGTAAGGCTATGCCCGCCATCACGAGGCTGGCAAGACGCATATCGAAATGGGATCCGTCAATTGGAAACAGGATGTAGGCAAGGTTCAACGTGGCGTGAAACAGCGCGGCTACAAACACGCTTTTTCCGGTGTTGTTGTAAAGCCAGACCGTAAAAATTCGAAATGTCAGTGCATATAAACACCACCAGGCAATCCATGTCGGGGAGCGGCCCATCAGTAGTAGCGGCGTGAGATGCCAAGCGATACCCGCCAGCCCCAGCAGCAGAGCTGCACCCAATGCGCCCCAGCGCGCTTGCATCGGCTCAAGCGCATAGCCTGACCAGCCCAACTCTTCACCCAAGGCTTCGACAAAGAAGGCGATGAACATCAGCAGCGCAATAAACAGATGAAATTGCGCTGCGGGCAGCGGCAGGCTCATCCAGCGCATCAGTCCGTAAACCACCAGGCTGACTACGGGCAACAAAAATAGAACAGGCACAAGCCAGCGCTTGGATTTGATGCGTTTGAAATCAAAAGATCGCATAAGCAGCGCCCGCGCGCCCGCGGCTCCTCCATCCCGGTAAACCAGTATCACCGCCGCGCTCATGGGACAAAAGCCCATCAGCGCACTCACCGAAAGCCCCGGCATCAACTGCAAGTTAGTTGTAGCGCCTAGCAGCCAAAACGGCAGAGAAAGGCTGAGTACCAGCGCGAAGAACGGTAGTGATGATCTTTGCTTCATGGTTCGTGGTCGTCGACAACTTCGCGCGAAGCCACCGGGTTGAGTAGCATGCCGGCCTTTGTTGGCTTATGTTCAATTCGCCACCAAAAAGCCGCGACGACTGCGCCCCACACCATTACCCCCGTGCCAACGATGGCTGCTGGCAATCCTGTGCCTATTTCCGTGGCTACCATCATGTTGTACGCCGCATGCCACAGCGCCACACAAAGTATGCTGTGACCGGTGGCAAGGTACACCTGCGCCAACACGAAGGCGCCACAGCCGAGTGCAAACAGCCAGCCAATGAGGATCGGCCCCACCATCGCGGTCATGCTGGGGATTAGCCAGAACAGCGGCAAATGCCACAGCGACCACAGAAGCCCTACCCATAGTGCTGCCCGAGATCGGCCGTATTTCGGCAAGAGGCGCTCGCTAAGAAAGCCGCGCCATCCGGTTTCCTCTCCAAACCCGTTGACAACAATGACGACTGCCAGCACACCGACCAGCGGCCAGTGTTCTGGCAGCCCAGGAAAACGTGCAAATGAGTTGGCCGAGGGGATTGGTTTTCCCAAGATATACATTACCGCGAATGCCGCTGCGCCCAGCGCCAGCGGCGACAAAGCCAGAATCAGTTTCGAGCGCCACGATGGCCCCAGATAGAACATTCGCCCGAAGAGTTCGCGCAAGCCCCTGCGCCCCTCGATCACGGCGGTGACGGTGATGGCCGCGAGCATGGGGCCCAGAAAACCGGGAAAGTGGGTCACGCCGCTGCCAGGCTCAACACGCAGACCCAGCGTCAACAGCGTAAGCCAGTAGCCCCACGACAACAGTAAAGTGACCCCGTAAAACGAAAGCAAAGGCCGTTTTGCAATCCAGGTTCGCATGATGTCTATGCCTACCTGCCTGCCATCGTTCGCTGCCCTTGCGGGAATAGCCAGCCACTTTCACCACGGGTCATAGCTGCCGAAGCTCCATAGATGCCCTTCCAAGTCGTAGCAGCTAAAGTCACAGCCCCCGTAGTCTTCGTCCTTGATCTCGGTGGCAATCTTGGCACCAGCGGCCTTGGAGTTGGCGTATACCGCATCGACATCGGTCACGACGATGTAAGCGGTCTGTGTCTGCGCGCCCCCTAATTCATCGGGCTGCTTCATCAGGCGACCCAACGGCGTTTCGGTCTTCGGCACCGACGCCAGCATAATCATCCCATTGCCGAAGGTGAGCTGCGCGTGAGTGATGCCACCGTCCTCGTTAGCGACGACAAGGTGCTTCTCGAAGCCGAAAGCGTTACACAGCCACTCGATGGCGACCGGCGCGTCGCGGTAACGAAGGACAGGAATGATGGTTGCTTTGGTGTTCTTTGCAAGACTGGGCATGTTGGCGTCCTTTCGCGAGATGTAAGCAGTCAACATTCACCGCCGCATTTGCTTGCATTGTTTTTTAAGTTTCGCCCAGAATGAGTTGGCTCGTCTGTTCGCTGCCGCACACAGGCAGCTTCATGGTTTGGCCGGCAGCAGAAGCAGCTTGACAATCTCCGCCATCACCTCGTTATCGTGTCCCACCCAAACATGACCGCCGTGCTCAAAACCTACGAATTTCGCACCTTTGATCTGGCTTGCGGTGTACTCCGAGCTGGCGTAGGTGCCAAAACCGTCATCACGCACACTGATGATAAGCGTCGGAGCGCGAACGGTCTCGAGGGCAGATGGGCCGAGACTTTTACCCAGAACCGAGTCGCTGCGCAAGCCTGCGGCGCGTGCGGAGACGGGCAGTACGTGGTCGAGTATGGCGTTGATGCGTGCGCGCTCTTCGAGGCTGGCATTGCGCACTTGCTCAGGCGGCGTGGCCAGTACGTATTGGATGACTTGATCTCTTGCGACGTGAAGCGCGGCCCAGAATAAAAAGTCTGAACCAATCAGCCGCATCAACAGCGCCTCAGCCCACGGCGCCAATGGCTTGGCTGAGTCTGCAGATGTGCTGGGTTTGTAGGCCAGCGGCACCAGCAATACCAGCGCACTGACACGATCCGGGTGGCGAATGGCCATCTGCAATGCCGACGGACCGCCAGCTGAGCCACCCGCAACGGCTGCCTGCGCTATGCCCAGCGCATCAAGCAGACACACATGCGCATCAGCCTGCGCAGCCGGTGACGCGTCAGCAGGCATGGGTGTGCGCAGGTAGCCGAAGCGCGACATGGCAATAACGCGGATACCGCGCTGTGCCAACTTGCCTGCAAATGCCATGCCTTGGTCATGCCCGCCACCGCTGCCGTGAACCATCAGCAACGGCGTGCCAGTGCCCGCCTCCTGGTATTCAATCGGGCCGCAGCGCGTGGTGATCAAGACGCTGCCTTGAGCAGACTTTGCGAGAGCCGCCTTGATGTCGCGGTCAAAGCGCCAGCCTATCCACCCAGCGGCAATAGCCACCGTAAACAAGCCTGACATCAGCAATAGACTGGAACGCTTCATGAGCGTAAGCCCACCAGTGCGTGGCTGGAGTTAGTCCGCAAAAGCAGCCAAATCGCAGCAATGAGTACCAGGCCGATCACCGTGAAGTAAGGTCGTTGGTCTGCGTCGGATGGCAAGACGGGAACGAGAAACGGCCATGCGTTTGATGCGGTATGCAGCACCAATGCGGGCAGCACGCTCCACCTTGTCCGATTAAAAAGCCAGGCGTAAAAAACTGACGTCGCGATGATCAACACGAAAAACGCAGCCATTGAGCCCTGATTTTGAGATGAGCCCGTAACGAAAAACAGCGGTAAGTGCCACACCCCCCAGATCGCCCCCAAAGCAAGACTGGCGCTGCGCCAGCCAAGACGCTCTTGCATGACAGGTAGCGCGTACCCACGCCAACCAAATTCCTCACCCAGCGGCCCACCGACCAAAAACACCAAACCAAAATTTGCGATCAACAAGCCGATATGACCCATCGCAGGAGACGGCGGCACACTGCCGCCCAGCGCCATGTGAATAGCGGCCGCAAGCGTTAAAACCCCCAGCGGCGCCAGAAAAGCAAGCATCATCCAGCCCCAGTTGCCTCGCCATTGCAGACACCGCCTAAGCCAGCTGCTCAAGCCCGCCCGCCCGCCTGTCACTCCAACCAGAGTTACTGCCGCCAGACTAGGCCCAAAGCCACCCAAGAAAAAAAGCGCGCTGGATGCGTAACTTGAATCGGCCTTGACGCTTGGCGTCAGTAGCCAGCAAGTCCAAGACCACGCAAAGGTTAGGGCAAAGTAGATCACGAGGTGTCTTGTTGAGGGCGTCATTGCGATTGACTCAGGTCGGAGCTGACATACTTTTCGCAGCAGCAATACGGTCAGAGCGGCCTATGTCCCGCGCCGTTTGAAAGACCAAAACACAGCGAAACCGCCCACCGCGAGCACACCGGCTCCGATGAGTGCCCATGTCGTCGATGGCCCCTGCAGGGGAGCGCAATCCGCAAAACAGAGAATCGGCCGCATGTGTACGACTCCTAGTCCCTGGAGCAACCAAAGCCCCCCTAGCAACACGGCAATAAAACCGGTGAAAAGAGATACTTTTTTCATCGAGACGGTCCTTTCTGTGGGCCTAACTCTTTGAGAGGCCGAGTATTGAAAAATGCTTCATGACGCTTTACCGGATGTGGCCACCAAGTCTTTTGATTGCACGACTAGCAACACACCCAAAACTCCCGCAACAAGCAAGCCTAAATCAGCAGTAACATCGAATACGAATGCCGCTTGGCTACCCACGAAGCACCACAAGACAGGAACCACGAACGGGCTGCGTGGATAAGGCTTGACTAGAAACGCGAGCAATCCAATGGTGAAAAGGGTGGAGGGGCAAGGAAGCCCAAAGGTTGGAAAAGCCGGGTAGTGGTGTCCGGACAAGTAAGTCCACGCAGGGTATATTAACAGTGCAAACATCAGCAGACCCCATCCTGCCCAAAAGCGCCAGCCATTGGTGATTCCAGTCGGTTTGAAAATCAATCTGCGTCGAACCACGCCTTGCCAAAAGAACACCGCCGCGCCCGCCATAAACACGGCTGCAAACCCATACGCCAGTGGATTGATCGCCGTGAAGAATGCCAAGTGGTAGGCCAGCGCCTGCCAAACCCACAAAAATGTGAGGATGGCTGAGATGCCAACACTGGCATTTTTGCGTTGCCTGATCAGCAGCACAACGGCCAGCACAGCCAACGCCAGCAGCGCCACTTGCACAGGCCAAACCGCCAAGTTGTAGGCGGTGAACACGCCATAAAACTCTGCAACAGTGAAGGGTATGTTCATTCCGCCCGCTCCCCAAGGCGCTTGAGCTTGGCCAGCCACTTGGCAGCATCGGCTGCTTTCATGTCGCCGGTCAATCCAATCAGTGTTTCATTCACCGGCGCAATACCGACAAAACCGAGAATGTTGCGTTCCAGTGACTTGACGCTGTGCGCGCGAAAGTACCAGCGATACACCAGGGCGGGCATGTCCCCCAGCCAAAGAGGGAAGAACAAAAGGATGTGTTCGGCCCACGCGATGTCCTCCTGAGCGGGCTTCAGGCTGTCGGGAATGGTGCCTTTTTGCCATGCTTGCTGGCTGCGCAGTAAGGGGAAATCCAGTTCGGCCAGCTTGATGTGTCTCACCGCATGGCCTGCTCCTTGCGCGCCCTGTGCGTAACTGGATGCCAGCGCGTGGCAAAGGTGAGGTTCACTCGCGTCGGGGTGAGCTTGGATTAGGAGGAGGCGTTTGGACATGGCATGCCTTGGTTGGATGGACAGAGATTTTTGGAGCAGTGATGCGTTTGATCAACAACAAGCACGCGGATGAAGGGCGCAGGAGCTGGCACAGGGTTAGCGTGGGTTTGCAAATTCAAATGAAATCGAAGTGACCTTGCCTCGGTAATAGGGTTTGATGCCATCAGGCATCACCCAAGCGACTTCACCTTCCATTGGTATCCGCATGCCGTCACGAACGGCGTAGTTCCAGAAGCGGCCTTGCCAGGGTGCGCCGCTCGGCACGCCGTTCACCAAGCGGCCGCGCGACTCGGCGCGGGCAGAGCTGATCAGGCCGTCTTCCTGAAACCAGAACGTCAATGTCAGTGTGATCACACCATCGGTCAAGGTGGCGCGCGCCGACTGGTCATCCACTGCCTCCCATCGCACGCCCTGGCTGGGCAGCAGTGCTGTGGGGTACCACAAAGCCTCCATAAAGTAGCGCATGAATTCACCTTGCTGCAACTCCGGGCTGTCGGGCATGTTGACAACAGGTATCAGCCCTAAAACCGCGCCGCGCAGCATGCCATGGCCTGCGACGTAGGCATCATGAATGTGCGCGGCCACAAAGGGAAACATCATGATACGGGCATCCCAGTCAAAGCCTGGCCGCTGGGTGATCACCCTCTGCTTTGCTGTGAACGGCTTCCACGCTTCAGCGGTCTCACTCATGTTGAACGTTCCGGCTTGCTTAATGGACGCAGCGGCGATGATCGACTGGCCGTCCTTCAACACAGCACGGAAGTAGCGCTGCACTGGTGCCGGCAAGCCTTCGAGTTCGCGTGCGTCGTAGCGGGCGGGTACGGGTAGGACGCGAGCCGCTTCGAGCCGCGCAAGAATAGCTTTTGTGCTGCGCTCCCAGTGCCACGAGCCATACGCTACCGCACCCGTCCCAACGACCAACAGCACAGCGAGCGCGACACCTGACCATTTGAGCCAGGTCATGATGCGGCCGCCAAAGGGGTGCGAGGTGAGGAACCCGATCCCGACGCGCCTGACTCAGGTGGATTGCGGCCAGATCGAACCTTGCGGTACAGCTCAAGCGCGCAGGCACCCGTCCCCAGCAGCATGATCGCCACGAGGATCAAAAATCCAATGAACGGCACGCTGCCAAGCAGCAATACGAGTAGCAACGTCAGTGCAAAAAAACCGATCATGGCGGCGCTCGATCCGCTGGGCGTGTCTTTTTGGATGGCACGTTGCACCCTTTGGGCAATGCTGAAAACACCCACGATCCACCCCATCAGAAGCATCAGCGGAAACAGCATCATCAATGCGATGCCCAATGGAATGCCAATCAGCGTGATGAGCAGCAGCACTGCCAGCAACGGGGTACCCAGAAGAACTGCAACGCCTGCGGCGAGCGCTGGCCAAGGCGTTTCACATAGCCTCTCTGACGCGCGCTGGGAGAAGCCGGTGAACACGAGCAGAAACAACGCCGACGTTGCCAGAAGTGCAACGAAGCTCGCCAGGCTGCCAGCCCAACTGGGGCCACTGCCCATCATTTGCCCATGCCATTCCCGATCGTGATGGGTGTCGCGGCGACCATTCATGGCCTCGCCGCGAGTGACTGCTCCACCAATGATCACGCCCTCTGCCGTTTTGAACTGTGCGTCGCTGGGGTAACGCAATGCTGCACCGAGTTTGGCGCGCGGACCGAGTTCAATTTCTTCGGCATTGATCTCTGCATCACGGGCAACCTCACCGTTGAGAACGACTTTTTGGGCATACACCTTGAGTGGGCCGTTGATCTTGCCCTCGATATTGACGCTGCCGGCATACAGCGTGACGGCATCTGCCACCACTGCGGTATTGTTCAGAGTGATGTTGCCGCCAGAGGCGTAAAGCCCACCGCCGACCGTGCTTGCGATGTTGACATCGCCGCCTGCCGCACGCAAATCCTCACCCACCGCAGCGCGCACCGTGATCGCGCCACCTGCCAAAGTGGCGTCTCCCTGCACCGGGTGATCTATCGTGACGCGGCCACCCGCAGCATAAAGATCGCCCTTAACCGGCGCTGCTGGGCGCACACTGCCGCCAGCGCTGTAGATGTTGCGGCTTGCAGTCGGTGGGCTGCTCTCGCGTGCGGCATTTGACGGCAGCGGCTTGATATCGGGCGCTTGCGCCTGCACAGACAGGAGCAGCGGCAGCACAAGCACAGTCGCAATCCAAATGCCCCGCTTCAAACTGCCAGCAATGGGCAATCCGATTTTAATGTGCTGGTATTGACGTTTGCGCTTTACGCTCCACTCGGTTGAAGGCATGATGGTGGCTTTCAAATGATGGAGTGGACATCACTTGCGGCATTCGAGTCTGTGCGGTGCCGCACTTTATGAGCGGGATCTGAAGCAATGCGGTTTGCACTTTAACCGACGATTTATACATGGCGGATTCAAACACTACGAAGAAGCAATGGCCTTGACGATGTGGGGCATTGATTTCGAGAGATACTTGCAAAAGTGTGCACGGCCTCGTGTGCTTGTTACCCACTCTTCCAATGAAGCCCTCACTCCATATTGTTTGCCCGCATTGCCACACCACAAACCGTGTGGTCTCTGACCAATTGGCCAGCGCGCCTACCTGCGGCCAATGCAAACTCGCGCTGTTTGACGCCCATCCGGTGGAGTTGGACAACGCCTCATTTGACAAACACATCATGCGCAACCAGATTCCTGTGGTGGTGGATTTTTGGGCACCGTGGTGCGGACCTTTCCGCACGATGGCACCGGCTTATGAACAGGCAACAGGTTTGCTAGAGCCGCATGTTCGTCTGGCCAAGCTCAATACCGAAGCCGTACCGCAGCCATCTTCCCAGTTCAATATTCGCAGTATTCCCACCATGGTGCTGTTCCGTGGCGGTAAAGAAGTGGCGCGCCAGAGCGGTGCCATGGGCAGTGCTGATATTGTGAGCTGGGTGAAATCAAACTTGCGCTGAGCTGATGGGCAGCGCCAGTACCCCACGCGCCGCCACATCCACTCACCAACGCCACTATGGACAACCTGAATCGTAAGGATCTGTTGCCAACCGCTTACTCGCTGGCGTGGGTGCTAGTACTGTTTGGCTTGGCCATCGTTCTGTCGCGGCTGTATTCTGCGCAGATTGGCGCGGTGCTTGGCGACCACGGCCGCCTGGGTGTTGCGATTTTCTTTGCCACAACGGCGCTTGCTGTTGTGGTGCCGCTGTTCAGCAACCTGCCACTGGTGCCCTTCGCGGTGCTACTGTGGGGCCCGTGGTGGACTGCCCTGATCATCATGACCGGCTGGGTGGCGGGTGCGGCCATTTCCTTCGATTTGGCGCGCCGGGCAAGCCCGCTGATGTTGCGGAAATTTCCC
>JANMHJ010000069.1:0-54657 GCA_031375105.1 Variovorax sp.
GGGAACATTTATTAATACGCGCCAAGCAGCCTTCGCTAAATCCGATGGCTGCTGGCCGCTCAAGGTATCACTGAGGAGAAAGGCCGTTCAGCAAGGCGCGTGCAGCAGCCGTCAAATGCGGCTCATGCGCGAAACCCAGCAAGTGATTGCGCGTTGCCCACGGCGCATCGAGCATTAAGCAGCGCAGTTTCAAGACCTTGCGCTGCGGCTCAATCGAATCCTCAGGAAGCACCCCAATCCCCACGCCTTGTTCAATCAAGCGGCACATGGCATCAAAGCTGCCCACTTGAACGCGAATGTGGAGCTCTTTGTTGTGTTTGGCAGCGGTCCGGGCGAGCAGTTGATTCAGTGCTGTGCCCTCATGCAAACCAATCAGATCGTGCGAAAAAATATCAACCTCACTCACACGCTTCCTCCTGGCAAGGCCATGCCCAACAGGCACCACCACGGCCAAGCGGTCTTGGCGATAAGGCCGGGTTTCGATACCAGCATGCGCAGTGTGCGATTCAAAAATACCGATGTCTGCCTGCCCCATACGCAGCGCCTTCACTGTGTCGCTGCTGCCCAGTTCGGTCAATTGCACCCGAACACACGGATGCGCTTTGAGAAATTGCCCCACCTGCAAAGGAAGCAACTGAGACATGGCAGAAGCATTGGCTGCAATGCGCACCACGCCGCGCACACCTTGCTGAAAATCACCCAGCTCTTGTTGCAATCGCTCTAAGCTAGACAAGGTCGCACGTGCGTGCGCCAGCATGCTCTCCCCCGCTGGCGTGAGGCGAATGCCGCGCGCATGGCGCTCAAGCAAAGGCGTGCGTGCGCGCGATTCGAGCACGCTGATGCGTTTACTCGCTGCCGCCAGCGCCAGATGGGTGCGCCGCGCGGCTTCGCTGATGCTGCCGCAATCGGCCACGGCGACAAACAATTGAAGAGATTTGAGATCAGGCAGCATGGCATTTATTGTGCTGCATCCGCGCCCAAGTGCTGCCGCGCCAAGTTGGCCAGCCAATTGATGCCGCTATCTCGTGCGAAGCGCGGATGGCGAGCCAGCGAGACGGTGTATGGATCGAGATGAAATGGCAGCTCGCACATGGCAATCGCTTGGGCACGCAGGCTGCCTTTGACAAAACGCTGGGCAATTTCGCTGGGCACGATGGCCACAGCATCACAGGCCAAGATCATCGGCGAAGCAGCACTGAAATACGGCACACGGTAACGAATCTGATCCTTCAAACCCAGCGCTGCCAATGCTTGCGGTACGAGACGGTGGCGCGTTGCCTCTTGCTCAACAACCAAGAGCGGCCATTGGCGAAGCTGCGTCATGCTGATCTTGCGTCGAGCGCGCGATAAGACATCACTCGCTGTGCGCAGCAAGCGCTCTGGCAACACAGCCACATAGCGCTCAGTGAACAAAGGCCAAACCTCCAGCGTTGCCTGCGCATCTTCAGGCAAAGGCCCAATCACCAAATCCACCTGCCCTTCTCCAAGAGCCTGCGCGATGCTGCTGCCAAACACCATCGGCATCGATTGCAACTGCACTCCCGGCGCACTGCGCATGGCGTGCCCCAATTTGGGCAAAAACACCTGATGCCCGGCATCCGTCATGGCCAGGCGAAAACTGCGCTTGGCTGTGGCAGGGTCAAAGGCTGGTTCTTCGGTCAGCGCATCGCTCAACGCCGCCAAGGCGGAGCGAATTTTTGGCGCGAGCCGCAGCGCAAATGCTGTGGGCTGCAAACCCATGCCTTGGCGGGTGAATAGTTCATCACCCAACTCTTTGCGCAACCGTGCCAAAGCATTGCTCACCGCTGGTTGGCTCAGATGCATGGCTGTTGCGGCAGCAGTCACGCTGCCGTGCGTGTGCACGGCAGCAAAGATGCGCAGCAGGTTCAGATCAAGGCGTTGCAGGTTCATCACTGAAATAAGGGTTATCCCATAGTTTATTTCAAAAACATATGTACTTGATTTGAATTGATCATTTGTCAATCTGGTTAGCTGCGCCGATGATGCAGCTATGGAACGATCATTTGACAAAGAAATTGCCTTGCTCGGATTGGGCGACGGCCAAGTATTTCACGGTGAGGGCATCCTCGCGGTGACCAAAGCCCTGCTGCAAAGCGGTGTGAGCTATGTGGGTGGCTATCAGGGCTCGCCTGTGAGCAATCTGCTGGACGTGATGGTGGCAGCCCGCGAGATGGTGGGCGAGCTGGGTGTGCATGTCGAGCCCTGCACCAATGAAGCGGCGGCAGCGGCCATGCTGGGAGCGAGCATCATGTATCCCGTGCGCGGCGCAGTCACATGGAAGAGCATTGTGGGCACGAATGTGGCCGCTGATGCGCTATCAAACCTCTCCTCACCGGGCGTGATGGGCGGTGTGCTGATTGTGGTGGGCGAAGACTATGGCGAAGGCGCCAGTGTGATCCAAGAGCGCACACACAGCTTTGCGATGAAGAGCACCATCGCCCTGCTCGATCCTCGGCCTGATCTGCCCAGCATCGTGCATTTAACACAACTGGCTTTTGAACTCAGCGAAGCGAGCAATATGCCGGTGATGATGGGCTTGCGCATCCGCGCCTGTCATTTGCGCGGCAGTTTTGTGACGCGCAACAACCGCAAGCCACTCATCTCCATCAATGACCGCTTGGCTGAGCCAGCGGGTTTCAGCTACGAGCGCCTGTCGCATCCGCCCGTCACGTTTGCGCAAGAAAAGCGCAAGGTGCATGAGCGCATTCCAGTAGCGCGACGCTTTATCGTGGAGCACGGCATTAACGAGCTGCTGGCAGGGCAGCATGCCGATTTAGGATTGATCGTACAAGGCGGTTTGACCAGCAATCTCGTGCGCGCGATGCAAACCCTCGGGTTGGCCGATGCCGATGGCACGATGCACATTCCTACGCTGGTGCTCAATGCCGTTTACCCCCTCGTACCCGAGCAGATCACCGGCTTTTGCGATGGCAAACGCGCTGTGATGGTGCTTGAAGAAGGGCAGCCCGAGTACATGGAGCACGAGATGGCCGCGCATTTGCAGCGCCAAGGCGTTCGTACGGCTTTGCATGGCAAAGATTTGATGGATCACAGCGGCGAATACAGCAGCGAAGCCCTGCTCGCTGGGCTCACACGCTTTGCCCAGCGTTATTTGAGTGCGCAACATGCCGCACCCGGCCAGCTATGGCTGCAAGCGCTGGCCGAGGCCCGTGTATCGGCCTCGCGTGCGCTGGCGCAACCCGTGCCCGCTCGCCCTCCGGGTTTTTGTATTGGTTGCCCCGAACGCCCTGTGTTTTCTGCGCTCAAACAGGTGCGCGAGCAAATTGGCCCAACGCATATTTCCACTGATATTGGCTGCCATTCGTTCGCCACCTTTGCGCCCTTCTCGCTTGGCAATTCCATCCTTGGCTATGGCATGAGCATGGCCAGCTCAGCGGCTGTTGCGCCGCTTTCTGCTCGCAGACCCTTGGCCATCATGGGCGATGGCGGGTTTTGGCACAACGGCTTGCTCTCCGGCGTGGCCAGCAATTTGATGAACCAAGGCGATGGTGTGCTGATCATCATGAAAAACGGCTACACCTCGGCCACCGGCACGCAGGAGGTGATCTCTTCTCCAGATGAGGAGATCAAGCGGCGCACCGGCGCAGGCAGCGCCACCCATACGCAAATGACGATAGAAGACACGCTCAAAGGCATGGGTGTGCGTTGGCTGCAAACCGTGCACACCTATCGCGTAGGGCAGATGAAAACCGCTTTAATAGAAGCTTTTGCAACGCCTGCGCTTGGCCTCAAAGTGATCATTGCCGAAGGCGAATGCCAGCTAGAGCGCCAGCGCCGCATCAAGCCGCAAACGGCTGCCGCTTTGAAAGCCGGAGAGCGTGTGGTGCGTACGCGCTTTGGTGTGGACGAGAACGTGTGCAGTGGCGATCATGCCTGCGTCCGCCTCTCGGCCTGCCCTTCGCTCACGGTGCGTGATTCGAGCGATCCGCTCAAAAAAGAGCCAGTGGCTTACGTCACACCTGATTGCGTGGGCTGCGGCCTTTGCGGTGAAAACGCGCATGCCGCCACGCTCTGCCCAAGCTTTTACAAAGTGGATGTGATCCAAAACCCAACGCTTTTGGATCGCTTGCTCGACAAGTTGCGCCGCGCTGTGCTGCTAATGCTCGGTGGCAAGGGCGCTGCGATGGAATTGCAATCATGAGCGAGATCAAAAAAATCCTCATCCTCGCTTTAGGCGGCGAAGGCGGCGGCACGCTGACCGAATGGCTGGTGGAGGCCGGTTTGGCCTGCGGCTGGCCGATTCAAGCCACCTCAATCCCCGGCGTGGCGCAGCGCACGGGCGGCACGAGTTATTACATCGAATGCCTGCCACGCACTTTGGCCGTGGGCGAAAATGCGCCGCCGATGTGCCTTGCACCACTGGCAGGGGACTTGGATTTGATTCTTTCTAGCGAACTGCTAGAAACCGCCCGCGCCGTGGAGCGTGGCTTAGCCCATCCGCAGCGCACGTGCATCATCAGCTCCACCGCACGCAGCCTCACCACGCAAGAGCGCATCCACATGGAGGATGGGCGCTTTGATGCCAAGGCGATTGAAGAAGCGACGCGCCCAGCTTGCGCAGATTTGCAATTGCTCGACATGACAGCACTCGCGCGCGAGCATGGCACGGTGGTCTCTGCCGTGATGTTTGGCGCATTGGCAGGCAGCGGTGTGCTGCCCTTGCCTCGCTCGGTGTGCGAGCAGGTGCTCAGCGGTGGTGATGCACACTCTGCGCGCTCCAAAGCCAGTTTGGCAGGTTTTGACGCGGGGTTTTTAAAGGAAAAATGGCATATCGCCCTTATAGAATCAGCGCAGAGTGCTACTAAATTAATAGTAGACGATAGCTGTGATGTGCAAGGCATTACGCTACCGCAAGCGGTCGCTCAAGTCGCCCAGCACGGCTACGCCCGCCTGCTCGATCACCAAGATGCCGCTTATGCGATGCAGTATTTACAAGCCGTGCAAAACTTCACATTGCTAGATGCCGCGCCCTACGCCGCAACCCAAGAAGCCGCGCGCACTTTGGCACTCTGGATGGCCTATGAAGACGTGATTCGCGTGGCGGATCTAAAAAGCCGCCGCTCTCGCTTTGAGCAAATTCGCCGAGACTACGGCGCGAAAGAACACGAGCCGGTGATCGTGCGCGATTTTCTCAAGCCCGGAATCGCCGAGATTGCTGACATCTTGCCGCCGCGTCTGAGCGAACGCGTCGCCGCCTGGGGACAAAGGCGCCAGCAGCGTACAGGCTCGTCCACCCTAGGCGAAGGCCTGCAACTGGCCACGAGCACAGTCAGCGGCTTGATCGCCATGCGCTTTCTGGCCAGCCTGCGCTGGCTGCGCCGCTCCTCTGCTCGCTTTTCCTCAGAGCAAGCCATGATGGCGCGTTGGCTCAAGCTACTGCATGCCGCGATGCGCACGGATACTGCTTTGGCGCACGAAGTCGCTCGCCTTCCCAGCCTCATCAAAGGCTACAGCGACACCCATGCCCGAGGCAAAGCCAATTTTCTGCGCATCACCGAGCATTTGCTCGAACCTGCGCTGTTGAAAACAGAGCAGCGCAGTGACAAACTGGCAGGACATTTGCGCCAAGCCATCCAAGCCGCCAACGCCGCGCCCGATGGCCATGCCTTGCTCGACACCCTCGGATTGAGCCGCCCCGCGCCGCGCGAGCAAGTCATTCATTTCGCCAAACCGCAGCCCGGTTTGCGGCGTACTTGATTTTTTTTCACGCTTTGATTTTTTATAACAGGAGACACGCCATGACCCCTTCAACCCACATCACGCGCCGCCAAGCCATCAAAGCGACCGCCGCAAGCACAGCCATTGCGACCAGCCTCGCGCAGAGTGCCGCTTGGGCGCAGCAGGCTTTTCCCAACAAACCTATTCGCATCGTGGTGGGCTTTCCACCGGGTGGCGTGGCCGATGTGTTTGGCCGCAGCATTCAAGCCTCACTGCAAGAAAGCTTAGGTCAACCGGTCTTGATAGAAAACCGTGCTGGAGCTAATGGCAATCTGTCTGCCGATCTGGTGGCCAAGTCTGCCGGAGACGGCTACACGTTGTGCCTCAGTTCCACGGGTATCGAATCCGTGAATCCTCTGATGCTGCCCAAATCCTTCGACATAGGGCGCGATCTGCAACCCGTGGCCATGCTGGGCACGATTCAGCTCTTTTTGGTGACCAAGCAGGCGCTGCCGCCCACCAATTTCAAGGAGTTTTTGGCCTACGCCAAAGCCAATGTCGGTAAGCTGTCTTATGGCTCGGCAGGCTCAGGCAGCACGCCGCACCTCGCAGGCGAACTGTTCAAGCTCAATGCAAATGTGTTTGCAACGCATATTCCTTATCGAGGCGCTGCGCCTGCCATGCAAGATTTGCTGGGCGGTCAAATTGACTTTTACTTCGATCCCGGCATTGGCATCCCGCATGTGCGCACCGGTCGCCTCAAAATGCATGCCGTAGCCAGCGCCACGCGCTCTACGCTGTTTCCAGAAATTCCGACGTTGTCGGAAGTGGGCGTGAAGGGTGTAGAAACCGACACGATTTTCGGCATCTGGGCTCCTTCATCGACCCCGGTAGATGTGGTCGCCAGGCTCAATCGCGAGATCAACAAAGCGCTCGGTTTGGCCGCAGTCAAGCAGCGTTTCAAAGATTTAGGCGGAGAAGCCACGCCAAGCAGTGTGGCCGAATTCAAAGCCAAGATCACAACTGAAACCAGCACGTTTGGCAACGTCATCCGTTCGCGCAATATCAAGGCCGATGCTTAATCAACCACGCAAGCTGAACTCAGTCCTTCCAGCAACTCTACAAACTATCTGCGCCGTGTCGCTTTCACGCTGTTATCGTAATAGTCCAGCGGCTTTTTCTGCACCCAAATGATGAAGGCAGCGATGTCTGCATGCGCCTGAAGTGCGCCCCAAGTACTGTAGCTTCGCGCCAACTCTTTCTCGGTAAACGTCGCGTGAATTTTCCGGTGGCAGATGCGGTGAATCGTGTGCGTCTCTCGCCCGCCTTGGCTTTTGGGCAGCAGGTGGTGCTCATCAATGCTTTTGCCAGAAACAAGGCCACGGCCACAGAGCGGGCAGGCGCTGGGCGGTAGGGGCTCAGCCGTCGGATGCCCAGAGTCGCGCAGAGAACGTTTGCCGACCATTCTTCTACGCCACCCTATTTTTTAAGCCAAATGGGCTTCTACCCGTTATAAATTGTGCGCAGAATGCTACATTTTTAATAGCATTACAACGCACGCGCTTCAGAGCTTGCCAGCCACCCAAGCTTGTACGCTGGCCAGCGCTTCGCTCAGCTTGGAAGCATCGGTGCCGCCGGCCATCGCCATATCTGGTTTGCCGCCGCCTTTGCCGCCAACTTGTTGAGCCACGAAGTTCACCAGATCGCCGGCTTTGACTTTGCCGATGCTGTCCGCCGTCACGCCGGCTGCGATTTGTACTTTGTCGCCGTCTACGGCAGCGAGCACAATCACGGCGGTTTTCAGCTTGTCTTTGAGCTTGTCCATCGTCTCGCGCAAAGCCTTCGCGTCAGCGCCTTCTAATTTTGCGGCCAGCACTTTGACACTGTTGATCTCGACTGCGGAATTGACCAGCTCATCGCCCTGATTAGAGGCAAGCTTGCCTTTGGCCTGCGCCAACTCTTTCTCCAGCTCTTTAACCTGCGCTTGCATAGCGGCAATGCGGTTGCCCAGCTCATCCGGCGATGATTTCAGCATGCCAGCAGCCTTGCTCACCGTCGCTTCCAAATGCTGCACAAACTCCAAAGCGCCCTGCCCCGTAACCGCTTCCACGCGGCGCACGCCAGCGGCCACGCCGCTTTCCCCCACGATTTTGAAGAAGCCGATATCGCCAGTGGCCTTGACGTGTGTGCCGCCGCATAGCTCGGTGGAGCTACCAATCGAGAGCACGCGCACTTCTTCGCCATATTTTTCACCAAACAGCATCATTGCGCCAGTGGCTTTAGCCGCTTCAATCGGCATCACTTTCGCATTCGTTGTGGCGTTGGCCAAAATTTCGGTGTTGACGATGCGCTCAATCTCCACGATCTGCGCATCCGTCACAGGCGCGTTGTGCGCAAAGTCAAAGCGCGTGCGATCAGCGGTGACTTCGCTGCCTTTTTGCTGCACATGATCGCCCAACACTTCGCGCAAAGCCTTGTGCATCAAATGGGTGGCTGAATGGTTGCGCACGGTGCGAAGGCGCGCCTCTTGATTCACCTTCGCCGTCACCGCATCGCCCACATTCAAAGTGCCAGTGTGCATTTCACCATGGTGGCCAAACACATCTGCTTTGATTTTTTGCGTATCAAGCGCAGCGAAAATCGCGCCGTCTTGACCATGCAACAAACCCTCATCACCCGCTTGGCCACCGCTCTCCGCGTAAAAAGGTGTAGTGTCTAAAACAACAATGCCTTTTTGACCTGGTTTTAGCTCTGTCACCGGCGTACCATCTGCGTAGAGTGCTATCACTTTCGCAGCAGACTCCAGCTTCTCGTAGCCCACAAACGTGTTCAGCGCGCCGCCGTATTCCAGCGCTTTACCCATTTTGAATTTGCCTGCGGCGCGGGCTTGGTTTTTCTGCTGCTCCATCGCTTCTTTGAAGCCAGCTTCATCCACACTCAAGCCGCGCTCGCGGCACACATCGGCGCTCAAATCCAGCGGGAAGCCATAGGTGTCATGCAGCTTGAAAGCCACATCACCAGGCAACACTTTGACGCCGCCAGATAGCGCCGAATCCAAAATCTCCATGCCCGTGGCAAGCGTCTCATAAAAGCGCTCTTCCTCCACTTTGAGCACATCCATCACACGCTGCGACTGAGCTTTGAGATTCGGATAAGCATCACCCATCAGCGCCACCAGATCGGGCACGATTTTATGGAAGAAAGGCGTCTTGCGGCCCAGCTTGTAGCCATGGCGAATGGCGCGGCGCACGATGCGGCGCTGCACATAGCCGCGCCCTTCGTTGCTCGGAATCACGCCATCGGCCACCAAGAAACTCGTGGCGCGGATGTGATCAGCGATCACGCGCAGGCTCGGGTTGTTCAAATCCACCGGCACATCTTTGCCAAACACCTCGCGTGAGGCGGCGGTGATGAGCTTTTGGAACAGATCAATCTCGTAATTGGAATGCACGCCTTGCAAAATCGCCGCCAAGCGCTCTAGGCCCATGCCGGTGTCCACGCAAGGCGCAGGCAGCTTGGTGATGGAGCCGTCTTCGGCCATGTTGAACTGCATGAACACATGGTTCCAAATCTCGATGAAGCGGTCGCCATCTTCATCGGGACTGCCGGGCGGGCCGCCGGGGATGTGCGGGCCGTGATCAAAGAAGATTTCGCTGCAGGGACCGCACGGGCCGGTATCGGCCATCATCCAGAAGTTGTCGGATTTGTATTTGCCGCCTTTGTTGTCGCCGATACGCACCACGCGCTCGGGCGGCAGGCCAATTTCTTTGGTCCAGATGTCGTAGGCTTCGTCGTCGTCGATATACACCGTGGCGAGCAAGCGCTCAGCAGGCAAGCCGTAAACAACTGTGAGCAGCTCCCAGCCCCACTTCAAAGACTCGCGCTTGAAATAGTCGCCAAAGCTCCAGTTGCCCAGCATCTCAAAAAAGGTGTGATGTCGTGCGGTGTAACCCACGTTTTCCAAATCATTGTGTTTACCGCCGGCGCGCAAGCAGGCTTGCACGGAGGCCGCGCGCAGGTAAGGGCGCTTGTCGTCACCCAAAAACACATCTTTGAACTGCACCATGCCGCTGTTGGTGAACATCAGCGTTGGGTCATTGCCCGGCACGAGTGGGCTGCTGGCCACGGCCGTGTGGCCTTGTTTTTCAAAATACGCGATGAAAGACGCACGAATCTCGGCCACGCTGAATTTTTTAGCGGGCTGAAAAGGTTTCAAATGGGGGTTCAGAGTGGTGGAATTTGACATAGCCCGCCATTTTACTGGGGGCGTGGCCCCTCAAGCGGCGGCTGTGCTGTCTACGAGCAAGGCCCAAGCTAGGCGCAAGAGTTCGGCTTCAAACTCCGGTGTGCCCAGCAGGGCTGACTTTTCCAATGAAGCGCTGCGGATCACGCCCATCACGGCACGCACCACCACAAACATCGCCGCAGGCGTGCTGCGCAGTTTGATCTCTGGGTGCTGCGCCGCCATGCGAGACAAATACAGCGCAATGCGATCAGCCGCTTCACGCATTGCATGGGTTGCTTTGTCATGGTGATCCATTTGCCAAGCCAGTCGGATCATCGTGCCGCGCGCCGCCTGACCCGCCGCACTGCGTTCGCTATCCATCCGCCCTGAACCAAAAGATTCCACCAAAGTATGAATGATTTGTGCCATCAGCCCTTTTGGATCCTGCGCAGAATGCTCTGCTATTGATAGCAACTTCGACAATCTCTCAAGCACGCGAGTGCGCTGACGCTCGATCATGGCCAGCAAAATCGACTCTTTGCTCGGAAAGTATTGATACAAGGTGCCAACGGAAAAACCGGCTCGTGCAGCAATCTTGTTGGTATTGAGCGCTGACACGCCCTCTTCCTCCACAATCTGAGCTGTCGCGATAAAAATCGTCTCAATCGTGCGCAAAGCTCGCTCCTGCGAAGGCTCGCGGCGCGTCTCCGTTGCTGGTAAAACAGATTTTTTTGACGATGAATTGGGCATGAAAGCTGCATCCGGTGAAATATGAGCAAATTGCGAGTTTGAAATCTGAATAAAGCTCAGTATATTTCAGGGATGGATATTTTGCATGCTTCCCCCACTCATTTGCCGATTCGCAAGCTCCACGTTGACTTGTCTCAGGGCTTTGAGCGGCATTGGTTTAAGAACGCGCGTGGCCAAGGCGATGCCTTCCGCACGGCTTATTACAACGCGATGTCGATGACCTTTCCTGCTGGCGAGCAGCTCTTTATTGATTCCGTCAAACGTGTGCAGCATCGCTTGCCCGCCACGCCGGACAACGCCGCCATGCATGAGACCATCCGCGATTTTTGCGCCCAAGAGGCCACGCATCGCCACGTCCATGCGCAATTCAATGGCCATTTGGCTAAGCAAGGCTTCAAAAACGCAGTTGAGCCACGCATTTGGGCACGCTTTGCCAAGCATGAGCATGTTAACCCGATGCACCACTTAGGTGTTACTGCAGCTAACGAACACTACACCGCCGTGATGTCTGACGCGCTCTTGCGCCACGACGCGCTCACAAAGGACATGTCCAGCGACATGCAGCAAGTTTGGCGCTGGCATGCCTTGGAAGAAACCGAACACAAAGCCGTGGCTTTTGACCTCTACACGGCGCTTGGCGGCAGCTACGCATGGCGTGTTCGGTACTTCGTCTATGGCACGATCACGCTAGCCACCGACGTGATGCGTCAAACCACCCTAAACCTCTGGCAAGACGGTGCGCTTTTCAAGCCTTCCACCTGGCTGAGCGCCGCCCAATTTTTCTTCGGTCGCCCAAGCCGAGGCGGCGGCTGGTTTTGGCTCACCGCCGGCCCACTCATGGCCTATTTCCGCAAGGATTTTCACCCCAACCGCCACGACAACCGAGATCTGTCGCAAAACTACGCTCAGGCGCATGCCGCCGATTGGCGTTTGGTGCGTTAAACATCGGGGTAGGTTCTAAGCCGCTCGCACCATCAGCCGCTCCAAGCCGTGAAAGTGATAGAGCGAGCTGTATTGGGGAGGCTCTGCCAATTGCATCTTGGGCAAGCGCTCAAACAAAATCGGCAACGCCGTGGTCAGCTCTAAGCGAGCGAGCGGCGCACCCAAGCAAAAATGCAGGCCGGCGCCAAAGGTGGCGGAAAGCTTTGGCGCACGGGTGATGTCAAATTCATGCGGCCTGTCCCACACCTGCGGGTCTCGGTTGGCCGCCGCGAGCAGCAGCGCGACCTGATCGCCGCGCTCAAAGCGCTGGCCTTGAATCTCTGCGCTTTCATAAGCCCAGCGGGTGAACATATGCAGCGCGGGGTCAAAGCGCAATATCTCCTCCACGCAGCTTGGCGCGTTGGCTGCGGTGATGCGCTGGCCCGTTTGCAAGAGCGTTTTCACGCCATTGCCAATGGTGTGCACCGTGGCCTCGTGCCCCGCATTGAGCAGCAAAATGCAGGTGCTGATGAGCTCGTCGGTCGATAGCTTTTCGCCGCCCTCTTCCGCCGCGATCAGCTCGGTGATGAGGTCATCGCGCGGACCGTCGTGTGCATCTGAGCGGCGAGTCTCCACGTAGCTTCGCAAAAACCCAACGAAAGCCTGAGTGGCCGCCACGGCGCGATCTTCCGTCTCCCGCGTGCGCCCCGCCATATACATGCCCACCATCGCACGCGACCATTTCAGCAAGTCGTCGCACAGGTTCTCCGGCACGCCCAGCAGCCGCGCAATGATGATCACCGGTAGGCGCTGCCCAAAATGCGTGAGCAAATCAAAATCCTGCGATGGAAACGCATCGATCAGTTCATGCGAGAGGCTGGCAATTTCTGGCTGCAAGGCCGCAATGCGCCGCGTAGTGAAGGCGCGCAGCACCAAATTGCGCAGCCGCGTGTGGCGCGGCGGCTCCAGCTCCAGCATGGAATGCGCCTCCACCGCATAAAACGGCTTCAAATGCTCTGGAATCGCTGCAGCGCGTTCGGGCAATGCTTCGCGCCCAAAGCTGCGGCTGCGCAAAATCGCGTTCACCGCCGCGTAATCTCCCGTGGCCAGTATGCCGTATTCTTCCCAATGAAAAAACGGCCCCACTGCCCTTGCCCGCTCATAAAAGGCATAGGGGTTTTGAACGAAGGCGGCGTCAAGGGGCGATTGAGAAAGCTGCATTTGGGTATTTTGCGCGATCTGAATGCGTTGCATAGTTGCTTCTTTTTTTATAGCATGTTGCGCAGATTCTGTAGGGGCTGGCGGCTGATTTAGCTTGTTTTTTTGCGCTTTTGGGGATGTGGCGCGCTTGTGGCGCGTCAGAGCGAACTGCTGGATAATTGGTAACGTGCTCAAAGATTTGAGCCTCTGAACAAAATCCAAGAAGCTGACCGTGATTAAGATTTTGAAATGTGAGCCCGCTGGCGATTTCAATTTAGAGATCGGCTTCTCCAGTGGCGAGACAGGTCATTTTGATGGTCAAGCCTACTTGGCTGAACGCGCCGGCCCCTTGCTTGAGCCCCTGCGTGCCAAAAACTATTTCTCCAAAGCCTTCATTGATGCAGGCGCACTGTGCTGGCCCAATGGCTTTGAGCTATCGGCCAGCAGGGTGCAGGGGCTTTGCAAATTGTTGTCGAATTGAGGTTCAATTACTGAAAAATGACTTGAAAATAACCGCGAACCTGTTAATTCGCTGGCGGCGATTCAGGGTTTTGGCTGCGGCTGGCATGGCTTTGCTGGTCACTCTAGCCGTTCATGCGCAAGCATCAGGCTCGGCTGCATTTGGCATACACAAAGGCTGGGTCAAGGTCAACACCACAGGGCCACTCGATGGTATCAAACGATATTCGGGCCTGCTCAAAAGCCGCTGGGTCTCGCAGGCGGGTGAATACACCGAAATCGAGGTAAGGTGACACATCCAGTATGCCAGTCTCGCCGCTGCTAAATTGCAGCTTCAAGCAAAAGTCAGCTAATGGGGTGATGGCGGTGATTTTGGGGTAGGTTTGTTGCAAGTTCATCATGACCTCTCTCAGGCAAGCGGTTGAATCATGAACGGCTCTTGGCCTGACATCACACGCTGCCAGTCTTGCCGTAGCTCGTCTTGGTGCAACTCAGCCCAAGCCAGCACGAGGCGTAGTTGCTTGCGTGGCACTTCGCCGCTCATGAGTTCCAGAGTTTCGATGTTCACCCTTGCGCTGTAATTGCCGTAGTACACATGGAAATGTGCAGGCGGATGTTCGCTCGGCGCATAGCACATGCGAATGAAAATACCATAAAACATGGCGATGGTTGGCATTGCGTTTCTCCGAATCGGGTGAACAAATTGTAAAGTGCTTGATGCATTCTTGGGTGATCGCTCCTCAGCCACGAGATTTGGCTCAATGCAAACCAAGCTTAAACGCACAATCTACGTTTAACATACCCCGCATGAGCGCTTTTCCCCCCTCCGTTTCCGCACCCGCCCCGGCTTTTCCCACCTTCGTCATCGGCGTTGCAGGCGGCAGCGGCAGCGGCAAATCCACCGTGACGCGCGAAGTGCTGGCCTCTGTGGGCGCGAGTAATGCCGCCGTGCTGATGCAAGACGACTATTACCTGCACCAAACCGAGCCCTCGTATGACGTGCGCTGCAAAGTCAACTACGACCACCCCGATGCATTTGACTGGCCGCTGCTCATGCAGCATGTGCAAGCCTTGCGAAACGGCCGAGCGATTGAGATGCCGCAGTACGACTTCACCGTCCACAACCGATCCAGCAAAACCGTCACGATCCAGCCCGCGCCCATCATCGTGATCGAAGGCCTGTTTGCGCTGTTTGACCCCGCGCTGCGCAAAATGATGTCGCTCAAAGTTTTTGTGGACACCGCCGCCGATGTGCGCTTCATCCGGCGCCTGCAGCGCGATATTTCCGAGCGTGGCCGCAGCGCTGAAAGTGTGATCGAGCAATATCTGCAAACCGTGCGCCCGATGCACAAGCAATTCATCGAGCCCACCAAACGCAATGCCCACGTGATCTTGCCCCATGGCGCCAATGGCCCGGCCGTGGACATGATCACCACCAAGGCAGTGTCGTTTATTCGGGATTTGCAGGCTGCCTGATCCACCCTCAATGGCTGAGCTTGAACCGCGTTCCGCGAAACGTGAAGTCGGACGATCTCGGATGGATTTCGTCTAACACCAGATCCTCGGCGGCGCGGCTGCCCTGCGTCAGAATCTGGCCGTTGAGCAGGAGCAGCCGTTGGGCAGGATTGTCGGAATACACGACCCCTGAGATAGACAGTGGCGGAATTTGAGTCCGTAAGGCGTCTGGCAGGTCTTTCAAGAACGGGAGGGCCGCCTTGGGCGATTGTTCTGCGTTGGCGCTTGACTGGGGTGGAGATGATGTTGAAGGTACTGGCGCGGACTTTGGCGCGCCGGTAGCTGCCGTGACCGACGCGGCAATCGACGCCGTGGGCTGCGCCTGAGCGGGGGCTGCGCTAGCTGCCGCCGGCAAGGTGGCGGGTGGATTCACACTGATGGGCTCTGATGCCGCAGCCGTGGGGCTCACAACGGCAGCCGTAGCGACCGTCGCAGAGACAGGCGCTGCGACCGAACCTGTTGCTAGCGGTGATGAAGGGGAAGCTTCAGTCACCGGTGACATACGCCACCAGATGAAGCTGATCGCCGCGATGGCCAGCACGATGAGCAGAGCCAGGAGGGGCCAGCGGTGTCGCATCACAGCACCATCTTTGGGTGTGGCGGCCTCGGCTACGATGGAACGTGTTTGCAGGCCCGGTACCGTGCCGCTGGCGCGCTCGCGCTCGAGTGCGGCACGTTGGAGGGCATCAAGGATATAAGACATGGTTTCTCAGAAAAACTATTGCACGCGCGGTGTTGCCGCAGCCATGACACTCTCAATTTGCATCAAGGTCAAAGGGCCGGGTAGGCCGTCGGACGTGAGCCCATACGAACGCTGAAAATCGAGCACTTGTGACCGGAGCACCGCATCAAGGCTCTGCGGCACCGGCTGGGGCAGCGTGTTGCCGTCGATCTGAGCCAGCTGGCGCGCCAGTGACTCAAAGAAGCGCGAAGCACTGCCCCCTTGCCCCACAGGTTTGTAGCCTTCAGGTGCACGCCAGTAGGTGGCATAGTTGCCATCCCACATCCGAATTAGCGCGGCCAGCCGCACGGTTCGCAAGGCGCCGTTGACACGCAAAGTCGCCGTTTCGTTGTTCAGGGAGATGACAACGGTGTAGGCTGTCGCACCATCATCGAGGCGCAATCTCAAAACGCCCGGTCTGGCCAATTGACGTAGTTGTGGCACAGTCAAAAGCTTGGTTTGGTAGCACTCCCACGGGCCAATGGTGGCGGCTGCGCAGGGCGTGGCCGTGGTGTCAGGCAGTTTCCAGTGGGTGGCGAGGGCATTCCACGCAGCCTGGGGCTCGCGGGGTAGCAGTGGCAGCAGCTCCTCAAAGGGCTCCAACGGGCGAATGGTTGGCGTTGCTTTCACAGGCACGGACGCGGACGCGGGCGCGGAAGCGGGCGTTGCCACCAAAGCCACAGGTGCGAGCTGGAGCGCCGCAGCGGGTTCAACGGGCGCGGCGAACCACCATGCGCCTAAGCCTGCAAGAGCCACGACAAGCGCCAGTCCCGCAAGTGCAAAGCCTTTGGTCATGGCGCGGTGCTTGGTGGCTCCCTCTGGCTCGGCCCCAAAGACCTCTTGCGCAGCCTTGTTGACTATTGAGCGGTTGACGCGTGTGGCCCCATGGGCCCAAGCACCCAGCAGCGCACGGCCACACAGCAAGTTGATGCGCCTGGGCACGCCGTGTGTGAGGCGGTGGATTTGGCGCAGGCTCGCGTCATCAAACGGCAGCGCACCGTGATGCCCCGCAATGGCGAGCCGGTGGCCGATGTATTGCGTGGTCTCGTGCTCGCTCAGCGCATCCAGATGGAAGCGCGCAATCACGCGCTGCGCCAGTTGCGCCAGCTCAGGCTGCTGCAGCATGGTGCGCAACTCGGGTTGGCCGATCAACACAATTTGCAGCAGCTTGCGCTCATTGGTTTCTAGGTTGGTGAGCAGGCGCAGTTGCTCCAGCACGTCGGGGTGCAGATTTTGGGCTTCGTCAACGATCAGTACGCAGGTTTGGCCCTGTGCATGGCTCTGCAGCAAAAAGGCATTGAGCGTGTCGATGTAGTTTTTGACCGTTGGCGCTGAATCCGATGGCTGCGGGCTGGCAATATGGAACTCTTCGCAAATGGTTTGCAACAGCTCTGCCACCGTGAGCTTCGGATTGAAGATATAGGCCACATGGCAGTCTGGCGGGATTTGCTCTAAGAAACAGCGACAGATGGTGGTCTTGCCCGTACCAATATCGCCCGTGAGCAACACGAAACCGCCGCCGGTGCCACCGTTCTGAGCCCCTACCCCCGATACACCGTAGAGCAGATGCGCCAAGGCTTCCCGATGCCGCTCGCTCATAAAGAGGTAGCGGGGATCCGGCGCGATAGAAAACGGATCTTGGGTCAGTCCGAAATGGTGGGCATACATGGGACGGACAGGAAATTTAATCGCATGAAAATAAGTATGTCACGAATTTAGGGCTCTCGAGCCTCTGATCTCCGCGAGTCATAACGCTTTCAAATTGAGCAGAGATACAAACCGGTGCCTCAGCCCCGTCACTGGGTCATCAAAAACCAGCTCTTTTGCCAGCAATTGCAGCGGCTGGCTGTAATCAGGCTGTTGCGTTTCGGGTGTGAGAACCGGGTAAATCCCGTCTCCCACGATAGGCAGACCCAAACCATTCATGTGAACCCTGAGCTGATGGCGTTTGCCGGTCACTGGCTCTAAGCGATAGCGAGCGAATTGGCCTTGTTGCTCGATCCGTTCGATGCGCGTCTCTGTGTTCGGCTCACCCTGCACTTCCGTCACTTGCATGAAGGAATGGGGCGATTCGACCAGGCGCGTTTTGCGAACCAGCGGGAAGCTGATGGCGGGTGAAAAAGGCGCATTGCATTCGTAGGTTTTATGGATTTTGCGCTCACGAAACATCGCAGCGTAGGCATCGCGGTCTTGCGGTCGAACAGAAAACATCACCAATCCCGCCGTATCCCGGTCAATCCGGTGCATGGGCGTTAAATCGGCCAAGCCGGTGCGCTTTTTCATGCGCACGAGCAGGGTTTCTTGCACATAGCGGCCAGTGGGCGTGACCGGGAGAAAATGTGGTTTGTCAGCGACCAAAATGTGATCGTCTTGGTAAATGATCTGTTCTTCAAAGGGAATACGCGGCTCGGGGCCGGCATCGCGCCAATAATAAATGCGCTGGCTGGGCAGATAGGGTGCATCAAGCGGCAGGCTCAGGCCGCCAGAATCGCAAACCAACCCTTTTTGAAGACGATTTTCCCAGTCTAGCCCTTGTGGATTCTGGGAAGTGTGCTCTAAAAATGAGAGCAAGCTAGTGGGTAAAAAATCGAGTTCTTTCAACAGTGGCAACACCCGCGTACTCGCGCTCACGCCATCGCGCATGGGAAGCGATTTCGTTGCCCGAGATGAGCTAGCCCTACTCATCCAGCCGATTAGCCCGCGCCAGCCGCCAGCGCGCATCTTCGGCATGCGCAGCGTCTGTTAAATCTTTGGCGCTATACACCTGGTCCACCGACGTGGGGGTCTCTTGCAGCTTGGTATCCAAAGCCACGCGGCTGTCAAACACGAAGCATTCGCCTTGCCAATCTTTCTCTGCATCAGGCATTTCCTTGAAGTAATTCAAGATGCCGCCCTGCAACTGCGCCACTTTGAGCCCCATATCCTGCATCCAGACGCTGCTTTTCTCGCAGCGAATCCCGCCGGTGCAATACATCGCCACCGTCTTGCCTTCGCGCTTCCATTCATCAGCATGCGCCTTCACGTGCTCCGGAAAATCACGAAAATTAATCACACCCGGATCAATCGCGCCCTCGAAGCGCCCCAGCCGCCATTCAAAGCTGTTGCGGTTGTCTAGCAACACCACGTCGTCTCGCTTGATCAGCTCGCGCCATTCTTGCGGAGGCACGTCGTTGGCATGAATTTCGTCAATCCTGCCGGGCGCATCCACGCCATCCACACCCAGCGGCACAATCTCGCGTTTCCAATGCACCTTCATGCGCTTAAACGGCAGCGTATTGCACACCGTGCGCTTGAACACCATGCCTTTGAAAGCGCCCTTGAGCACAGCATCCTGCGCCTCATCGGCCTGCACAGCGGCTTCAAACGCATCCAGCTCAGCGCCAGAGCCCGCCAACATGCCATTGATACCCTCGTGAGCAATCAAAATGCTACCGATGCGATTTTTCGTGAGCTCACGCAGCCGATCAGCCACCGCCGCTGGTTCAGCGAGATGGACGAATTTGTAGAAGGCGATGTGGAAGAGATTGGACATAGCGCTCGCATTATCCCAGAGCTTAGAAACCGTTTATCAACGTATTTTTACAGCATTTTCGGGGTTTAGCCGGCATAGAATCAGCGCGGAGCGCTATCAAATCAGGAGCACACGAAAATCAAGGCATCACCTGCGCCTTCATCCAATCGGGCAGCGGCGCAGCTTTGTTCAACGGGAAGTTCACCCAAATCGTTGTTGCGCCGCCCGCTGCGTAAATCACGCCCGGCTCATCTGCGCGCTCCATCGTGCCCCAGGTTTCAAAGGTGGTGCGCTGCGGGTCGCTGGCATACATTTTGATCAGTACGTCACCCGGATACACCAGCTGTTTGTAAAAATTGCAGAAGGCATTCACGATCACTGGGCCTTCGCCTTGTGGGTCAGGCTGAGCGCCAATCGAACGCATCCATTCGATACGAATCGTCTCCAAGTAACGGAAATACAGCGTGTTGTTCACATGCCCCATCGCATCCATATCGCCCCAGCGCATGGGAATGCGCATCTCGTGGACCAGCTTTTTGAGTTCGGGAATCTCGTATTTCATACTTGTCATTATCGCTATGCCGGAAACACCTTTTTTGTTATGTGAAAAGCGATGGCAAAAAATGCAGGTCTAGGTCAGTCGCGGGCAAGAAAATTCAGCCAAAATCGCGTCCATGCGTCGCCAATGCTTGTCTCAAGCATCCAGGCGATCACTTACAACCACCCGAGCGAAGAGACACACCTATGCCAAACACCGCGCAACCCACCATCATCTACACCTACACCGACGAAGCCCCCTTGCTGGCCACAGCTTCTTTCTTGCCCATCATTCGCGCCTTTGCCGCACCCGCTGGCATCAAGATCGATACGGCAGACATCTCCGTGGCCGCCCGCGTGCTCTCGCTGTTTCCCGAACACCTCAAAGAAGAGCAGCGCCTACCTGACACACTCTCCGAGCTAGGCAAGCTCACCCTCAAGCCCGAGGCCAACATCATCAAGCTGCCCAATATCAGCGCTTCAGTAGCTCAGCTCAAGGCCTGCATTTTGGAGCTGCAATCCCAAGGCTTCGCTATTCCAGCTTATCCAGAAGATCCCAAATCCGACGAAGAGAAAAGCATCCGCGCCCGCTATGGCAAATGCATCGGCAGCGCCGTCAATCCCGTGCTGCGCGAAGGCAACTCGGATCGCCGCGCCCCGAAAGCAGTCAAAGAATTTGCTCGTAAAAATCCCCACAGCATGGCTGAATGGAGCCAAGCCTCTCGCTCACACGTCTCTCATATGCACGCGGGTGATTTTTACCACGGCGAAAAATCCATGACGATGGATCGCGCCCGCGACGTGAAGATGGAGCTGCTCACCAAAAGCGGCAAAACCATCGTGCTCAAAGCCAAAGTCTCCCTGCTGGATCGCGAGGTGGTCGACAGCATGTTCATGAGCAAAAAGGCCTTGCTGGAGTTTTATGAGAAAGAAATTGAAGATGCCCGCCAAACCGGCGTGCTCTTCTCGCTCCACGTCAAGGCCACGATGATGAAGGTGTCTCACCCCATCGTCTTTGGCCACTGCGTGCGGATTTTTTACAAAGACGCGTTTGCCAAGCATGCCAAACTGTTTGACGAGCTGGGCATCAACGTCAACAACGGCATGGTCGATCTTTACAACAAGATCGCCACACTGCCGCAAAGCAAGCAAGACGAGATCAAGCGCGATTTGCATGCCTGCCACGAAGGCCGCCCGGCTCTGGCCATGGTCGATTCCGCCAAGGGCATCACCAATTTCCATTCGCCGAATGACGTGATCGTGGATGCTTCGATGCCTGCCATGATTCGCAATGGCGGCATGATGTGGGATGCCAATGGCCGCTTAAAAGAGGTTAAGGCCGTGATGCCTGAATCCACCTTCGCCCGCATCTACCAAGAGATCATCAATTTCTGCAAATGGCACGGCGCGTTTGATCCGAAAACCATGGGTACCGTGCCCAATGTCGGCCTGATGGCGCAGCAAGCCGAGGAATACGGCTCACACGACAAAACCTTTGAAATCCCCGAAGATGGCGTGGCCAACATCACCGATCTGGCCACAGGCGAAGTGCTGATGAGCGAAGACGTAGAAACGGGCGATATCTGGCGCATGTGCCAGTGCAAAGATGCTGCGATCCGCGATTGGGTGAAGCTGGCTGTGAACCGCGCTCGCAATTCCAACACGCCTGTGGTCTTCTGGCTCGATCAGTTCCGCCCCCATGAAGCGCAGATCATCACCAAGGTGAAGATGTATTTGCATGAGCACAACACCGCTGGCTTGGATATTCAAATCATGAGCCAGGTGCGCGCCATGCGCTACACGCTGGAGCGCGTGATTCGCGGGCTGGATACCATCAGCGCCACCGGAAATATTCTGCGGGATTACTTGACTGACCTCTTCCCCATCATGGAGCTGGGCACCAGCGCCAAGATGCTTTCCATCGTGCCTTTGATGGCCGGCGGCGGCATGTACGAGACGGGTGCTGGCGGCTCTGCCCCGAAGCATGTGCAACAACTCGTGGAAGAAAACCATCTGCGCTGGGATTCTCTGGGTGAATTCTTGGCGCTGGCTGTGTCGTTTGAAGATCTGGGCATCAAGAAAAACAACCCCCGCGCCAAGCTGCTGGCCAAAACGCTGGATGCCGCCACTGGCAAGCTTCTGGATAACAACAAAAACCCTTCACCCAAGACCGGTCAACTCGACAACCGGGGCAGCCAGTTCTACCTAGCGATGTATTGGGCGCAAGAGCTGGCCGCGCAAACGGAAGACGCCGAGATGGCCAAGCATTTCGCGCCGCTGGCCAAGAGCCTGACCGAAAACGAAAAAACCATCGTGGATGAGCTGGCCGCCGTGCAAGGCAAGCCCGCCGATATCGGCGGCTACTACCGGCCAGATTTTGCCAAGCTCGATAAGGTGATGCGCCCAAGCGCTACGCTGAATAAGGTGTTGGCTGCAGCGGCCTAAACCCGCCATTCCTCCATCGAAGCCCTCGGTTCGCGCTGAGGGCTTTTTTACTTCTTCTCCCTCAACTGCTTCGCTTTCACGCCACCCGCTCGCCTGCCACACGCCGTTAGTCACTATGTATTCGATAGCATCTTACGCAGGATTTATATGGCCTAGAGGCAGAAAATGGCATGAAATGCACCCCATTGCCTGCCGTAGAGTAAAACGACTTGTTGACAAGAGTAGCGCAAATATATACCATGAGACATACCATTACCCGAGGGGAATCCATATGCTGCAAACCGCCAAAATATTTGCCACCGGCCGCAGCCAAGCCGTGCGGCTGCCTTTAGCCTTTCGTTTTGACGTGTCCGAAGTCTTTATTCGGCATGACCCCAGCACCGGTGATGTGGTGCTGTCGCGCAAACCATCAGACTGGCAAGGCCTGCTCGATGCTGTGGCACTCAATACCCAAGACAACCTACTGATCGAGCGCCGCCAATCCCCGGCACAGCCCCGCCGCGACCCTTTTGAAGGCTGGCAGGAATGACTCTGCGCTACATGCTAGACACCAACATCGTCAGCCACATCATGCAGGGGCGAGATGCCGCTCTGCTGGCACGCCTGAGCCAAATCCCCGTGGGTCAAGCTGTGATCTCCAGCGTGACGCTAGCTGAGCTCGAATATGGTTTGCACCGCAAAGGCCAGCCACCCCGTCTGAAAAACGCCCTGCTTCAAGTTTTACTGCGTATGGATGTGTTGCCTTGGGACGAAGATGTGGCACGCTGTTACGGCCAGCTCTGCCACACACTTGAGACGCAAGGCGTTAACTTGAGTGACCTCGACATGATGATTGCCGCTCACTCAGTGGCAGCAAACACCACGCTCGTCAGCCGCGACAAAGCGTTTCAAGCGGCAGCTGATATCCAACCCGAGCGAATGAAGCTTGAGGTTTGGTAGTGCCTCTACAGAACGCAAAAGGTGACAGCTCCGCCTTCACGCAACCCGCTCGCCTGCCACGCGACGTGCCCGAAAAAGCCGAGGCCTTTCCTGATGGCATGCTGTGCGGGATACGCCGAGCTGCTGATCTTTTGTGGCGATGATGAGTTAGTTGGCCGCGCCCGACCGGGAAAGACTTCGTTTTTTCAGACCCATCGCGCAGCGGATTGAGGTGGCTGGCGCGTCGTTATGCTCTTAATTCAATAGCACTCTGCGCATGTTTTATAACGGCTAGAGGCCGAAATCGGCATAAATTTCTACCTCTATCGCGCATTAAGCATGCTCACGCCAATGCTGCCAAAGCATCCAGCGGACTCGCCGTGCCGCCCGCAGCCACTTTCAACACATGCGTGTAGATCATCGTGGTCGACACATCCGAATGCCCGAGCAATTCCTGCACGGTGCGGATATCCGTGCCTGCTTGCAGCAAATGGGTGGCGAAGCTGTGGCGCAGGGTATGCGGCGTTGCGGGTTTCATAATCCGGGCTGCATGCATCGCCTGCTTGAAGGCACGTTGAAAAGTCTGGTCATAGGCGTGGTGTCTTCGCACCGTCTTGCTGCGTGGATCAGTTGACAGCGTGGCTTGGGGAAACACCCAATGCCAAGCCCATGTTTGGCCCGCCTTGGGGTATTTGGCATCCAGTGCATGGGGCATTTCCACGCCAGGCACCTGCGCCGCCCGATCTTGAGTCCAAAGATCATGGCTTAGGCGGCATTGATGTTTCAAAGCCTCCAGCAAGCTGCTGGGCAGCATCACCACCCGGTCTTTGCCGCCCTTGGCCTCGCGCACAATGATGACCTTGCGGTCAATGTCAACATCTTTGACACGCAAGCGCAGCCCTTCCATCAAGCGCATGCCACAACCATAGAGCAGCGATGCCAACAATTTATGCTGTCCATCCAGTTTGCCCAGTAAGGCCTGCACTTCCGGGCGCGTCAGCACCACCGGAATACGCTTTTTCGGCACGGGCCGCGCCAGCTCGTCCATCCAAGGCAGCTCAATCCCCAGCACCTTCTGGTATAGAAAAAGCAAGGCACTGAGTGCTTGGCGGTGGGTGGACACAGATACCTTGCGCTCAACTGCCATATGCGTTAAAAAAGCCTCCACCTGCGCCTGCCCCATGTCGCGTTGATGCCGCTTGTGATGAAAATAAATGAACTTTTTCACCCAATACACGTAGGCCTCTTCGGTTCGCAGGCTATAGTGAAGGTAACGGATTTGTTCCCGCAACTGATCCAGCAGCCGAGTTGACTTGAACACCGGCGTGCTGGTTTTTCTGGAGTTGTTATGACTGTTCATGCGTACAGTATATCGCCTGTAAGCCATATTGCAAGCGGCTTGGCGGGCGTTTGTGCTTCCGATGTTAGGGAGACAAAAGCCGTGATGGGTGGACAGAAACCTGTCTCTCCATATTGAGTTAGCACTCATGTTTTTGAGAACTCTATCGATGGCGCTCCTGTTGGCTGCAAGTTCCGTTGCGACGGCGCAGGAGCGGAAGTTTGAGGAGGCTCTCAAACGTAACGACAATTGTGCGGTAGCCGAGGGCATCAGTGCGTACTCGGACCCAAACATCAGGTCCGTTCTGGAAATCCGCTGTGATGGAACGGCGTCTCTTTGGCGGCGGTCAAGTTCACGTTACAAGCAGGGCGTAGTGCACGGAGAATTTGTGGGTGTCCCGCTTGCGATTGTCATCGACCCAAACGACTTCTCTGCATTTCTAAAACTTCCTCCGCATGTCGGCGCGCGCAGCACTGCACCTCACGGAACCACGCTTAGACTCGCCGTTCGCCAGGGGCCTACGGAGAACTTTGTGGTGGTTCAGTTACTAAGTTTGGGAGAAGATAGCGGCAATGCGCAAGTCATCACGTTCAAAAGGACCTGGAATCAAGTTTGGGACGGTATTGAGTGGACACCCATAAGATTTCAGTGATGTCGCGCTTGAGCCGTGCTAACAGGTCGGTCGAGGCCGACACGCAACAGCTTGGCGCGGGACGCGCCGGTGATCGTGCGCCTCACGGCGCCAAGCCGTTGCGTGCGGCTCACCTCCAACGTTAGCCGTCTATGCGCACAAACAAACTGGTCCTCACACTGGCGCTCTGGTCTGCTATTCAGGGAACTGCTGCGGAGGAACGGCCGACAGCCGCTGACTTGGCCGCGTTTGACGGACCTGCAATTCACGTCTCCTTAGATAAAGTGGCGGTGTGTGTGCCGCGCAGATTTTTCAGCGCATATGAAGCAAAGGAATTTTCCGAGTTGAAGGGCGTGGATGGACTAAGTCGGCCGGTCACTCCCAGTCGGCTCGAATTAGCGCTTTTTCTTCCTAACTTGGAGGGCTACACCAATGAACTGTTTCGCGACTACGCGCGGCACAAATATGACCGCCGGCATAGCCCGAGTACTTGGGTTCGGGTTGAGCTCCTAGACCGAGAGGTGGCTACATTCTTTCGCACTGTTGCCGATGGGTCTCAAAACTTTGAAGCTAGCTACGTTGATCCCCTGGGCATAACGTCACGACGCCGAAAAGCGACGTGCATCGGCGAGACGGCAGGCTTTGGAGCAGGCTTCCTATGGACGGCTGGCAAAGAATGTGCAATGGAGGAGTTGAAGGATAAATCTATTGAAGGTCATCGTGTTCAAGCTCTGTGTGCCCCCTCGCCGGGAACAAATAGATGCCATGTTCGTACCGTTCTGGAGTCCAGCGGAATTGCGTTCAAATACGACTTTGAAATGCGCCAGCTGGCACAGTGGGATCGAATTGACAAATTGATCAAGACACGTGTGTCCGAGTGGGCAAAAGATCAGTCCTGCACAAAATGAGGGCGACGGCTAACGAGTAAGGTTAGATCGTGCTTGCCACGATCTGAACCGTTTGTTGGACGAGCCCGGTTTTGGGTGGCGATGTACGCGACCCCACTGCAAATATCTTTTTTGATTTCCCGCTTGCTGTGAGCCAGTGTGTAGCTCTTGCGGTAGGACGCCGCTGCGTGGGGCGTCTTTTTTAAGCGGCTTGTGATGCGGGCCGCTGAGCTGATGCTGTTTTTGGCCGTGCTCAGTCGCAGCACGGCGTGGGCGCTGGCTCGCCGGATTTGCGCTGCTACTTACTGAGTCTTGATGGCTTCTCGTTGAGCATTCGGTGGAGCCTCAATCATCGGCAAGATTCGCCTTCGCACCACTACCATGGCAGCGCCGCAGCAGGTGCATTTCCACTGCGCCCGTGGCGTTGGTTCGGCTGTGGCTGGCGTGCCAGGCGTACTTGGTCGTTTGAACACCAACAATTTCAGCAGAGCAATCAGCCGCTTGCTGTTGGGGTGCAGAAAGCCAAAGTTACGCGCACGCCTGAATCCCTTGGGCAGCACATGTTGCAGCACCAAGCGAAGAAACTGCGCGCCGCTGACGGTGCGGCTGGCTGTCTTGTTGGTTTTGCTATCGCGCCAGCGGTAGGTGACTTGGTCTCCCGCTACGCGCACAATGTCTTTTTCTTGGATCACGCCCCGGTACAAATAGTGGCCCAGATAGACCAAGGCTTTTTGCCCATTGCCCACACTCTTGCAATCGACCACCCACTCTTTGGGCAAGTTTGGCGGGGCAAGCAAACTTTGCCCGGCCAAGGCGGCCAGAAACTTGCCCCGAAACACTTTGGCCAAGGCTTTGTGGTTGAACAAATAGCCATCCCCCTTGCTGCTTGGGCGCAGACAGCGCCACAAGCCTTTGTCGGCATCGAGCGCCGCCGCTGGCATGACCATGTGCACATGCGGATGAAATTCCAGTTGCCGCGAATGCGTGTGCAGCACGGCCACCGCACCGGGCGTGCCTTGCAACAGTTTGTGGTTGCGGCTGAACGTGCGCAGCGTTTGCCACGCGCAGTCCATCAAAGCGGTGTAGGCGATGCGCTGGTGTTGCCAGGCCAGCGCTCTGAGTTCTGCCGGCAAGGTAAACGTCACCATGAAGTAGTTGCCCGGCACCAGACGCTGTGTTTGATGCTCAATCCAGGCTTGGCTTTCATGGTGTTGACAGTGCGGGCAGTTTCGATGGCCACAAGAATGTGGCACCAAGCGTTGTTCGCCGCAGCCGCCGCACTGGGCCAACATGTGCGACGACCGTGTGGTGCGGCAGCGCTGCAGGGCATTCAAGGCTTGGCGCTGGCTGGGCAGGGCGGCGTGCCCATACTGCATCAAGTAGTCTTGTTTAAAGCGCTCGATGATGGAGGCCAGCGCAATCATTTGACACCTGCCCAATCGAGGTTGAATCGCGCCATCAAGGCCTCAATGCGAACGCTGGCCTGGGTGTGGGTGTTGTGGGTCAGATGGGTGTATCGGGTGGTGGTGAGGATGGAGTGGTGGCCTAGAATTTTTTGTACTTCGAGCAGATCGACACCGGCTTCAATCAGATGCGTGGCGTAGCTGTGGCGCAGGCTGTGGGGGGTGATCTTTTTTTTAGGCCGCAATCAGTGGCAACTTGACGCAAGGTCTTTTGCACGCCGCCGCGGTCCAGTGGTGTGCGGGCCAAGTGCGCGCCCTTCAAGCCGCCCAAGCGATTGGGGAAGATCAGCTCTGGGTTGCGGTGTGTTTGCCAGAAGCGGCGCAGCACAGTCAACGTCGCCCCGGGCAGCGGCACCAATCGGTCGCGGTTGCCTTTGGAGTCACGCACATGCACGCGCGAGCGTTCGGCATCAATGTCCCCGACCTTCAAGGCCAGCCCTTCGCTCAGGCGCAGGCCCATGCTGTACACGGTGAAATAGAACACGCGGTAGCTCAAACACCGGGTGGCGGCAAACAAGGCCTGGGCCTCTTGCACGGTGACGATGTCGGGAAGCCGCTGCACTTTGGGCGGCTTGATGAAGTTGGGCATGCTCCAAGGCTTGCCCAGCACGTGCAGGGTGTAGAACTTAAAGCCATACAGATCGAGCTTGACCGCGCTCCATGAGTACGAGGCGATCAAGTCGCTGAAGTAGTCGGTCAACTGGGACGCAGACAGATCGTCAATCTGATGGTCAAAGTAATCGCCCATGCGCCGGATGGCGCGGGCGTATGCGTCGATGGTCTTGGGTTGCAGGCCTTTGAGTTTGAGGTGTTTGAGATGGGTCTGGTACTGCCGATCAAAGTCAGCGCGAATAGGCGTTTGCATGGCTCGATGTCCTGAAGATTTATTGCACAATCACCCCATCAGAATTAACGGGGCGAAGGTGCAGAATAAATCGTGTCAGACCAGCAAGGGACTACTCCGCGTAGCGGCTTCGTCCAACAAGCCGCTCGGCGGGGACACGCCACAGCAGGAGGCCGCTTCGCGGCTGGTGTGGCGTGCCCGGCAGCTCCAACGTTAAGGCACATGAGAACGATGCAGCTTGTTTATTGGAAGAAAGAGGTCTGGATATTCAAGTCTCTCGCGATGACGTTCGCAGTTGTGTCCACGCTTGCAAATATCCCTGCCGCGCTGGCATGTGAGGTGGCTCAGTTCGGGCAGTCACCGAAGGCTCTGATCTGCCCTCTGGAACTCTGCCAAGATGCCGGTGTAGAAGAAATACGGCGTATCAAGAACGGTGCCTTTGTTCATCGAGGAGCTTTTCTTGCCGGCACCGGTAAGACTGTTGCCGTTGACTTTGACCGACTGGAAGTCGTTCGTGTAGATACCTACGTCGGCGGCGGCATGGTCAAGCCACCCGAAACGATGCCGGTCGGTAGCGTCGTCCGTAAGGACGGAAGCGGTCAGCGGGAGAATACGTACGTCATCCGCGTGCGCAAGCTCACGCAGGCGCAGGTGGAGGTTGTCGGGTGCTCATTGGACAGTTTTTGGGAGTGGGCACGTCCGCTTGGATGGACACCGCCTATGCCAAGTGCCGACGGTATGCACGTTGTGCGTTTGATTGCTAACGGGCGCACTCGGGAGTTCAGCTATCGCAGCGAGCCCGTTGAGGTAACGACGACCATCATTGAGAAGGTAGTTGACCCGGCATGGGGCCCATGAGCACTCAGAATCCCACGTCCAGGTTCTTCAGCTCTTTGTCGTCGCTTCCCCGTGTATCGGGTCGCCCTAGCATTATTTCCAGCGAAAAGACGAAGGTGAGAATGCGGCTTAACAGTTCGGCCCAGGGGCGACAGCCCACGGCCGCGCTTGGCCTCTAGCGTTAAGCGACTTTCAACGCTCAAACAGCTTCAATTTTCAAGCCAACTCGGTATCCAGCCCTTGTGTATGCTGAGTAGTACGCTATTTAATTTATAGCAAAATGACGCGCCGACCCTCTCCATCCGCTGCGCAATGGGTCTGAAAAAACGAAGCCTTTCTCGGTGGGGCGCGGCCAGCCATGCAATCATCGCTACAAAAGATCAGTAGCTCGGCGTATCCCGCCAAGAGCGCCGAAAAGAAAGGCCTCGGCTTTTTCGGGCACGTCACGTGGCAGGCGAGCGGATCGCGTGAAACTTGCCCGCAAGTCAATCGCTAGGGCTGGGGTATAAATCAGATTTCAGGTCTTGGGGGTTGAATGCAAACGACGAGCCTTCTTATGAAACAACACACCCAATGCATCGGCATCATCGGCTTGGGCATCATGGGCAGCATCATCGCTCGCGCTTCGGTAGCAGCGGGGCATGAGGTGGTGGGCTATGACCCTTTGCCCGCCGCTCGCACGCGCTTGCGCCGCAGTGGGGGGCGTGCGTTGGGCTCTGGCATGGAGGTGGCCCAGCAGGCCGATGCGCTGATCTGCTCCTTGCCGAGCACCGCTGCGCTACACGCTGTGGTGGCCGATCTTCAGCAGGCCGGTCGCCCCACGGCGGGGCAGATCGTGATCGAGACCAGCACCTTGCCATTGGCCGAGAAGCTCGCCGCCGCAGCTGCGTTGCGCAAACAGGGGCGGCAGATGGTGGATGCGCCGATCAGTGGCACCGCCACGCCTGCGCCCCAACAAAACTGGATCATTTACCTCAGCGGCTCGCCCGCCGCTTGCCGCGAGGCAGCGGCGCTGGCGCAAGCGTTCACGCTGCAAGCCCCGCGCGTGGGTGCTTTGGGTGCGGGTACGAAGCTGAAACTCGCCGCCAACCACCTGGTGGCGATCTATAACGTGGCCTATGCAGAGATGGTGACGCTGTGCCGCCGCATGGGGCTGGATCCTGCGGTCGCGCTGGAGCAGATGGGTCACAGCCCCTACATAGGCACGGGCGCGATGCGGCTGCGCATGCCGATGATGATTGAGCGCAAGTATGAGCCGGCCAGCATGAAGATCGCGCTGTGGCAAAAAGACATGCAAATCATCAGCGAGATGGCGCGCTCGGTGCATTGCCCTACGCCACTGCTAGACACCTGCCATTCCGTCTACACCGCAGCGATGGCGATGGGCTTGGGCGAGGCAGACACTGCGGCCACAGCCGAGGTTCTGGCGCGGATGGCGGGGGAGAGAGCTTGAGCCGAAAGAGTTCGCGCCAAGTGGGCATCGACTGAACTGCCGCAAGCGCGCAGCAACCGGGCGCTACAGTTTCATTCCGCCCGCAGACCCGCTTCTTTGATGAGCCGATGCCATGTGACGGTCTCTGCTCCGAGATACGCGCTGGCAAAGCCAACATCATTGGCCAGCAGCTCCCAGCCGGCATCGCTCAGGCGCTTGCGCAGGCTCGGCAGCGCGATGGCCGCTTGCAAAGCTTTGCTGATTTTTATTTGAGCCTCAGCTTCAGTTTTGGCGGGAATGGCCAAGCCCTGCCAAAGATACACGCTCAGATCTTGCAGCCCCAGTTCAGCAAAGCTGGGCACATCTGGCAGCCCTGCAATGCGCCTTGGCGTGAACACGGCGAGCGCCTGCAGCTTGCCGGCGCGCAGATGCGGCAAGGCGCTGGGCAGATCCACCACCGTGAACGCCACTTGCCCCGCTATCGCATCATTCAGCGCCGCCACATCGTTGCCCAAGGGCACGCGCACAAACTGCACACCGGCGCGCTTGCTGAGCAGGTCAATCGCCAATTGCGCAGGGCTTCCATTGCCCATTGATGCATAGTTGAACTTGCTTGGATTGGCTTTGGCGGCATCCAACATGTCTTTGGCGCTCTTGAGCCCAGCCTGCGGCGAGGTCACCAAGACCAAGGGCGCGCGCGCGATCAAGCCTAGTGTGGTGAAGCTGCTCTTGTCATAGGGCAAGCTCTTGTACAGCGCGGCATTGAAAACCAACATGCCGTTGTCCGCAGCCAGCCAAGTGTGGCCATCGTTGCCTGATTTCAGCACTAGGCTCGCCGCTGGCAAGCCGCCCGCGCCAAGCTGGTTTTCAACGATCACTGGCTTGCCGAGCGACTCTCCCATCACCGCCGCCACCGCCCGCACCATCGCATCCGAGCCGCCGCCCGATGCCGAATGCGTCACCCAGCGCAGGGCGTTGTAAGGAAACTCTAGCGCCCAAGCAGCAGGCTGTAACCCGACGAACAAGAGCATCGTCAGTGCCCGAACGACTCGGCGAAAACGATTGAAGTTGACAAAAAACACGGCATCTCCCGATGAGTAAGGGCGCGAGTCTAAATGCTGCACACAATTTGAAACGCAGGGATTTCCCTGAATATTCATTCAAAACGTGACTCAGCACGCGCCCTAATGCTCAGAAAAATGCCCACAGCAACCAACGCCCCGGTCGAAGCTTGTGGTTTATGGAACGCGAATTCCGCCTCTAGCCCTTATAGAATATACGCAGAGCGCTATGAATTCAGGAGTGAACAAGTTTCAATGCCTGCGCCATGTGTGCACAAGATTTCAGGTGGGCGTATCTGCAGGCGCTGCGCCCCAGTTGTTGGCGTCAGCTTGGCTGGGCTGCACCGCCCAGTACAGTGCGATCAACCAACCGATGAATGGAATCAACCAGATCAGCAGCCACCAACCGCTTTTGCCGATGTCATGCAAGCGGCGAACGCCAACAGCCAAGGCGGGCAGCAGCAATGCCAAGGAGGCAATCGTGCCCAAAATCGACAGCACAACGCTCAACACCATGATGGCAATGATCTGAAACAAGAAAAACCACCAATACTCTGATCGACTCGCCCGGCCATCGAAATCGACGTATTTGGTCAGGCAGGTGATGACAGCGGTTTTGATATCCATGAAAACTCCTCGATGAAAATAGTGGTTGGGAATTGCCCGCTTATTTAGCGGTGTGCCCTGATGCTAGCCAATATACCGCCTACAAACAAGAGCCTGCCAGCGATTGCGTCGCGCTCGTCACGCAAGTTGCCCATCGCCTGAAGGGCCTATAGCCCCTTGCCGCGTGCGATATCCATGATGACACGTGCGCCCAGATACAGGCGCGGCTCAATGGCATCGATGGCCACCCATTCATTGTCGGCAGAGTGGGCACCAAATCCAGGCAAGCCGAAGCGCTCGATCACAGGTGCTTTGGTCTTGAGTGCGGCAAAGGCCGCGTCAGTGCCACCGCCCTCTGGCTGGTCGTCCACGATGAGTTTGCGCCCGAGTTCGGCGTAAATGGTCTGCGCGTGCGCTGCCAGCTTGCGATTGGCCGGTGTGGCTTCTAGCGGTGGACGGCGGCGCTCAAAAATGATCGTCACCTTGGCCTCTGGCAAAAGCTGCTTTTTGGCGCGTTCGCGCACTGCGGCCTCAATGCGCTCGTAATCCGCCACCCGCAGAACCCGCACATCGGCCTGAGCGGTAGCATAGGCGGGAATCACGTTGCGGTTGGTTCCCGACTGCGCAACCGTCCAGTTCAGCTTGAGGCCCACCTGCGGCTCCGACAGATCGCGCATCTGCATGATCTGATGCGATAACTCGTACAGAGCATTGACACCGCGCTCGGGGGCGCCGCCGGCATGCGAAGCACGGCCTTCCACGTTGAGATACACCGAGCCAATACCACTGGTCGCCAGTGACAGCTTGTCTTCATTGTGGCGGGTGGCCTCGAACGAAAGCACAGCGTCGTGCTGAGCGCCGGCATCAGCCAACGCGGCTCGCGACCCTGGCGAGCTGATCTCTTCGTCGCTGTTGATGAGGACGGTCAAGGTGCCGTATTCACTAAACTTGAGTTCTTTCAGCATCGCCAGCAAATGCACGATCATGGCAACGCCCTGCTTGTCATCTGCAATGCCCAGACCGTATGCGCGATCACCCTCAATTCGGAAAGGCTGCTTGGCCAGCATGCCCTTCAAGTACACGGTGTCCATGTGCGCAATGAGCAAAATGCGCTTGTTGCCCGTTCCCTTGAATACCGCACGGGTCATACGGCCTATTTTCTCGGGCGTATCGCCCATGCGGTAGGTGGTGGATTCGGTGGGCTCGATGAAGCTCACCTCACCGCCCAGCGCTCGCAGCTTGGTGGCGAGCAACTCGCTGGCCTGAGTGAGGCCTTCAATATCACGGCTGCCCGTTTCAATTGAAACGAACTCCTTGAGTGTGTCAAGCAACGGTTGCCGTTGAGCCGCTGCAGCGCGCTGTACGGCGGCATCGGCCTGGGTGGCCAGCTGAGCGGCTGCGGGAACGAAGCTCAGGGCTGATGCCAACATCGTCACGAGTGCGAGTTGTCGGGCAATATTCATGGTGTCTCCTCTTGGTTAAGTAGATCAACATAATAAACGAGGTGCCAAACCTCTCCACTGGCTAAGCGATGGGTCTGAAAAAATGAAGCCTATTAAATGGCGAGCTAAGAAGCGAAGCCGTTGAGCCGCAGGACCTCAACGATGCGCCCGAATACTCGCTAAGATGCCCGCCACAAACAGCGCCGCTGCGGCAAACTGCACGCCGCTTGGCCATAGCCCGTCCCAAACAAACGAGTAAATCAAGGCAAAAATCGTCTCACTCACAATCAATTGACCGCACAGGCTGGCAGACAGGCGCTGGCTGGCGATGTTCCAAAGAATCGTGGCTATCCATGCCGAGCCAATGCCGGTTGCTACTGAAAGCATAGCAGCCAGCGCAATATTCTTGTCGGCTAGCAGCACTTTTGGCTCTGAACCGGCCGCCACCCAGAGCAGCAGTGCACCCAATCCCGTGGCCACGCCCAACCAGTTCGCCCAAGTCGTGGCGCTGACTTCGGGGTGATCTTTGAGCCATTGGGCGTTCATCAGGCCAAAGGCTGTCCAGCAAACCATCGAAGCGGTCGAGAACGCCACGCCGCGCCAGAAATAGACTTGATCTCCTGGTGTGACGGTGCTGCTCGCGCCGTGCGTTGCCGTCATCATCAGCGCCAAACCGCAGCCCGTGAGCAAGAGGCCAGGAATCAGCGATGTCCAGCTCAGGCCAACGGGTTTACCCAAAATCATCAACCACAGCGGAATCGTGCCGATGATCAGGCTAGGCACTTCGGTGCCCGCATCACGGATGCCATAGACCAGCAGCAAGTAATAGCCGGTGAAGCCCAGAAAACTCATGAGCAATGCCGCGCGTGCCTGCGCCCAGGTGGGCCAAGTTTGCCGACGAACCATCAACATCAAAGCGAAAGCCAGCAGCCCATACGCGACAAATCGCCCCGCCGTGAAATCTACGCCGCTGATGCTAGGCACCATGCGCGGCGCAACGAACACCATGCCCCACAAAGCGCCAGCCGCCAGCCCGGCGGCAATACCTACCCACATCGCTGCACAGCGCTTAAACGCCGAAGCCGTCGTCAGCTGCGATCACCGCGCCATTGATGAAATCGCTCTCTTTGGAGCACAGCATCACCAGGAGCGCATCCAAATCTTCGGGCTTGCCCACGCGCTTGCGCGGCAGCATTTGCACGAGTTTTTTGCCCTGCTCTGTTTGCCAGTGATGATGGTTAATTTCGGTGTCGATGTAGCCAGGGCAGATCGCGTTCACATTGATGCCGTATTTGCCCCATTCCACCGCCATGGCCTTAGTCATGTGCACCACAGCGGCTTTGCTCATGCAGTACACACCGATTTGCGGCAAGACTTTCAGACCCGCCATAGAAGCGATATTCACGATGCGCCCGCCGGTGTAAGTGCCCGGCGCTGCGCCTTTGGCCCGAGCCAACATGCGCTTGCCCACCTCTTGCGCCACGAAGAAGGAGCCGCGTGTGTTGGTGTTGAAAATAAAGTCGTAATCGTCTTCCGTCACATCGCTGATGCGCTGCGTGGTGGAGACACCGGAGTTGTTGATCAAAATATCAATCGGACCGACTTCCGTTTCTGCATGTGCTACTGCGGATTTGATACTCACGGTATCCGTCACGTCGAGTGCCACCACATGGGCGCTACCGCCTTCGGCTTCAATGTCTGCACGCAGTTCTTTGAGCTTGTCAACGCGGCGGCTGGCCAAGACCACGGCTGCGCCAGCTTTAGCAAGTGTTTTGGCAAATTGCGCGCCTAAGCCGCTGGAAGCGCCGGTCACGAGGGCGACGCGGCCGGAAAGATCTAGTTCGTATGCCATTTAGAGAGTCCTCTTCAATTGATAGCAAGCCGCGCAAAGAAAATCCCCCGTGCAGCCCTAAAATTACATCCATTCATTATCAGCGAGACTTCATATGACAAACGACGCTATTCTCAAAGCCCACGGCCCGCGCGAATCCATGGAATATGACGTGGTGATTGTGGGCGGCGGCCCCGGCGGCTTGGCCACGGCAATTCGCTTAAAGCAAAAAGCGCAAGAGACAGGCAAAGAGATTTCGGTGGTCGTGATCGAAAAAGGCTCCGAGCCTGGCGCACATATCCTCTCTGGCGCGATCATGGATCCAAAAGCCTTGACCGAGCTGATTCCTGACTGGAAAGAAAAAGGCGCTCCGCTCACACAAGAGGTAACCGACGATGCCTTCATGTTCCTCGGCAAAAAATCAGCCTTTCGTGTGCCCAATATTTTCTTGCCAGAGTGCTTTCAAAATCACGGCAACTACATTGTGAGCCTGTCCAACGTCGTCAAATGGATGGCGCAGCAAGCAGAAAGCTTGGGCGTAGAAATCTTCCCCGGCTTCTCGGCGGCAGAAGTGCTTTACAACGAAGACGGTAGCGTCAAAGGCATCGCCACAGGCAACTTAGGTATCAGCAAAGAAGGCGAAATCACACCAGATTTCCAGCTTGGCATGGAGCTGCTGGGCAAATACACGGTGTTTGCCGAAGGCGCACGCGGCCATTTAGGCAAGGAGCTGATCGCAAAATACAAGCTCGATGCTGGCAAAGACCCGCAGAGCTTTGGTATCGGCATCAAAGAATTGTGGGAGATTGATCCCGCTCGCCACCAGCCCGGTTTTGTGCTCCACAGCGCAGGCTGGCCACTGGAGAACGACACTTATGGCGGCGCTTTCCTCTATCATCTAGACAACAACCAAGTCGCTCTGGGCTTCATCACGGGCTTGGGCTACACCAACCCCTACTTAAGCCCGTTTGAAGAAATGCAGCGCTGGAAAACGCATCCGAACATTCGCTGGTATTTGGAAGGCGACGACGCCAAAGGCATCAAACCGGCCAAGCGCATTGGCTACGGCGCACGCGCTATCAACTCCAGCGGCTTGCTCTCGCTTCCCAAAACCGTGTTCCCCGGCGGCGCTTTGATTGGCTGCAATGCGGGCTATCTCAACGTCGGCCGTATCAAAGGCAGCCATGCCGCTATTAAAACCGGCATGCTCGCAGCGGATGCTGCTTTCGATGCCGTCCACGCTGGCCGCAAGCATGATGAACTCAGCGCGTATCCAGAAGCCTTCGAAAAGAGCTGGCTCTACACCGAGCTGAACAAAGATCGCAACTTCAAAAACTGGTTCAAAAAAGGCTTGGCTGTCGGTACGGTGATGAACGGCCTAGAGCAATTCGCTTTGCGCGGCCATATTCCTTGGACGATTCACCGCACGCAGGCAGATCATGAAATGCTCAAACCAGCACGCGAGTGCGCCGAGATTGTGTATCCCAAACCCGATGGCAAGCTCACCTTTGACCGCTTAAGCAGTGTCTTCATCAGCAACACCAATCACGCTGAAAACCAACCTGCGCATTTGACGCTGAAAGACGATACCGTCCCCGTCAACATCAATTTCATCACTTACGCCGGGCCAGAGAGCCGCTATTGCCCTGCTGGTGTTTATGAATACGTGCGCACCGATGCTGGCAAAGACCGCCTGCAAATCAACGCACAAAATTGCGTGCACTGCAAAACCTGCGACATCAAAGACCCGACGCAAAACATCGTTTGGGTCACACCCGAGGGCGGCGGCGGGCCCAATTACGTGGGCATGTAAGCCAATTTGACAAGCTGAAATGCATTAACGCACAGACAAGCTTGTTCACCTGCGGTAACATGCGCGCATGAAAGCCGCGCAGCTGTATCGCCGTCAGGGATATTTGGTTCACGCGCCCATTTGGGCGATGGCGGCACTGCTGTTTTTTGTTGTCTCTGTGAGCTGGATGCCCATGCCGCCTCAGACGATCACCATCAGCTCAGGCAGCCCGGGCGGCATGTATCAAGAGCATGCCACGCGCTATGTGGCTGCTTTGGTCAAATACGGCATCACAGCTCAAGTCATGGAGTCTGCTGGCACTGGCGAGAATCTCAACCGCCTGAAAGACCCAGCTGCACAAGTGCATATGGGCTTTGCGCAAGGTGGCTATGCGCTCAGTGAATCCAGCCAAAGTATGGGAGCAGACATTGAGACCATTGCTCAGGTGGATGTTGAGCCGGTGTGGGTGTTTTCCCGTTTCAAAGATGTGGATTCGCTGTTACGCCTGCAAGGCGCACGCGTGGCCATTGGTCAGCAGGGCAGCGGCAGCCGCGCCGTGGCTGTGCGTATGCTCGAACAGGTGCGCTTAGAGCCGAAGGATTTGGTGCTTTCGGAATCCGTGGGGATGGAGATGGTTAAGGCGCTGCGCGACAACCGAATTGATGCCATGATTTTTGTTGCCTCGCCGAGCGCACCGGTCGTACAAGCGCTGTTGCAAACGCCCGGCATCCAAATAGCCAGTTTGCGCCGTAGCGCGGCCATGATTGAGCGCTTGCCTTATTTGGATGCGCGTTTTGTCCCAGCGGGCAGTCTGCAAGCGACCACACAGCAACCTCCGCGAGACACGGTATTGCTGACCACGCTGGCCAGCGTGGTGGTTCGCGCAGATCTGCACCCGATGATCAAGCGCATCTTGGCCGATTGCGCTGTACAGCTTCACAGCGGCGCGGGCCCGTTGCACCGCGTCGGCGAGTTTCCGCATCTCAAACGCGTTGAGTTTCCCAGCTCGATTCAGGCACGCGATGTTTTGCGCGATGGCCTGCCATGGCTTGAGACGCATCTTGGCGTATTTTGGGCGCAATGGGTTTATCGCCTGCTCTTGATTGGCCTGCCATTGGCGCTTGTCGCTTGGCTACTGACTCGCCTTTTGCCCGCTTATCTGCGCTGGCTGATGGAAAGCGCGATCAACCGCTGGTATGGTGAACTCAAATACATTGAAAATGATCTTAAATCCAGCAAGCCCGGTGGGCTGGAGTTGGCGCGGTTTCGCAGTCAGTTGCGCGAGATTGAACGAAAGGTGGGCCGCTTTGAAGCGCCGCGCAGTTTTATGCAGCGCTTGTATGTTCTTCAGCAGCATGTGCATTTCGTGAACCACAAACTCAAGAGCACACACGGCCGATGAAATTCGATCTGCTCTACCGTCGCCGCTGGCGAATGATCTATGGTCCGATCGTGGCGGTTGCCATGCTCTTGCTCTGGCTGTCTTACACCGTGTGGCTGCCCCAGCCGCCGCGCAGCTTGAAAATTGCAGCAGGCCAGCCCGGTGATGGCACAACTCAGTTGGCACTGCGCTACCGTGAGCGCCTCGCGCAAATGGGCATTGCTGCCGAGGTGGTCACCAATCAGAGTGCGCACCATGCCTTAGAAGCGCTGCGCAGCGAGCCAGCAGGTGCCTCTTTGGCGCTAGCCAGCGGTTTGCATGCGGCCAAGCTGCCTGGGCAGGCTGTGCGCGTTGAGCCAGAAACCCTTCAGGCGCTCGCTGTGATAGAGCGCGAGCCTTTGTGGCTTTTCACACGTACCCCTTTGATGACACGCGTGCAAGAGCTACGCGGCCAGCGCGTGGGCATTGCTGCCGATGATGCGCTGGCTGAGAGCGCTGCTCAATTGCTCTTGCAGCATGCGCAGCTCAAGCCTGGTGATGTGGAACTGGTCAAAGTACCGCGCAGCCAATTGGCCAACCAGTTGATTGATAGCAAGGTGGATTCGGTGATCTTGCTGGCCAGCGCTGTCAGTGAAGCGGTGCGCGTGCTCACGCGCAGCCCGTCTATTCAAATCATTGGCTTAGAGAACGTGCGCAGCTTAGTGCAACGCGAACCTCGCCTGCGGCCTTTTGTGTTGCCCCAAGGCGTGATTGAGTTGCGCGGCGACATTCCATCCAGCGATCTCACCATGGTCTCCGCTGATCTTCAGTTGGTGATTCAACCTGATATGCACCCTGCCTTGCAGCGCGTTTTGCTTGATGTGGCCAATCAACTGCATGAGCGGCCTAGCTTCTTACAGCGCCAAGGCGAGTTTCCGCGCGTGACCGATATGGATTTTCCTGCTTCTCCCGTGGCGCAAAACTCCATCCGCAGCAGCAAGCCTTGGCTGGAGCAATTGCTGCCCTATGGCTGGGCTCAGTTTGCGCAATGGCTGCTGCTGGCCTGCTTGCCGATCTTGTTGTGCATGGCTTGGTTGCTCGCTTGGATTCCCTCTTGGTTTGAGTGGAGCATCAACGCACTGTTGCAAAATTTCTATGGTGAGTTGAAATTTTTAGAAACTGAAATTGATCCTGTCGCGACTGAACGCCCGATAGAAATCAAGCGATTGCTCCAGCGTTTGGATGAGATTGATATGCAAGTGATGCAGCTAGAGCTACCCAACCCCTACGCCGAGCGCTGGTACACGTTGCGCCGCCATCTCGCAGATGCGCGCGAGCGCCTACTGGGTTTGCGAGCACGCTGAGGCGGGCTTGTGCTGTAAAAAACCAGGGCTAAAGCGTGTAGAGTCAAGGTCATGCCCAAGACTGCCAAACCCTCTCCCTCATCCACACCCTCCCCTCAACACATCGCCATCATTGGCGCAGGCATGGCCGGCATCACAGCCGCCCGCACCCTGATGCAAGCGGGTCACCGCGTGACGGTGCTAGAAAAAAGCCAAGGCGCAGGCGGACGCATGGCCACCCGGCGCTCTGAGTTTGGCAGCTTTGACCACGGCACTCAATATTTCACTGTGCGCGATGCGCGCTTTCGCCAGATGCTGCAATGGGCGCTGGGTAACGCACCCAATGTGGCTCGGCCTTGGGGTGCAAATGCTGTGCGCGTGCTCGACAGTCAGGGCCGCACGCTGGAAGCGGCCTTGCCGGGCCGCGAGCCGCACTGGGTGGCCCAGCCGGGCATGGATGCGCTGGTGAGTTACATGGCCGAGCCTGTGCTGGCGAGCAAAGCGTTTGTCGCCCATGCGCAGGTGCGATTGATCGAGCGCGAGCCAACAGGGCGCTACAGCTTGATCTGCCACACGCCACAAGATGAGCGCGCCAAGCCACAAAGAATCGGCGGCTTTGATCAAGTGCTGCTGGCCATTCCCAGCGTGCAGGCACAAGCTTTGCTGCAAGACAGTGCGCAGCATTTGAAAGCATCCCCTGCTAAATCACTCTCAAAAAGTGAGCACTCTACGCAAGAATTGAAAGGGCTACTGGCCGATTTCGCTAAAAAAATCAGCCCGGTGACGGTCGCGCCCTGCTGGACGCTGATGCTCGCCTTCCCCAACGCTCTGCCCCTCTCGCCAACCGAGCCTGTACGCGTGCTCGGGCCGCAGTGGAACGCGGCTCGCTCCACACACCACCGCATCGCTTGGCTCGCCCGCGAAAGCTCCAAGCCGGCGCGCGGCGGCGTGGAGCGCTGGACGGTGCAGGCCAGTGCTGAATGGAGCCGTGAACATTTGGAAGACGATGCCGAGCGCGTCAAAGCCAAAATGCTCAAAGCCTTCGCCGAAATCACTGGCATTCGCGCCACCCCCGCGCTGGCGCAGGCACACCGCTGGCGCTATGCAAAAACCGAAACGTCCCTTGGCGTTTCTCATCTGTGGGATGCGAAAGCGGGTATTGGCGTGTGTGGTGACTGGTGCCTCGGGCATCGGGTGGAAGATGCGTTTGTGAGCGGCTTGGATCTCGCGCTGGCTTGTCGTGCTGCTTTTTAATCACAAACTCAACGCTTTTCTCCGACTATTTCACAGCGCTGATCTATTTATCTCCGCCTTTTTACAAGGCTGATCCAGCCAAGAGCGGATCTTAGGATAATCGCAGGTGGTTTTTCCTCATACGACATGTATCGCTCCATCTTGCTTAAATTACTCATGCTCTGCTTTGCGCTGCTCGCGCCAGCTGCATGGGCCCAAGTTTGCGCCGTCCCCGGCTTCAATGGTGCAAACACAGCATTGAGCGGCATTGTCAACACCTATTACGCAGGAAGCACTTCCGGCGCTGGCAGCACCACCGTCAATATCGGTGCACAGCGTTCAGGCGGTTCAACCATTGCACCAGCCGTCGGCGACTTGATCCTGATCATGCAGATGCAAGGGGCTACGCTCAACACCACAGACACGAGCCAATATGGTGACGGTCAAGGCCCGGCTTTCACGCGCCAAGATGCCACGGTGCCCACCCTGCCCGCTCCTTCGCCCACCGTGGCTTATGACTCTGCAAATAATCCCACCAACGGTTACGCTGGCGGCATCCTCAGCGCCGCGGCGGGCCAGTATGAATACGCTGTGGTCACCCAAGTGGTCTCCGCAACCCAATTGCGTGTGCGCGGCGCAGGCGCTGGAGGCAATCTGATCTATGCCTATGCGCAGACCGCTGGGCCTAACCAAAACAGCTACCAAGTGATTCGTGTGCCGCAACTGTCCAATGCGGTCGTGACGGCTGCTATCAACGCACCCGCTTGGGACGGCAGCACGGGCGGCGTTGTGGCGCTGGATGTGGCAGGCCAGCTTAGTCTCAATGCCAATATCGATGTTTCACAAAGAGGCTTTCGCGGTGGCGGTGTGCGCAACATCGGCGCCATCACTGCGCCTCAATATGGCGGCTGGCGAGCTGCCTATGCAACCAACCTAGGCGGCATGAAAGGCGAAGGTATCGTTGGCACACCCGCGCGTGTCTATGATTCTTTCACTAACGTGCTCAGTGTCCTTGCCGCAACGGATGGCTATACCGATGGCGATCTGGGGCGTGGCGCACCGGGCAATGCAGGCGGCGGTGGCAACCAGCACAACGCGGGTGGCGGCGGCGGCGGCAATGGCGGTGCGGGTGGCAATGGCGGTGGTTCTTGGAATGCCAATACCAATGGGCAAAGCGGTTGGCAAACTGGAGGTTACGGCGGCTTCCCGATTGCCACCAGTTTTGGCAATAGCCGACTGTTTATGGGCGGCGGCGGCGGCGCCGGTGATGTGGGTGGCAACGGCTCGACAGATCCACAAGGCTCGGGGGCCAACGGCGGTGGCATCATCATCGTGCGAGCAGGGGGCATTTCAGGCTCGGGCAGCTTATTGGTCAATGGCGGCAATGCGCCCAACACAGGCTCGACCGATTCAGCCGGCGGCGGCGGCGCTGGTGGCTCGATTTTCGTCACCGCATTCGCAGGTGGCGTGGGTTTGACCATGCAAGCCTCTGGCGGCACCGGCGGCAGTAACAACATGGGGGCTGGCAATCCCGAGCAAGATGGCCCAGGCGGCGGCGGTGGCGGAGGCGTCATCTACACGCAAGTGGGCAGCTTAGGCACGGTCGCACTCGGTGCCAATGGCACAGTGACCACGGCGAACACAGCCCCCACAGACGCCCCCAACTACTATGCCCGCCCTGGTCAAACTGGCATCACGCCAAGCGTGGTCGAACCGCTAGATGCCATCGGGGCACGGGCTGGGTTCAGTTGCATGCCGCAACTCAGTGTCTCCAAATCAGCCACGCCCACGGTCATTACCAGCGCGAGTGCCGCCACCACAAGTTACCAAATCAGTGTGAGCAATGGTGCGCTGGCAGGGGGTGTGACGAATGTCAATATCTTTGATGAAACACTGCCGCCTGGCTGGACGCTCGCCTCTGCGGCCACCTACGCCTACAGCCCGGCCCCAAGCGCCACGCGCTTAGGCGCTGGTGCTGAAAGCACGGCTGGTATTGCGCCAGCGCTGCCCGCTCAAGTTCTCACCAGTGCCGCCACGACCTTTGCCCTCGGGGCAGCCGCACCCGGCACGGTAGCCGCAGCGGGACAAAATTCGCTGCGCTGGGGCAGCTTTTTCTTGGATCAGGGCGCTAGCCTCACGATCAGTTTCGTCGTCAACATCGCCGACAGCTCGCCTGTGGGCAACTATCACAACAATGCCGGCGCCAGCTTTCTTGACCCCACCCGCGCCAGCGCCGACGGCAATCGCCTTGTCACGTCCAGCAATGCCAACGGTGCGAACCGCAGCAGCACCAACTACAGCAACAACACCGCCTTTGCATACGTTAGCGCAGGTGCAGTGGGTGGCAGCAACTACAGCGGCTTGGTCGCCGGCCCCAGCAGCGAAGATGTCTTGCTGCAAGGCGATCTGTCGATCAGTAAAACCGTCTCTCCCGTGGGCACGGTTGCGCCCGGCCAAACTCTGCTCTACACCCTCACGCCCCGCAACAATGGCCGAGCGATTCGCAACACCACGTATGCCGCCGACCAAACCACCCCCGCCACCAACACCGATACCGCCTCACGCATCTTGGCCGGCAGCATGGTGCGCGTGACAGACACCCTGCCCGCCTCGCTCACCATCACCACCGCTTTCGCCGGCACAGGCTGGCTGTGTAGCGGCATCAGTTCCGTAACCTGCGATCTCACACCCACTGCCGTGCCCCTAGCAGCGCAAACCAATCTGGCCAGCATCACAGCGACGCTACGGGTCCTCGCGGCTGCTTGCCCTGGCCCCGTCAGCAACACCGCAGTCATAGGCGATTTTCAAGCACCTTATTCAGACACGAATGTAAGCAACAACAGCTCCAGCGTGAGCAACGGCTTGACCTGCACTGCCGCGCTATCCGTCACCAAAAGCAACGGTGTCAATTCGCCCACCTCACTCATCGCTGGCGCGACGACCAACTACACCATCACCTTTTCCAACGCAGGCCCAAGCTCAGCTGATGATGCCATCGTGCGCGATACACCCAGCGCAGGCTTATCTAGCTGTAGCGTCACCACCTGCACGCCCTCTGGCGGCAGCCCTGCAGCCACTTGCCCCCTATTTGGCAATTGGCCCAATTTGTTCGCGGGCGGCGGGCTGCTTCTGCCCAATTTCCCATCAAACAGCAGTATCACGTTCACCGTGAGCTGCGGGGTCAGCGCTACAGGCTTATAGCGCCTGTCTTTGCGCCATACTTGCGGCCATGGCAAGCTACATTGGCCGTTTCGCTCCTTCGCCCACCGGCGCATTGCACGCAGGCTCGCTGGTGGCCGCGCTGGCCAGCTGGCTTGATGCCCGCGCCCATGGCGGCAAATGGTTGGTGCGCATCGAAGATGTCGATACGCCGCGCTGCATTCCCGGGGCTGATCAAGACATCCTGCGCCAGCTCGCCGCCTGTGGCTTGATTCCCGATGAAGCGCCGGCGTATCAATCTCAGCGCAGCAGCCTGTATCAAACCGCGCTGGAACGCCTGATTGCGCAAGGTGCCGCCTACCCCTGCGCTTGCTCACGCAAAGACATTGAAGCAGTTTTGACAATCGGCGGCGCTGCCAAAGCGCGTCATGGCGAGCTGATCTACCCCGGCACTTGCCGCAGCGGCCTGCAAGGCAAAGCATTACGCGCATGGCGCTTCAATACGGTATTTTTTAAGCAAAATCGGCCTCCTCCCGTTATATATACTGCGCAGAGTGCTATTAAAAAAGTAGCTAACCCATTCTCAGCTGAAGCACAAAACACCCCAGAAATTCTTCAATGGTCAGACCGCCGCCACGGCCTACAGCAGCAAGATGTTGCCAGTGATATTGGCGATTACGTGTTGCGCCGCGCTGATGGTCTGTGGGCTTACCAGCTAGCCGTCGTGGTGGACGATGCCGCGCAGGGCATCACACACATCGTGCGCGGCGAAGACCTGGCCGACAACACCGCTCGGCAAATCCTTTTGCAACGCGCTTTAGGCTATCCCACGCCGCAATACCTGCATACCCCACTCGTGCTCGCAGCCGATGGCCACAAACTCTCCAAGCAAAATGGCGCGCAGGCCCTGGCTTTAGACAGCGAAGCGCAAGTGGTGGCCGTTTTGCTCAACTGCGCCGCGCAACTCGACCTACAAACGCATGGTATGTCCACGCCATACGACATCTTGATGACTTGCATCACACAATGGCGCGCGAATTTCTGATACAAATTCTTGCAATTACCGCGCTTATGCGAAAATCTAAGCATTGTCTTTTCGATTTCAAACCGTGTATGCGTCTATTGCGACAGTTCTTAGCCCTGCTTCTTTTGACCCTAGCGCTAGCCCATCCCAACACATTCGCTCAAACCTGTGCCGCTCCTGGCAAAGACGGCCCCGTCACGATCTCGGGCAGCAATGTCAGCATCAACACTTATTTCCAAGGCAATGGCAATCTCAGCATAGGTGCTGCTTCTCTTGTCTTGGGTGCGCAAACCGGCACGGTCAGCGTCAGCGCGGGCGACAAGCTGCTCATCGTGCAGATGCAGGGCGCAGCGATCAATAACGTCAATAACAACTGCTACGGCGATGGCTTAGGCCCCTGCACAGACACAGATACCCGCGCTATCGGCTCAGACAAAGCGCAAGGTTTCCTTGAAAACGCCAATTACACCGCTGGCCGCTATGAATATGCGCAGGTCACGAGCGTCACAGGCGGTGGCGGCGCTGGCAGCACGGTCAACTTTTTTCCTGCATTGACTTATGCCTACACCCAAGCCGCGCCTGACCTCACCCTTGGCCAGCGCCGCTATCAGGTGATTCGCGTGCCTCAGTACGCCAGCCTCACGATCTCTGGCTCGATCAGGCCGATTCGGTGGGATGGCTTGGTAGGCGGCGTGGTGGCGCTGGATGTGGCTGGGGCGCTTAACTTCTCTGGTGCTGGCCCGCATATCAACGCCACAGGTACAGGTTTTCGCACGGGTTATGGCGAACGCGGCGGCACAGCCAATGGCGACCGTTTATTTCAAAACCAATCCGATGGCCTGACCGGCGCACGCGACACCACCAAAGGCGAAGGCATATCAGGCACGCCCCGATTCATGTGGATTCCTGCCGACCCCTTGGTCTTTAACTCAACGGGCGTAGCGCTCACCAACCCCGATCTCAATGCCAACACCCAAGGCTACCCCGGTGGCGACTATGGCCGTGGCGCGCCGGCCAACGCGGGTGGCGGAGGCATCAGCCACAACTCTGCTGGCGGCGGTGGCGGAAACGGCGGGCGCGGCGGCGCAGGTGGAGCTACTTGGAGCGGTGACGGCTCGCGCGATGTGGGCGGTTATGGTGGCGGCAAACTGCCACAAAGCGGCGCGGTGGATACCAATCGTATTGTGATGGGCGGGGGCGGCGGTGCAGGTGATGTGAATGGCGGCGGCATCGAGCCTTCCAACCCCTACGAGGGCCCTGGCGGCCAAGGTGGCGGCCTGATTTTCTTCAATGCGGGCACACCGGGTAGTGGCGGTTGGCTACAAACCAACGGCACGCAAGGCCCCTCTGCTTTCTACGATGCGGCTGGCGGCGGTGGCGCTGGTGGCTCGATCCGACTGATTGCGGGCAGTAACACCAGCTTGGTACGCATGCAAGCCGATGGCGGTCAAGGCGGCATTCATGATGCCACAGGAGAGCCGACCCACTGTTCAGGCTCTGGTGGCGGCGGCGCAGGTGGTGTGCTGGTGGCCAACGGTGCTTTCTCCGGCAGCAATTCTGTGAACGGCGGCCTTCAAGGCCCCAACCCGCCGAATAACCCGATCAACTGCCAAGGTGATGCAGGCGAAGTCGGCGCGACACTCAATTTCGGCCCCAGCACACAAGTGGGCGTGCAGCCCGGCTACCAATGTTTGCCACAGCTCAGTGTCAGCAAGTTCACACTCACAAGTACGCGCAACGCACCGACAGACACCACCGCGCAATACCAAATCGTCATCCGCAACACCGGCGGCGGCACCGCCTACGGCGTGAGCACCAATGACACCCTGCCCGTGCCCTTTGGCCTTGCCACAGTCGCTACCACGGCCAGCGCCGTCTCCACCACCGTGACCGGCCCTAGCCCCATTGCCAACAGCTCAGGTGTCACGCCCACCGCCATCTTCGGCACAGCAGGCGGCAGCACCGCCACCAGCTACATCGTTGGCAGCGGCGGCGTGCTCACCCTGACCTTCCAAGTCAATCTCAACACCACTACCGCGGGTGTGTATCAAAATAGCGCCAATGTGCGCTACACCGATCCCGTGCGCACCACTGGGGGCGCAACCGATGCCGGCGGCAATCCCAGCGTCACGCCCGGCGGCAGCTACGCCGACGGCAACCCCGTTCCCGGCAGCAATTACGTCGCCTCCAGTTCAATCCAAGAAGACGTGAGCATCATAGGCACCACGCCTACCGTGGCCGACATCTTGGCAACCAAAAGCGGCACCAGCTTTGCTTATGTCGGTGACCCCGTCAGCTACATCCTCACCGTCAGCAACAACGGCCCGGCCAACGTCGGCACGATCACGGTGGTCGATACGGTTCCAGCCAACATCGGCACGGTGACTTGGGTCTGCGTCGTGATCGGCGGCACAGGTGATTGCGATGTTCCGGCGGGCGGCACCGGTGCATCTGGCTCGGGCAACAGCATCAGCCTGCCTCAAGTCTCGCTCAATTCCGGTGCCGCTATTCAGGTCACGGTGGCCGGTACAGCTGCCAGCAGCGGCACAGTCACCAATTTCGTGACCGCCACGTTGGCCACACCCGGCCTGACCGACTCCAACCTTGCCAACAACAGCGCGACGGCCACCACACGGATTGATCCGCGAAGCGCTGATTTGGTGGTTTTGAAGAGCAACGGTTTGAGCACCCTCACCGCAGGAGCAGTGACGGCCTACACCATTGATGTAGGCAACAACGGGCCTGCCCCGGTCAGCAATGCGCTCATCACAGACAGTGCCTCTGCCGGGCTCACTCTGCTCAGCGTGAGCTGCACCGCCTTGGGCAGCGCCGTTTGCCCGGCGGGTCTAACGACGAGCACCCTCGCCGCCGGTGTCGCGATACCCAGCCTGCCCGTGGGCAGCACCGTCAGTATCGTTGTCAATGCGCAAGTCACGGCGGCAGCGGGCGCTCGTGTGACCAATACCGCCACCGTCACAGCCCCGGCCGGTACCACCGACACCGTTGCCGGCAACAACAGCGCCACCGACAGCGACCCGATTGCTGCTGCCCTCGTGCGCGTGATCTCAGCTGTCGCCAGTTGCACGAATGGCACCGAACAGCTAACCAACCTTCTGTCTAACGGTAACTTAGCCAACACGGCGGCCTCTGTTGGCGGCAATATTCCCCAATTCCCCGTGGATGTGTTTCCTGGCGACACTTCCGAAGCCATTCAGCAGGGCGCTAAAAACTACTCAGCTGGCTTGGTTATACAAAATCCATTCATCGGAGATTTCAGTCGCTCGATCGCAGGCACCAACAATTGGCTCTACAGCAACGGCAACAATCTCGCGGGCACGCCCAACTACCGAATTTACAGCCAGCAGCTCACCACACTCGTGACAGGCCGCCAGTATCTCTTCATGTACTACGGCTCAAATGCGATTGCCGGCGGAGGCACACCGACCTTGGCGCCGATCATTTCGATGCGCGTCTCCTCCGGCACGAATACCGTCGCCTACTTGGCAACCGACACTTACGCTCTGGAAGCGGCCGGTACCGACACCTGGACCCTTCGTCTAGCCGCCTTCACAGCCACCACGGCCACCATGAGCGTGGAGCTTTGGGATGCCGCAGCAGGTGTGAACGGCGATGATTTCGCCTCCACTCAATTCACTGTTCGCGAATGCCGCCCGCAAGCCGATCCGCAGGTGAGCAAATTCAATGGCGTCACCACCGTCACGGCATTGACGCAAACCACCTACACCGTCGTCGTGAGCAACCCCGGCCCCGGAGATGCAGGCGGCACGCTGGTGCGCGATCAAGCAGCCATCGGCTTGCAAAAAGACAGTATCATTTGCAGCGCCAGCGCCGGTGCGCTATGCCCGCTCGTGACGACAATCAGCGGCATCGAAGGCGCTGGTCTTGTCCTGCCTCAGCTCTCCGCTGGCCACACCGTAACCTTCACCATCGTGGCCACTGTGCAAGCCTTGAATGGCTCAGTCACCAATGCAGTGAGCCTCACGATTCCACCCGACATGATTGACAGCAACACCGCCAACAACAACGCCAGTGACACCGACAACGTGCTCGCCGTGGCCAACCTAGCGATCACCAAAAACAACAACACCAGCACCTTGGTGGCCGGCAGCACAACGAACTACACCATCACCGTGAGCAACTTCGGCCCCTCGCCCGCTGACAATTCTGTTTTGCGAGACACACCTAGCGCCGGCCTTTCGTGCGCCAGCCCAGTGAGCTGCACGTCTAACGATGGCAATCTCGCCGTATGTACTGGCGGCACAGTAGGCGCACCAAATGCCGCAATTCCTTTGGCTACACTGATCAGCGGCGCGACGTTGCCGCGCTTGCGGCAAGGCGGGGTCTTGACTCTTGTGCTCTCTTGCGGTGTGACTGCGACTGGGCTTTGACCTTCGCTTTTTGAAGATTACTTTTGGATGGAGATGCCGCGAGTGAGGCAATCGTGGCCTCTCCTACAATCAACGCCACCATGCAATCAGAAGCCACACAAGTCAATAGCCCAGAAGGCATCGAGCACCCCCGCCACATCCGCAGCTTCGTGCGCCGCGCTGGCCGCCTCACGACTGGCCAAGCCAAGGCGCTGGATGTGCTCGGGCCGCAATTTCTGATTCCGTTTCAAGCGCATTTGCTGGATTTCTCCCAACTCACAGCCACAGCCACAGCCACAGCCACAGCCACAGTCACAGTCACAGCAGATACTATCGATTCCGTAGCACCCCGCGCAGATTCTATAACGGCTACAGAGCCAAAAGGCATAGGAAACCTCACAAAAACCGTGTTTGAGATCGGTTTTGGCATGGGCGAAGCCACAGCGCATATTGCCAACGTGTTACCCGACACCCTCTTCCTCGCCTGCGAAGTACATGAACCCGGCGTGGGCGCTTTGCTCAAGCGCATTGAAGAGCAAAGCATCACCAACATCCGCATCATTTCCTACGATGCCGTGCAGGTGTTGGACAAAATGATTCCCAAAGCCAGTCTGGATGGCATTCACATCTTCTTCCCCGATCCATGGCATAAAAAGCGCCACAACAAGCGCCGCCTGCTCCAGCCGCCCTTCGTCGCCACTCTCGTGCAGCATCTCAAACCCGGTGGCTATTTGCATTGCGCCACCGATTGGCAGCCGTATGCAGAACAAATGCTCGAAGTGCTCTCGAACGAGCCAGCGCTCAAAAACACGGCGAAAGACTACGCCGAGAAACCGCATTACCGCCCCCTCACCAAATTTGAAAACCGAGGCATCAAACTCGGTCATGGTGTGTGGGATTTGGTCTTTCAAAAAAACTGAACCCGCCATGAGCCTCAACAAAGACAAACCCGATCCGGCCAAAGCCAACGCGCTGTATACGCAAGCCCTGCCCGCCTTCAACGCCAAGCAGTTTGACGAAGCCTATCGCCTCTGCGGCGAATCGCTCGCGGCAGACCCCGATTGCGCCGATGCACTCGAATTGCTGGGCGCGATTCACGCGGCCAAAGAAGAGCGCGCCATGGCGCTTCCCTTCTTTGAGCGCGCTGTCAAGCTCGCCCCGCATGTCGCGCAGTTTCACTACAACCTGGGCGTGATTCACCACGAGCTGAACCGCTTCCCGCAAGCCATGCGCAGCTACCACCAAGCCCTGCGCATTCAACCTGAGCACAATGCTGCGCTGTCCAATTACGGCGATCTGCTGCGCCGCCACGATCAACTCGAAGCCGCCAAAGATCATCTGGAGCGCCTGCAACGCCTAGAGCCCGATGCCAAAGGCTTGCCCCTCAAACTCGCGCTCACCTACTTTGGTTTGAAAGAATATGCGCTGGCTGACGAGTATTTCGTTGAAGCGCTCAAAGACCCGAAAGAGCCCGCCGTCGTTCATTGGGAATATGCCCATTACTTGCTTTTAAAGAAGCGCTTCCAAGAAGGCTGGGCGAGTTACGAGCATCGCAGCGAATGCTCTACCTTCAACAGCGTTTATCATTTCCCGCACACACAGCCGCTGTGGAGCGGCGAAAGCCTCCAAGGCAAAACGCTTCTCGTTCATCGCGAGCAAGGCTTGGGCGATGAAATCATGTTTGGCAGCTTGCTGGCTGATCACACACAAGATGCTGATCGCGTCGTGATCGTCGCAGCGCCAGAGATGGTGCGCGTCTGGCAAAGTACGTTGAATTCAGCCAACTTGCCCAGCGACAAATACCACGTCTATCCCTACTGGGGCGCTCTACCGCCGCTTTGGGACAATCCAGCCAAGCCTGCTTGGTTTGCCAACTGCAACTTTGATTACCAAATCGCGATTGGCCGCTTGGCGCATCTCTTTCGCCCCACGTTGCAAAGCTTTGGCACACCAAAAATCACCTTCAAAGTCGAAGACGCATTGGTCGCCGAATGGAAAGCCAAACTAGACAGCATCCCCAACATCGCCGGCAAAAAGAAAGTCGGCGTGATGTGGGGTGCCAACCCCGCCACTTTCCACTACGATGCCTCGCGCCGCGCGATGCGCAAGAGCGTGCCCCTGCATGAGTTTGAGCCGCTGGCCAAGGTTAAAGGCGTGCAACTGGTCAGCCTAGCCAACAACGTGCATGGCTCTATTGCTGGCAGCTTGAACGCGCTTGACCTCGTCGATTTCAGCGAAGACCTGATCGACTTGGCCGAAACCGCCGCCCTCATGAAAAACCTCGATGTGATCATCACCATCGACACGTCCCTTGCCCACCTTGCAGGCGCGATGGGCTTGAAGGTGTGGATGCCACTGTGCTGGGATGCCGATTGGCGTTGGGGTGAGCAGGACACCAGCAGCTACTGGTATCCCGATGTGCATCTCGTTCGCCAAAGCGTGGCCGGCGATTGGAAGCCCGTCATGGAGCAACTGGCCAAAGATTTTCAAGTTTTCGTCAAAGCCTGATTGGCTTTACTCCGCCCGCAGCGCCTTCTTCAACTCCACACCAATCTCCGGCTTGTGGGCAAACGGATCGGTCGGGTTGCGCGCTTGCATGATGTCTTCTAGGCGCGTTTGCACGGAGTTGATCGCTTTGGGGTGGCTGTAGATGTAGAAGCGGTCTTGTGCAACAGCATCAAACACCATCTGCGCAACATCCGCCGCGCTCACCTTGCCGCTGCCCACGGCCTTGTCGCTCATGGCTTGGCCGATCATTTGGCTCTTGGTGGGCTTGATGCCCCGTTGCTTGAATTCTTCGGGGCGGTTGCGGTGGCTTTGGCTGATGCCGGTGGGCACGAAGAAGGGGCACAGCACCGAGGCGCTAACCTGATCCGTCACCAAGCGCAGGTCTTGATAAAGCGTCTCAGAAAGCGCTACCACCGCATGCTTGCTCACGTTGTACACACCCATGTTGGGTGCATTGAGCAAGCCCGCCATGCTGGCAGTGTTAACGATATGACCTTGATAAGAAGCATCTTTTTTGGCAGCTTCCAGCATCATCGGCGTGAACACGCGCACGCCATGCGCCACGCCCATGATGTTCACGTTCACCACCCATTCCCAATCCTTGAGTGTGTGCTCCCAAATCAGGCCACCTGCACCCACGCCCGCGTTGTTGAACACCAAATGCGGCGCGCCAAAGCGTTCAAAAGTCGCTGCTCCAAGAGCCTCGACCTGATCAGCTTTGCCCACATCCAGCTTGAATGGCAAGACTTGCACACCCATCGCTGAGACTTCCGCCACCACCTTGTCCAACGCATCTTGCTGCACATCAGCGAGCACGAGATTCATCCCCAGCTTCGCGCCAATCCGCGCACACTCCAGCCCAAAGCCCGAGCCAGCGCCAGTGAGAATGGCGGTTTTGTTTTTGAAATCAGTGATCATGGTGAATAGAAGATTATTTACAGGAAAACTCTGGCTGCTGTTGTGCATCGAGCCGGCAGGTCAAGGTTGTTGTGACACCGCCCGCCTGATTCATAGCTTTATTCAGCCGCTCTTGCGTGCTTGGATGGGAGCTTGCCCAGCCACCAGATATTGTGCCTTGCTGCTTCTCATACGTTAAGAAAAACTGCAAGGCTTGGGCATATGCTAAGCCAGATGTGCCCTGCGCCTTCAGAAGCTCTATCGCATAGGTGTCAGCCTCTAGCTCCTGCGCTCTGCTGTAAGCGCTGGTCAGAATCGCGCTTGAGAACAAAGAGCCGACCTTTGCAGCTTGCGAATTTCCGCCTGCTAAGCTCTCGATCATCCCCTCCATCATGCTGATACTGACAATGCGCTGCATGACATGGCGATGGTGCAAATGCCCTAACTCATGCGCCACCACAGCCATCACTTGGTCATCGTCAAGACGCTTAACCAAGCCATCCATCAACACGACGGTATTACCCGGTAAGGCAACGGCGTTCACAGGGCCACTACGAATCAACAATTTGGCATCAGGCAGATTTGCCAGCTTGGCCATGTCAGTAAATCGTTGCTGTAGTCTTTTTTGTCTGTCGCTTGGCTCCTTGGAGGAGTCGCGCGCCATGATGAAGCTCAATTGAGCAAGCACAAAGTCGCCAAGCCTTTTCTCAAATGCCACTGGAATCGACTGACTGATCACCAAAGATAGCCTAGGCAGGCCTTCTGAGACAAATGCAACAGGGATAGCGATCCATAAGACTGCGGCCATCAGCGCAGCCCAAGTAGACGCGATACACCGATCAATCAAATGGCTCATCATCGCGTCATAACCCCAAATCGAAATTGAACTGCTGCGCTAACTCTTCAACAACGGTGCCTTTACGCATGGGCACATCGGATGCCGCAAACTGCGACCAATCCCCTTGCATATGGGCAAACAAATGATAAGAGCGCCAGCGTTGATACGTGATTGTTGACCATGGAATGGACAAGCCTAGGGTGAGCACCGCCAGCACAGCATAGCTACTAACCCGCATCGCGTTGGAAATCGGTGCAAGAGTACTGCTGAAGCTCAAACCAGCGATCTGCAACCGATGAATCACAAAATTCAAACGTCTCGTGCGAGCGAAAGAAAGCGAAGCAACGGTGATCGCCAAGTAAATCAAACCCAGGCTAATCGCTCTCACATCAGGTTGCTTCACGAGAAACAGTATCATCATTTGTACGCTGATAAGCAAAAGCATCAATACAAAAAACGCTCCCGAGAAACTGAACTTAAACAAATGCGCAATCACCGTTTTCGGTGAACCATAAAAGGTAAAGCGCGTTTTGCCAAGCTTGCCGTAGGCGAACTTCTGGTACAAAAGATAGCTGGATGCGCGTGGATACAACAAAACAAATACCAATAAATTCGCGCTCAATGTCAGCGTCATCGTTAACACCTTGCTGTCGTTGCCCAAAACGTCGAAGCCAAGAGCCAGCACTGCCAATCCACCACCTAATTCTAATTCCCATTAAAAATAGCATTAATAATCCAATCCCAACCGGCGATACTTTTGATCGCGTCATTTTGAGTTTCCAGGGTCTTGAGCGACCCCACCAGATGGTCCTCCAGTAAATCCAGCGTCTCAAAGGTTCG
>JANMHJ010000008.1:0-13334 GCA_031375105.1 Variovorax sp.
CACCGACTGGCGATTCTGTCGACTGCCGTGTTCTTCGTGGCGGGTTTGCTGCTTCTGGCGCCGCTCCAGGTCGCGCGCGGCGTCGACGCGGCGAAGGCGCGTGATTGAGCCCCTTGCAGTCGTCGCTGCTCAACTCAACCGGACGTGCTGCGAGCGTAGTCGGGTGCGAGGCGCCTGGGGCCTCACTGCTGCGACTGGCTCACCAAGATAAAACAGCACGATCGTTCGATTTCCGTGGCGTGGTCACTAGAATTCGGCCCAAGGCAGTTCAACAGGAGAGCAGTGAATGAAGGTTCTCGTCGCGGTGAAACGCGTTGTCGACTACAACGTCAAGGTGCGCGTGAAGTCGGACGGCAGCGGTGTGGACACCGCCAATGTGAAGATGAGCATGAACCCCTTCGATGAAATCGCGGTCGAAGAGGCGGTGCGTCTGCGAGAGAAGGGCATGGCCACGGAAGTGATCGCGGTGTCCTGCGGCGTTTTGCAGTGCCAGGAAACCTTGCGCACCGCGATGGCCATCGGCGCTGATCGCGCCATTCTTGTGGAAACCAATGAAGAGCTGCAACCACTGGCCGTGGCCAAGCTGCTTAAAGCCTTGGTGGACAAAGAGCAACCCGGTCTCATCATCTTGGGCAAACAAGCCATTGATGATGATTGCAACCAAACGGGCCAAATGCTGGCGGCTTTGGGCGACATGCCGCAAGCCACCTTTGCTTCCAAAGTAGAAATCGCCGACGGCAAGGCCAAAGTCACCCGCGAAGTCGATGGTGGTTTGGAAACGCTTTCAGTGAACCTGCCCGCCGTCGTCACCACCGATCTGCGCTTGAACGAGCCGCGCTACGTGACCTTGCCCAACATCATGAAGGCCAAGAAAAAGCAACTGGATGTGTTCAAACCTGAAGACCTCGGTGTGAACGTCGCACCACGCATCAAAACCTTGCGTGTGAGCGAGCCGCCCAAGCGCAGCGCTGGCATCAAGGTGCCTGATGTGGCTACGCTGGTGGACAAACTCAAGAATGTTGCAAAGGTAATCTAATCATGACAACCCTCGTTATTGCAGAACACAACAACGCCTCCATAAAAGGCACGACCTTGAACACCGTGACCGCAGCTTTGGCTTGCGGCGGTGATGTGCATGTACTCGTTGCGGGTAGCAATGCTGGCGCTGCCGCTGCAGCCGCCGCAGCGATTACTGGCGTGAGCAAAGTGATTCACGCTGATGGCTCGCAGTTTGCCAACGGTTTGGCAGAAAACATGGCCGCGCAAATTCTGGCCATCGCATCCAGCTATTCACACATCTTGTTCCCCGCAACTGCCAGCGGCAAAAACATCGCGCCGCGCGTCGCTGCCAAACTAGATGTCGGCCAGATTTCGGACATCACCAAAGTCGATGCGCCAGACACCTTCGAGCGCCCGATCTACGCAGGCAACGCGATTGCCACCGTACAGAGCCTGGATGCCATCAAAGTCATCACCGTTCGCACCACGGGCTTTGATCCCGCTGCAGCAACTGGCGGCGCTGCGGCCATTGAATCCGTAACGGCTACAGCAGACAGTGGCAAAAGCAGCTTCGTTGGCTCGGAAATCGCCAAGCTTGATCGCCCTGAATTGACAGCAGCGAAAATCATTGTCTCCGGTGGCCGCGCTTTAGGCTCAGCAGAGAAATTCAATGAAGTGATGACCCCGCTGGCCGACAAGCTAGGCGCAGCATTGGGTGCTTCTCGCGCAGCCGTAGATGCAGGTTATGCACCCAACGACTGGCAAGTCGGCCAAACCGGCAAGATCGTCGCGCCTCAGCTCTATGTGGCTTGCGGTATCTCTGGTGCTATTCAGCATCTGGCAGGTATGAAAGACAGCAAAGTCATCGTGGCGATCAACAAAGACGCAGAAGCACCCATTTTCAGCGTGGCTGATTTTGGATTGGAAGCGGATTTGTTTGTGGCTGTGCCTGAGTTGGTTTCTCAGCTTTAAATTCCAATTCAAATTCAATACCGGACGCGAAGGGCGCGAAAGTTACGCGAAAGGCGCGAAAAAGAAATGCAAAACGAAATTCAAAAATAAGAAAATCGTTATGAGAATTTGGGAAATAGCAATGTCTTTTTTCTGAAATTTTCTCTTTGTATTTTTCGCGTCTTTCGCGTAATTTTCGCGCCCTTCGCCCACGGAGGTTTGACTTCATCAATCCTCGCCAAATCGACCCAACGAGACAAAAGACATGACCTACAAAGCTCCCCTGAAAGACATGCTGTTTGCGATTAAACATATCGCCAACATTGATGCAGTCTCGCAAATCCCCGGTTTTGAAGATGCGGGTTTTGATACCGCGCAAGCGGTGCTTGAAGAATGCGCAAAATTCAACGAAGGTGTGCTCTCGCCACTGAACTGGCCGGGCGATATCAACCCCAGCAGTTTCAAGGATGGCAAAGTCACGACCACGCTGGGTTTCAAAGAAGCCTTCAAGCAATACGGCGAGGGCGGCTGGCAGGGTTTGCAGCATCCTTCGGAGTTTGGCGGCCAAGCTTTGCCCAAGACGATTGGTGCAGCTTGCATCGAAATGTGCAACAGCGCCAACATGAGCTTTGCGCTTTGCCCGTTGCTCACGGATGGCGCTATTGAAGCGCTGCTGACTGCGGGCTCTGACGAACTCAAAGCCACGTATTTAGAGAAACTGGTTTCAGGCCAATGGACGGGCACGATGAACCTCACCGAGCCGCAAGCCGGCTCTGATTTGGCTTTGGTGCGCACCCGTGCTGAGCCTTTGCCTGATGGCAGCTACAAAGTCTTTGGCACCAAGATTTACATCACCTATGGCGAACACGACATGGCCGAGAACATCGTGCATCTCGTGCTCGCACGCGTTCAAGGTGCGCCCGAGGGCGTAAAAGGCATTTCTCTTTTCGTCGTGCCGAAATTCATGGTCGGTAAAGATGGCTCACTCGGCGCTAGAAACGATGTGCATTGCGTGAGCATTGAGCACAAAATGGGCATCAAGGCTTCGCCTACTGCTGTGTTGCAGTATGGCGATCATGGTGGCGCAATTGGCTATTTGGTCGGCCAAGAAAATCGTGGCTTGGAATACATGTTCATCATGATGAACGCCGCGCGTTATGCGGTGGGCGTGCAAGGCATTGCGATTGCCGAGCGCGCATACCAAAAAGCCGTGCAATACGCGAAAGACCGCGTGCAAAGCCGCCCGGTCGATGGCTCTTTGCCCGGCAGCGCCGCCATCATTCATCATCCTGATGTGAAGCGCATGCTCATGACCATGCGCGCCTACACCGAAGGCTGCCGCGCTTTGGCTGCGGGAGCTGCCGCAGCGTTTGATGCTGCGCATCACCACCCAGACGCTGAAGTGCGTAAGCAAAACGCCGCGTTTTATGAATTCATGGTGCCACTGGTCAAAGGCTATTCCACCGAGATGAGCCTAGAAGTCACCTCGCTGGGCGTGCAAGTGCATGGCGGCATGGGCTTCATTGAAGAAACGGGTGCGGCGCAGTATTACCGCGATGCCAAGATCCTCACGATCTATGAAGGCACAACGGCGATTCAAGCCAACGATTTGGTGGGCCGCAAAACAGCGCGTGATGGCGGCCAAATGGCCAAAGGCATCGTGTCGCAAATCGAAGCCACAGAGAAGGCCTTGGCCGCGCGCGACAGCGTACATGCTCGCGCCGTGCTTAAGCGCCTCACTGCCGCTCGCAAAGCTCTCATCGACGTGATCGAATTCGTGGCCGGCAACACCAAAGCCTCTCCCAATGCCGTGTTCGCAGGCAGCGTGCCTTACCTCATGCTCGCAGGTAACGTGTTTGCTGGCTGGCAAATGGCCCGCTCGCTGCTGGCTGCAGAAGATGAGCTGGCCGCTGGCACCGACGTTGAATTCATGAAAGCCAAAATCACCACGGCCCGCTTCTATGCCGATCACATGCTCAGTAAAGCTGGCGGCATGCGAGACAGCATCGTCGAAGGCGCTGAATCGGTGACTGCATTGGCGCTTGAGTCTTTTTAAAACCAATTCAATTCAATACCGGACGCGAAAGGCGCGAAAGTTTCTTCCTCTTCATACTTAACAGAGACAAAAAATGAGCAATCTCCCTCCCATCCTGCAAAACCTGCCTTTCCCCGTCATCGGCAGCCCGCTGTTCATCATCAGCAATCCCAAGCTGGTGATTGCCCAATGCAAAGCGGGTGTGATTGGTGCCATGCCTGCGCTCAATGCTCGCCCGGCGGCGCAGTTGGATGAATGGCTGCATGAAATCACCGAAGAGCTGGCGGCTTACAACAAAGCCAATCCAGACAAACCTGCAGCGCCCTATGCCATTAACCAGATCGTGCATAAATCCAACGATCGTTTGGAGCACGACATGCAGGTCTGCGCGAAATACAAAGTGCCTATCATCATCACGTCGCTCGGCGCGCGCGAAGATGTGAATCAAGGCGTGAAAGCTTGGGGCGGCATTACGCTGCATGATGTGATCAGCAATGTGTTTGCCCGCAAAGCGATAGAGAAGGGCGCTACCGGCTTAATCCCCGTGGCCGCTGGCGCAGGCGGCCATGCCTCCACCAAAAGCCCGTTTGCCATGCTGCAAGAAATCCGCCAATGGTTTGACGGCCCACTCGTACTCTCAGGCTCCATCGCTTCTGGCGACGCGATCCTCGCCGCACAATGCGCTGGCGCAGATTTGGCCTACATCGGCTCGCCCTTCATCGCCACCCATGAAGCCCGCGCCACCGATGATTACAAAAAGATGATCACCGAATCCAACTCCGACGACATCGTCTATTCCAACTTCTACACCGGCGTGCATGGCAACTACCTCAAAGGCAGCATCCGCAATTCCGGTATGGACCCAGACAACCTGCCAGAGAGCGACCCGAGCAAAATGAATTTCGGCGGCGCAGGCGATGCCAAAGCCTGGAAAGACATCTGGGGCTGCGGCCAAGGCATCGGCGTGATCAAAGAAGTCACCTCCGCCGCAGACCTCGTCGCTCGCTTGAAGCGCGAATACGCCGCTGCACGGGCGCGCATTGCGGCTTTGCCTGCTTACTCGTGATTCGCTGCTACTTTAGTCGCATTCCGCGACACCCTAAACAATAGGCTCGTGTTGCACCGCGCTAATGGACACCACTTTTATCGATCACTTGTTCGGATCACAGGAGCAGCCGTGAGTTCAGGTCGAATCCGCTTAAGCGTCTTATAGTCTTCTTCAAATTCGTCCAGCAACCGAACGCTCATGGTCGCTGGCACTTCCCTGCTCAACGCTGGGATGGTTTGACCAATCCGGTTAGGGGCAGTGCTCGTATTGACCTCGATTACTCCTAAATAGGTAATCTTCCCCGCCTCGACAGTAAAACGATACGGGCGTGACAACTGAACCCTCCCCGTATAACTAATTGGATAGCCGTTGATGTATGAACTAACTAGGTCAATAGAATAGGTTCCGGGTAGGGCAGAGCGCGCTGTCAATAACCGCCGACCTCCCTCAGGACCCGGCCTAATCCCATCCGCCAATTTCCATGCTCCATCGCCAAATTTATTTGCCGAAGTAGATAGTACAAAACCGGCGGGCTTGCCATCAGTTCGCGTAGGAACGATGAATATCGATGGACTGAGCGTTGTTGCCGAACCTAAAGAAAAGACCACTACACCGTGTTCACTGTCGATTAGCGGTTCTTTTTTAGAGAGAAAATCAGAGTTCTGTCCTGCGCATCCCGTGAGCAACGTAAGCAGGACTGCAAGCACCGCCATAAGTCTTTTGCACTTCATATCGATCCTTAAGATTGTTTTGAAAGTTCCCACCTAATTATATGAGCGCAATCAGCCCCATTGAAACTAGCGCTTAAACCTCAAATGTGGTTCAACGCAAAGCTAGTTTTGAGGGCGTTATGCCCGCGCGCAATGCCCATACCGCTGCTCAGCCAGAAAAATGGTTGATCGAAATCACCGAGGAACGGAGCGCCTGAAACAAAAGCGTCCTAACAAACCCAACTGCTTCTTTTGCCATCAACAGAAAATGAACTTTGGCATCAGCATCGCCGTCAGCGTGCAAGAGCCTAGACAGACACTTGGGGCTGCGGCCAAGGTATCGGCGTGATCAAAGAAGTGACCAGCGCAGGCGAGCTAGTCGCCCGATTGAAGCGCGAATACGCCGCTGCCCGCTCACGCATCGCAGCGCTGCCTGCGTACAACTAATTTACTATCAATTCAATAGCACTCCGCGCAGTTTCTTTAACGGCAAACTGCACAAAAGGCTTGAAAATCTCAAAGAAAACTGAGATTCTCAGGCCTTTCTCCTTGCTGCTTTAAGATCATGCCTTGCGACCTTAAAGTCGAAAGATGTAAATTCACAAGGAGTGCTCTCATGATTCTGGCAAACAAGCTCAGCATCACAGATCAAATCGAGCTGGCCAAAGCTGAAGAAAAAATCAGCAAGCAAAGAGCCAAGCAACTTTTTGATTCGGGTGACATTGCCAAAGCTGAGGTGGGAAGCTTTGCAGGGCTGGCTTTCATTCATGCCTATTTGTTTGGCGACATTTATGACTTTGCCGGAAAAATCCGCGAGGTCAATATCGCCAAGGGGAATTTCCGGTTTGCTCCGCTGATGTATTTGGAGCAATCGCTGCAGCATATCGACAAAATGCCACAAGCTAGTTTTGATGAGATAGTGGAGAAGTATGTGGAAATGAATGTGGCGCACCCTTTTCGCGAAGGTAATGGCCGCGCCACCCGGATTTGGCTCGATCTGATGTTCAAAAAAGAAACCCAGCAAGTGGCAGATTGGAACCGAGTCGAAAAGGAAGACTACCTCTCCGCTATGCAGCGCAGCGTCGTCAAAGACCTTGAAATCAAAGTCCTGCTGAAACAAGCCTTGACCGATCAAATCGATGACCGAGAGCTATTCATGAAGGGTATCGACGTGAGCTATTACTACGAAGGCTATAGCGAATTCAAGACGCAGGAGCTGTAACTGTCAGCCCAAATGTGTATGGATCCATCCGGCGCTGTGGCCAAGGAATCAACTTGATCAAAGAAGTCACCAGCACCGCTGATAAACGAATGGCGTGTCACTTGCGTCACCTGCAAACGCCTGACAGACGCTATTTGGCTGGGTTGTTCGTCATGGCGGTGTGAAGGTTATGTGCTCATTTGAGTGGTTGCGCGCTGGGAATTTTTGCTTTGTTTAGTAAGCTATTGCCTACAAAAAAACAAAATCCAAACGACTGGCAAAATGAAGATAAGCACCAGCCCACTACCGCATCCGGGGCCACACTTTGACCAGATGTAAAACAAGTATGCGGGGATGCCGGGAGAGATGAGCGCACCGACAACGTGAGCAATTATTCCGGCAGGCAGTTTTTCTGGATCAAATTTCACGCCTCGCATGTGCTGAACCCACAACCAAAAGAGTCTCAATGGAGATGGACATAGGAAAAGTACTAGCATGACTCCGGAGTAAATGGCTTCACTGTTCATTTGAATGCCTAGCGTGTTATCAACGTCAAATCTACCGTACAACACGGCGAAAAATGAGCTGAGATTGAAGTTCGTTGCTTCATATCGTTGATTTATAACCTAATTTTTCCAAGTCGCCTTCACCAACTGCTGGGACTTGCGCCGTTACGCAGCATAAGCGACCGATAACATGGTTAAGCGCTGTTTAAAAAAAGCTTGCGATTCGCGGGCTAAGCCTTGATTTTTAAGCCAAATTGCCAGCTAGCCGTCACAAATACTGCGCAAGCTGCTATGAATTCAGTAGTGACAGCACGCTATTCCAACCGCCAGAAGCAAAGGCTGCGATTTGGCTAGGCCTGCCAGTGGCGATTTTGGCAGCGCAGCGTTTCGTCAAATTCAGGCCGCAGGTGCGGCCACTTTCGCGAGCAGGCGTATGAGCCACTGGCGGGCCTAGCCAAATCGTGGCCTTTGCTGCGTCAAACCAGTTGCGCTTGCCGTAAGCCGGTTTTCAGCGCGAAATTGGCCTCTAGCCCTTATCAATACTGCGCAAAGTGCTATTGAATGTATAGTGAATCGATGCGCGAGATGAGCGTGCAAAGCGCATTGTGAGTTTGCATCAAGCGGCCTCTGGCCAATGGATTTGCACTTTGCGGCTGTTCGCGAGGCAGTCGCGTAGATACAAGTTGATGAGGCTTTGATACGGCACCCCTGCTTCATCGGCCATGCCTTTGAAATACACCACCACATCCTCTGAGAGCCGCATCGTGACGGGCTTCTTCAGCTTGGATGCATATGGATTTTTGCGTGATTTCAGTTTGGAAAGATCGTATTCAGCTTTCATGATTTAGGGCCTTGATAAAACGCGCTTTCACGCTTGGTTGCCTTGCGTGCCGAGATGATGCGGATCACCGCACCCTGCTCACGCTCACAATGGCAGACGATCAGTAATTTCGCTCCAGAACTCATTCCAAGTAGCAAAAACCGATCTTCATCGGACGAATGCTCGTCATCAAAAAATTGCACACCAAATTCATCGAAAAATATGGACTTTGCTTCTTCAAAAGAAATTTGATGCTTCTTAAGATTTGCAGCTGCTTTGGATGCGTCCCATTCGAAACTTATCATACGTACATTGTATTGACAATGCGCGATGCACGTCAAGCAACACGCTTAGCCGCCAAACCCCTCCAGCACATTCGCCACATTCACCCCCACTTCGCCCACCGCATAGCCGCCTTCAAAGGTGAACACCGTGGGCAGGGCCAGCTCGCGCAGGGCTTGGCCGATGCGCAGGTAGTCTGCTGAGCGCAGCTTGAAGCCAGAAATCGGGTCGCCTTCAAAGGTGTCTACGCCCAGCGGCACGACGAGGGCGTCTGCCCGGAAGCTGCGCACTTGCGCAATGGCAAGCTGCAGCGCGGCAAACCACGCTTCAAAGCCGCTGCCGCGCGGCAATGGAAGATTCAGATTGAAGCCCACGCCTGCTCCTGCGCCGCGCTCGTCGGCATGGCCGAGGAAGAAGGGGTATTCGGTGCGCGGGTCGCCGTGGATCGAGAGGGTGAAGACGTCGGCGCGCTCGTAAAAGCAGGTCTGCGTGCCGTTGCCGTGGTGGTAGTCGATGTCGAGGATGGCGACGCGCTGCTTGCCACCGTCTCGTAGGGCTTGCGCGGCCACGGCGGCGTTGTTGATGAAGCAATAGCCGCCCATGTAGGCGGGGCCGGCGTGGTGGCCGGGCGGGCGGGTAAGGGCGAAGGCGGCGCGCTCACCTGCGAGCACGGCTTGCGCGGCGGCCAATGCGCAGGCTGCGCCTTGGCGGGCGGCTTGCCAGCTTCCTGCGGTGAGCGGTGTTCCGGAATCAAAGGCGTATTGGCCTAGGCGGGCGGCGAAGTTGAGCGGCGGTGCGTCCGTGCGAAAGGCGTGCGGCTGTGAGAGGGGCCAGACGGAGGGCAGGGCGTCGCGCTCGGCGTTGGAGGGATCAAGCGCCACCCATTGCTCCCAAGCGGTGGCGAGAAAGTCGAGGTATTCGCGGCTGTGAACGGCTTGCAGGGCGGCTTGTAGAGGCAGACCGTCGGATGGTAGGAGGATGTCTCCCAGCGCACGGCGCTTGAGTTCGCCCAGCACGTATTCAAGCCGATCGGGCACTTCATGGCAATCCACCAGCTTGCCACGAAACATTTCTTGCTTCCCAGCATGCAGGTGGTGAACGGTGTTGTGGAAGGTTTTCATTGGGGGATGATAAGTGAATGCTTGGCGTGCAAGCCTCGTTTGGATAGGGCAAAACACGTCGCCAGGCGGCACGCTGATGATTTCTCACGATACGCAATTGACATTTCATTATCTGATAAATAGTACTTGCTGCAACGCCGCAAATTTTCTCAATATGGGAAATTAAAATTCACATTAAGAAAAAATCTCGTAAACCGTTGATTTTAAAGACAATAGATTTACTCTTCTATAAGACAGAAGATATTGCATAAGTCTTATACAAGAGTTATAGTTGCTCATCGGCTTTTCGATTCTTTGATTTAACTTAACCGGAGTGATGAACATGAGCAACTGGACCAATCTAACCCGCGAACAGCAAATTGCCCAACTGGAGCAAGACTGGGCGACCAACCCTCGTTGGAAGGGCATCAAGCGCGGCTACACCGCTGCTGAAGTGGTGAAACTGCGCGGCTCGCTGCAAGTCGAGCACACGCTGGCCAAGCGCGGCTCTGAGAAGCTGTGGAACTTGATCAACACCGAGCCCTTCATCAATTCGCTCGGCGCATTGACTGGCAACCAAGCCATGCAGCAAGTTAAAGCTGGCCTCAAAGCCATTTACCTCTCTGGCTGGCAAGTCGCAGGCGATGCCAACAGCAATGGCGAAATGTACCCAGACCAATCGCTTTACAGCGTGGACAGCGTGCCAAAAGTCGTCAAGAAAATCAACGCCACCTTCACCCGCGCTGACCAAATCCAGTGGAGCGAAGGCAAAGGCCCAGGCGACGCAGGTTATATCGACTATTTCGCACCCATCGTGGCCGATGCAGAAGCTGGCTTTGGCGGCGTGCTCAATGCATTCGAACTCATGAAATCCATGATCGAAGCAGGCGCGGCTGGCGTGCACTTTGAAGACCAGTTGGCTGCTGCCAAAAAATGCGGCCACATGGGCGGCAAAGTGTTGGTTTCAACCCGTGATGCCGTGAGCAAGTTGGTGGCGGCCCGTTTGGCTGCTGACGTGATGGGCACGCCCACCGTGCTGCTGGCTCGCACCGATGCCGAAGCCGCCAACCTCGTCACCAGCGATGTGGACGATAACGACAAGCCCTTCATCACCGGTGAGCGCACCGTGGAAGGCTTCTATCGCGTGAAAAACGGCTTGGACCAAGCCATCAGCCGTGGCTTGGCTTACGCTGAGTATGCTGACCTGATCTGGTGCGAAACCGGCACGCCTGATTTGGCCTTCGCCAAAGCGTTTGCTGACGCGATCCACGCCAAGTTCCCCGGCAAGCTGCTCTCGTACAACTGCTCGCCATCGTTCAACTGGAAGAAAAACTTGGACGATGCCACCATCGCCAAATTCCAGCGCGAACTCGGCGCGATGGGCTACAAATACCAGTTCATCACCCTGGCTGGCTTCCACTCACTGAACTACGGCATGTTCGACCTTGCTTACGGCTACGCCCGCAACAACATGACCGCGTTTGTTGAACTGCAAGAAAAAGAGTTCAAAGCAGCAGAGCGCGGCTTCACCGCTGTGAAACACCAGCGCGAAGTCGGCACCGGTTATTTCGACGCTGTGACCACCACCATCGAAGCCAATGCTTCTACCGCAGCGCTCAAAGGCTCAACGGAAGACGAGCAGTTCATGGACGGCACGCATCACTAAGCTGCGAACTTTCGCGAGCTAAGCTTCATCACTTAGCAATTCAAATAAAAACCCCACGTGGCGATACGTGGGGTTTTTTTACTAGCTTTTATGCATTTTCGGCTAGTAGCCGGCGTATTTACTGCGCAGAGCGCTATCGAATTAATAGTTATGCAAGCCGTTCACCCTGAGCTAGTCGAGGGGTCTTGGTGCGCTGAGGCTTCACGCAACCCGCTCACCTGCGTCGTACCATTGGGTTATTGCCTCAGCAAATTTTTTGAAAACACACGCGATAAAGATCGCAGCGATCCAAACCTCACCCCGCGCGCAGTTGCAAAAAAATTTCTGATTCAACAACCCAATGGTTTCCGCTGGGGAGATTGTTGGGCTAACGTGGAGGTGACTGGTATGTGGCGACAAGAGAAGAGGCTGGACAGTACAAGATTTACAGCGCCACTGCTCGGCCCGTTGTCGCAATGTGTCTTTGATGCTCGAACCGTTGGGCATTAATCGCGCCGTTCGTCGCTCTTTGCTTTTGCATCAGGATTGGCAAGATATCGGAAGATATAGACCACCGCGCACGCAACCATAACACCAACTAGCCACAACGCTAGAAAGACTGGCCAGCGATCCGCCACACCCGATGGATTGAGCTTCCCTGAGATGCCAAGGAAGTAGATGGGCATAAGTAGACCCAATGCACCAACCAAAAGCAGCACGCGAGCGTTGATAGCGCCGGCCCGCGCTTCGTTAGCAGCCACTGAAGCGGGGGTTTTGGTGGGCACTACTCCCGTGCGAAGAGCCTGGTATTTTCGCCATGCAGAGGCAGCATAGAAACCAAGACCAAGGATTGCCATTGCCACTGCGACCCAAGACTGTTTCAAAGCTGCCGCCACTGCGATTGCAATGAACACGCCACATATTAGTGCGAGCACTCCCCAATGCCATTCGGCTGCGACATCTCGCTTCGTGCTGTCTTTCATGTTCTTCAACTTAATTTATGCGGTTGTTCATTATCTCTGCAGCAGAAACCATTGGGCGGTTAAATCAGAAATGTTTGGAAGGCGCGTGGGCAGATCGGTTGGTGCGCTACAAAATGGCATCGTGTGTGTTTTCAAAAAATTGTCTGAGGCAAAAGCTCAATGGTACGACGCAGGCGAGCGGGTTGCATGAAATAGTTGCGGGCTAAACACTTGTGAATTCGCACGAATTCCAGTCCTCGTAGTTAGGTTTTCCATCAGATTTTCAAGCGTTTTAGGCCAGTAGCCGGCGTAAATACTGCGCAGAGCGCTATGGAATGAGTAGCGATCAACAGAGGATGGTGTCAATTGGGGTCGCAAGGCATCGATCTCATAGATTAAGCGATCCCGAGCAATAGCGCGTGTTGCGCACTGCGGTACACTACGGTATGATTGTTTCGTTCAAACACAAAGGGCTGCGCAAGCTTTTTGAAACAGGTAGTGCTGCTGGCATTCAAGCAGCTCATGCAAGGCGTTTGACGATGCAATTGACCGCTTTGCACACCGCGCAGACGATTGACGATATGGATATTCATGGCTTTCGATTGCATCCGCTCAAAGGCGCTGATGCAAAGCGCTGGTCTATTTGGGTCAACGGCAATTGGCGAGTGACTTTTGAATTTAAAGACGGTAATGTTTACGTGATTGACTATGAGGACTACCACTGATGTTGATGCATAACCCTCCCCACCCCGGCGCATTCATTCAAGAAATTTATCTTGCCCCCAGCAAATACAGTGGGCGCGAACTGGCGCTTGCTTTAGGCGTTGCAGCATCGACGTTGAATCGATTGCTGCTTGGGCAAAGTGGCGTGAGCCCTGAGATGGCGCTGCGTTTGTCTAAAGCACTAGGCCGCTCGCCGGAGAGCTGGCTTGCGATGCAAGATCAATATGACTTGTGGCAAGCGCGGCAGACACTTGATCTGGATGGCGTGCAGCGGATGGCTTTTGCTTGATATTGTGACCCTTCATCCAACCGAAGTGTAGGCACCATTGATAGTGCAAGCTGTTTAGATACC
>JANMHJ010000048.1:0-4663 GCA_031375105.1 Variovorax sp.
GCTGGCTCACCCGTATCGCTATGTCGCACACAACGGCGAGATCAACACCGTGCGCGGTAATTTCAACTGGATGCGCGCGCGCGAAGGCGTGATGAAATCGCCCGTGCTCGGCGACGATTTGAAAAAGCTCTACCCGATCAGCTTTGAAGGCCAGTCAGACACCGCTACGTTTGACAATACGCTCGAATTGCTGACCGCAGCCGGCTACCCCATCAGCCATGCCGTGATGATGATGATGCCCGAGCCTTGGGAACAACACACGATGATGGACGAGCGCCGCAAAGCGTTTTACGAATACCATGCGTCAATGATGGAGCCATGGGACGGCCCAGCTTCCATCGTCTTCACCGATGGTCGGCAAATCGGCGCGACGCTCGATCGCAACGGCCTGCGCCCTTCTCGCTATTGCCTCACCGATGACGACATGGTCATCATGGCCTCTGAAGCGGGTGTGTTGCCGCACATTACCGAAAACAAAATCATCAAAAAGTGGCGCTTGCAGCCCGGCAAGATGTTCTTGATCGATCTGGAGCAAGGCCGCTTGATCGACGACGAAGAGCTGAAAAGCCAACTGGCCAATAGCAAGCCTTATCGCCAGTGGATTGATGAAGTGCGCATCAAGCTGGATGACGTGCCACAAGCCGCGATGGGCGCGCAAGCCCCGGCTAAAGACAACTTGCTCGACCGCCAACAAGCCTTCGGCTACACGCAAGAAGACTTGAAATTCCTCATGGCTCCCATGGCGGCCAACGCAGAAGAAGCCGTGGGCTCGATGGGCAACGATTCGCCTTTGGCCGTACTCTCGGACAAAAACAAGCCGCTGTTCAACTACTTCAAGCAACTCTTCGCGCAAGTGACGAACCCGCCGATTGACTCCATCCGCGAACAGATCGTGATGAGCCTCGTCTCCTTCGTCGGCCCCAAGCCCAATCTGTTGGACATCAATGCCGTCAACCCGCCTCTGCGTCTCGAGGTCGATCAGCCTGTACTCGATTTTGTGGACATGGCGAAAATTCGCGATATTGCCCAGCACTCGCGCGGCAAGTTCAAAAGCTACACGCTCGATATCACCTACCCCGCTGCATGGGGGCGTGAAGGCGTAGAGGCAAAATTAGCTTCGCTCAATGCAGAAGCGGTGGACGCGATCAAGAGCGGCCACAACATTCTCATCGTCTCTGACCGCTCGATGAACTCAGAGCGCGTGCCCGTGCCCGCACTACTGGCCACATCTTCTATTCACCAACACCTCGTACGCGCAGGCCAGCGCTGCAATGCGGGTCTTGTGGTGGAGACGGGCAGCGCTCGCGAGACGCACCATTTCGCTCTGCTCGCAGGCTACGGCGCAGAAGCGATTCACCCGTATCTCGCGCTTGAAACTGTGATTGAGCTAACCAAGCACACGAAAGACATGGACGCAGACAAAGCCGTCTATAACTTCATCAAAGCTGTCGGCAAAGGCTTGAACAAAGTTATGTCCAAAATGGGTATCTCAACCTACATGAGCTACTGCGGTTCGCAGATCTTTGAAGCGGTAGGCTTGGACAAAGCTTTCGTCGAGAAATACTTCTACGGCACGGCCACGCAAGTGGGTGGCATCGGCGTGTTTGAGATTGCAGAAGAAAGCATTCGAGTGCATGCGGCAGCTTTTGGCAGTGACCCGATTTTGGAAGGCATGTTAGAGGTCGGCGGCGAATACGCTTGGCGCGTGCGCGGTGAAGACCATATGTGGACACCGGATGCGATTGCCAAGTTGCAACACGCCACTCGCGCTAACAACGCCGCGACCTATAAAGAATACGCTCAGATCATCAACGATCAAACCAAGCGCCACCTCACGCTGCGCGGCTTGTTTGAATTCAAGATTGATCCGAGCAAGGCGATCAATATTGATGAAGTAGAGCCCGCGAAAGAAATCGTCAAACGCTTTGCCACTGGCGCAATGTCGCTCGGCTCGATCTCGACCGAAGCCCACACCACGCTCGCGATTGCGATGAACCGCATCGGCGGCAAGAGCAACACCGGCGAAGGCGGCGAAGATCCGCTGCGCTACCGCGCTGAGATGGATGCAGGCAAGCTCGAAGGCAAGGGAAAGCGCTTCATCCCCGTGATCAAAGCGGGCGACAGCGTAGGCACATCGCTCGGCGAAGGCCGCATCGTGGCAGATATTCCCCTGCAAGCGGGCGATTCGCTGCGCAGCAAGATCAAACAAGTGGCCTCTGGCCGCTTTGGTGTCACCGCCGAATACTTGGTGTCCGCCGATCAAATTCAGATCAAGATGGCACAAGGCGCTAAGCCTGGCGAAGGCGGCCAACTGCCGGGCGGTAAGGTGAGTGACTATATTGGCTCGCTGCGCTACAGCGTGCCTGGCGTGGGCTTGATTTCCCCACCTCCGCATCACGACATTTATTCGATCGAAGATTTGGCGCAGCTGATTCACGATCTGAAAAACGCCAACAGTGCAGCGGATATTTCCGTGAAGCTCGTGAGCGAAGTCGGCGTGGGTACGATTGCCGCCGGTGTAGCAAAGTGCAAGGCCGATCATGTGGTGATCGCCGGGCATGATGGCGGCACAGGCGCTTCGCCTCTGTCTTCAGTGAAGCACGCCGGAACGCCTTGGGAATTAGGTCTCGCCGAAACGCAACAAACGCTGGTGCTGAATCGCCTGCGTGGCCGCATTCGCGTGCAAGCCGATGGTCAGATGAAGACTGGCCGTGATGTGGTGATCGCCGCGCTGCTCGGCGCAGATGAAATGGGCTTTGCCACCGCGCCGCTGGTGGTCGAGGGCTGCATCATGATGCGCAAATGCCATCTGAATACCTGTCCCGTGGGCGTGGCCACGCAAGATCCGGCGCTGCGTGCTAAATTTCAAGGCAAGCCTGAGCACGTGGTGAATTATTTCTTCTTCGTGGCAGAGGAAGTGCGCGGCATTATGGCGCAGCTAGGCATCAAGAAGTTTGACGATTTGATTGGCCATGCTGAGCTGCTCGATACCCGCAAAGGCATTGATCATTGGAAAGCGCAGGGCTTAGATTTCAGCCGTGTTTTCTATCTGCCAGAAGTGCCAGCAGATGTGCCGCGCAAACATGAAAGTACGCAAGACCATGCGCTGGATAAAGCGCTCGATCTCAAGTTGATTGAAAAATCCAAAGCCGCTTTGGAAAAGGGCGAAAAAGTACATTTCATTGAGACGGCGCGCAACGTCAACCGCTCTTTGGGTGCGATGCTCTCCGGCGAAGTCGTCAAGCGCTATGGCTCGAAGGGTTTGCCAGATGATTCGATCCGCATTCAGTTAGAAGGCACAGGCGGCCAAAGCTTTGGCGCGTTCCTCGCTCGCGGCATCACACTGTATTTGATTGGCGAGGCCAATGATTACACCGGAAAAGGTATGAGCGGTGGCCGTATCGTCGTGCGCCCAAGCATTGATTTCCGTGGCAGTGCCCACGAGAACATCATCGTTGGCAACGCCGTGCTTTACGGCGCAACCGAAGGTGAAGCCTTTTTGCGCGGCGTGGGTGGTGAGCGCTTTGCGGTGCGCCTCTCAGGCGCCACAGCGGTGGTTGAAGGCACAGGCGATCATGGCTGCGAATACATGACAGGCGGCACGGTGGCCGTGCTCGGCAAAACCGGCCGCAACTTCGCAGCCGGTATGAGTGGCGGCGTGGCGTATGTGTATGACGTAGATGGCCAGTTTGCCAAGCGCTGCAATACAGCGATGGTGGGCCTCAGCAAAGTGGCAGCTGCCGCAGAGCAAACCGACCCGCTGCACTTCGGCCAAACAGACGACGCGCTGCTCAAAAAACTTGTGGAAGATCACCACAAGTGGACAGGCAGCCTGCGCGCCCGCGAGATCTTGGACAACTGGAGCGAGCAACGCGGCAAGTTCGTCAAGGTCATGCCGATTGAATACAAACGCGCGATGACTGAGCTGGCTGCGAAAAAAGCCAAAGCAGTCGTTTAACGCAGTATTTATAAGCCTTTTTAGCACTTTGCCGGCATAGAATATGCGCGGAGTGCTATCAAATCAATAGTATCAATAAAGCCCTGGAAGAGAATCATCGTGGGAAAAGCAACTGGTTTCATGGAATTTGAGCGCATCGAAGAGGGCTACAAGCCTGTGCCCGAGCGCGTCAAGAATTACAAAGAATTTGTGATTGGCTTGGATGACAGCGATGCAAAAAAGCAGAGCGCGCGTTGCATGGATTGCGGCACACCGTTTTGCAACAACGGCTGCCCGGTCAACAACATCATTCCTGATTTCAACGATCTGGTGTTTCAGGGCGACTGGAAGAATGCGATTCACGTCTTGCATTCGACGAATAACTTTCCCGAGTTCACCGGCCGCATCTGCCCTGCGCCTTGCGAAGCCGCCTGCACTTTGAACATCAACGACGATGCCGTGGGCATCAAATCCATCGAACACGCCATCATTGATCGCGCGTGGAGCGAAGGCTGGGTCAAGCCAATGCTCGCAAAACACAAAACCGGCAAGAAAATCGCCATCGTTGGCTCTGGCCCCGCCGGCATGGCCGCTGCGCAGCAGCTCGCTCGCGCAGGGCATGACGTGACTTTGTTTGAAAAGAATGATCGCGTCGGCGGCCTGCTGCGCTACGGTATTCCGGATTTCAAGATGGAGAAAAGCCATATCGACCGCCGCGTCGAGCAG
>JANMHJ010000072.1:0-22275 GCA_031375105.1 Variovorax sp.
GCCTTTCTTGTGCAACCTCACGACTTGCTTGCGCCTCTCGTGCAGTTGCTCTAGTGTTTGCTTTCTCGCGTTTTCTTTTTCCATGTGTCTCTGAGTCACGAATCACCAGAAAGTTCATACTTTATCATGCCGGATCTATAAGAGGCTTTGCAGCAGGCCGCGCAGTGGGTAAAAACGTGTGGATTCGCCCAGATGGCCGCGTACCACCTTGCGCGAGCCGCAGCGGTAGCAATACAGGCCGCGCACGGTTTGGTTGAACATACCGCCTCCTTAAAGAATCAGCCTTTGCTTGCTTTGCGTTGCTCTAGCGTTTCCATCGCAAAGCCCGCTTCTTTCATGGCCTTGAAGCCACCATCGATATGCGCCACATTGGTCAGCCCCATGTCTTGCAAGGTCTTAGCCGTGAGCGCACTGCGCCAGCCGAGGCCGCAAAAGAGCACAAACTCTTTGCTTTCATCAGCCCAGAGTGGCTTGTGATATGGCGAGGCTGGATCGACCCAAAATTCAATCATGCCGCGTGGCGCATGCGTGCTGCCCACGGGCGTGCCATCTGCGGTTTGCAGCTCTCGGATATCGCGGATGTCAATGAGCAGAACGGATTTATCGGTTGCCATTCGCGCTTTGATTTCTTGTGCGCTGTAGGTTTTGACTTCCTTCATGGCTTGGTCGACGAGCTGCTGGCTTGAGATTTTGATTGGCATGCTTTGCTCCTAAGGTTGTTTAGAGTTTGGCATATTTTTCTCCAGGTAGGGCGAGCCGAGCGCAGCGGTGGCCTGTTAGCTATCTTGATGGTCTTCGCGCGTCATCTGTCACGCCAGCGCCCGGCCAATCAAAATCTTCTGCACATCACTCGTGCCCTCATAGATCTGGCAGACGCGCACATCGCGATAAATCCGCTCCACCGGGAAATCGCTCACATAGCCATAGCCGCCGTGTACCTGAATCGCATCCGAGCATACGCGTTCAGCCATCTCACTGGCAAAGAGCTTGGCCATCGCTGCTTCTTTCAGGCAGGGCTTGCCAGCATCTTTGAGCGCAGCCGCGTGATGAATCAACTGCCTGGCCGCTTCAATCTGTGTGGCCATATCAGCCAGTTTGAATTGCACCGCCTGATGCTGAAAAATCGGTTGGCCAAAGCTCTCGCGTTGCTTGCTGTAAATCAAAGCCGCATCAAAAGCCGCCCGCGCCATGCCCAGCGATTGGGCGGCAATCCCAATGCGCCCGCCTTCCAAACCGCTGAGCGCAATCTTCAAACCTTGGCCTTCTTCGCCAATCAAATTCTCTGCGGGGATGCGGCAATTATCAAACCGAATCTGCGCTGTGTCGCTCGCATGTTGGCCTAGCTTGTCTTCGATTCGCGACACTTGATAGCCCAGCGTTTTCGTCTCCACCAAGAAGGCGCTGATGCCTTTCTTACCAGCGGCCTTGTCAGTGACGGCCATCACAATCGCCACATCGCCATTCTTCCCACTGGTGATGAACTGCTTCACGCCGTTGATCACGTAATGCTCGCCATCCTTGGATGCCGTCGTCTTCAGGCCACTCGCTTCTGAGCCCACATGCGGTTCAGTCAAGCAAAACGCGCCGAGCATATCGCCACGCGCTAGCGGCTTCAAATATTTCTGTTTCTGCGCCTCATCGCCCCAAGCCATGAGGATCGAGCACACCGGGCAATTGTTCACACTCACCACCGTGGATGTCGCGCCATCGCCTGCTGCAATCTCTTCCAAAATCAAAGCCAAGCTCAAATAATCCAAACCCGCACCGCCATACTCTTCAGGCACCGCCACGCCATAGCAGCCCAAATCCGCCAAGCCTCGCAACTGCGCTTTAGGGAAGTGATGCGATTTGTCCCATTCTGCGGCATGCGGCGCGATCTCCGCCTGCACATAAGCGCGCACCGCGTCTTGCACGGCGATATGGTCTTCAGATAACAACATGATTTACCAGCCTGAATGTTTGCGTCCATCGTGATGCCAAAACACATTGGCATCGCTCTTTTTTGCTTTTGCAATCGTCTCGCGCATGCCTGAGACGGATTCCTCGGCGCTGATGCTCGCGCCCGCGCCGCCCATGTCTGTGCGCACCCAGCCCGGGTTGAAAGTCATGAATTGTGCCTTCGGATAATCAAAACGCGCTGACTGCACCGCCATGTTCAAAGCCGCTTTGCTCACACGGTATGTCCAGCCCATGCTCGACTCCACCTCGGCAATGCAGCCCATGCCGCTGGAGATAAAAGCAAACTTACCGCCTGTCTCTTCCAACAACGGCGCTACCTGCGGAATCGCCAGCATCGCGCCCAGCACATTCGCATGCATCGTGTGGTCAAAAAGCACCTGAGTCGGTGGCTGCAGTGCATTGCCGTCAGCCCACACGCCCGCCACGTAAATGGCCACATCAATCTTCTCGCCACCCAGTTTCAAAGCCAGGCCGCTCAAACTTGCAGGCTGCGCCACATCCACATTCAAAGCCTTCGCTCCAAGCGCCGTGATTTTGCTCAAGCCTTCGTCGTTGCGAGCCGTCGCAATCACCCGCGCCCCCGCATGCAAATACTGGCGCACGAACTCCAAGCCAATGCCGCGCGATGCGCCGATGATGAGAATGTTCAAAACGCCAGCACCAAATTTTCAAAGCCAAGACAAATCACGGCCAATCACCAATTCGGTCATAGGTGCGTGATGCGTGTTCTTCATGGGGATCAGTCTGCTTATGAGCGCATGTTGAGCAACTAAGTCATGCACTTCTTGGGCATTGTCATAAGTCATGACGAAATCACCAGTCAGTTGCGAGCATTGCTCAAACAACTTGTGATGATTCAATTCAAAGTAGGCATACAGACGCTTACCTGCACTTTTGCCGCCAGCGGTATAAGGCGGATCGACAAAAAAGACGGCTTGCGGATCGGTTTCATACTGCTTAAAAACTGGAAAGCAATCGCCGCATTTGACTGCTAGGCGATGCCGCACTTGATGCAAAGCCGTAAATCTTTTGGCAAGCGTTTCGGGATACCAGCGCGATGCCAGACCTTTGCCAGCCTCCCCAGCTTTGATCAGCCCAGAGCCTGGAGCAAGAATACCCCCATGAAAAGTTCTGTTTTTCAAAATCGTTCTGAAGGCGCGATCCAAAATAGACGATGCCTCTTTGCTCAACTCGGCCTGAACGTTTTCATAGGTCAAATCAAACGCAAGAATACGATCAGCAAGCACGAGAACATCACCCGCTTCAAGAACTTGCCATACAGCTGCCACATCTGGATCAAGTTCAACGATCAATGCGCTATCCACCCAGTTTTCACACACGGCCGTTAGAGCTATCGTCGCACCACCCGCAAAAGGTTCTACAAGTAGTTGAGGCTTATGCGATAGGCTTTGCATCCATTGACGAAAAGCGGGGACAAACCATGTCTTGCCACCGGGGTAGCGAAACGGGCTGCGCTGTGGGACAGAAGCCACGTTTACCGTCTGCAATGAACGCGGTGCATCAGAATGCATGATTTGAAAAAAATCTTGCTGCATATCAAAAAGGGGAATCTAAGCTGCGCGTGATCGGTGCAGACTCTAGCTGTTCGTCCAGTTTGCTTTGCAGCAAGCGCGTGAAGTTTTCTACTGGGCCTGCTTGTGTGGTGGTGATTTGCCGAAGAGCCTCATCAAACAAGGTAAATACTTCATCCACTTTGGTCAGCTCGTAGCGCCCGCTTTCAGGATTCAGCACCAAATCGTAGATCAACCAAGCAATATCAGCATCCTTGGCCTTAACGCACTTCAGCGTGGGCAAAGTGTTGAAAAAAGAGCTGTTCAAAGCCACGGCAGATTTTTTACCCCAAGACTTGAAGATGCCACCTTTAAATAGCAACTGCGGAGCCAGGCGTTTTCTTGAAGACGACAAATAATCTGGGCGTGGGTAGTTGGCTTCTTTCGACCAATCCATACCAGCATTTTGTTTCGGATTGCTCATGAAGTGCTCGAAAGGATCGCGCACATTACCTGAAATATAAACAGCTTGTATTTCCAGTGCGCCAAATTCAATCACACGATCTTTGTCGTCGTAGGCAACGAGTACGACATCAATGTTGCCAGCAGACTTGCCATGCGCATCGTTGAGCCTGATTTCGGTGAGAGAACTCCAGGCCACATCTGAACCAAAGAAAAAATTGGCTGCATCCGAGGTGATTTGCCAGTTTTCCCTGAATCGGATGGGGCATGTGATCACGGGCGCGTTGTCGTGATTGATGCTGCAAACGCCCAGCGGATTTTTGGCTTTGTCCTTAGTGCAATTGGGGACTACATTGTTAAAAGGGCAAAGCCTGTTTTTGCGAGCTGCGACTGCTCGGACGCTCAGATCGGTCAACGGATACCCAAAGACTTCGGCAAGTGGCTGTTGTTTAGTCATGCGGTGATTAAACCATTTCCAAACAAACCGCCGTCCCTTCCCCGCCGCCAATGCACAGCGTCGCCACGCCTTTTTTCAGGCCGCGCGCTTGCAAAGCATGCATGAGCGTGACCATGATGCGAGCGCCGGATGCGCCGATGGGGTGACCGAGGGCGCAGGCACCGCCGTTAACGTTGACGATCTCGTGAGCGACGTTCAGCTCCGTCATCAGCGCCATCGGCACGACTGCGAAGGCTTCGTTGACTTCCCATAAATCCACGTCTTTCACGCTCCAGCCCGCTTTGGCCAGCGCTTTTTGCGTTGCGCCTACGGGCGCGGTGGTGAACCAATTCGGTGCTTGTGCATGCATGGCGTGGCTGACTATTTTTGCCAGAGGTTTGCAGCCTAATTTCTCAGCGGTACTCGCACGCATCATCACCAAGGCGGCTGCGCCGTCGTTGATGGACGATGAAGATGCGGCGGTGATCGTGCCGTCTTTCTTGAAGGCGGGTTTGAGTGTTGAGATTTTGTCGAGCTTTGCTTTGAGTGGGCCTTCATCGATGCTCACGACTGTTTCGCCAGCACGGGTTTTAACGGTGACGGGTGCGATCTCGGCAGCGAACGCTCCTGATTTAGTAGCAGCCTGAGCACGTTCCACGCTGGCTATGGCGAATTTATCTTGTGCTTCGCGGGAAAATTTGTATTTCTCGGCGCATTCTTCGCCAAACGTGCCCATCGCGCGGCCTGGTTCGTAGGCGTCTTCCAAGCCGTCGAGCATCATGTGGTCAAAAATGCGGTCGTGGCCGATGCGGATACCGCTGCGACCCTTGAGCAAGAGATGCGGCGCATTGGTCATGCTTTCCATGCCGCCTGCCACCATCACATCCACGCTGCCAGCAGTCAGCATGTCGTGTGCAAACATCGCTGCCCGCATGCCCGAGCCGCACATTTTAGAAAGTGTCACTGCTCCTGCGCTGTTAGGCAAACCGCCTTTGAATGCTGCTTGACGAGCAGGCGCTTGGCCAAGGCCTGCCATCAGGCAGTTGCCAAACAAGACTTCGTTCACAGCATCGGGCGAGATGCCAGCGCGCTCGACTGCTGCTTTGATCGCCACGCCGCCCAGGTCGTGCGCTGAAAGCGAAGCGAAATCACCTTGAAAAGCGCCCATAGGCGTGCGGGCGGCGGAGACGATGACGATGGGGTCTTGCATGGTGTTTCCTTGATGGCGATACGCCGCTTGGGAATTGACTGCCAAGGGGCTTGAAAATGACAATCTTCGAGCTTAGCCGATTTCTGGTTTTGCTTTATGGATTAGGTGATTTGACGTATGGCGCATGAGCCAGGCGGCTTAGCGCTCAGCTGTGGCCGCTCTGTGCCGAAGAGAAATCTTCCAAACTCAAACCATCAGACCATCAAACCCACAGAAAAAAGAAAAGAGGCCTGCTTCAAGAAGAAACTGGCCTCTCGCCGTTATAAAACCTCAGTAGTTTGCTATTACTTTTGCATCATCTTACCGAGCATGCCCATCAAATCATCCGTGCCACCCAAACCGCCCGCAGGGGCTTGGCCATCGGGTGTTAATTTGTCGATCAGGCCTGGTAACACTTGCGCGAGCATGCCGCCCGCTTCGCCTTGACCTACGCCGAGTTTCGAAGCGATATCGCCTATCGCGCCTGAGCCGAGTATCGAGCTGAGCTGGTCTGCATTGATCGGCAGGTTCTCGCCTTTGCCCACCCATGAAGCCATCTGGTCGCCCATGCCCGCTTGCTGGAATTTCTCCATCAAGCCGCCCAAGCCACCCTGTTGGCTGCCATTGGCCAGCATGCTGGTGACGATAGGAATCAAAGCAGCCATGCCCGAGCCGCCGCCCTGTTGGCCGCCCAGCAAACCGCCGAGCAAGCCGCCCAAACCGCCACCGCTTCCTTGTTGCTGGCCGCCACCCAAAGCTGCGCCCATGACTGAATCCAATAAACCCATGATGAAACTCCTTGTGTTGAAAGCGCAAATTGTGAGGTGGAAAGTGCTACAAGGCAAGAGTGCTTGCAGCAATTGATCTGATCAGGCGAGACTCACTATCAATTCAATAGCAAACTGCGTAGATTTTATAACGGGCATTGGCCTAAAACGCTTAATAATTCAGCCAAAAATACAAGATTTCTTCACCAGTTCTCAGGCACATAGCCAACTGTCACCCCATCGCCCTGCATCACCACAGGCCGCTTAATCACACTGCTGTGGGCCAGCATCAACGCTATCGCCGACGGCGCATCGACAATCGCTGCCTGCTCAGTTACATCCAGCTTGCGCCAAGTGGTGCCTTTTTTGTTCACAAGCGCCTCCCAGCCAAGAAGTTTCACCCACTCGCGCAAAGCTGCCTCGGGCACGCCGTCTTTTTTGAAATCATGAAACCGATAGGCGCGGCCTTGTGCGTCAAACCAAGTGCGTGATTTTTTGACGGTGTCGCAGTTGGCAATGCCGTAGAGGGTGATGGAATGGCTCATGACGGGATTTTGCGTCAAGTTCCAGAAAAAGCACGTATCGTCGAAGACATGCGGCGGAGAATCGCGAGAGCAACTCGGGGCTAAACTCTTCGGTTTCTACCCACAAGGCCCGCCCCATGAGCTTGTTGCACGGTATTCGCGTTCTTGATTTTGGCCGATTCATCGCTGGCCCTTACTGCGCCGCGTTGTTGGGCGACCATGGCGCGGATGTGATCCGCATTGAGCGCATCGAGGGCGGTGAAGACCGCTATGTGCCCAATGTGGCCGACAGCGGCGAGGGTGGTATGTATCTGCAGCTCAATCGAAACAAGCGCTGCCTCACGCTGGATTTGGGCAGCGAAGAGGGCCGCCGCATCGTGCGCGAGTTGGTGCAGGGCGCTGATGTGGTGGTGGCCAACTTACCGCCCGCCACACTGCGCAACCTCGGGCTGGACTGGGAGACGGTATCGGCACTGAATCCACGCGCAGTGCTTGTGGTGGCCACGGCGTATGGATCGAGTGGGCCCTACAGTCAACAACCAGGCTTTGATTCGGTGGGGCAGGCGATGAGTGGAGCGATGTATATGTCGGGCATGCCTGATGCGCCGGTGCGCACCAGTGTGAACTACGTGGATTTCGCCACCGCACAGGCCTGCGCGATGGGTGCGCTGGCGGCCCTGTGGGCGCGTGAGCGCAGCGGGCGTGGGCAGTTGGTGGAGGGCTCCTTGCTTCGCTCGGCCTTGATTCATACGAATTCACTGTTGATCGAACAGGCCGTTTGTGCGCCCGACCGCATTCCGCAAGGCAATCGTGGGTATCTTGCCGCGCCAGGTGATCTGTTTCGCACGCGCACGGGCTGGCTGGTGGTGCAGTCGGTTGGCCAAGTGATGTTTGAGCGGTGGTGCGATATGGTGGGCCAATCTGCGCTGAAAGCTGAGGCACGTTTTGCGACAGATGAGTTGCGCGGCCAAAACAGCGCGGAGGTCAGCGCCGTCATGTCGGTTTGGTGTGCTGATCGCAAGCGCGAAGAAGCGCTCGCAGCTTTGGCCAAGGCCAAAATTCCCGCAGGCCCCGTCTACAGCCCGCAGGAAGCGTTGGACGATCCACACATCGCAGCGACTGGTTTGCTACAACCGCGCACATTCACTGGTATGCAGGCGAGCTACCCGCTCGCGCCGCACCCGGTGGACATGTCAGACACGCCCCCTGCCTTTCACCGAAGTGCACCGGCGCTGGGCGAACACACTGAGGAAATTCTCACGGAGTTGGGCTATACGGTCACAGAGATTGCCGCGCTGCGCGAGCGCAGAGTGGTGTAGTGCGTCGACCGGTATTTGGGTAAGAAAGCCTGCGCTGCCAAAGCTTTGCCATCACTGGACCAAGGTTTGCGTCAAGTTCAGGGACAATCCATGTATGAAAGATTTGAACCAATGGCTGGCCTACATCGAAAGCCTGCATCCTAAAAATATTGACATGGGGCTGGAGCGCGTGCGCGTGGTGTGGAGCCGCATGAAAAGCACGTATGGTGTGAGCATCGATTGCCCGGTGATCACCGTGGCCGGAACGAATGGCAAAGGCTCGACCTGCGCGATGCTGGAGGCGATTTACTCGCAAGCAGGCTACAAAACAGCCGTTTACAGCAGCCCGCATCTGGTGCATTTTTTGGAGCGCTGCCGCCTGCTTGGGCAGAATGCTGACGCTACTGATTTCATAGCAGCTTGCGCAGATGTTGAAACGGCCAGATGCCAAAAAGCCTCCGAAAACGAGCAACCAATCAGTTTGAGTTATTTTGAATTCACCACGCTGGCTTTCCTACTGATCATGTGCCGCGCGGCCAAAGCGGGGCAACTTGATGTGATGATTTTGGAAGTGGGCTTGGGCGGGCGGCTGGATGCGGTGAACATCATTGACGCTGACGTGGCCGTCATCACCAGCATTGATTTGGATCACATGGAATATCTCGGGCCGGATCGCGAGAGCATTGGTTTTGAGAAGGCAGGCATCATGCGCACGGGTAGGCCAGTGATCGTGAGCGATCCGATGCCGCCGCAATCGGTGATCGATCATGCTGTGAAGATGGGCGCAGATTTGTGGCGATTGGGCACGGATTACAACTACCAGGGCGATAAATTGCAGTGGAGCTGGGCAGGGCGCTCGAAAAGGTTTTCAGGCATGGCTTACCCGGCGCTTAGGGGAGCAAATCAGCTGATCAATGCCTCTGGCGCACTGGCCGCGATCAATGCGCTGAATGAAAAACTGCCAGTCACCGCGCAAGCCGTGCGCAATGGCTTGGCATTTGTGGAGCTGGCCGGACGCTTTCAGATCGTACCGGGGCAGCCTGCGCTGGTGCTTGATGTGGCGCACAACCCGCATTCGGTGGCTGCACTGACCGCGAACTTAGATGCCATGGGCTTTTATCCGACCACGCATGCTGTATTTGGCGCAATGGCCGATAAAGACCTCACGCCCATGCTCATCAAGCTCGCTCCGATTGTGGATCGCTGGTATTTCACCGATTTGCCCACAGCCCGCGCGGCCAAGGCGCTTGAGCTGCAAAACCGCTGGAAAGCGCTCAATACCCGAGCCGATGCAAGCAGCAGCGTTTACACATCCCCACAAGAGGCGCTGGATGCAGCGGTGGCAGCGTCTGACGCAGCCGATAGAATCGTGGTGTTTGGTTCGTTCTACACCGTGGGCGGCGTGCTGCAAAACGGCACACCGCGCCTGCAAGCCAAGCATTTGTCAGCATCCTAGCCAAGCATCCTTCATCTTTCCTCAAAGATCATCCCAAAGCACAACCCAAAGCACATATGGCCTGGTTCAAATTCGGCAAACAAGATGCCTCTTCCGTGCAAGATGCTCCCGTAGAGACCGTGGAGACGATGCGCAGTCGCGCTAAGCGCCGCTTGATTGGCGCTCTGGTTTTGGTGCTCACGGCGGTCGTGGGATTCCCGCTGCTGTATGACACGCAGCCGCGCCCGGTGTTGGTGGATGTGCCCATTGAGATTCCTGATAAAAACAAAGTCAAGCCACTCGCGCCAGCGCCTGCCTCCACCCCTGCCCTGGGCGCGAAGGTGGACGACAAGGCCAGCTTGGGCGGCAAAGAAGAAATTGTCAGTGCCACGCCATCAGCTGCACCCGCTGCAACTGCGAAATCTAACGAAAAAGTGGCTCTGCCCGTTATCAATACTGCGCCGAGTGCTACCAAATCAGTAGCATCCGCTTTGCCTGCCGTGCCTGACAAAGCGGCCGCTGACAAATCCAAGGCCGAGGCTGCCAAAGCGCAGGCGCTGCTCGAAGGCAAGCCAATCCCTGCCAGCAGCACCGCCCCCGCCGCTGCCGAGGGTGGGCGCTTCATCGTTCAGTTCGGCTCGTTTGCTGATGCTGATAAAGCCCGCGAAGTGCGCCAAAAGGTGGAAAAAGCAGGGCTCAAAACTTACGCGCAAATCGCCGAAACCGCTGAAGGTAAGCGCCATCGCGCCCGCGTGGGCCCGTTTGCCACGCGCGCTGAAGCAGAAAAAGCCGCGGCCAAAATCAAGGCGCTGGATTTGCCAGCCAATATTCTCACGCTCTGATCGCTGGTTCCTCATGCAAATCGCCGCGTTGGATTGGATTCTTTTGGCGATCTTGCTGCTGTCGATGGCGCTGGGCGCTTGGCGCGGCTTGGTTTATGAAGTGCTCTCCGTCCTGGGCTGGTTTGCCGCTTTCATCGTGGCGCAGCTTTATGCCGCCACTGTCGGTCAGATGTTGCCCATGAGCGGCTCGACGGACGCATTGCGCTATGCCGCAGGTTTCGTGCTCACTTTCATTGCTTCTGCTTTCGCGGCAGGTTTACTCGCTTGGCTCGCTAAGAAACTCATTGAAACTGTCGGCCTGCGACCGGTGGATCGCACGTTGGGTGCATTCTTTGGCCTGCTGCGAGGCGTGGTCATCCTTTTGGCCGCCACCACTGCCGTGCTCATGACACCGCTCAAAGAAGGCGATTGGTGGAAGCAATCTGCTGGCGCAAGCGTTTTGTCGGCCACTTTGCGCGGTATCAAGCCCTTGTTACCCAACGAAGTGGGACAATACATCTCTGTTTTCCAAGGGAATCCTGAAATATGTGCGGCATCGTCGGCGTAGCGTCTCAAGCGCCAGTTAACCAACTCATCTATGACGCGCTCTTGCTTTTGCAGCATCGCGGTCAAGACGCGGCGGGCATCGTCACCCAGCTGGGCACGAAGTTTTACATGCACAAAGCAAAAGGCATGGTACGTGATGTGTTCCGCACGCGAAACATGCGCTCACTCCCCGGCAACATGGGCTTGGGCCAAGTGCGCTACCCCACCGCAGGCAATGCTGACAGCGAGGAAGAAGCGCAGCCGTTTTACGTCAACGCACCGTTTGGCTTGGTGTTGGTTCACAACGGCAACCTCACCAATGTCGATGCGCTCAAAGAGCAGCTCTTCAGCCACGACCATCGCCACATCAACACCACCAGCGACACGGAAGTGCTAATCAACGTGCTCGCGCATGAGCTCGAACTTACCACTCGCGGCTTACCGCTTGCACCGAAAGACGTGTTCGCTGCTGTGCGCGGCGTGCATTCGCGCATCAAAGGCTCTTATGCGGTGGTCTCCGTGATTGCCGGGCATGGCCTGCTCGCGTTTCGTGATCCGTTTGGTATTCGCCCGCTGTGCTTAGGCAAGAGCGCGGATGGCACCGTGATGATCGCCAGCGAATCGGTGGCGCTTGAAGGCGCGGGCTTTCAATTTGTGCGCAATATCGCGCCCGGTGAAGCTGTGTTTGTGGACAAGCAAGGTGAAGTGCATAGCGCGATGTGTTCCGATAAAGCGCAACTCTCGCCCTGTATTTTTGAGTTTGTTTATTTGGCTCGGCCAGATTCCGAGATGGACGGCATCAGCGTGTATCAAGCCCGCCTGAATATGGGCGAAACGCTGGCCAAGCGCGTGATCTCCACCGTGCCGCCCGATGAGATTGATGTCGTGATTCCCATCCCAGAATCCAGCCGCCCCAGCGCGATGCAACTGGCGCAATTGCTGGGCTTGCCCTATCGTGAAGGCTTCGTGAAAAACCGCTACGTCGGCCGCACCTTCATCATGCCCGGCCAAGGCGCGCGCAAAAAATCCGTGCGCCAAAAGCTTAACGCTATTCGCAGCGAATTCAAAGGCCGCCGCGTCTTGCTTGTCGATGACTCCATCGTCCGCGGCACCACCAGTCAAGAAATCGTGCAAATGGCCAGAGACGCAGGCGCAGCTAAAGTCTATTTGGCCAGCGCCGCGCCCCCTGTGCGCTACCCCAACGTTTACGGCATCGACATGCCCACCCAAACCGAGCTCATCGCCCACGGCCGCACGCTCGATGAAATCCGCGACTACATCCGCTGCGATGCCCTGATTTACCAAGACGTGAGCGGCATGAAAGAAGCCATTCGCAAACTCAATCCTGCGATTACGAATTTTGAAGCGAGTTGCTTTGATGGGGTTTACATCACCGGGGATATCGAAGCCGGCGACATCAAACGCATCAACTCAGAGCGTAGCGTGAATGCAGAAAATGCGGAAGATGCTTCGCGGTTGGCGTTGCATAACGCATGAAACTATTTCATGATAATCGGGCAGTGGCATGACGATGCTGCAAAGATTTCTTCTACTGACAACTGTCGTCGCTTTTTTTGGATGTACAACACCTGTTGGCATTTCCAATTATCAAAGTGTCGGTTCAGCCTCATTGCCAAACTGGCGATTCGTACCAAATACCGACTACAGACCCCCTGCACATTTCAAAATTTCACCTAGTGAAGTTGTTGCGACTCATGGTTCGGTATGCCGTGAACATGCGCACTATAACTGTACGTATTTTGTAAATGACGGTGCCTATTTCCTGCTCCCAGATTATGGAGTTGTCCCGTCGCTTGCTGTTTCCCGGCACGCAGTCGTCATTGTCGATGGACGCACTGGCAAGCTATTGAAAGCTCCGAATACCAAGTAGAAATGTTTCCCTGTGAATCTAGACAACAAATAAGTAACACCCAGTGTTATAATTGATTCATGCCTCGCACCTTCAAAACAGTCAATTTCGCCAAAGCTGCGAAGAAGGCGCGTTTCACGGATTCATCGCTTTGTGAAGCTGTGGATCAAGCCCGAAAAGGGCAGGCAGTTGACTTGGGCGGCGGCGTTTTCAAAAAACGTTTGGGCAACAATGCCTACCGTAGTTTGATTCTTGCCAAATGCGGCAAGCGCTGGATTTTTGAGTATTTGTTTGCTAAAAATGTACGCGACAACATCAGCGACAGCGAACTGAACGACTTGCGTTTGCTTGCCAAGACTTATGCGGCTTTGACAGAGACGCAAGTGAACGAGTTACTCACCGAAGGATTCTTTACGGAGATTTGCCATGGCCAAGACCTCATTTAAATCTGACTTATCCCAATCGATTCACGCTTCTGCCAAAGCGTTGCATCGCATTGGCGCGATTGACAAAGAAACAATGCGCAGTTTTGATCTGTCGTGCATCGCCATGCCTGCTGAAATCAAGCCAGAAGAGATCAAAGCCATCCGAGAATCCGCCAAAGTCAGCCAGCCGATTTTTGCTAGCTACCTGAACACCAGCGCATCCACCGTACGCCAATGGGAATCCGGTGCTAAGCAGCCCAGCGGCATGGGTCTGCGCTTACTTAGCGTAATTCGCAAGCATGGGATCGCGGTGTTGGCTTGAAATGCCAACCATTCAACCCACAGCCAACAATTCCACATCAAACTTGAGCGTTGCATTCGCAGGAATCACGCCACCCGCGCCGCGCGCGCCGTAGCCTAGCTCGGGTGGGATGATCAAGGTGCGCTTGCCGCCCACCTGCATGCCGGCCACGCCTTCATCCCAGCCTTTGATGACCATGCCTGCACCCAGATCAAACTCGAAGGGCTGCATACGGTCTTTGCTGGAATCGAATTTTGCGCCTTGCTCGCCGTTGTTAAACAGCCAGCCGGTGTAATGCACGCTCACTTCTTGGCCAGTGGCCGCAGTCGCGCCCGTGCCGATTTGCGTGTCGGTGTATTGCAGGCCGGAGGGGGTGGTCATGGTGGTCATGGGGGAAACTCTTTCACTCTTGAATTGATAGCGCCTCGCGCAGGTTTTATGCCGGCTAGAGGTTGAAAAGGCTTAAAAAATAAACCAACAAATGAGTATTTTATCGCTGCCGGATGAGCGCGGACTGGGTGCATGATTTCAGAAGGTGTTACTATCGTGTCACCCGTAAGGAGTACTCGATGACATCTACCACCTCTCTTAAGTTACCCGATGAGCTCAAGGCGCAGATCGCAGAAGCCGCCAAGCAAGAAGGCAAAACTGCGCATGCTTTGATGGTTGAAACGTTGCAAAGCGCCATGGACGAGACGCGCATGCGCAACCAGTTTTACCGGGAGGCGATGGAGGCTAAAGCTGACATGGTCCGTACAAATATCTCTTACAGCCACGAAGAGATTGCGAAATGGATGCGTGCGAGAGTTCGAGGCGATATGAGCGCGAAGCCTACGCCGCAAGCGTACGATCCAAGCCAACCGATGCGGCCAGAACTTCGCAGTACTCGCCCTTGAGATGGCTACTCTGCATTACTCAAAGGATTTTCAAATTGACCTGCAAAAACTGTTGGATTTTTTCCTCACCGGCCATCCTGAAGATGCAGACGGACTTGTCGAGTTAATCCTTGATGGCCTAGACACCCTGCAACATCATCCGGGAGTCGGTCGAATTTTCAACAATGGTTTGCGTGAGTTGGTGATCTCGCGGGGAAAATCTGGCTATCTCGCGCTCTACGAGTACAACCCAATTCTTGATCGCGTTGATATATTGCGCATTCGCCACCAACGTGAATCTGGCTACAAAATGATTGAATAACGATATGAACAACATACCAACCCCGCCTCCGCAAAAGGCACTCCCCGAAGGCCTGCACATCGACACGCTCGCGCTGCGCACCGCCGTGCCGCGCAGCCAATATGGCGAAAATTCTGAAGCCCTGTATCTCACCAGCGGCTATGTGCAGCCCGATGCGCAAACATCTGCTCAGCGCTTTGCTGGTGAGGAAGAGGGCTACACCTATGGCCGCAGTGGCAACCCGACCGTGAGCACCTTTGAGATGCGCTTGGCCGCTATGGAGGGTACAGAAGCCGCGATGGCCACGTCATCGGGCATGTCATCCATCATGCTGATGCTGTTTAGCTTGCTCAAATCGGACGATCATGTGGTGTATTCGCAATCCATGTTTGGCTCCACCATCAAGCTCATCGGCAGCGAATTTGCGCGCTTTGGCGTGGAATCCACCATGGTGCCGCAATCAGATGTGGCGGCATGGAAAGCGGCTGTGCGCCCCAACACCAAAATCTTGTTTGCCGAAACGCCGACGAATCCATTAACAGATGTTTGCGACATTGCCGCGCTGGCTGATATTGCGCACAACGCAGGCGCATTGCTCGCTGTGGACAATTGCTTTGCCACGCCTGTGCTCCAGCGGCCGATTGAGATGGGTGCAGACATCATCATGCATTCAGGCACCAAGTATTTGGATGGCCAAGGCCGCGTGATGGCTGGTGCTTTATGTGCGAGCCAGAAGCTCGTCACCGAGAAATTCCTGCCCGTGATGAAAAATGGCGGCCTGATCCTCGCGCCCTTCAATGCTTGGGTGTTGATCAAAGGCTTGGAGACTTTGGATATTCGCATCCGCGCCCAAAGCGCCAAAGCGCTGGAGATGGCGCAATGGCTGGAGGCGCATCCGCAGGTGGCGCGTGTGTATTACCCCGGCTTGCCCAGCCATGAGCAGCATGCGCTGGCCATGAAGCAAATGTCAAACAATGGCGGTGCACTGTTGTCATTCGACGTGAAGGCAGCTTCACCCGAGCACGCACGGCAACGCGCTTTCCACGTGCTCGACAGCCTGCAAGTGCTCTCGCTCTGCACCAATCTGGGTGACACAAAAACCCTGCTCACCCACCCGGCCAGCACCTCGCACGGCAAGCTCTCTGATGCGCAGCGCAGCGTGGCTGGCATCGGCCAAGGCATGATCCGCGTCGCTGTGGGGCTGGAGCATCTGGGTGATATGAAAGCCGACCTCGAACGCGGTCTGAACACGATTTGAATTTGAACACTATGACCACCCCTCGCACCACCATCCGCACCCGCATTGCCCCTTCGCCCACAGGTTTCCTCCATCTCGGCACCGCCCGCACAGCCCTCTATTGCTGGGCCTTCGCACAACATCACAAAGCCCTCGGCGCGGATGCGCAGTTTATTTTGCGCATTGAAGATACCGATGAAGCGCGCTCGTCGCAAGAGGCGGTGGATCAAATCATCGAGGCGATGAATTGGCTGGAGATGAAATATGACGAAGGTCCGTTTTATCAAATGAAGCGGATGGCGCGGTATCGGGAAGTGATTGCGCAAATGATCGCTGCGGGCACGGCCTATCACTGCTACACGCAGCCTGCTGAGCTGGATGCGATGCGCGAAGCGCAGAAGGCTCGCGGCGAGAAGCCGCGCTACGACGGCACTTGGCGCCCTGAGCCGGGCAAGACCTTGCCTCAGCCGCCCGCAGGTTTGCGCCCCGTGGTGCGCTTTAAAAATCCGCAAGGCGGCGATGTGGTCTGGGACGATATGGTCAAAGGCCAAATTTCCATCAGCAACGACGAACTAGACGATCTCATCATTGCCCGCCCGGTAAGCGATGATGCTGCCGCACTAGGGGAGACGGTAGGCACGCCGACTTATAACTTCTGCGTCGTCGTGGACGATTGGGACATGCGCATGACGCATGTGATTCGCGGTGACGATCATGTGAACAACACACCGCGCCAGATCAATATCTTGCGTGCGCTGGGCGCGCCGCTGCCCGTCTATGGCCATGTGCCGATGATCCTCGGGCCCGATGGCGAGAAGCTCTCCAAGCGCCATGGCGCAGTCAGCGTGACGCAATATCGTGATGAAGGCTATCTGGTCGAAGCCATGATCAATTATTTGGCACGGCTGGGCTGGAGTCATGGTGATGATGAGCTGTTCAGCCGCGATCAATTCACGGCTTGGTTTGACGGCAAACACCTCTCGCGCAGCCCAGCCCAATGGGATGGCGCGAAGCTGCGCTGGGTCAATCAGCATTACATGAAGCTGGCCGACGACCAGCGCCTGAGCGGCTTGGTGACCGAGCAATTATCCAAGCGCGGTATCACCCCCGATGAGCGATTGAGCGCGATCTGCGCTCTCTTCAAAGACCGCTGCGAAACCACAGTCGTACTTGCCGACTGGGCAGCCGCTTTCTACACCACGCCACAGCGCAGCGAAGCAGATTTCGCGCAGCATGTGACCGAAGCCGTTAAGCCCGCCGTGGCCGCATTGGCTGCGAAACTCACAACCTGCGAATGGAATCGAACCGCTTTGGCCGCCGCTGTGAAAGAGACGCTGACCGAAACAGGCCTGAAAATGCCGCAATTGGCCATGCCGGTGCGCGTGCTCCTCATGGGCAAAGCGCAAACGCCCTCGCTGGATGCCGTGCTGGAGCTGTGTGGACAAAAATTGTCACTCGAACGCTTGATCTATTAAGACTACCGAACAGCGGCAGGGGATGAGCGGAGCGCCCATGACACAAATTGTCACGTTGTTTGGCGTAAACTATTATTTATCATGCGTGCCGATTCGCCATACCGTTACCACCTGCTCGTTGGCAGCCGCCAACTCGGCCCTTACGACCGCAAAACGATCGTGGGTATGCGAATTAAGAAGCTGATTGACAACGAACTACAGACCCGGCGCAGCGATGGACATCTGATGACGGTAGCGCAACTGCTGGCGGATCGTTTTGAAATGGCTGATTCAGTCAGTCTGCAAAAACAGGCCGCTTCGCCACCCGCCTCGGGCATCTGGCCTGCTTTTCTCATGGATTGCGGCGGCAACTTATTGAAGCCAGGCGCATTGGGCTTCATTGGCAAAGGCGAGCTGCGCTTCCAAGGCGATCATTTGCGCATCACGGCCAATCGCAAAGTGGGTTTGATGAGCGTGAAAACTGAGCGCTTAAAGCTGCCCATTCTCTCGCTGGCCTCAGCGCATGCGGACACCGCCCAGCCCGCGATTGTGGTGTTGCGGCTCAAACCCAGTTTCCCAGGCGTGCCAGAACATATCGGCACGACGGCGCGCATCCAACTCGACGATGATTACGCTGTGAAAGAGCTGCTAGAGCTGATGAATCTCAAGCCTTGAGTGGTCTGAGTTGGCAGTGAAATGCTATAAATTGAATAGCATACTTCGTATATTTTATAAGGGAAATCAGCGCTTTTCGATCATTTTTTCTTCACCACCGCATAGCGCGCCAAGGTTTTAGTGCGCGCTTCATCGTGAATCACGCAGCGCTGGGGATAATCTGTGCCCAACGTGATGCCAGAAGCGGCCAAGTCAACCGGTTTGGCATCCCATGGCGCATGCAGCGCGGCATCGGGTAGCTTAGCCAATTCAGGCACATAGCGGCGGATGAATTTGCCTTGCGCATCGAATTTCTCGCTCTGGCTCGTGGGGTTAAAAATACGGAAGTAAGGTTGCGCATCGCAGCCGCTCGATGATGCCCATTGCCAGCCGCCGTTGTTGGCGCTCAGATCGAAATCATTGAGTTGCTCAGCGAAATATTTTTCGCCCCAACGCCAATCCAACCCAAGGTCTTTGGTGAGAAAACTCGCCACCACCATGCGCAGGCGGTTGTGCATGTAGCCGGTTTCATTGAGCTGGCGCATCGCGGCATCCACAATCGGGTAGCCCGTTTTCCCAGCACACCAGGCTTTGAAAAGCGCTTTCGCTGGGTTGCCTTTCTCCCACTCAATCGCGTCGTATTCCTTCTTGAAAGCGCCCTGGGCCACATGCGGATGGTGGTGCAAGATTTGCACATAAAAATCACGCCAAATCAGTTCTGAAAGCCACACTCGCGCGCCCTCGGTGCCTTGCGTGCCTTCGCCCATGCTTGCTCGTGGGAAGGCACGCTTATGCGCCTCACGTGCGAGCTGGCGAATGCTCACCGTGCCAAAGCGCAGATGCACGCTCAGATAGCTCGGGCCTTTGACAGCGGGGAAATTGCGCGTTTCGTCGTAGCGATCTATGCGATGCAGAAAGTCATCAAACAAGGCTTGGCCGCCTGCGCTGCCAGTGGGAATTTTGAGCGTGGCAAGATTTGTGGGCTCAAAGCCAATCTCGGCCAGAGTAGGCACACCCTGAGCAAGAGCCTCTGGCGCAGCAGCCAAATGGGCAGCGTATTTTTCTACCGCATAAGCTTTGAGGAAATAATCATCCACCTTCTTGAGCCAAGCATTTTTATAGGGCGTAAACACACCATAAGAGCCACCGCTGAGCGTGAGCACCTCACTGCGCTCAAAAATCACATGGTCTTTGTAGGTCTGAAAGCTCACACCCAGATCAGCCAACGCACCGCGCACTTTTGTATCGCGTGCAGCAGCCTGCGGCTCGTCGTCGTGGTTGGTGAACACGGCTTGCACGCCGAGCTGCTTTGCCAAGCGCGGAATCTCCTCGTTGGCCCAAGCGTGGCGCACGATCAGCATGGGTGCATCTTTACCCGCCATTTTTTGCAACTGCGTCTGCAAATCCACCAAAGATTCACGGATGAATTCCACTCGGCGGTCTTGGCGCGGCAGCGCATCCAAAATCTCTTTGTCAAACACAAACACGCAATACACATGCTTGCTGCTTTTCAGCGCGTGATACAGCGCCGCATTGTCGGTTGCTCGCAAATCACGGCGAAACCACATCAGGGATTTTTGGAGGTTTTCTGTCATTCTTCTATTGTGCCCTTGCTGGGTTTCCTACTGCTGTTAGGGGGTTCTGATATGTTTCTCTCGCAGATTGCCACTGAGCCCGCCATCGCCACGGCGCACCCACCTCCATTCGTGTCCCCCGCCTTCGGCTCCTCCTTTACCTCACTGCGGTGGATACGCCATGTCGATGGCTGCGATCCAGGTTTCCCCCACTCGTCGACCGCTACCTCGATAGCAAGATCGCGCGACCTGTGCGCTTTGCGTAGGTAAAGGAGGAGGCGGCGAAACGAAATACCCGGAGAGAAATCAAAACCAACCGCCGCCGGGGGACACGGAGCAAAGCGCACAGGTCGCGCGATCTCACAGCTACACCAGCAACAGCAACAGCAATACACTAAGCGAAATGCAGCACATCCATCTAAGCTACAACCTGAGCAACGACACAGCAGGCCATAGCGCCTTGAGCAATCTCATGCTGACCACCCTGCGTGCAGTCTCTGAGAGCGGCTCCATTCTGGCGGCTTCAAAAGCGCTCGGCTTGTCATATCGCCACGTGTGGGGCGAATTCAAACGCTGGGAAAAAGCATTGGGGCAGCCGCTGCTCATATGGGAGCGGGGCCAAGCCGCGCAGCTCACGCCCTTTGCCCAGCGCCTGATCTATGCCGAAGCCCAAGCACTTGCCAGACTCGCCCCCCAAATCGAAGCCCTGCAAGCCGAGCTAGAGCGCGGCTTGGCGTTGGCTTTTGACCCCAGCGCCCACGTGATCGCGCTGCACGCCAGCCACGACGAAGCCCTCTCGCGTCTGCGCACCCACGCCGCCAAATCCAAGCTGCATCTAGACATCAGCTTCACAGGCAGCTTAGACGCGCTCAGAGCATTGAACGATGGCCGCTGCCTTGTGGCCGGCTTTCATACGCGCCTGCCCGCGCAAGCTGATTCACTCGCTGCACGCACTTATAAAAACCTGCTCATACCCGGTCAACACAAAATCCTAGGCTTCGTGCAGCGCAGCCAAGGCCTGATCGTGGCTAAAGGCAATCCACTGAAGATCAAAAGCTTGGCAGACGTGACAAGCCGCAGCCTGCGCTTCGTCAACCGCCCTGCAGGCACAGGCACGCGCGTGTTGCTCGACGAATTGCTGGCTGAGCAGGGCATTGCGAAAGCGGCCCTCACAGGCTACAAAAAATCCGAGCCCTCCCACCAAGCCGCTGCGCTTGCCGTGGCGCAGGGTAGGGCAGATGCTGCTCTCGGTATCGAAGCCGCAGCAGCCGCGCTGGGCGTCGGTTTCGTACCACTCGTGCAAGAGCGCTATGCCTTGGTTTGCCATGCCCAGGCATTGGACGATCCTGCGGTGCAGTTGCTCGCCAAACAGCTCAAAAGCGCCGCATGGCTGCGTGAGCTGTCCAAGATCGCAGGCTACGCGCCTTTGGAAAGCGGCAAAGTGCTGAAGATGACACAAGTGCTGCCCTGGTGGGATTTTTGAAGTTAAAACGGCTACTCGCCGGCATGGAATCTGCGTAGTTTGCTATCGATTTCGTATCAATTGTATTTTCTGCGTAGAGTGATTGCACACAACCGCTTCGCCTCCACACCACCCGCTCGCCTGCTCCGCGACGTGCCCGAAAAAGCCGAGGGCTTTCTTTTTAGGATCACTGTGCCGCTCGCCCCGAGCTGCCATCTTTTGTAGCGTGATGACCTTGACTGGCCGCGCTCAACCAAGAAAGCCTTCGTTTTTTCAGACCCATCACGCAGCGGGTTGACGTTATGAGTGAGGCGTTGAACACTATTGAATTCGTGGCATATCGCGCAATATTCATGCCGGCCAGAGGCCAATTACGCTTGAAAATCGCGGTGGTTTCCGCTGTGTAGTGAGTTAACGTAGAAGTGACTGGCGACCAGTAGGCGGGAGAAAGTCCGCCGATAGGACGTTCGTGTCGACTGCAATGTTAGAACTCATTCGACCAGTTGTAGCTTCGATGCTGAAATGAAGCCCTGCGCATCGATCTCGCTGCACTCTTTCCAAGACCTTGTGCCCGCAACCGTCGAGGCTCGGATGCCGCCGTCAACAAGAACACCCCCGCGACCAATCGGAACGATGCTGTTCAAGAAGAACGAACTGTCGTTCTCACCCGAGACGTAGAGGAAAATGCGCTGGCCCTCTCGCAACCTGAGTAGAGTGGGCTGAAACGCCTGCGATTTCGTTCCGAAGCGGCTTGTCGCGGTGCCTCTCATCCCGTACTCCCCTGGAGCAAACGACAGCACCGTATAGCTCCCTGAGTTAAGGACAAAGGGAGGCTTCTGATCAATCTCCATGTGGAAGGGATCCAAATCATGAGGTGCCCGAAACAGATACACCACGGCCAAGCCCGGCAATGGATCCTGTAGCGGCACCATCGGGCCCGGTTTGTAGTAGCTTGGCGGTTTGTTTTCGGCACAAGCTGTGACGAAGCCGGCCAAGATTGTTAATGTGGATCTTCGAAGCATTGGCTTGAGTTCTAACGAGGCTGTAAAAAAACCATCGCACACACAGTGAGGGAGCGTTTTGGAGGGTGCCCAAACCATTCCCTCACCTCTGATCGTGGCGTATGCGGCGTTCTGATGCGTTGATTTTTTGAGCGGTGCATTTTGAAATTCTA
>JANMHJ010000030.1:0-10451 GCA_031375105.1 Variovorax sp.
GAAATCCTACAAATCTTGAGCTTGACCATGTTTGAAAATGTCCCTATCAATCAACTACTTACAACAACCCCAGCAAATTTAAATCGGGATATAGAGCACAAACAGCTCTCTCTCCTCTGAAAAACGTTGGGACACTACTGAGCTAATCTAAAGTCTCAATCGTGTGGTGCATGTTCGTGTAGATGCACAGCTCACCAGCAATTTCGAGCGACTTTTTCACAATCTCAGGCGCGCTCAACGAAGTGTTGTCTAGCAAAGCTTTTGCGCTCGCCTGCGCATAGGCGCCGCCTGAGCCGATGGCCACGATACCGTGCTCGGGTTCGAGCACGTCGCCGTTGCCGGTGATGATCAAGGAGGCTTCGTGGTTGGCCACGGCGAGCATGGCTTCCAAGCGGCGCAAGACGCGGTCGGTGCGCCAGTCTTTGGTCAGCTCAATGGCCGCGCGCACCAAATGGCCTTGGTGTTTTTCTAGCTTACCTTCAAAGCGCTCAAAGAGCGTGAAGGCATCGGCTGTAGCTCCGGCAAAGCCAGCGAGCACTTTGTCGTGATAGAGCTTGCGCACTTTGCGGGCGGTGCCTTTGACAACGATGTTGCCTAGCGTGACTTGACCGTCACCGCCAATGGCAACGCTCCAGCCCTTTTCCGTCTTGCGGCGCACGCTGATGATGGTGGTTCCGTGAAATTGTTCCATGGCAATGAATCCGCGTTGGCGCAGGCGCTGCATTCGGGGCAGCCCACCTGCGAGAGAAAAAATCAATCGACCCGCGTGCTCACCTTGGCATGCTCACTGATACCAATGACGTGGAAAAAAGCAGCCACCAAACGATGCACGTCGGTGAACTGCACAATACGGCCCTCAGATTGGCGAGCAGTGACCCAGTTGAGCAAGCTGCCTGCAGCGGAAAAATCGACCCGCACCAGCTTTGCGCAGGAAATAATCATCACATCTGCCCCTGTCAGGCGAGCTTCGAGCTTGTCGAGCACCGGCTTGGGCTCACCCATGATCTGGCCCGACAGTTCAACCGATGCCATCTGCGCTGTCATCATGGACGAACCCGCTTCAGATTGCATTTCGGAGACGATGGAATCATGCACCGCTTCACCGATCAGAGTCTGGCCCATACCGGTGTTGCCTTCTGCATCCAAGGATTTGAAATCGCATCGGGCGCCTTCCCATGAGGGCGGCGAGACTTCGTAGGTGACACAAAAATCCAGCGCGGCCAACTCAAATTCATCAGGCCGATGCGAGACGCGCATGTAGGCCATGAGCAAATTCCAGCGCTCTTGATCAACGCTGCGCACACCCGAAGGCGTGCCTTGGCGCAAGACGTTTTCCAGCTTGTCTGCATGGGCCACACGCAGTTGCACGGGCTGCCCGGCCCAAGAAAGAAAGAGCTTGGCCAATGGCGCGACCACATTGTCATCAATAGATTGCAAGGAAGACCAGTCCAAAGTCCAAGGCGAAGCAGCTTTGGCCAATGCAGCGTTGAGCGCTGCCAAGGTTTGGATACCGAAAACCGCTGGGCTTTTCCAGTCGGCTTTGCGCAGACCTGTAGGGGCGGCAGGTTCGGCACCCGCCATTTTGCTCACCATGTCTGGAATGGAAAACCACATGGGCGCAGAGCGGCCAAACTTGCTGGCGAAATCAATGGCGAGGCTTTCAAAGCGATCATATTGGCTTGTGGCGCGGTACAGATCAAACAAGGTGAGCCACGTTTCTTCGTGTTGATGGCGCGGGCCACGCGCACTGATGGCTTCAAGCAAACCACTCTCAGCGCCACCGTCGTCGCCATTGGCAAAACGGATGGCGGCTTCTTCCAATTCGGGGTCATGCTGCACTTCATCGACTTCGAGCGCATACATCTTGGATGCAGAAAAACCACTGGCCGAGCCAGAAGCATCGTAGGAGGCGGCTAGGCCGCCCATGATGCCGCCCAACTTGGCTGCGAAGGGCGCAGCAGCAGGTTTGGTGGGAGCGACGGGCTTGGCAGCGACGGGGGCGACAGGAGTAGCAGCAGGCGCAGCAAGCGGCGTTGAAGATGCAGTGGAAAAAGGCGTTGGCTTGATAGCGGGCTTGGCGGCTGACGTGAAATCGGTTGTGAAATCTAAGGAATTGTCATCGTCTGCAGCAGCTGCTGGGGTAGAAAACGGCGAGGCAGCAGCTGAAGCTGGGCTGGCGGGCGCTGAATTGGGCGCGGAGTTCAAAGCGGGCTTGACCGCAGGCACATCTGCAAAACGAGGTGAAGCAGGTGGGGCGGGTGTGAGTGACGCAGATGCCACACGCGCTGTCACCATCGGCACATGGGCCGGTGCCGGCGGAATGCCAGCGCCTTGAGGCGCTGCATCAGGCGTGAATTTGGCCGCGCTTTGAGCTAGGCCATTTTGTATATCGTCTGGCGCGGTGCGGGCATAGGCTAAATTGTTGCTGGCAGCAGCGGATTTGGCTGCTGCGCTGGGGGCCGCAGGCCGAGAGGGCAGGTCAGAAGCCGAGAATTCAGAACCTGGGCTCACCGTCGATGCACCCACACCACCTGCCGTGCCATGCTTGGTTTTCCACCATTGCATGGACATTTGAGCCTCGATCTCGTCAATCTTCTTGAGCGTCATCGCGCGGTCATCTGGGCGCGAGGGCATCGAGCTTTGGAAGAAGGAGGGGCGTGCGCCGCCGCCATCGGATGCGCCTGCCCCGGTGGCTTCGCGCCTGCGCAGCTTGCGCAGCATGTCAAATTCGCGCTTTCGCACAAAATCATTGCGCCGTTTGCGCTCAATCATTTCCTTGAGCGCTTGCTTGCTCAGGGAGCCATCTTTGGCTGAGCTGGGATCATCTAGATCATTCCACTGCGTGCCCGGGCTGCGCACGAACTTCACCATCTTGGAAAACAAGCCAGCAGGTGAGGTATCGTCTTTTGCCATGAATAAGGATGTAAGTGGGAAGTCTAGCCTGAATCAGTCGGTCTGAAAAGTCCTAGTTCGCAAATGTGCCAGGAAGATCAATCGCCAAACATCTTTTGCTTGAGCTCGCGCCGCTGCTGTGCTTCCAGCGACAGCGTGGCAGTGGGGCGAGCAATCAGGCGAGGCACGCCAATCGGCTCACCTGTTTCATCGCAGTAGCCATATTCTTCCGCATCAATGCTGGCGATGGATTGCTCGATTTTCTTGAGCAACTTGCGCTCGCGGTCACGCGTGCGAAGCTCAAGCGCGTGCTCTTCCTCAATTGTGGCGCGATCAGCGGGATCGGGCACGATGGAGGTGTCTTCGCGCAGATGCTCAGTGGTTGCGCCAGCATTGGACAAAATACCATTTTTCAAGACCACGAGCTTCAAGCGAAAGAAAGCCAGTTGTTTGGCATTCATGTATTCGCTGTCGGGCATAGCGATGGCTTCTTGGTCGGTGAGCTGCTCAGCCGTTTTGGTTTTCCAGTTGGCAGCGAGTTTGGGGTCTTTTTTGACGACGAGCTGGGGAGGCGGTGCAAGAACGGGAGCGGACAGGGTGAAGCTGGCTTTGGCCGCTGTATTGCCTCCGTGGGGAGATGCATTAGCGGCGCTGGGCGCATACGAGGGGACGACACGCGAGCCAGCTTTGGTTGGCCTGGGTAGTGGCGGGGGCGCAGCCACCGGTTTGGCGGGGGTTGGCGCGGAAACTGCAGGCAATTTTGCCGCAGCTTTGGTTGGAGCGATAGGTTGGGTCACTGATTTGGAATTGGGTTTGACGGCAGGTTTGGCAGCCTCTTTGACCGGCGCTTTGCTGGGTGTTTTGACAACTGGCTTGGCAGCTGGTGGGGAGACTGCTTTCGAAGCTTTTGTTGCAGGCGCTTTGACGGGTGTTTTAGCGGGTGCTTTAGCGGCGGTTTTGCTGGCGACTTTCGCCGCCATTTTGGTATTGACTTTGCTCACGGGCTTGACAACTGCTTTCTTAGCAACAGGTTTAGCAGCCGCCTTGGGCTGGGCTTTGACCACGGGCTTGGAAGCTGGTTTGGCAGCTGGCTGGGCTTTGGATGGAGGTTTGGAGACGGATTTAGAGGCAACTTTAGAGCTTGCTTTTGGGGCGGGCTTGGCTATCGCTGGCTTGGCTATGGGTTTGGCAGCTGGCTTTTTTGCCAACGGTTTGGCCGCTGGCTTGGCTTTGACCACTGACTTGGTACCTGTTTTGTTCACCACTTTGGACTTTTTGGCTGGGGCTTTCACGTCTTGTCTCCTCGCGGTTGCGGCTTGGGCCTTGAAAGAGCCCTGCCTGCTTGCTGAATCATTCAGATTTATACCGCTATTCTGGTGATCCACCGATGTGTCATCGGCGCGCGATTGTAGCGACTTACTTACCCTCAATCCCATCATTTTGAAAAATACATCGATCACGGTTATCTCCAAAGTCACAATTCATCAAAAAATCACGAAAACTTGGCCTCACAGGCCGTACCCAGACGCCCTCACACAAGGCATTGCTCCAGACCCTGCAAAAAGATGTCTTTAGGCAGATCTAGGCCAATAAAAACCATTTTGCTCAGGCGATTCTCGCTTTCTTCCCATTTCGGGCCCAAATCCGAGCCCATGAGCTGGTGCACACCTTGGAAAATCACTTTGCGTTCGGTGCCTTTCATGTGCAATACGCCTTTGTAACGCAGCATACGTGGGCCATAGATATTGACAATCGCGCCTAAGAAATCTTCTAATTTGGCAGGATCAAAGGCCTTTTCAGAGCGGAAAACGAAGCTTTTCACATCGTCGTCGTGGTGATGGTGATGCCCATGACCGGCATGATCGTGATCTTTATCGTTGGCATGTGAAGGGTGATCGCAATGTTCGCCATGCTCGTGATCATCGTGCTTGTGTCCATGATCGTGATCGTCTTCTTTGAGGAAATCAGGGTCAATATCGAGTTTGGCATTCAAATTGAAACCGCGCAGATCAAACACTTCGCTGAGCTTCACATCGCCAAAATTCACCGTGCGCATCGGAGCGCGGGGGTTCATGTGCTTTAAGCGGTGAATCAGCGCGTCCACCTCGTCTTTGGCCACCAAATCGCTCTTGCTGATGAAGATTTGATCCGCAAACCCGACTTGGCGACGCGCCTCTTGGCGGTCGTTGAGCTGATTCGCGGCATGCTTGGCATCGACCAAGGTGAGGATGGAATCGAGCAAATATTGCTCGGCGATTTCATCATCCATAAAGAAGGTTTGCGCGACCGGGCCAGGGTCTGCCAAGCCCGTGGTTTCAATCACGACGCGCTCAAAATCGAGCTCGCCTTTGCGCTTTTTCTCAGCCAGATCACGCAGTGTGGTGCGCAAATCTTCGCGGATGGTGCAGCAGATGCAGCCGTTACTCATCTGGATGATTTGCTCGGTGGTGTCGCTCACCAAAATATCGCTGTCGATATTCTCTTCGCCAAATTCGTTTTCAATGACAGCAATTTTCTGCCCATGCGCCTCCTGCAAGACGCGCTTGAGCAGCGTGGTTTTGCCGCTCCCGAGGAAGCCAGTAAGAATGGTAGCAGGAATCAAGGCCATGATGATCTATCCAGTTTGCGAATGCAAGGAGGTGGGGAGTTTAGCGGCTATTTCAAGACTTGGTTAGTGAAAGAGTGATCTGATCGTCGCAGAACACTGGTCACTATCAATTTCATAGCGTTCTGCGCATATTCTATGCCGGGTAATACCCTAAAATACTTCCAAAACAACACTTTAACCCCTCTGAGACACACCACCATGATTCATCCTATCGACGCGGGTTTGCGCACCCTCTTTCAAAGCGGTAAACCCCTGCGCGGCCTCTTTAACGGCTTGGCCTCACCCGCCTTGGTGGAGATGACGGCTTTTGCAGGCTATGAATTCACCATCATTGACAACGAACACGGCAGCGCGGGCCTAGAGACCACCGAGCACATGCTGCGCGCCGCCCGCGCCAGCGGCCTGCCCGCCTTGGTGCGCTGCTTGGAGCACGACATCGCCCGCACGCTGGATGCTGGAGCGAGCGGCCTACAAATCCCCATGATCAGGGATGCCCAGCACGCGCAAGAGATTGCCGACAAAGTGCGCTACCCACGCAGCACCGGGTATCCAGGCATCAGCGGCCAACGCGGCTGTGCCTATTCCGTGCGAGCCGCAGGCTACGGCGCATTTGGCGGCGCGGCGCACAACGAGAAAAGCAACCAAGACGTGATGCTCGTGCTCATGCTCGAGACCGTGCCCGCGATTGAAGCTGCATTCGAAATTGCCAGCACACCCGGTGTGGATGCCGTCTTCATCGGCCCGAATGATTTGGCGCACAGCATGGGTTTTGAGAACCGCTTTTACGACCCAGCAGTGCAAGCCATGATCGAAAAAGGCGTGAAAGGCATCGTGCGCGCAGGCAAATGCGCCGGCGTGCTCGCGCTCACGCCCGAAGACGAGCAGCGCTACCAATCTTGGGGCGCAAGATATTTCGCCAACGTGATCACCGGCATCCTCACCAAAGCCCTGAAAGACAACGCCAGCGCCGGGCGCGGGGATGAAGTGGCCAAACTCAGTTACTGATCAGTTTCACTGCCTTAAACTCAAGCCATGACAACAATCGTGGTGATGGGTGTGGCCGGATGCGGCAAATCGACATTTGGGCAGGCTTTGGCGAAAGAGCTGGCTTTGCCTTGGATTGAGGGCGATGATTTTCACAGCGTGGAGGCCAAGGCGAAGATGGCTGCGGGCACGCCGCTGCATGATGCGGATCGGGTGGGTTGGCTGCAAACGCTTTCTACCCTGATTTCTGAAAACTCAGCAGGCTGCGTGATCGGTTGCTCGGCGCTCAAGCGCAGTTATCGGGATGTGCTGCGCGAAGCGGGTGACGAAACAGCCAAATTGAAATTCGCCTACCTGCACGTCACGCGCGAAGAGGCGCAGCGGCGAGTGAGCAGCCGGGCGGGGCATTTTTTCTCGGATACTTTGGTGGAAAGTCAGTTCGCGACCCTGGAAGACCCGAGCAACGAATCCAACGTGATCGTGCTGGATGCCACACAGGCGACAGCGCAGCTCGTCGCGCAGACCCTCGCCACGCTTCAACCCGTGCCCCATCAGGCATAATTACTTTAAGCCTAAAGTATTGTCTTTAGCGATCTTTTTTTGGAGCCACACATGGCCAAACCACAAAAATCCCCCTTCAGTTGGGAAGACCCATTCAACCTCAGCGCTCAGCTCACAGAAGATGAGCGCCAAGTGCAAGAAGCCGCCCGCGCTTATTGCCAAGACAAGCTGGCCAGTCGTGTGGTGGATGCCTTCCGCAACGAAAACACCGATCCCGCGATCTTCCGCGAAATGGGCGCTTTGGGCTTGCTCGGCGCAACGATTCCTGAAGCCTATGGCGGCTCGGGTTTGAATTACGTGTGCTACGGCCTCGTGGCCCGCGAAGTGGAGCGGGTCGATTCTGGCTATCGCTCGATGATGAGCGTGCAAAGCTCGTTGGTGATGGTGCCGATCTTTGAATTTGGCAATGAAGCCACCAAGCAAAAATACCTTCCAAAATTAGCCACCGGCGAATACATCGGCTGCTTCGGCCTCACCGAGCCCGACCACGGCTCTGACCCGGCCAGCATGATCACCCGCGCTCGCAAAGTGGCTGGCGGCTATGCGCTCACAGGCAACAAAATGTGGATCTCCAACAGCCCGTTTGCGGATGTGTTCGTGGTCTGGGCGAAAGACGACGAAGGCGCGATTCGCGGCTTTGTGTTGGAGAAAGGCTGGAAGGGTTTAAGCGCTCCCGCCGTTCACGGCAAAGTCGGTCTCAAAGCCTCGCTCACAGGCGAGATCGTGATGGACAACGTGTTTTGCCCCGAAGAAAACGCCTTTCCTGAAGTGCGCGGCTTGAAAGGCCCGTTTACCTGCCTGAATTCTGCCCGCTACGGCATCGCCTGGGGCGCATTGGGTGCTGCGGAAGACTGCTACGCGCGTGCCCGCCAATACGTGCTCGACCGCAAACAATTTGGCCGCCCTTTGGCCGCCAATCAGCTCATCCAGAAAAAACTCGCTGACATGCTGACCGAAATCAGCCTCGGCCTGCAAGGCTGCCTGCGCTTAGGTCGCATGAAGGATGAAGGCATCGCCAACGTGGAGCTCACGTCAATTTTGAAGCGCAATTCCTGCGGCAAAGCTTTGGACATTGCCCGGATGGCACGCGACATGATGGGCGGCAACGGCATCTCGGATGAATACGGCGTGGCGCGGCATTTGGTGAACCTCGAAGTGGTCAACACCTATGAAGGCACGCATGATATCCATGCGCTGATTTTGGGGCGGGCGATCACGGGGATTGCAGCATTTAGTAACTGATCGCTATTAATTTCGTAGCACTCTGCGCAGATTTTATAACGGGTAGTGGGCTATTTGGCTTGAACTTCCGTGCTCTAGGGGTTTCTTGTTGCATAGAGCGGCCGCGAGCTTGACGATCACTACTTCAAAGCCGCTCGATATGCTGAGATCAGTACTTCCCTCGCCAACCACCGCCTGAGCGAGCCGCCTGCGCTTGGGCTATCCCGCTTGGCGAGGTAAAGAAGGAGGAGCGGGCGAAGCCCGATCCGGGTGACACGAGCAAAGTGGGATAGCCCAAGCGCAGGCGGCTCGCTCAGGCCAACGCGCTACGATGCTCAATCAACCAGAGGCAACACAAAATTCACCAATAAGAAACGCATTACGTTTAGGTAAATTACAATCGAAATCAACCAGACATCCAGCAGGAACACAACATGTCCAAAGCCTTCGCCAGCCAATCCGATCTCAGCGCCAAGAAAATCACCTTCGAGCAACTCTCCAAGCACTGCTGGGCCTACACCGCTGAAGGCGACCCGAATTCTGGCGTGATCATTGGCGACGACTACATCATGGTGAGCGATGCCACCGCCACTCCAGCGATGGCACGCGATCTCATCCGACAAATCCGCACTGTCTCCAGCAAACCCATCAAATACGTGCTCCTGACCCACTACCATGCGGTGAGAGTGCTCGGGGCCAGCGCCTATGTTGCCGAAGGTGCTACGGAAATCATAGCGAGCCGAGGCACGCTGGAGCTCATCCGCGAGCGCGGCGCGCAAGACATGCAAAGCGAAATCGAGCGCTTCCCTCGCCTCTTTCAAGGTGCCGACAGCATTCCCGGCCTCACTTGGCCGAGCATGGTGATTGGCGATGGCAAGCCTGGCCGGCAAGGCAGCTTGTCGATCAACCTCGGTGGCGTGGTGGTAGAAATCTGGCATCCTGGCATGGGCCACACGCGCGGCGACACAATTGCTTGGGTGGAATCCGAGGGCGTGCTTTTCAGCGGCGATTTGGTCGAATACGAAGCCGGCGTTTATACCGGCGATGCGCAGCTCGCCGAATGGCCCGCCACGCTTGAAGCACTGCGCAAACTAGAAGCCACCTACATCGTGCCCGGTCGAGGCGAAGCCATGAAAGGCAAAGCCGATGTACATAAAGCGCTAGATTACACCAAACGCTGGGTCGAAACCCTCTATCGCGCAGGCCAAGAAGCCGTGGCGCAAAAGCTCAATCTCAAAGATGCGATGGCGCACACACGCAAAAGCATGGACCCCGTCTTCGGCCACGTCTTCATTTACGAACACTGCCTGCCCTTCGACGTGAGCCGCGCCTACGACGAAGCCAGCGGCATCAAGAACCCACGCATTTGGACAGCGGCGCGGGACAAAGAGATGTGGAGCGCGCTTCAGGCCTGAAGCAATGGATTTCTGCTGGGCAAAAGCGCATAGCGTGCAAAGTCGCGATCAGCAGTCCACAGTTCGCGTACGCCGTGTTCTAAGCAAATCGCCACAATGCGCGCATCATTGATTTGTCCGCCACGCGCTTGACCTGTTTCAATCACTCGCTCAAGCGTGACTACATGCTGTTCGGTGCTGTGAAGCAATCGAACGGATGGCGAAAATAGCCATGCTTTGACTTGATTCAGCGCATGCTGAGTGGAAGTTGGATTGGGTATGCGCGTCACAACTGACAAAAACTCATGCACACAAGCTACAGGAATGGCCCAAGGCGCATCCCCGTCAAACAACTCCTCAATCAGTTTCTTGGCGGGAACATGCCAGCTCATCTCGGTTCGATGCGCGTACACCAACATATTCGTGTCGAGCGCAATCATCGCGTGATCTTCACGAGCTCGCCATCAATGACTTCGAACTGCCTGTTGTTGAGCGATTTATCAATCGGCAAATCAAAGGAACCCGGCGACCCACCGAAACTGAAATCGCGCAATACGGGTCTTGATTTCAGACTCTCTGAGCCTGCCAAAACATTGTTTAAACCAGCCTCAATCAAAGCCCGCAAACTCGTGCCGCGCTGCTTGGCCGCAGCACGAGCGCGCTCAAAAAGCACATCAGAAATTTCGACAGTAGTTTTCATGCATACGACCCACATTTAAAAGTATGGGTAATATTGTAAATTACTTTGCTAGCGCCTGCCAAGTCGCCACCACCGTATCCGGGTTGAGCGA
>JANMHJ010000054.1:0-12576 GCA_031375105.1 Variovorax sp.
CGAGTTTGGCAAAGAAGGCCCACAGGATGAGCAAGCCCACCAAAGCGCAGATGGCCAGCAAGAGTCCGCGCGGCCATTTGGCAGGCGGGCTTTGCTGAATGGTCAGCAGATCGGCTCGGAAGTCGTGGGCGAGGGGGTCGAGCGCAGGAGCAGGGTAATGAATAGTCATGACGCGGGCGTATAGGGGGTTGTATTGTGCAGAGTTCTACTGGCAATAGGTTCGGTGAGTTGTTGAAGATGCTGGCAACCATCGCAGTACTACATGAATAGTCCTTTTCTATAAACTTTACTCTTAGGCTACAGAAGCAAGCTGCTCGCTGCCAATGATCAGCTTCAGCCGCGCGATCAGTGCATCTTCGGTGCTTGATCTGCCTGTGCTCTCACATCTGGCAGATCGTGCTGGTGTTGTGCCAGTTGCCAAGGCTTGGCGTAATTGTGCTGTGAATTCATGCGGCTGAAATACAAGGTGGACACCGTTTCGCCCCATCAACCGGGCGGCCAATAGCGCTTGCTCCATCTGCTCAGGAATCAACACGCAGGGGATTTGCCGCGCCAGCGCATGGCCTAGGCTGTGCAGGCCGCCGTTGGTGATGAAAACATCGCATTGCGCAAAGGCGCTTGGTAAATCAACGCCTTGGCTTGCAAAAACGAGCTTCGACGCTTTGTTTTTAAAACTTGACGAAAGTTTTGGGGATTGCGCATCCAAGCCCAAAAACAGTACCGAATGCTCGCTTGCACGTAGCGCTTGCACGATGTGGTTTAGATTAGGCGTGGACGGCTTAAGGTAGCACAACACGCGCTTTTGATCTGCCTGCGCACCCAGCCATTGCGATGCGACTTGCGCCAGCGTTTGGCCTAAGGGCTTTAAAGCAAGCAAGCCCATGTGTACTGCGCCGCGCTCAGGCTGTAAGCCAGCATAGTGGTCCAAGGCCAGGTCCGACATCACCCATCTCTGTAGCGGGTAAGCAAAAATCTCCGAAGCATGAATGATGTGATGAGAACTGCCCACGGATTGAAGCGCTGCGTTCCATGCCAGCAACAAGGTCTGTTGCGCTTGCTTAGCAGCCTGAATGGACGAAGCTGGCAATGCGCTTGGCTTAGGGTACAACAGCGTTTGCGGCAGCCAAATTGGCTCCGCGCTAGGCGTGATTGGCGGTACGCAATAGCCCCCGCCCGCCTGCACCAGCGGGATGCGCAGCGCTTTTGCAGCCAGCATCGCCAGTGGTGCGTAATCGGCTATGAGCAGATCTGGCTTGAGTCGATACAGCAGCGATTGCCATTGCGCCAAGCAAGCGTGCACCGCTGGCGCTAGACCATAGCCCAAGTTGACCAGCAATTCTTCCCAACAGTGCGCCACGGTTCTAGGATGAGTTGTGTGCTGCGCGGGTCTATCAGCGGGAATACACGCCCTTTGCCACGAGACATCTGCATTCGCAAAGCGCGCTTGAGCTGCTGTTGCATCAGGGCATGCCACATGCAGCTGCCAGCCCACTTGCGCAGCGGTTTCAAAAAAGCCCAGCCAAGGAGCCAGATGGCCCAGGCCTTCATTGGCTTCTGTGGCAAACAAGATTTTCATGAACACATTCTCGCAAGCCCTTTCCCCTCGCTTCAAACCCAGCCGGGCCGAGCCATGCCCGTGAGCTGCTGCTGGCTGCCCAGCGCTTGCGTGATCAACTGCTCTTGCGTGAGCGCTGCCATTGGTGTGAGCGTGGGATTGGCACCCGTGGGTTGTTCCACAATCAGGCTGATGCCCGCTTGCAGGGCAATCCAAGGATTCACGGGCGCAGGCGCATCCTGCGTCCAGTTGCGCCAGCTGCCCATATCGCTCAGGGCGGTGCGCACCCCGGCCGCGTTCAAGTTGCCGTAGCTGGCTTCTTGGCCTAAGCTGGCCACGCTGGTTGAGTTCAACGTGGCATAGCGCCAGGCCAGATCACCGCCGATGGTCTGGGTGTTATTGCCGCTCACATAGGCTGCACTCAGGTTGGCGCTGGACGGTGTCCAGCCGCTAGCAAGCGTTGCATTGCTGGCACGTGCTGCATCAAAGGCGCTGGCCAGCTTGGTAAAGTCAAGCAGCACAGCGCGTTTATTGACGAGTTTGTCGGCGCTGCTGGCATTGAAATCCCCGCCAGAGGCTGAAGTAATCATTTGCAGCCGTGCGATGTTGCTGCGCTGCCCATTGCTGCCCACATACCAATCCTTGAAGCTGATTTGATCGCCTTGCCCAGTTCGAAGGATCAGATCGTTGCCGGTTTTGGCGAGGCTCAGGTCAGCGTAGCGAATGCCACCGCCTAGGCTCACGGTGTCTTGCTGCCAATCTTGGGTGAGGAAGGTGTCTTGTCCGTCGCCCCGGTTGAAGGCAATCACATCGCTGTCTTGCCCGGCGCTGATCTGGTCGTTGCCTTTGCCGCCCGCGATGAAATCAGCGCCGTTGCCGGTGTCGATCACATCATTGCCCGAGCCGGCATCCACAAAGTCAGTATCGTTACCACTGGTGATGGTGTCGTTGCCCGCGCCAGCGATGATGATGTCCATGCCGTTAGCGCCATCGATGATGTCGTTGCCCGCGCCAGCTGCCAGCACATCGCTGTCGTTGCCACCATACAGTGTGTCGTTACCATCGCCCGCAAACAGCTGATCTTCGCCGTTGTCGCCAATCAGCAGATCAGCGCCTGAGCCGCCATCCAGCAGGTCAGCATCGTTGCCGCCATAGAGTTTGTCGTCGCCGCTGCCCGCGAGCAAGGTGTCTTTGCCGTTATCACCACCCATCTCGTCGTTGCCAGCGCCGCCTTGCAGCCAGTCATCGTCGTTGCCACCCCAAAGTTTGTCGTCACCGCCATCGCCAAAAAGGCGGTCTTTGCCGTTGTCGCCCCAGAGCACATCGTTGCCGCTGCGGCCATACAGCGTGTCGTCGCCATTGCTGCCTGCGATGCGGTCATCAGCGCGGCTGCCGCTTAAGGTGTCGTTGCCGTTGGTGCCACTGATGTTCACGGTGCTGGTCTGGATCTGGCTTAAGCTAAAGCTGCTGACAGTGCCGTTGGCAGCCGTGAGTTCAAAGCGTTCGATCACTGAGTTTCCAGTGCTGGACAGGGCCAATTCGATGCCTTGGTCGGCTCTTTCTTGACCGTCTTGATCGATGACGCTGATAAAAAGGCGGCGGTTGCCTGCGCTGTCGGTGAACTCGCGTGCCATCAGGCTGTCCAGCGTGATGCCTAGGCCAAAGCGCAAGATGTCGATGCCGCTGTTGCCGCTGCTCTCAGTGATCGTGTCACGGCCATCGCCTTGGTTCCACACATACACATCGCCGTCTTGCCTGCCATCTAGGCTGTCGTTGCCCAGCCAACCAGCGAGCAGGTCGGTGCCTGCGCCGCCTGCGAGGCTGTTGTTGCCCGCATTGCCGACGAGCACATTACTCAGTTCGTTGCCGCTGGCGGTGAGGGCGGTGCTGCCAGTGAGGAAGAGGTTCTCCACATGGGCGGGGGTGACGTAGTTGACGCTGGCATAGATGCTGTCGTTGCCTTGGTTGAAGAATTCGGTCACCAAATCAGCCGTGTTGTCGACCACATAGCGGTCATCACCCCGCCCGCCGCGCATGCTGTCTACGCCTGCGCCGCCGTCCAGAAGATCGTTGCGGGAAGCGCCGCGCAGCGTGTCATTGCCTGCTGTGCCGATCAGCACCAATTCGGGCGATTGGCTCACACTCAGGTTGAAGTTGGCGCTGCTGCTGGCGCCTTGGCTGTCGGTGGCTTTGACGGTGATGGCTATGAGGCCGATGTCTTCAAAGGCGGGCTCACCTTGCAAGCGCCGGGTGAGCGGATTGAAGCTGAGCCAAGAGGGCAGAGGGCCGCCATTGACCAAGGTGGCGCTGTAGCTGAGGGTTTCGCCTGCATCGGCATCGGTGAATGTGCCTGCTGGTAAAGTCAACTCAAACGCTACGAATTCAGTAGCACTCTGCGCCGCAATAGCGAGGGCTAGCACTGGAATATCGTTTGTTCCGGTGATATTGACGGTCAAAGTACTGGCTGCACTTGCCGTGCCGTCACTCGTTTGCAGTGCGAAGGTGTCCGTCACCTGTTGACCTGCTTGCAGGCTTTGAACAGCGCTGGAACTGTTATTCAATTGGTAGGTGTAGCTGCCGTTGGCTAGCAGGATCAAAGTGCCGTAAGTGCCAGTGTAGTTTCCTGCGTTGGAGACACTGAGCGTATCGCCCGCATCGACATCGCTGTCGTCGGTTAGCACATTGCCGGCGGCGGTGACGATTCCGTCTTCAAAGACGGCTGCCGCATCGCCACGGGCGACGGGGTCGTCGTTGCTGCCGGTCACGGTGACTGTCAGGCTGCTACCCACGCGGGCGATGCCGTCAGTGGTTTGAAGAGCGAAGATGTCTTGCACTTGTTGGCCTGCGCGTAGGCTTTGCACGGCGTTTGAACTGTTGTTCAGCGAATAGGTGTAGCTGCCGTTGGCTTGCAGGGTCAGACTGCCGTAGGTTCCCTGGTAGGTTCCTGCGTTGGCCACGCTGAGTACCGTTCCCGAATCCACGTCACTGTCGTTGGTCAGCACATTGCCTGTTGCCCAGACGATGCCGTCTTCGGCGACAGAGGCCACATCGCCTCGGGCGACGGGGCCGTCGTTGCTGCCGGTGACTGTGACTGTCAAGCTGCTGGCCGCCGTGGCGATGCCATCGGTGGTTTGCAGGGTGAACACGTCCGTCACTTGTTGGCCTTGACCCAACGATTGAACTGCTGCACTGCTGTTGGCCAGGGCGTAGGCGTAGCTGCCGTTGGCTTGCAACACAAGCTGGCCGTAAGTGCCTTGGTAAGTGCCAGCATTGGGAATACTGAGCACCGTGCCCGCATCGACATCGCTATCATTGGTGAGAACGTTGCCCATCACCGCCGTTGGGCCATCTTCGGACACAGCAGCGGTATCCGCTTGAACAATCGGACCATCATTAGAGCCAGTGACGGTCACAGTCACGTTGGTGTTTGCGCTGACTGTGCCATCGCTCGTAGTCACCGCAAACACGTCATTCACCATTTGCCCAGCTCGAAGGCTCTGCACATTGTCGGCTGTGTTGTTCAGCGTATAGGTGTAGCTGCCGTTGGAGCTCAACTGCAAGTTGCCGTAAGTGCCTTGGAAGCTGCCTGCATTGGCTACGCTGAGCACGTCGCCCGAATCAGGATCGCGATCGTTGATTAGCACATTGCCTGTCGCAACCGTAGCGCCGTCTTCACTGACTGACGCGGTGTCCGCTTGCACGATAGGACCGTCATTCGTACCAGTGATTGATACGCGAATCTGCGCATTGCTCACGCCACTGGGCGTCATCAACGCATAGTCAAACACCTCAGTAACTTCGCTTCCCAGTTTCAAGGCTTGTACTGCGGGAGTGTTATTCAAAAGTGTGTACACGTAGCTGCCGTCGGCCTGCAAATCGAGCCGGCCACAAGTGCCAGTCACCGACTTCGGCACAACGCTTGCCATATTCGTCGTAGCACCACTTAAATCATCATTCGATAGTACAGACCCTTGCACCTGCAACACCTGATCCTCAATGACGGAGATCGCATCATCGACCGCGACCGGGCGCCTTGTGAGCCCCTCCACCCATTGCGATGTTGACAGCTTCAACTGCCTAAGCTCTTCCCAAGTCAACACTGTCCCATCGTCGAATTCAAATCTTTCAATACCAGTGCGCAACGACACGGCATCTGCATCATTGGAACGATTCGGGTCTTGCCCAGGGGCTTTGTCCAGCAGCCAATTTTGGCTTTCCGTATCCGCATCGCGTTCACTCAAAATCACTTGCGCCTTGCCAGTGCCCCAGTTCAGATGCGCAGACAATCGCCATGCACCTCGAACATATTGTCGATACAAATGCGCGCTGACATCCTCTATGCTGACGCCCATGAGCCTCACAGTGTCGGTCGTGGTAGACACCATGCGATCAATGTTCGCACGATCGAAATCGCCTTGACGCATCGCCATCACACCTTGGTTAGCATAGGCCACGTTGACGACTTTGGTTTTCGCGTCCAAAGCATCCAAATCAATTGAGGACAATTGTGGACTCGTCCAAGGCGTGGTGCCATCCACACCAAGGCCAAGACTGCCAAAGGCCATTTCAGCTTGACCTACATCAGCATTGATTTGGCGCAAGATGTTCAGGTTATCGGCTGTCACCTCCAGTCGCGCCTTGTATACATCGGTGCCGAAAACGCTGATGCCATCCACCCAACCGTCGGTGAGCCAATTGCTTCTGATGCTTCCGCTCATCGCGCGCGACTGCAACGCGGCCACCCAAGCTGGGTCCAGTTGGCCATAATAGCCGCTGCTCACCGTTATTTCGATCGTGTCTAGGCCGCTGTCGTCGATCAGATCATTGCCTACATCGTCACGTTCCAGCAAAAAGGTATCGCCGCCCAAACCACCATCGAGCTCATCGTGGCCAGCGCCGCCGCCCAGTTCATCATTATCGATGCCGGCGGAAATACGGTCATTGCCGTCAGCACCATAGAGCCAATCGCCAGACACAAGCCATGACCTTGCACTCTCAGTCGCGCTCACGTCAACCGGGCGATACAAGCCTTCGGAATCCAAGTAAAACGTCGTGCGCCCTATTTCGGCTCGGCCATCCAACCGAGTGATCACGTCGTTACCAGCCCCCGCATCAACCAATGCTGCCGCGCCCGACAAAATGATCTGGTTGTCGCCGCCCAGTGCCCGTATATCTTGCGTGATGACCTGGCCATCAACTATGGCATTTAAGAGATATCGCTGTCGCGCGACGGTTTCCGTCTGCGATGTTGTGACTGCCTCATATTGAATATCGTAGCCACCGGAAACGGTGAATGGCGGTAGATTCGGAGCTGTAACACCGACCAATTGGCCATTTGAACTTCGTGTGAAGTACACAGAGTTGGGGTTGGCGGGCATGAGTTGAACATCCGGTCGCCGCGTGCGAGAAACCTCTACCAATTGCGTGGACGTCGTGGTGAAGGTCTCATACGTCGTAATACTGCCGACAACCTCGTCCCTCCAATACAAGGCGTGATTGCCACTTGCATACACCACACTATCGTCGGTGATCAGCTGCTCCCGCTGACGCGCCACATCAGCAGTCACGACACCCCCTTCTGGGCTGGTTTCGCTGTACGGCTCCCCGGTTCTTACCATCAGGGCTCCATAGACACTCATGTCGATTAAGGCCGGTGAAATCTGGAACTGATAAAACAGCTCCCGGCGGTCCAGTGTCGAGTTTTGAGCACGCGGATATGCAGCCAAAACCCGCAAATCCAGCGACGGTTGGCCTTCGCGGCTGAAGGTCCAAGAATTGGCATTCTTGTAAAAGTCTTTGATCTGCGCGGTCGACGAGTTGCCCGCCCCATCGCCAATCAGCAAGTCGTCGCCAGCACGCTGCATCAATGGAACACTGCCGCCATTCGTTGCAGACCATGTCAAAAAGTTGTTGCCTTGGCTATCATCAATGACAGTTCGCGCACCTTGAACTGCTATCACATACGTGTCGTTGCCTTTGCCACCCTTGAGCAAGTCCTTGCCGGTGTAACTGATGAATCTATCGTTGCCAGCCGTACCCAAGAGGTAATCATTGCCAACGGTACCGGTTATCAGCTTGCCAGCCTGATCTGTATTCAACAACAGCTCTGATCCAGACACCACCTTGCCATCAAAGTAAAACTTCAGGTCTCGCAAGCGTGCATCATCGGCCAGCAAAACGGAATCGTTTGCCGTGTACTGAAGCTTAATAAAGGCCCCCTGTGCATTGGTCAATCGGACGAGCTTCACCTGAGCCAATTCAACACCGGCATCAAAGCGAAGCTTACTGAGTCCACGTGTGTCAACAATTTCATCAGCGCCATCCCCTGCGCTAAACACATATGTGTCGCTCCCTGCCCCACCCAACAGCCGGTCATTGCCTCCCGCGCCTTTAAGCCAATCATCGCCATCCAGACCCAGCAGCAAATCGCCTGCGCCCGTGCCAAACAAACGATTGTTTTGCTCGTCGCCATAGACCGTCTTCCCCGTCAAGGGAGCTGAGCCCATGGCAACAATTTCTGCACCGTTCATGCGAGTGCCGTCGGAAAACTTCAGATCAAACTGCGCCCAATCCATCCCTTGCGCGATGACCAACTTCTGCCCCGGCGACTGCGCACCCCAGCTTAAAGTCAAGTCACCGTTGCTCCAATCCGTTTGCACCTGCAGCGCCGCACGTGTTAAGCCAGCGCCCAAAACGATGGATGAGGTTCCGTTGAAATCTACAATCCGGTCAATACCGTCGCCTCTGTTAATGACATAGACGTCCGCGCCTTCGCCACCCACCAAGCTATCGTTACCCAAGCCGCCTATCAGTTGATCGTCCCCGTCTTCACCCACGAGAAAATCGTCGCCAGCCAAGCCCGTCAGTGTGTCATCGCCTGCGCCACCGCGCAGATCGTCGCCGCCGCGTGAACCCATCAGCTGATCCATCTCTGAGCCGCCCATCACTCTGATGCCATCGGCTTGCTCCCAAAACGAAGCCAAGGGCCGTTCTGCAACGAGTACACCATTCAAACTGCCTTGCACCAGCCAGCTTTGCGGCGACAGCATCGCTTCCTTGAGAATCACTTGCGTGCCGTCATCAAACGATAGTTTGACATCGTTGGTATTCAGCACATGGCTGATCGTCATTTGAGTGTTCGGGTCATGACCGATCAACCTCACCGTGTTTTGACCGTCCCTATCCCAAACGGTCAGCTGCGCGCCAGACTCCAGCTCGTAGCGGTCATTGCCCGTGCTACCGGCTGCCTGTACCGCAGCAGAAACGCCGCTGGCCACAGTGAATACATCGGCGTAGCCAGTGCCCACCACCCAATCATCGCCGGGCATCACATTCACGATCAAGCCGCGCGCCAAGATTTCGTCCATGCCCAGAGCTTGCCCGGTATCGTCTTTCACGTGCCATAAGGCTGACTCACTATTGATCGTCAAGAACTGTGAGCCATCGGCATTGAGCAGTAGCCGCAAAGACTCGCGCACCTCTGGGATGCCCGGTGTCTCTTCAAAGCGCTCACGATGTCTGGCCAGGCGAACGTCGCCCAGGCTCAAGCCGTCGCCCAATTCCAAAACAACGCCGCCCGCCCAACCCGTCAGCGTGTCGTTGCCGTCACCGGCATTGATCCGCAAGCGCGCGCCAAAGCTATTGGCAACCAGCTCATCTGATCCGCCGCCACCTTGCAACAGCACGTTCTCGTGGTTGGCGATCAACTTGTCTCTCAAAAAGCCGCCCAGCAAGGCTTGCTCATCGCTCATGCTTTCCAGCGTGAACAGCTCATCTGTGCGCTGCGCCACGAACTGCGCAAAACTCAACGTCTGCCCGTCTGACACACCCGCGACCACAGCCGTGGATTGCTCAAAACGCAAGCTCTCAAGCGCTCCCCCGAAAACACCACGCTCGATTCGGATGTAACTCACGTCGCCCGTTTCATGCAGCTGCCCGCCTTGCACTGACAGCTCACCTTTGAACACCAAAAATACATCGCCACCGAGCTCGTTGAAAGCCTGCACCGTGATCCCAGCCAGATTTGCATGCGAAATCAGCAAACGGTTCAGGCCCTGGTCATCCGCAATCGTCAGCACACCGCCCAAAGCCGCATCAAACACATAAGTGTCGCTTCCGCCCGCCCCCTGCGCACGATCGCGCCCACCCATGCCATCGAGCACATTGTCGCCCGCGTTGCCCAGCAGCACATTGCTGCTGGCATTGCCCGTGATTTGCCAATTTCCAGAGCCCAACAGACGGCCTTGCCGCGTCCACGGCAAAAGGCTCAAATCGCCACTGTCTGAGCTCATCGGGGTGAAAGCTTCCACGAGCTGGGCATGCGTGAAACTAATCTCATGCCCCTGCGCATCGCGCAGCACCAAGCCGGCCAGTGCATCCAAATCGATACGCACCTTATCCTCTCCATTGCCATAGCGCAGCCAGCCGTCTGAATAGTCCACCGTCGACCAATCCACGCCCACGAGCACGACGCGGCTATCGAAATCCGCATCCTCAATCACGTCTTGCCCATCGCCCTGGCCAAACACATAGGTATCAGCACCCGCGCCACCTGCGAGCCGATTGTTCAGCGCATTGCCGCGCAGCACATCATCGCCCACACCGCCGAGCGCATTTTCGATCTGCGTTGTGTAGCCAATGAAACTTTGTCCGTCTGCCAAAATGCTAGCCGCCTGATCGGACGCTTCATTGCCCACATACGACCACGCGCCCGGGCGCAAATCGATGGTCACCCCGTTCGTCGCACTACTCGCATCAAACGTATCATCGCCGGTTGCATCTGCAATCCATTTTTGGCCGAAGCCATAGGCGTTATCGCCTACGCCCCGATCTTGCGCCACGCCATACAAATACTGTAGTGCGGCAATGTCAAAAGCTCCCAAATCCGTGCTGGGTGCGCCCGCCTGTGCATAAGACATCACCGTATTCACATTGTTGTCTTCAGAGCGCGGCAAGCGCCCGGGCTGCTCAAAACCATGCTTCAAACCCAGCGCATGCCCCGTCTCGTGCAGCAGCACCTGAAAGCCCTGCGTGCCCACGGCAAATGGATTGTTGCTGCTAGCACTTGCGCCATCCGTCTGCCCAGCGAAAGAGTCTGTCGTTTGCGATTGAAAGATACGGCTGTTCAAGTGAATTGCGCCGTTGCTCGGATCCGCATAGCCTGCATATCCACCCAAGTTCTTGCTGGTCAAATCGTCCAAGGTGTAGCGCAGCAACGCGGGTGGCCAGTCGTCGTCTGAAACCTCCTGAAACTCTACATCAATGACGGCACTAAAACGCTGCAAGGCTTCTCGCACTGAGGCCTTCTCATCATCGGTAAAGGTCCGTGTGCCACGTAGATCGCCGTCGGGCCATGTGGCAAATGAGTAGGTGATCATGTGCAGTCCAGCCACCTTTACCTCGTCGCGCATCACCAAAGCGTTCACGAAATAGTTCAAGTTCTGATTCGCCAATGGATCCGGCGTAATCTCAGGCGCCGGTGCCAGCTCCAAAATCTTGGCATCGTCCCACACCTCGCCGCCAGCAAACTGAATCTCCATACTGGCCAGCGCATCTGCGCCTTCTGCATCGCCGCTCTGCGCATAGCCGCGCCCGCCCGCACTCGCCCTCTCAAGCGCATAGGCATCCGAACCTTTGCTGTAATAGCCTTGAATCGTCACCCAATCGCTCGTGCCGTATCCGATCAACAAATCCAAGCCACGGCGCTCCATCAGGCGCACCCGATCCTGATCAAAGCCCATATTCAAAGAAAACTTCGCACCCGCGCTCCAAGCATCAGCAATCACATCCGTGCCATCGCCCACATTCAACACATAGGTATTGCTGCCGCCTCCGCCGCTGATCCGATCGTTGCCCTTGCCGCCATCGATCACATCACCGCCTGAAGCCTCCAGCGCATAGTCTCCGTAGATCTCGTCGTCCCCGTCGCCGCCGCTCAAAGTGTCATTGCCCGCGCCGCCACTCAAAACATCGTTGTCCGCGCCGCCCAGTAAGGTGTCGTTGCCCGCATCGCCAATGAGCTGGTCGTTGCCCGCGCCACCCTCCAAATAATCATCGCCTGAGCTGGCATTCGAAATGGCGTTCTTGCCATCGCCATCGCCTTGCAACGTGTCGTTACCCGCCCCACCCATCAAAATATCCGAGCCACCACCACCCCACAAGAAATCATTGCCTTCGCCACCATCTAGGTAGTCTTGCCCATCATTGGCGGTGTTGCGTTCTTTGCCATAGCCATCGCCCACCAATTTATCGTTATCCGAGCCACCCAAGAGTGTGTCATTGCCGCCATCGCCCACCAGCTCATCATTGCCTTGTGCGCCATCCAAATAGTCATCTCCAAAGCGATCGCCCGCTGTGTCGTTTCGGCCATCGTTATCGCCTTGCAAATAATCATCATCCTTGCCGCCCATGAGCCGGTCGCTGCCCGCGCCGCCCCACAGCTTGTCGGCGCCATCCTCCCCCCACAGTTCATCGTTGCCGGCCACGCTATTGGGCATCTTGTTGCTTGATAAATCATCGCCCACCAACTGGTCAGCCCCATCGCCGCCCCATAGCTGGTCATCGCCCCCGCCCCCAATCAAAACGTCATCCCCCTCCTCACCATCCAAATAATCATTGCCCCAATACGCTTTGTCAGCTTGCTGGCTGGCGCTCAAACGATTGGCCTCTTGATCACCCCAGATCGCGTCCTTGCCCTTGCCGCCAAACAAAGTATCGTTGCCCGCATTGCCTTGAATGACATCGTCGCCATCCTCGCCATCCATGTAATCATCGCCCTGATCGGCCGCATCCATCACATCGTCGTTGATGAAATCACCAAAGATTTTGTCGTCTCCAGCGCCGCCATACAGGTTATCGGCCTTGCCCCCGCCATCGATGATGTCGTCTCCCTCGCCCCCATCAACGAAGTCTCGCCCCGTCTGCGAAGACGTGGTGCTGCTCAATGCGCCCTTGTATTGCCCATCACCGGCCAAATAATCATCGCCCGCATTGCCTTCGATGATGTCGTCTCCGCCCAAGCC
>JANMHJ010000082.1:0-20582 GCA_031375105.1 Variovorax sp.
AAGAACCCAAATGGCGAGAAACTCGCCCTGACCGCCGGCATGCTGGTGATCGCAGAAATCCACCAAGGCAGACGCACGGTGATTGAATACCTGCTGTCTCCGGTGATGAAGGTGGGGGCGGAGGCGGCGCGGGAGCGGTGACGGAGGATCGATCGCTCGGAACGGCATCTCCAAGTTGACTTTGAATCTTGAGAAGTATCGTAAACATGTTGGATTCTGCGCGTCTGCTTTGCTCCAAAGGCCAATGTTCGGGTAAGGAAATTCGCCCATCCTGCGCAAAAGTAGGGGGGGTTTCTTGGACACTCTGATTAACTTGACAGTGCCGGGACAACGGCTTTCAAACTATCTCCGATAAGCCAGACTCATCGCATACGAACCCAGAACAAAGTGCATCGAAGTACTCATGGGGTGCGGACACCCAGCAGGTTTGTCGAATTTGAATGCGGTAAGTTATTCAACTGCGCGTCGTTGTGATAAAGAGACACGCCGAGTCAATCATGTGTCAAAAGCATTTACTTGCACGATCCAAACCGCATCTCAGCATGGATATGAATCAATGCTCATTTTGCGTTTGGGCGAATGGACCCATGGCACAGCTAAGGCACGATTTAGGTGCGGAAAATGGTTTTGAGCCAGCCGTGACCATTGCTCTGGATCGACCCAATCAGTCGAAGCAGCGGGAAAGAAAAAATCGAACGACAAGGATTGCTACATAAAAAGTAGCAAACTATTCAAGATTGGTGCGGCTGGCGGGGATCGAACCCACGACCCTTGGCTTCGGAGGCCAATACTCTATCCACTGAGCTACAGCCGCACTGACTTGCATTGTAGCGGTTGAGCCTTCTGGAAACTGTTATAATTTAAGGCTTTGCTGCGTTGTCCATACATGATGCAGCAAGCCCGAATCCCCCTCACTGCTTGGCCACCGTGCCTCGCTAAATCAGCTCAAGGAGCCCATCATGGCCGTTCAACAGAATAAAAAATCGCCGTCCAAGCGCGGCATGCACCGTTCGCACAATGCCCTCGTGGCAGCGAACGTGGTTGTCGACAATAGCACTGGCGAAGCCGGCCTGCGTCACCACATCAGTGCCAACGGCATGTACCGTGGCCGCCAGGTGATCAAGCCAAAGCAAGTCGCTGTAGAGTAATTCAGCGCTGGCGCAGCCAAGAGCTTGGCGCCTTTGCACAAAGCCCGCTGCTTAGCGCATGAGCAACGGGCTTTTTGCATGCTTGCTTCCGTGTGATGTGCTTCGTATTAATTTTATATGTCATTTCTTGCACTTTGCCCTTATAGAATGAGCGTAGAGTGCTATGAAAATAATAGTGATTTAATGGCTTTCTATGAGCGAGACAACGCCCCCTCTTCAGTCTGCTGACATGCTGCGTTCAATCACGCTGGCTGTGGATTGCATGGGCGGCGATCATGGCATCGCATCGACATTGCCCGCCTGCCACGCGTTTTTGGAGAGTCATCTGCAAGCTGAGCTGTTGCTCGTGGGGTTGCCCGAGGCACTGCAAGGCTTTGCGCATCCGCGTGCGCGCATCGTGCCTGCCAGTGAAGTCGTCACGATGGATGATCCATTGGAGGTGGCGCTGCGCAAGAAAAAAGATTCTTCAATGCGCGTGGCAATTGCTCAGGTCAAAGACGGCGCTGCGCATGCTGCCATTTCAGCAGGCAACACCGGCGCACTGATGGCGATTGCCCGCTACGTGCTCAAAACGCTGGACGGCATTGACCGCCCCGCGATTGCCACGCAGTTACCTAATATTCTGGGCAAAACCACCACCGTGCTCGACTTGGGGGCGAATGTGGATTGCCAGCCCGAGCATCTATTCCAGTTTGCCATCATGGGATCGGCCTTGGTTTCGGTTCTCAATAACAATGACAACCCCACGGTGGGCTTGCTCAACATTGGTGAAGAAGTCATCAAAGGCAACGAAATCATCAAAAAAACCGGCGAATTGCTGCGATCTGCCGCTAAAAATGGTGATTTGAACTTTATTGGCAATGTTGAAGGCAATGATATTTATACCGGCGTAACCGATATCGTTGTGTGTGATGGTTTTGTCGGTAATGTGGCTTTGAAAGCCAGTGAAGGCTTGGCCAAGATGGTGGGGCAATTTCTCAAAGATGAGTTTTCTCGCAGCATCTCCACCAAAATTGCTGCTTTTGGATCCTATTTCGTCTTAAAAGCATTTAAAAAGCGCTTCGATCACCGCCGGTATAACGGCGCAGCTTTGCTTGGTTTGCGTGGTTTGGTCTTCAAAAGCCACGGCTCGGCGGATGCTATTGCTTTTGAGGCGGCATTGACAAAAGCTTATGAAGCGGCGAGTCACGGCTTGCTGGCCAAGGTTCAAGCTCGAATTGCGCATGCTGCGCCTTTGTTGGCTTCTGCTTCGGGGGTTGATGCGGTAGAGACTTGAATACCGAAGTCCGTGCGCGAAGGGCGCGAAAGTAACGCGAAAGACGCGAAAAAGAAAGAAAAATAGTGGTGCGTGCTTGACCCTCTGACAGTATTTGAGCCTTTTGTATTCTTTCGCGTCTTTCGCGTTACTTTCGCGCCCTTCGAGTACGGTATTTTTCCCTCCGCATTACCATAAAGCACATTTCTGAGAATAGAAAAATCATGGCAAACTCTATCCCATGACTTCTAGCGCATCGCAATATTCCCGCATCATCGGCACTGGCAGCTACTTGCCGCCCAACAAACTCACCAATGCTGATTTGGCCGCCCTCTTGGCCAAAGATGGTGTTGAAACCTCTAACGAATGGATCATCGAGCGCACAGGCATCCATGCCCGCCATTTCGCCGCAGCCGATGTGACTGCCAGCGATCTGGCGCTGCCTGCTTGCGTGAGCGCCTTACAGGCGGCAGGCAAAGTGGCTGGCGATGTGGATTTGATCATTGTGGCGACCTCCACACCCGATATGGTGTTCCCTTCCACCGCAGCCATCTTGCAGCACAAACTGGGCCAATATTTCGAGCAAAATCGGCCTTCACCCGTTATAAATGCTGCCCAAAGTGCTACTGAATCTATAGCAACTGTCGCACCTCAAAAAAGCATCGCGGGCTGCCCAGCATTTGATGTGCAAGCCGTGTGCAGCGGCTTTGTGTATGCGCTCACTGTGGCCGACAGCATGATCAAAACTGGCGCGGCCCGATGCGCATTGGTGGTGGGCAGCGAAGTCTTCAGCCGGATTTTGGATTTCAAAGACCGCACCACCTGCGTGTTGTTTGGCGATGGCGCAGGCGCTGTCGTCTTGGAGGCATCCAGTGAACCCGGCATCTTGGCCACTGAGCTGCATGCCGACGGCAAACACGTGGGTGTGCTCTGCGTGCCCGGCAATGTGAGCGGCGGGCAGATTTTGGGCGACCCGACGCTCAAGATGGACGGCCAAGCCGTTTTCAAACTCGCTGTCGGCGTGTTGGCCGATGTGGCGCGCTCAGTTCTAGCCAAAGCAGGCAAAACCGAGGCCGATATCGACTGGCTGATTCCCCACCAAGCCAACATCCGCATCATGCTCGGCACCGCGAAAAAGCTCAAAATGCCCGAGAGCAAAGTCATCGTCACCGTCGATCAGCACGGCAACACCTCCGCCGCCTCCATCCCGCTGGCGATGGACGAAGCTGTGCGCAGCGGCAAGATCAAACAAGGCGACACCGTGCTGCTGGAAGGCGTGGGCGGTGGGTTTACTTGGGGTGCGGTGCTGCTCAAACTATGAGAAGCATCGTTTTGGATGATCTGCGCGGCGAGCCGATTCGCCTGCTGCTGGAGGAGCATTTGTGCGATATGCGTGCTTGGTCACCGCCAGAAAGCGTGCATGCGCTGGATCTGGACAAGTTGCGCCTTCCTGAGATCAGTTTGTGGACGATCTGGGAAGAAGGTGTTTTGCTCGGTTGTGGCGCTTTGAAAGATCTGGGCGGCCAGCATGCGGAGATCAAATCCATGCGCACGGCCCATGCGCATCGAGGAAAAAGCGTGGGCGCAGACATGCTGACGCATCTCATCAACGTGGCAAAAGAACGTCGCACGACGCGGCTTTATCTAGAAACAGGAACGCAGCTGCAATTTGCGCCCGCACGTGCTTTGTATACGCGCTTTGGCTTCAAAGAATGTGAGCCTTTTGCAGATTACGCACTGGATCCCTACAGCTTTTTCATGACGCTGTCGTTTGAATGATTAGAACGATTTGGAGACTACAACGATGAAACCTTTCGCATTTATCTTCCCCGGTCAAGGCTCGCAATCGGTGGGCATGTTGGACGCTTGGGGAGATCATCCTGCAGTGGCCGAAGTGATCAAGGAAAGCTCGGCGGCGCTGGGCGAGGATGTGGGCAAGTTGATCAAAGAGGGGCCGAAAGAGGCGCTGGGATTGACGACGAACACGCAGCCGGTGATGCTGGTGGCTGGGGTGGCGGCTTATCGAGCTTGGATTTCTGAGGGTGGGGCTGTGCCTGCCGTAGTGGCTGGGCATTCGCTGGGCGAGTATTCGGCTTTGGTGGCCTCGGGTGTGCTTTCGCTGCATGACGCGGTGCAAACGGTGCGCTTGCGGGCGGCGGCGATGCAGGAAGCTGTGCCGGTGGGCGTGGGCGCGATGGCAGCGGTGTTAGGCATGCCTGCTATTGATGTGATAGCAGGTTGTGCAGAGGTGGTAAAGGCTACTGGTGAAGTTGTTGAGGCCGTAAATTTCAACGACCCGGCGCAAACGGTGATTGCGGGCAGCAAGGCGGGCGTGGAAAAAGCCAGCGAGATTTTGAAAGCCAAGGGCGCGAAGCGCTGTTTGCCACTGCCAGTGTCTGCGCCATTTCATTCGAGCTTGATGAAGCCAGCGGCGGAAAAGCTGCGCGAGCATCTGGCGACGCTAACTTTCAACGCACCGCAAATTCCGGTCGTGAACAACATTGATGTGTCTTACGAGACCGATGCCGCCAATATCAAAGATGCCTTGTACCGCCAAGCCTTCGGTCCGGTGCGCTGGGTGGAATGCGTGCAGGCGATCAAAGGGCGGGGCATCATGACGCTGATCGAATGCGGGCCGGGCAAGGTGCTCGCGGGCATGTGCAAGCGCATTGATGCTGAGATAGTAAGTAGCGCGGTGTTTGATCCGGTTTCTTTGGCTGAGGCGAAGGCTCTTTTGGCATAAAAATTCTTTTCTCTACAAATCCATAAATCATGACCGAAGCTACAAACACCCTTCAAATCGCCTTAGTCACAGGCGCCACACGCGGTATTGGCGCGGCGATTGCGCAAGAATTGAAAGCCGCAGGCATGACCGTGATTGGCACGGCCACGAGCGCAGAAGGCGCAGCAAAGATCACAGCAACTGGCATTCAAGGCGAGGTGCTCAATGTGAACGATGCCGGTGCTATTGATGCGCTGATCGACAGCATCGTCAAAATCCATGGCGGCATCCAAGTGTTGGTCAACAACGCTGGCATCACGCGTGATCAGCTCACCATGCGGATGAAAGACGACGATTGGGATGCTGTGCTGGATACCAATCTCAAAGCCGTCTTCCGCATCAGCCGCGCCGTGATCCGGCCCATGATGAAGCAGCGTTATGGCCGCATCATCAACATTACCTCAGTGGTGGGCGCATCAGGCAACGCCGGCCAAGCCAATTACGCGGCTGCCAAAGCGGGCCTGGCAGGCATGACGCGCGCACTGGCTCGCGAGCTGGGTTCGAGAAAGATCACCGTCAATTGCATCGCTCCTGGCTTTATCGAAACCGACATGACGGCCAGCTTGCCTGAGGAGCAGCAAAAAGCCTTGCTGACGCAAATCGCTCTCGGCCACTTAGGCAAACCTGCCGATATCGCTCACGCCGTGGCTTTTGTGGCCAGCCCGCGGGCGGGTTACATCACAGGGCAGGAAATCCACGTCAACGGCGGTATGTATATGTGAGGCAAGCCGTCGTTCGTCTTGAACACGGATTTAAAGCTAAAAACGGGTCTTTACCCTTATAAATTTTACATAGTTAGCTATAAATATTATAGCGTCACTGCTCTGTCGCGCTGTCGCTGTGACGCTGCATACCAAGCTAAGCGTGAGCTGAATTCCGCTTGGAAAGTTCGCAATCGCAAAGCCTGTTACCAAGTTGGCCAGCGCGATGTTGGGCCCGCCGCACTGCACGCCAATGCCTGTGCAACTGAGCCCGCTCGACACCGTGTCACCCAGCGCCGTACCACTGGCGTGCGATGACCCTGCGTTGGCCACAGTGATCGTGTAGTTGGTCGTGCTGCCTGCAACCAGGCTAGTTGTATGGCTGGTTTTGGTGATCGAGATGGCGGCCAAAGCGTGCAAAGAATCTGCATTGGATTTGCTGCCTTGATTCAGATTGACTCGATCAAACCATTCATATTTGGCTGCAGCCAATGACATGAGCAAGCTGCCTGTTGTTTTTGTTCGTCTTCCTCAATCCGCGCTCAGTTTGAAATGCCAATCGTGATGCTGTATAAATAATCAAGCATGATGCTTAGGCGCTTCACCCTAAACGGGTAGAATCCAGTTTGTTTTTAACAACCCTCAGAGGGACTTATGAGTGATATTGAAGCACGTGTCAAAAAAATCATTGCCGAGCAGCTCGGTGTAGAAGAGTCGCAAGTGTCTCCAGAAAAAGCCTTCGTGGCCGATCTGGGCGCAGACTCACTTGACACAGTTGAACTGGTGATGGCCTTGGAAGATGAGTTCGGCATTGAGATTCCTGACGAAGATGCAGAGAAGATCACCACCGTTGGTGCGGCGATTGACTACGCGACCTCGCACAAGAAGGCTTGATTCCACAAAGCCGCGAAGGGGCGGGCAGCTGAAAGGCTGCTTGCCCTTTTTCATTTGAGATTCACAAAAAATTTCTCGGACAGCTTATGAGCAAACGTCGCGTCGTCATCACTGGTTTGGGCTGTATCAGCCCGGTGGGCAATACAGTGGAGTCCGCATGGGCCGCCCTCGTAGCAGGCGAGAGTGGCATTGGCGCGATCACCAAATTCGATGCCAGCGCCTTCTCCTGCAAGATTGCAGGCGAGGTCAAGGGCTTCAATGTGGAAGAGTACATGACTTCCAAAGAAGCCCGCACGATGGACACCTTCATTCATTACGGTATTGCTGCTGCCATGCAAGCCGTTAAAGATTCTGGCCTGAATACAAACGATGCCTTGAGCGACGAGCAATCGGTGCGCATCGGCGTGAATATTGGCTCGGGCATTGGCGGCTTGCCGCTGATTGAAGAGACGCATGCTGAACTGGTCAACCGAGGCCCGCGCCGCGTCACGCCGTTTTTCGTACCCGCCAGCATCATCAACATGATCTCCGGCCATGTGAGTATGAAATACGGCTTCAAAGGCCCCAATATTGCCGTCGTCACGGCTTGCACCACCGGCTTGCATGCGATTGGTATTTCAGCCCGCATGATCGAATACGGTGATGCGGATGTGATGATTTGCGGCGGCTCAGAAGCCACCATTTCGCCGCTGGGGGTCGGTGGCTTTGCTGCGATGCGTGCGCTTTCCACCCGAAACGACGACCCCCAAACCGCTTCCCGCCCGTGGGACAAAGACCGCGATGGCTTCGTGCTTGGTGAAGGCGCAGGTGTGATGGTGATTGAAGAATATGAGCACGCTAAGGCACGCGGTGCGAAGATTTATGCAGAGATTGCAGGCTTTGGCATGAGCGGCGATGCCGGTCACATGACTGCGCCGAATATGGACGGCCCGCGCCGCGCCATGCTCGGTGCGATTCAAAACGCCGGTTTGAAGCCCACCGATGTGGATTACGTGAATGCACACGGCACATCTACGCCGTTGGGCGATATCAATGAATCCAATGCGATCAAAGCCGCTTTGGGCGATCATGCGAAAAACGTTGTCGTCAACTCCACCAAGGGCGCGACTGGTCATTTGCTGGGCGGTGCAGGCGGTTTGGAGAGCGTGTTCACCGTGCTCGCACTGCACCATCAAACCATCCCGCCCACGATCAACATCTTCAACCAAGATCCGGAATGCGATTTGGATTTCTGCGCCAACACCGCTCGTAAAAAAGACATCAAGGTCGCGCTGAAAAACAATTTCGGCTTCGGCGGCACCAATGGTGCGCTGGTCTTCAAGCGCGTCTAGAACACGGTTGAATCCTTGTTGATTTGCCGCTGATTCAAAACGCGACCCATTTGAAACCGTGATTGCGCCATGCGCTACCCACCCGCCATCACGTTCACACCTGCTCGCAGCGCGTTGTATGGCACAGTTGCCAGTGTGATAGCTATTTGTTTGATAGCACTCTGCGCATATTCTATAAGGGCGAGCAGCCTATTTTCCTTAAAATCTGGGACTTTGATCGTGCTTTTTATAGGTGCGGCGCTCTGGTTGCTGCGCGATGCTTTTCGTTCTCCACATGGGCAGCTTCACTTCGCGCAAGGTCAATGGCAGGTGCGTCTGGACGGTGAGCCGATCGCGGGAACTTTGCGTCTGCAGCTTGATCTACAAAATTACATGCTGGTGAGTTTTGCGCCTCATGCGCCAAACCAAGCGCCCGCTCATCAAAGCGCAACAGGCTTTTTCCGAATAAAAACACAGTGGTTCCATCTCGAAGCGAGACACGTCGATCCCGCCACAGGCCCCTCCGGTTGGCTGGCGCTGCGCCGCGCCGTCCACGCTGGGCCGCAGCCCAACCATGAAGAGCGGCTCGCCTGAAATGGATGCAGTCAGCCAAGCCAGCGTGATGCAACCCCAGCCTGACCCAGACCAGGCTTTGGTGGAGGTGGCCAAGAGCGGCGGACGCGAAGCAGAACGCGCCTTTGAAATGCTCTTCATCAAATACCGCAAAAAGCTCGAACGCATGCTCTCGCGCATGGTGCGAGACGATGGCGCGGTGCAAGACATCGTGCAAGAGAGCTTTCTCAAAGCGTGGCGGGCTTTGGCTGGCTTTCGCGGTGAATCGCAGTTCTACACCTGGCTGTATCGCATTGCCATCAACACCGCGAAAAAGCATTTGGTCGCGACCCGAAAGAACCCCGTCATCAGCGAATCCAGCCTGTCTTCTGGCAGCGATGACGATGACAACCCGATGATGGATGCTCTGATGAACGGTGACGGCGAAGCGGAAACGCCCGAGGCCGCTTACGCCGCCAAAGAAATTGCCGTGGCGGTGAATGAAGCATTAGAGGCATTGCCTGAGGAACTGCGCCGCGCTTTGGTACTCAGAGAGATGGAGGGCTTAAGCTACGAGGACATCAGCGAGGCGATGGATTGCCCGATTGGCACCGTGCGCTCACGCATCTTCCGTGCCAGAGAAGCCATTTCTGCTCGCATCAAGCCGATGCTAGATCGCCAGACCGGCAAAAGGTGGTGAACACGATGTTGCCTTGCAAAACAGACCCAGACCGTTATTTGGAATTGAATCATGAAGTACCCTGCCACTGAAACTGCTGACACCTGCGCTGACTTAGGCAGCATGTCACTGCAAGAACAACTGTCGGCCCTGCATGACGGTGAGCTTTCCGCTGCGCAAGCCGCAGCGCTGGTGCACGCCAGTTTGCAGGACGACAGTTTGATGCAGCAATGGCGCAGCACGTGCGGCATCGGTGATGTGCTTCGCCAATCTCAATCGCCTGCTTTCAACCTGACAGTGAAGCAGTTGCCAACAGTCCCGGCTGCTTTGCCTATCTCTTCTACACCCGCCGCCAACGATGGCCTCTTCCGCTGGAAGATGGTCGCAGGCTTTGCTGCACTTGCCGCTGTGGGCTCGATCATTTGGGGCTTGGCTGGCCCCCAAGGCCCGGCATCGGGTGGCGCAGTGCTCGCTTCAAACTCAACTGCACCCTTGCAACAACTCATTACCGTGCAGGCCAGTCAAGATGCGCCGGTGATGATCCGCGATCCGCGCTTAGATGAGCTGCTCGCTGCGCATAAGCAGTTTGGCGGTGCGTCTGCGCTCAGCCAACCCGCTGGCTCGCTGCGCAGCGCTTCGTTGTCGGTGAACCGTCGCTAAGCCTGCATGCTTTTTTCATTCTTTACATCACCGCAACTTCAAGCCCCAGCATCATGAATTTCATACGAAATCAGCCACTGGCCCTTATAAAATATTCGCAGAATGCTCACTTATTTGTAGCATGCTCTTTGCTGCTCTTGAGCAGCATGCTGCCCTTGCAGGTGATGGCCCAATCCCCAGCGCCATTGCCAGTACCCACTGGCAATGGCGCGATTTCGGTCAACGAATGGCTTTCGCGCATGCATGAAGCCTCCATGCAAAAGCGCAGCTACATCGGCACCATGGTGCAGTCTTCTCGCGAAGGCATGAGCAGCGCGCGCATCTGGTATGCCTGTGATGGGCTCACGCAAGTCGAGCGCGTGGAGGCGCTCACCGGCGCGCCGCGCAGCTCTATTCGCAAAGACGATAAACTCGTCACCTTCATGCCTGAGCTCAAGCTCGTGCGCATGGAAAAGCGCGAAGGCTTGGGCTCAGCGGGCAACTTCACCGAATTGTTAAAGCCCGGTGCCAACAGCATTCCTGATTTTTACACCGTTAAAGCGATGGGCAACGAGCGCATTGCGGGGCTGGAAGCCGATGTCGTGCAGTTGCAGCCGCGCGATGGGCTGCGCTACGGCTATCGCCTCTGGACGGAGCGCAAAACCGCGCTCGTGCTCAAGCTGCAAACGCTGGATGCCTCCGGTGCTGTATTGGAGCAAGCGGCATTCTCCGAGTTGCAACTGGATGCGCCCGTGAAGATGGACAAACTCAAGAAAATGATGAAGCCGCAAGAGGGCTGGCGCGTGGAGCAAAGCGATGTGCTCAAGACCACCGCTGCTGCTGAGGGTTGGGCGCTGAAATCGGCTGTGCCCGGCTTCAAAAGCGTGAGCTGCCACAAGCGCGGTACAGCCAGCGCCGCGACATCCGACGACGTTTTGCAATGGGTGTTTTCCGATGGCTTGGCCACCGTCTCGCTGTTCGTAGAAAATTACGACAAATCACGCCATGCCCAAGAAGGCGTGGCCAGCGCAGGTGCAACCAACAGCGTGTTTCGCCGCATGCAAGATCATTTCTTAACAGCGGTGGGCGAAGTACCGCTGCAAACTTTACGTGATTTTGCCGCTGCCCTTGAGCGAAAAAAATAAGCGTCAAGTTAAAGCGTGAAATTCATCTTAATCTCCAATTCGTTTTTTAGTTTTCCGGATCTACCCATGAAAAAATTCATTGCATCCTTCTTTCCTTCCAGCCTGCGTGCCACCGCCTTAGCCAGCATGATCGCTATCGCCGCGCTCAGCGGCGCAGCGCTTGCACCCAAGCAGCTCGCGCAGGCGCAGACCACGCCACGCATGAGCCTGCCTGATTTTGCTGATTTGGCCGATGCCAATGGCCCCAGCGTGGTGAACATCCGCACGCTGGCCAAGGTGTCTTCCCGTACGGGCGGTGGGCCGAATTTAGAAGGCATGGACGAGGAGATGCAAGAGTTCTTCCGCCGCTTTTTTGGTGATCGTGTCCCCGGTGTGCCGCGTGGCAACACCCCGCGCAATGCGCCGCGCCAGCCAGATGAAGAGCGCGAAGTGCCGCGTGGCGTGGGTTCGGGCTTCATTCTCTCGGCTGACGGCTTCATCATGACCAATGCGCATGTGGTGGAAGGTGCCGACGAAGTCATCGTGACACTGACCGACAAACGCGAACTTAAAGCCAAAATCATCGGCGCGGATAAGCGCACCGATGTGGCCGTGATCAAGATCGAAGCCACCGGCTTGCCCGCAGTGAAAATCGGCGATGTGAATCGCCTGCGCGTGGGTGAATGGGTGATGGCGATTGGCTCACCCTTCGGCTTGGAAAACACCGTGACCGCTGGCATCGTCAGCGCTAAGGGCCGCGATACGGGCGACTATTTGCCTTTCATCCAAACCGATGTGGCCATCAACCCCGGCAACTCCGGCGGCCCGCTCCTGAATATGCGCGGCGAAGTGGTGGGCATCAACAGCCAAATCTATTCTCGCTCGGGTGGTTTCCAAGGCATCTCCTTTGCGATCCCCATTGACGAAGCCGTGCGCGTGAGCGAGCAGCTACGCGCCAGTGGCCGCGTGGTGCGTGGGCGCATCGGCGTGCAGATTGGTGAAGTCACCAAAGAAGTGGCTGAATCGATTGGCTTGCCCAAGCCCGCAGGCGCACTGGTGCGCTCTGTGGAAGCCGATGCACCTGCTGCCAAAGCAGGCGTGGAAGCCGGTGACATCATCACCAAGTTTGATGGCAAGGCGATTGAGAAATCATCCGATTTACCGCGCTTGGTAGGCAACACCAAGCCCGGAAGTAAAAGCACCGTTACCGTCTTCCGCCGTGGCCAATCGCGTGATCTGAGCGTCACAGTCGCTGAAATCCCGGCAGAGACTGCGCCGGTCAAGAAAGCCAGCGCCCCAGCTGAGCCGCCCAAGCCCACCGGCGCAGGCCAAGCCGTCGGCTTGGCTGTGGCCGAATTGACAGACGCACAAAAGAAAGATCTCAAACTCAAAGGCGGCGTGCGCGTGACGGCAGCCACCGAAGCCGCCGCCCGCGCGGGGTTGCGTGAGGGTGATGTGATCGTGGCTGTGGCCAACACCGAAGTGAGCACTGTCGCCGAATTCGATGCAGCACTTTCCAAAGCAGACCGCAGCAAGCCCGTCAACGTGTTATTCAGACGCGGCGAGATGGCGCAATTTGCGTTGATTCGGGCGCGGTGATCTTTTGATCGCTATGAAAAGCGGCTCTTGTGGCCGCTTTTGTCTTTTTTGAGACTGCTCTGCAACGGGTACCGCGGTATGCTGAAGCCTTACTTTTTCGGAGCTTCCTATGTCCATCACCCTTTGCGGCTTCGCCGTCTCCAATTACTACAACAAAGTCAAGCTGGCACTCCTGGAAAAAGGCTTGCCGTTCACAGAAGAAGTGGTGATGACCAAGAGCACGGATGCTGCAGTGCTTGCTGCTTCTCCACTGGGCAAAATTCCCTTCATCCGCACGCCGCAAGGTGGCTTGTGCGAGAGCCAGGCGATTTTGGAATACATCGAGGCGGCACAGCCCTTGCCAGCGCTGTTGCCAGCTGATCCGTTTGCAGCTGCCAAGGTGCGCGAGCTGTGCACCTTCATTGATTTGCACTTGGAGCTGGTGGCGCGTGATCTGTATCCGCAGGCTTTCTTTGGCGGCACAGTGAGCGAGGGCTCTCAGGTGCGCGTGAAGAAGCAGCTAGAGAAGAACATTCCCGCCTTCATGAAACTGGCAAAGTTTTCGCCCATGGTGGCGGGCGGCGATCAGTTCACCATGGCCGATTGCGCAGCTTGGGTGAATCTGCCGCTAGTGGGCATGGCCACCAAGGCCGTATTTGGCGAAGACATGCTGATCGCTCTGGGCTGTGATTGCAAGCCCTATATCAAGATGATTGGCGAGCGACCAGCGGCGCTAAAGGTGGCGGCAGATCGCAAGGCGGCAACGGCTAAGCCAGCGGCTTAATTCTCAAGCTTTTTTGGCAGTTACCCGATATATATCCAACATAGTTTGCTATTAAAATAGTAGCACATGATGTTCTGAAAAAATCCCGAGAGTAATCTGCTTTTAGCGTGCGCGCTTGACCCGAAGGATTTCGTCCAAGATCAAGCAGACCGCACCAATGGTGATGGCGCTGTCGGCAACGTTAAACGCTGGAAAATGCCAAGTGCCATAGTAAAAATCGAGGAAGTCAACCACATAGCCGTGCAGCAGGCGATCCACCACATTGCCTATCGCGCCGCCCAAAATACAGGCCAGTGCAAAGGCAAACAGCTTTTGGCCATGATGACTGCGCAGCATCCAGAGGATGAAGATCGTAGCGATTGCGCCGATGCCGGTGAAGAACCAACGCTGCCACCCGCCTGCGCCCGCGAGGAAGGAAAAGGCCGCGCCAGTGTTGTGAGCCCGCACGATGTTGAAAAAGCTCGTCACCGGTGTGCTGTCACCGAGTTTGTAATAGCCGATGATCAGCGTTTTGGTGAACTGATCGGCCAAGATGATGATCACGGCCAAGATCAGCCAGGGCAGCATGCCTTGGAGGGTAGATTTGGCTTTAGGCATGATGGCGCACCTCTCCGCTTCCCACTAAATTACTCACACAACGACCACAAATGGTCGGGTGCGCTGCATCCCTGCCCACATCCTCAACATAATGCCAGCAGCGCTCGCATTTTGAGTGTTTTGAGGGGTTCACCGTGATAGATTGTGCGTTACCTGCTATTAATTCAATAGCGGATGTGATGAAGATGAATTTCAAATCATCGCCGAGCGTGGCGAGCAAGGCGTGGTCGGCTGCGGGCACAGTGAGTTGAACTTCCGCTTGCAATGAGCTGCCCACCTTGCCCTCAGCGCGTAGCGCTTCAATGGCTTTGTTGACTTCATCGCGGATCGCGCGGATACGGCTGTATTTGGCAATCAGGGCTTCGTCAGGCGCGGCAAACTGCCAATAGGTCTCGGTAAAAATCGTGCCGGTTTCGCTCTTGCCAAACAGCTTCCAAGCTTCTTCTGCGGTGAAGGACAAAAAAGGCGCCATCCAGCGCAGCATGCCTTGTGTGATGTGCCAAAGCGCGGTTTGGGCGCTACGGCGAGCGTGTGATTTTGCAGCTGTGGTGTAGAGACGATCTTTGAGCACGTCCAGATAAAAACCGCCCAAGTCTTCGCTGCAATAGAGCTGGAGTTTGGCGACAACAGGGTGAAATTCATACACCTCGTAATGCGCCAAGATTTCAGCTTGCAGTTGCGCTGCACGAGCGAGCGCATAGCGATCCACTTCAAGCAACTCTGAGAGCGGCACGGCATCAGTCGCAGCATCAAAATCGCTCACGTTGGCGAGCAAGAATTTCAGCGTATTGCGGATGCGGCGGTAGGTATCCACCACGCGAGCGAGGATTTTGTCGTCAATACTCAAGTCACCTGAATAATCAGTGCTGGCAGCCCAGAGGCGGATGATTTCCGCACCCATTTTGTCGCTCACCTCTTGCGGAGCAACCACGTTGCCCATGCTCTTGCTCATCTTGCGGCCTTGGCCATCGACCGTGAAGCCATGCGTGAGCAAGCCGCGATACGGGGCGCGGCCATACATGGCGGCTGCGGTGAGCAATGATGAATGGAACCAGCCGCGATGTTGATCGTGGCCTTCGAGGTACAGATCCGCTTCTGGCCCTTGGTTGTGTGCATAAATGAATGAGCCATCGGCATTTTTGTCGCCATGGCTGCCTTTGAGCACGGTGGTGTGCGTCGTGCCGGAGTCAAACCACACTTCCAGAATATCAGTGCTTTTGGTGTATTGCTCCGCATGCTCAGCGCCCACTTTGGCAAAAATCTCTGCCGTGCTGGCTTTGCTCCAAGCCTCGATGCCGCCTGCTTCCACCATTTCTGCGGCCAGATCAATCATTTCCATGGTTTTAGGATGCAGCTCACCCGAATCCATATGCGTGAACAACGGCAGCGGCACACCCCAGCTGCGCTGGCGCGAGATGCACCAATCGGGCCGACCGGCGATCATGTCGCGCAGGCGGGTTTTGCCGTTTTCTGGGTAAAAGCTGGTTTGCTCGATGGCATCGAGCGCCGTCTCGCGCAAGCTTTTCGGGGCTTTGTCTTTGGTGAACACACCAACGCCTTCATCCATACGTACGAACCATTGCGAAGCTGCGCGGTAGATCACCGGCGTTTTGTGCCGCCAGCAATGCGGGTAGCTGTGCGTGATGTCGTAGGTGGCAAACAGGCGGTTGTTATCGCGCAGCGTATTGATGATTTCTGGGCAGGCTTTCCAGATGTTGAGCCCGCCAAAGAGCGGCAAGCTGTCTTCATAGCGGCCATTACCTTGCACCGGATTCAAGATATCGCTCGTCTTCATGCCATGCGCGACGCAGGAGTTAAAGTCTTCCACGCCATAGGCGGGAGAGGAGTGAACGATACCTGTGCCGTCGTCAGCTGTGGCGTAGTCGGCCAAGTAGATCGGCGAGAAGCGATTGAAGCCTTCGTGCACGTGAGAGAGCGGGTGCTTGAAGTTGATCATGGCTAGCGATTTGCCTAGCGTGGTGGCGATGATTTTGCCCGTGAGTTGGTAGCGCTCTAGGCATTTTTCCACCAGTGTTTCAGCCAACATGAGCAAGCCGCGCTCGGTATCGACCAAGGCATAGGTCAGTTCGGGATTCAGGTTCATCGCTTGGTTGGCGGGAATCGTCCAAGCGGTGGTCGTCCAGATCACGGCGGAAGCTTCTTTTGTGATCTTCACGCCGCCGAAAGCGACAGAGAGCTTTTCAGGCTCGGCGCAGAGGAAACCCACATCCAGTGTTTGCGATTTTTTATCTGCGTATTCGATCTCAAACTCAGCCAGCGATGAGCCGCAATCAAAACACCAATACACCGGCTTCAAGCCGCGATATACAAAGCCGCGCTCCATCACGCGCTTGAAGGCGCGAATTTCATTGGCTTCGGTTTTGAAATCCATCGTGCGGTAAGGGCGATCCCAATCACCGAGCACACCCAAGCGTTTGAAATCTTTCATTTGCCCGACGATTTGCTCGGTGGCAAAGGCGCGGCACATGGCTTGAATATCAGCGCGGGACTGCAGGGACGACGGGCCGCTCCCGAGGCCCTGCGCGGCCCCCCGGGGGGGGCGGATGCCATCGGCAGACGTGGGGGTCAGTTTCTTGCCATGCAATTTTTCAATCGCGTTTTCAATCGGCAAGCCGTGGCAATCCCAGCCGGGGATGTATTGCGCATCAAAACCATCAAGCTGACGCGCTTTGACGATCATGTCCTTCAAGATTTTGTTGACGGCGTGGCCAATATGGATGCTGCCGTTGGCATAGGGCGGGCCGTCATGCAAGATGAATTTGCCTTTGGCGCAGTTGTGACGCGCAGCGCGCAGCTTTTGGTAGATGCCTTGTTCATCCCATTCTTTCGCCCATGCGGGTTCGCGCTTGGGCAGGTCGCCCCGCATAGGAAAGGGTGTGTCGGGCAGGTTGAGGGTTTTGCGGTAATCGGTGGTGGATTCGGACATGGTGTTTTAGATCTGTGTTCTAGGTCATGCGAAGAACGAAAAAGGTGGAGATGAAAAGCGCAAAAATGAAACGGTATTTTTCGCGTCTTTTGCGAAACCTTTGCGTCTTTCGCGTACCTGGTATTTGGGTGTGCTGAGCCAGGAGGAGTGGGGCGGCTGCCCCTTCAAATTCGTGTGCTGATCGCAGCGAAATAGGCACGTGCGGCTATCACGTCGCGGGCGATGCCTTGGGTCAAAGCATCTAGGCCGTCGTATTTCAGCTCGTCGTGTAGTTTGTGCAGAAGTTCCACGCGGATGATTTTACCGTAGCCGTGCTCAGCGCCTAGACTGACTGGCCAGTCGAGAATGTGCGTTTCCAGCAGCACGCGACCCCCGTTCACATCGCCCGCATCCAACGAAGGGCGAATGCCTAAGTTAGCCACACCATCAAGCGGTGTTTCGCCTAGGCCATGCACGCGCACGCAGAATATCCCACTGGCGGCGCATTTCCAAGCATGCGACTTGGAGGAAAAGCGCAAATTCAGGGTGCGAAAGCCGCTCGGCAGATGCGAGTCTTTGCCCAATTCCCGCCCGAGCTTGCGGCCATGCACCACATGGCCACTGATGCTGTAAGGCCGCCCGAGCAGCTTTGCCGCATCTTGCATGCGACCTTGCGCCAGCGCCTCGCGCACAGCGGAGCTAGAAACGCGCAGGCCATGCACTTCATAGCTTTGCATCCGCGCGACATCAAACCCTTTGCGCTGCCCCTGCGCATCTAAAGTGGCGTAATCGCCAGCTCGCTTCGCGCCAAAGCGGAAATCATCGCCCACAAGCACGTATTTCGCATTCAAACCTTTCGCCAAGACATCGTGAATGAAGGCCTGCGGCGACAAGCTGGACAGCGCCGCGTTAAAAGGCAGGATCACCGCCTGATCCACGCCACAGCGCTCTAGCTCGGTGAGTTTGTCGCGCAGGGTGGCGATGCGGGTGGGCGCAAGCTCGGGCTTGCCTGCGAGGGCTGCGAAATAGTCGCGCGGATGCGGCTCAAAGCTCAAGACGCAACTGGGCACGCCACGGTGAGCCGCTTCGGAGCGCAGCAAGGCAATCATGGCCTGATGGCCGCGATGCACGCCGTCAAAATTACCGATGGTCAAGGCGCAGGCGGGTGCGATGCCTGGATGCTTGAAGCCGCGAAATACGTTCATAAGATGGTGAGATTCTCTATCAATTTGATAGCACTTCGCGCAGATTCTATGCTGGTCAGTGGGGGTATTCGGTCATAAAAAGTGCGCGGATTTGCTGTATATTGTGACTTAAGACGGTTGGGTGCTTTTTCTGGTTTTAGTTTTTACTACTGGAGGTGCGTTTTGAAGGTCTTGAAGTTATCGGCTCAAGGGCTGCCACAAAGCTGGATCAGTATGCAGCAAGCGGTGATCCACTACGCTTCCGACGAGGTGCGTTGGGAAGTGGGCGAACGTGTGGCCACGTTTCGCGGCGGCCATAATGCCATCACGGGCCAGCAAAGCATCATTCACATCAGCAGCATCGTTGGCACCAAGGGCGTGCCCGGCATCAACCCGTTTGACCTGCGCCCTGGCCTGACCAACAGCAAACTCTTCCTGCGCGATCGCAACATCTGCGCTTACTGCGGCGTGGATTGCTCAGGCCATAAAGAAGACGAGCTCACCCGCGAACACATCATTCCCTATGCCTTAGGCGGGCAAGACAACTGGATGAACGTCGTGACGGCGTGCAAGAGCTGCAATCATCGCAAAGCCGCCCGCACGCCCGAGCAAGCGCATATGCCCTTGCTTTACGCGCCGTATGTGCCCAGCCTCTGGGAAGATTTCATTTTGCGCAATCGGCGCATTCTGGCCGATCAGATGGAATTTCTGATGGCGCATTTGCCGAAGACTTCGCGGCTTTACGCTTAGAAATTTGTGAGATTTAGCTTAGCTGGCTAGCCAACTGTTGCTCAACACTTTTAAGCAACGCTTTTCCGTCTGCTTGAATAGCCACATCAGCAAACACAGCGATCAACTTCTCGTAAAAATCTGCAGCGCCAGTCAGTCGATGCCAAAAATCAGCTCCTGCGTAAACAGCGTATCGATGCTTGTCTTTTAAAGCTCTGTAATGCCCGCTAAGGTCTGACTCTTGGCCATATAAAACGCCCACTGCAAGGCAAACCTCTCCGATTTTCGCGTTGTTGGTTTTTGCGAGTCTTCCAGCTTTTTTAAAGTGCCCGTGAATACTTTCAACATCGTCTTTGTTAATTGTGTTGGGTCCAAGTTTGACTTGTGCAAATGTTTTCTGCCTAGTTAAGGCATCAACAAACTCAATATCAATACCATCGGTCGTGCTGCCGAAAACATCTCGTAAAACTTCGGTTGTGAATTTTTGAATCGCTGTGCCAAAACTTGTGTTGATGGATGTCCCGAGCACGCGAGGCAGAATAAGCACGCGTGCCAGCGATACAGGCGTCACTTCGCCTGTCAAAAATGCGGCAAGATAGTTGTGCAGAAAAGGGTTGATTTGAAACTCATTCAGATCGGCAAGTTTTTCAGTGTTTGCTCGATGGTTCTCCATGATGACTGTGGAAAACCATGTCCTAGCCTGCTCCAATAGGCGAGTTTGCTCTGTGGGTGTCATGCGTGCTTAATTTGATCAAAAGCACAAGTATGACTTGATCTTTAAAAGACCTTGGTTAAAATAACCATGACCAATCTTGAGCACTGTGGTTTTTATCATGCAACAAGCTTTTTTTACGATTTCCCAAGTGGCCGATATGCTCTCGATGTCTAAAGAGACTTTGAGGCGATGGGATGCCACCGGCAAACTGAAATCAGTACGCCATCCCGCCAATAACTATCGCGTCTATCCCGCTGAGAGTCTGATGCAGTTTGAAGCATTAGGCTGCGTGATTAATCCTGACTTGGTACAAGCTCCAACTGAACAAGCGGAGCATGATTTTCATGTGGTCGAGCTGTTCGCTGGCGCAGGTGGTCTTGCTATCGGCCTTGAGCAGGCTGGACTGCGCTGCGCAATGCTCAACGAGTTGAACAAAGATGCTTGTAATACTTTGCGACAGAACCGTCCACATTGGGATGTTCGTGAAGGCGATGTGGCAAAACAAGATTTTTCAGAATTTCAAGGGAGAATTGATGTCGTGACGGGGGGATTTCCTTGTCAAGCGTTTAGTTATGCAGGGCGAAAACTAGGCTTTGAAGATGCGCGAGGCACATTGTTTTTTGAGTTCGCTCGCGCAGTAAAAGAGATTCAGCCTCTTATATGTGTAGGTGAAAATGTACGCGGATTATTGACGCACGACAATGGCCGCACTCTGCAAGGCATGATTTCGATTCTTGATGAGCTTGGCTATGACGTGGTGCAACCTCGTGTGTTGAAAGCTATTTTCCATCGCGTTCCACAAAAACGGGAGCGCCTTTTAATTGTCGGCCTTCGCCGCGATTCTGGTCTCAGCTTTGACTTTCCGCAGCCTGAGAAAGAAATTTTCAACATGCGTGATGCCCTTAAAAAGGGGCGGCTCTTTGATCGCGATGTGGCCAAATCAAAAGGGCAAAGCTACCCATTGCGTAAACGACAGATCATGGAA
>JANMHJ010000050.1:0-126750 GCA_031375105.1 Variovorax sp.
AACCGAACCTTTGAGACGCTGGATTTACTGGAGGACCATCTGGTGGGGTCGCTCAAGACCCTGGAAACTCAAAATGACGCGATCAAAAGTATCGCCGGTTGGGATTGGATTATTAATGCTATTTTTAATGGGAATTAGAATAAGAGCGATTCGTGCGCTCGAAGTAAGCCCCCAGCCGCGTGAGGCGATTGACAGCCGAGCAGGCTGCTCGAATGGGCCTGAATTGATTGCCGAGCTTCGCCGCCGTGGCTTGGAGATTCCTTGCCGACGGACGCCATGTATCGACCGCGATGGCTTTGAGGTCATGCGCGGAATCTACTACCTCACGGCAAGAGACAAGCGCCTGCTTCGCGTTTGGAAAAAAGCGCGGCAAAAGAGGGGTTTTTTATGAGCAGCAAAATCAAATATGCTGACCCTCGCGGGCACAGCGTGCGCATCTACTCTGACATCTACGATAGCCCAGCGTTTGCAGCTTTATCGCCGCATGACGTGATGGCCTATCTGGCTTTGCTCCGCGAACTCAAGGGCTACAACAATGGCGATTTATCGCTGCCTTTGAGTCGCGCAAAACGATGTGGAATCCATCATCACATCACCTTAGCTCGAAGCCTTCGCGCTTTGTGTGCTGTGGGGCTAGTGGCACTCATGCGCAAAGGGGGCTGCACCAGAGGTGGTCAGCGCTTGGCTAGCCTCTATCGAATCACAGACCGAGAGTGCTACGACATACCAGCCAAGCATCTCACGGCGATGCAAGCCACCAACGAATGGAAGCAAATTAAGACCTTAGACCAAGGTTTGCAATGCATTGAAGCGGTGGAAGCGGCCATCAGAAAGCCCCCTGCAAAATTAAAAACCGCAGGACACGGCGTGACAGCTACCACGTCACCGCGTGACAGCATCAAGCCTTTAACTACGTTACGCGGTGTCCTATGGACTGATGGACTAGGACACGGCGTGACCATGGCAAAAAAGGTCAAAAACCTAGTATCCATGCGGGCTAGCGCCGTGTCTTCGGTTGATGCTGAAAATACAAGCCATAGGACACCGCGCATACCACCTTTATATATTGCCACCCCTATTCAAGTTTTAAGCAGCTTGCATGAGCATGGCAACTACAAGCGATTGACCGAAAAGCCATCGCGCCTTTTCACAAACCTGATGCACTGAAAGAAAAGACCATGGAAGAAAGAATTGAAGAATTGACCATTGAAGCTGCGGGCGACGAAAAAGGCAGTGTCATCATCTTGACCCAAAACAACTGCGGCAACGCTGAGAGTGTGGCGATTCATCCGCTGCATCTGCGCTACATGGCCGAGAGGTTTGGCCTGATTGAAACGAGCGACCCGCAAGCCGATAAAACCATCGCCACGCTCAAACGCCGCCTGACCGTGCTGCATGGCCGTATCGAATATCTACAAGGCTGGTTAGCGAATCATTCAGACTACAAACATGCAGACCTGTCTTACGAGCTTACCTACGCGACAGCCACGATGGACATTGCTGATGAGTTCATAGCGGACTTTGAGAGTGAGGGCGCGAGCAATAGTGTCGAGCCTATCGAGCTGGTTGGGCAGGATATGCAACAACCATCGCTCATTTGAAAATCGGGAGCACATGACCATGACGAACAGCAAGCGGGCGGGTAAGCCTGCCAAAAGTGAGACAGTTGGCAAACAAGCCGCGACACCTCCGAGCGACCCCAAAGCGTTGCCCATAGAGGTGGAGGATGCTGATGATTTTCCAAGGGAAATAGCGAAAGCGTGTACCCGGCCATCTATCAACGCAGCCATAGTGGTGGATGCTTTTCAGAGCAATATTCTGGGCAAGGGGGTGAACCTGAGCGAGCTAGTGGACGATTTGGAAACCAAAGCCAAAGAGGTGACCGATGGCAATCTTTCTATGATGGAGGCTATGCTCGTTGGTCAGGCTACAGCGCTGCAAACCATGTTTACACACCTAGCGAGACGCGCATCCAACCAAGAGCATATGAGCCAATATCAAGCTTTCATGTCGCTCGCGTTCAAAGCACAGGCGCAGAGCAGGGCGACCATATCGACGCTGATTGACCTGAAATATCCCAAGCAAGCGGCTACCTTTGTGCGGCAAGCCAATATCAGTAGCGGGCATCAACAAATAAACAACCGGGCTATGTCGGAACAGTACGCGCATGCGCACGCGCAGGCGGGAAATGCTCAGAGTGAGCCAAACAAACTATTGGAGGTTAGGCATGGCCAACGGCTGGACATTGGAGCGCAGGGAGAGACAGGCACAGTTAATCAGGGTTTGGAAGCCGTGGGAGCAATCCACCGGGGCGAAGACCGCGCAAGGTAAAGCAATAGTGGCTGGCAATGCATGGCGGGGCGGTCAAAGGGCGCAGCTACGGGCGTTGTCTAAGATGGTGAATGAGGAGGTGAGACGGGCGCGTTCCCTTCTCTCTTGGATTGGTGATGCGTGATTGCTAGCCAAAGCAACATTTACATACAGACGCGGACTAAAGCGCTGGGCATGGATTCAACGAAGTCTATGCACTAAAGCTTTGGCAAATACTGATGCGTTACATCCGCGAACAGCAATGACGTGGCGCTAAGGGTTGCACATGCATCGCGTAAGTATTCTTCGCGATTCTTAAGTTGCTCTTTTGGTATTTAAAGCGCGAGCAAACTGGGCACAAACGTGGAACAATGTCTTGTCAGGCAAGCGTGATGTTCATGCACTGCACCAGCTAACGCGACACACCGGGGGAAAAGTGAAGATTTATTTGTTTGCATTACTTGTTGGATTTATCTGCCCTGCATACGCTCAGACTAGCCTGCCTTCAAGCTTTGGAGGCCAGCCGCTAAACCTAGTCATTCCCAAGGGCTACTGCGTTATCGACAGGAAAGACGAGATTGGCGCACTGCACTACACACTACAAGAAAAAGGGAATATTGGCCGCAACACAGTTGCTATGCTATTTGCTGATTGCAAGGAGTGGGCGAGGCGGCAAACTGACAGCTCCTACATTCTTAAAAAGCATGGCAGCTACTTGTTTCAACTAACAAAGGGAGATGTTTTGCTCCTGCCTCGTAACTTTACTCGTGCTGACTTGATAAAGGCTTACGTGGATTCAGACTCGAAGCGGAGCGCGATGGGCGAGCCGGAATTTACAAAGGAACTGAAAGATAGGTTGGCCCGAGCTACTGTGGATACACCTACCCTTAATGGCTCCGTCAACTATGGATTAATTGACAAGAATGAATATGCAGTTTTTTGGGGGATTGGTTCTACCTTTCAATACCCAGGGGAAGTGGTGAGGGTAACCGGAGTGGTCGCTGCCACATTGGTCAAGCAAGTAAAGGTGTCAATTAACTTGTATGACTCAACCAAAGGGCAATCCGCCCCTTTTAAGCACCTGCTTGAACAGCAAAAAGACCTTACGACGAGGCTACTGCTTGCTAACCAATAGTTCAGAAGTTCCTGAATTGCTATTTTGAACTCAATCTTTACGCTGGGAAAACCGCGTCGGCCGAGCTAGAACGGCACGGTCACCTTGACTAATCAGTGTGGCAAGCAGTACAAAACACCCGCACTAGTGGCTACATGGTGGCTACATGAACCCGAAAAAGAAAAAGCCCGCTATCTTTTGAATAGCAGGCTTTCCTTGTGAATATTGGGGTGGCTGATGGGGCTCGAACCCACGACAACAGGAATCACAATCCTGGACTCTACCAACTGAGCTACAGCCACCGTAGAGGCAAGATTATAACCTTACCCTTATCACTGCGTAGACGCTGTTAAATCGTCTTTCTTAGGCGCTGGCTTGGTGACTTTGAATTCGGCTTTGAAGCGCTTCTTCAGAGTTTCGTAATAGGCCAGGCCCTCTGCGCCCGTCCACCAGTTGGTGACTTGCTGGCGATCTTGCGCGATGTTGGCACCTTTGATGTCCCGCTCCAGAACCTTGTTGACGCGCAGCACGGCATAGCCTTGAACGCCCAAATCCACGCCGACCAGAGCGGGCAGCTTGGTGGCATCGGCGCGCAGAGCCGCTTCGACGATGGGCGCAGGCAGGCGCTGAGACTGCTCGCGCGAGAGTGTGATGGCTTCGGGCAGCGATGCGCTAGTTGGGTTGGCCTGCCATGCGGAGAGCTTGGCTTGACCCTCTTTCTTGGCTAATTCGGCACCTTGGGCGGCCAGCACGCGCTCGCGCACGCGGTCTTTCACCTCAGCCAGCGGCAAGGTGCGAGCGGGTGTGTATTGCACGACGCGACCTGAAATCATTTGGCTCGTGCCGGTTTCAACCGCCTCGGTGTTGCGCTTTTTTTCCACAGAATCAGCAGAGAACAGTGCGTTCAAAAAGCGGGCATTAGCCAAGGGGCCCGTAACGGCGGGGCCGGGTGTGCGCTGGATGTTGGCAATGGTTTTGACCTGCAAGCCCAAACGATCCGCAGCAGGCTTCAAGCTCTCAGCTTGCTCATAGACGGCGTTGGTGAAGCCTTCGGCCAGCTCGGCAAATTTCTTTTGCGCTTGTTGCTTGAGCAAATCGGCCTCGATCTCAGGTTTCATTTCTTCAAAGGTCTTTTGCTTGGGGGCTTTGATATCGGTCAGGGTGATGATGTGAAAACCAAAATCAGATTCCACCACCGAGCTGATGTCGCCTTTTTTCATGGAAAAAGCGGCATCCGAAAATGGCTTGACCATGGCTTCGCGGTTGAAGAAATCCAAATCACCCCCGTTGGCTGCTGAGCCAGGGTCTTGGGAATTTTTCTTAGCGATATCTGCAAAACTGGCGGGTGCTTTTTTGACTTCAGCCAAAAGCGCTTCGGCCTTGGCCTTGGCGGCATTGCGATCAGCGGCGGGCGCATTCTTGGGCGCAGTGATCAAGATGTGGCTGGCGCGGCGCTCTTCTTGGCCAGACAAGCGGGCAGCATTCTGATCGAAATAAGTCTTCACGTCTTCCGCTTTGAGCACGATGCCTTTTTTGGCGGCTTCCAGATCAAGCACCAAATATTCAATGCTCGCCGATTCAGGCGCCTGGAAGAGCTGCGGGTTGGATTTGTAAAACTGATCAAGTTGTTCGTCACTCGGCGTGGCTTTTGCTGAGAACTCAGCGGTGGTAAAGCGCTGCACCTGCACCTCACGGCGCTCGAAATACGCGCCCAAGGTTTGATCGACGATGGCGGCGGCATTCAAGCCCGTGTTGCTCACACCTGCGAGTACTTGGCGCATCGACAAATCTTGGCGCACGCGCGCTTCAAAACCTTCCGGCGAAAGACCTTGTGCCCCGACCAATTGCTTATAGCGCTCCACATCGAGGGAGCCATCGGGTTTGCGCAAAGCGGAAATGCTGGGGTTTTCGCTGAGGTCACGGGCCAAACGCTGGTCGCTGGTGGATAGATGCAATTTATCAGCCGCAGCCATCATCACGCGCTCGCGCACCAAGCGCTCTAGCGTTGCGTATTTGGCTTCTGGGCTATCGAGCAGCTTAGGATCGAGATTGGGCATGCTTTGGCGCATGCGCTCGACCTCAGATTTATGAGCAGCATCCCATTCGGTTTGGCGAACAGCTTGTCCATCAACAGTGGCAACCGCATCGCCTTGATCGCGGAAGCGGTTGTAGCCATCGACACCCACCAAAGCGAAGGCGGGGAAGATCAAGATAAACAGCATCAGCTGCATGACCTTGGTGTGCTTGCGGACAAAATCAAACATGGGCGCGTGGCTTTAAAAAATCAGTGAAACAAAAAAAGAAAAGGCGAACTGCATGTTCGCCCTTGTCTTAGATTGGTGGGTGATGACGGGCTCGAACCGCCGACCTACGCCTTGTAAGGGCGCCGCTCTACCAACTGAGCTAATCACCCGACCGGGAACAACGTGTGTCTGCTCCGGATCAGTTCAGCGCATCTTTGAGCGCTTTACCGGGACGGAACTTGGGCACGCGGGCAGCCTTGATTTTAATCGCTGCGCCGGTGCGTGGGTTACGGCCTGCGCGGGCAGCACGTTTGCCGACGGCAAAAGTACCGAAACCTACGATAGAGACCGAATTGCCTTTTTTCAACGTGGCCTTGACTGCACCCAAGGTGGCTTCAAGAGCGCGGGTGGCTGCAGCTTTAGAAATGTCTGCCTGCTTGGCGATATGTTCGATCAGATCTGTCTTGTTCATTGTGACTCCTCGGGAGCTATGCGATGCTGGGTTGAAATATTGGGTTGGCAACCCACACAGATTTGCAAGGGCGCGAGAACGGATTCTATGCGCTTTTCAACGCAGAAAATTTGTTCTGGCGCAGCATTTTTTTTGCAAAAAATCACGTAGGCCATGCGCCCGCAAGCCGCGCCCTGCTTGGGTTTGCGGTTTGTTTGCCACGATCTGAGAGGCAGCAGAGGCATGTCGCATCAAAGAGCTTGACACGCACAAGAAACAGGGTTTATGGAAGGCTGCCCACCTAGCGGCTATGCGCGTTGCGGGCAGATCGCAGGGGTTGTCATGCTAATTGCTTACAAGGCTGCTGCAATTGCTTTGCCTAAATCTTGCGTGCTGGCCGTGCCACCCATATCGCGCGTGAGCGGCGCCTGGCTGCCGGGCTGCATGACTTTTTCAATCGCGGTAAGAATCGCATCGTGCGCAGCTTTGTAGCCCAAATGCTCGAGCATCATCGCGCCAGTCCAGATTTGGCCAATCGGGTTGGCAATGTTTTTGCCGGCGATATCGGGAGCGGAGCCATGGACGGGCTCAAACAAGGATGGGAATTTTCCCGAAGGGTTCAAGTTGGCGCTGGGGGCAATGCCAATCGTGCCCGTGCAGGCAGGGCCCAAATCGCTCAGGATGTCGCCAAACAAATTGCTGGCCACGACCACGTCGAAGAAATTTGGACGCTGCACGAAATGCGCCGTCAAGATGTCAATATGGAATTTGTCGACGTTCAGGCCGGGATATCCCTTGGCCATTTCCACCACGCGCTCGTCCCAATACGGCATGGAGATTGAAATGCCGTTGGATTTGGTGGCGCTGGTCAAGTGTCTTTTGGGGCGCGATTGGGCCAGTTCAAAGGCGAATTTCAGCACGCGATCCACGCCAATGCGCGTAAACACGCTCTCTTGCAAGACGAATTCACGCTCCGTGCCGGGAAACATACGCCCGCCCACGCTGGAGTATTCGCCTTCGGTGTTTTCGCGCACGATGTAAAAATCAATCTCACCCGCTTTGTAGGGTGTGCCATCGCGCTTGACGACGGGCGCGATGATGCCGGGCATGAGTTTGGCGGGGCGCAGGTTGATGTATTGATCAAACTCGCGGCGAAACATCAGCAGCGAGCCCCAGAGTGAAATGTGATCGGGGATTTTTTCTGGCCAGCCCACGGCACCAAAGAAAATCGCATCATGACCACCGATTTGGTCTTTCCAGCTGTCGGGCAGCATTTTTCCGTGCTTCTCGAAGTAATTCCAGCTGGAAAAATCGAAATGATCGAATTTCAAGTCAATGCCATATTTGCGCGCAGCGGCATCGAGCACACGAATGCCTTCTGGCATGACTTCGGTGCCAATGCCGTCGCCGGCGATCACTGCAATGCGGTGTTGTGTCATGGTGGATCTTTCTGAAATTTAAGAAGAGAAAAAATGGTGAACTTCAGCAAGCAGCTCTTCGGGCGCTTCTTCAGCAATGTAATGGCCGCAGGGCAGGGCGCATCCACTGAGCTGATGGGCGCGTTCGCGCCAAAGCTCGAGTACATCAAAATTTGCGCCAACCACGCCATGCTCGCCCCAGAGCACGCGCAGAGCGAGCGTGAGTTTGTGGTCAGCGGCGATGTCTGCGCGGTCATGCTCTAAGTCAATCGTGGCGCTGGCGCGATAATCTTCACAAATGCCGCGTGCACTGCCGGGGATTTGAATAGAGCGCTCGTATTCGGCAAGCGCCTCGGGTGCAAAAGCGGCCAAGCCCGCATGGCGCTTGCCCATCACTGAGCGGATGTAGCGCACCGGGTCGCTCTCAATCAGTGCCTCGGGCAAAGGGGGAGGCTGGATCAAGAAGAACCAATGCCAGTAGGCGGTGGCAAAAGCGCGCGAGGTGTGCTCATACATGGCTAATGTGGGCGCAATGTCGAGCAGCATCATGCGCTGCACTTTTTCTGGATGATCGGCAGCCAAGCGATGCGCCACGCGTGCGCCGCGATCATGCGCGAGGATGGAAAATTGCGAAAAGCCGAAATGCCGCATGACGGCAACAGCATCGCTTGCCATCTCGCGTTTGCTATAAGCCGCATGCTGCGCATCAGTGGCTGGGCGACTGGAATCGCCGTAGCCGCGCAAATCCATCAACACCAGCTTAAAGCGCTTGGCCAGTTCGGGCGCGACTTTGTGCCACATCGTATGCGTTTGCGGATGGCCGTGCAGCAAAAGGAGCGCGGGGTCGTGGGACGGAGCGCCTAGGGACGTGCGCCCATGCAGCGTGATGCCGTCAAGCTGAAGGGTGAAAGGCGTGAATCCGTCAAACATGCTTGCATTGTGCGTGACAGTGCGGATAAGATAAAGCAACAATTGTGCAATAGATTGCTGCTTTTTCGGAAATAAAAAAAACTCATGATAGAACGCGCTGACTTGGAACTGGTGTTGAGCATCCGCGATGCAGGCTCTCTGACGGCTGCGGCAGTTCAGCTTGGCGTTCATGCGCCTTCGATCACCAAACGCTTGGCGGCGCTGGAAGCCAGGCTGGGTGCGAAGCTGTTTTATCGCACCACGCGGCGCGTGGCTGCCACTGCAGAGGGCGAGATGCTGTGTGAACGAGCAGGCGCTCTGCTGGCGGCTTTTAGCGATACGGAGGAAGCCTTGCGCGATCAGGCACGTGAGCCTTCAGGCAACATTCGCTTGGCTGCGACCTTCGGCTTTGGTCGCATTTGGCTCGGCGCTGCTTTGGCGGATTTCCAGATGCTGTATCCAAAGGTGCGTGTGGATTTACAACTCACAGAAACTTTGCCCGATCTGGCAGCCGACGGTTTTGATGCCGCCGTATGGCTTTGGGCGCCGCAGGCCAATCGCATCAGCCAATGGTCTGCCACGCTGCTGGCAAAAAATGAGCGTGTGCTCGTAGCATCGCCAGAATATGTGAAAGCACGCGGCAAACCGCGCAGCTTGGAGGAGTTGCCGCAGCATGACTGCCTGCTTGTGCGAGAGAGCGATCTGCCCAGCAGCACTTGGCTTTTGAGTAAACAAGGTGAGCGCAAACCTGCGCAAACGGTCAAACTGCGCGGCAGCATGGTGAGCAACTCAGGCGAGATGGTGCGAGATTGGTGCGTGAATGGCCGCGGCATCATGTTGCGCAGCTTATGGGATGTGGCACCTTTGATTGCATCAGGGCAGTTGCAGCGACTGCTGCCGGATTACGCGATGCGCAATGCGAACATCCAGTGGCTCGCGCCCTTTCGCGCGCAAACGCCGCAGCGTGTGCGACTGCTGCGCGAGCATCTGATAGCAAGTTTTAAGACGCGGCCTTGGGAGCTTTGACCACGAGGTAGACACCTGCGGCGGTGATGGCCGTGCCAATCAGCGTGAGCACAGTGATCGTCTCGCCAAACAGCGCCCAAGCCATCATCGCGGTGACGGGCGGCACGAGGTAAAGAAGCGAAGTGACGCTGGTGGCCGCGCCGCGTTGGATCAGCAGGTAAAGCAAAGAGCTTCCGCCTAAGGTGAGCACGATCACGCTCCAGGCCATTGCGCCGATGAGATGGGTGTTGTAGCTGCCGTCCGTTGCAAGCCAACGCATCGGTTCTGTTTCCAGTAATGCAAAAGGCAGACTGATGAGCAGGGCCGCGCCGAGCTGAATCGTGTTGGCCGTGCGCACATCGGTGGGTTGCACGAAACGCTTTTGATACAGCGCACCTGTAGTCATGGAAAGCAGCGCGATCACGCAGAGCGATACATTCCAAACCGTGGCCTCACCGCCTGCGCCAAACTTGCGGCTCATCACCAAGATCAGGCCGACAAAGCCAAGCGCCAAACCAGCCCATTGCCTGCGCGATACGCCTGCACCCAAGCCCTGCTGGCGCGAGACATGCGCGACCCAAAGTGCCGTCAGCACAGGCTGAAAATTCACAATCAGCGCAGACAAACCAGCGCCAATGCCGGCTTTCACCGCCATCCACACGCCGCCCAAATAACCTGCGTGCATAAGCAGACCAGTAACAGCCAAATGCAGCCACTGCTGGCGATCACGCGGCCACACTGCTTTTGCCAAAGCAATCCAGATCAAGAAGCACACAATAGAAAGTGCATAACGCACGGAGAGAAAAGTAAGCGGCGGTGCATGCGGCATACCAAAGCGAGCTACCACATAACCCGTGGCCCAAATGATCACAAAGATGCCGGGCATGGCGCGCAGCCAGCCGTTTTGATCCTGCTGCGTCATTTCACGCGAGCACGAATTTCAGGCAACGCTTTTTGCAGGTAATAGACCATGCTCCAGACGGTGAGGATGGCGGCCATCCAGATCAGCCACGTGCCCCACAGATGCGTGTCGATCACGCCGAAGAGTTTGCCATCAAACAATAAAAACGGAATGGCGACCATCTGCGCTACGGTTTTGAGTTTGCCGATCATGTGCACAGCCACGCTACGGGATGCACCGATTTGCGCCATCCATTCGCGCAGCGCGGAAATGGCGATTTCGCGGCCAATGATGATCAGGGCGACAAACACATCGGTGCGCTGCATATGCACCAACACCAGCAAGGCAGCACAGACGAGAAACTTGTCAGCGACCGGATCAAGAAAAGCACCAAAGCTCGAAGTCTGGTTGAGCTTGCGTGCCAAATAGCCGTCGAGCCAATCGGTCATCGCGAAGACCACGAACATCACGGTAGCCAGCAGATTCTTCATCGGCATCGTGATGCCATCACTGTAATACACGCCCACAATCAAAGGAATAGCGACAATGCGCGTCCAGGTGAGTATCGTGGGAATCGTGAAGAACATGGGGCGATTGTGGCACGCCGCCCAGCAAGTGTGCTGACGGCAGCCTGAGCGGTGGGCTTTATCGCCCTTCGACGATGGTGACCAGCTGGAATTTGTTGTCGTCGTTGTACAAAAACGTCTCATTGAACTGCCAAGGCTGGGGTAAATTGCTCACTGGGCCGTAATTCGCAGCGCGGCGAGCAGCGGCCAAAGCCAGATCGTTCACCTCCGGAGAAATGCGCGAACCGCGCATCAGATCGAGTGTGCGCACGGAGCCGTCAGCATTGAGCATCACAGTCACTGTGGCAATGCCGCTCCATTGCGCAGGCTGCGGGCCTGTGAAGCTAGCACCTGGGTTGGCGGCAACAATCATCTGCGCAGCGCGGCGGCGGTAATCTGCCCAGCTGGCCACCATGGGCAGTCGCGGCGCGTTCACGGCTGGGGGAGCCGCTGTGGGCGCAGGCTGCGGCGTGAACACGGGTGAGGAGGCAGGCGCGGGCGGCGGAGTAGGTGTGTGATCTGGCATGCGCCGGCTGGAGCAACCGGAAGCGAGCAGGGCAGCGATACTCAATGTCAAGAGTGCTGCTATATATTTCATAGCACCTTGGGTATATCCTATAAGGGGAAAGAGCCAAGTTTTCTTAAAAAATAGATCTTGAAGGCGCTTTTTCTGATGGTCAATGCAAGGCACGGTAAATCTCCTCGGCGAGTTCTTTGGATATGCCGTCTACTGTGGTGAGATCCACCACGCTGGCAGCAGCCACGCCCCGGATGCCACCGAAGCGTTGGAGTAGTTTCGCACGTCTTTTGGCACCGATGCCAGCAATCTCTTCCAATTTGCTACCACCTGTGCGCACTTTCGCCCTTTGAGCTCGCATACCTGTTATGGCAAATCGGTGCGCCTCGTCGCGGATTTGTGCGATCAGCATGAGCGCGGCGCTGTCTTTACCGAGGTAAATCTTTTCTCTGCCATCAGCAAACACCAGCTCTTCCAAACCGACTTTTCTGCCTTCGCCTTTTTCCACGCCCACCAACAAACCCAGATCCAAGCCCAGAGCTTCAAAGACCTCTTTCGCTGAGCTGATTTGGCCTTTGCCACCGTCAATCAGCACCAAATCTGGCAGCTTGGCTTCATTGTTCCTCGCCGCCTCAATCAGCTTGGAATAGCGCCGCGTTAGCACCTGGCGCATGGCTGCGTAATCATCGCCGCCGGTGATGCCTTCGATGTTGTAGCGGCGGTAATCCGCGCTCTTCATTTTGTGGCCTTCAAAGACGACACAACTGGCTTGCGTGGCCTCGCCAGCGGTGTGTGAAATGTCAAAGCATTCGATTCGCAGCAGTGACAAATCTTCCAGCGCCAGATCAAGCGCATCGGCCAAGGCCCGTGTGCGTGCTTGCTGCGAGCCCTCTTCGGCAAGCAAGCGAGCGAGTTGAATATCTGCGTTATTGACCGCCATATCCAGCCAAGCTTTGCGCTGTTCGCGTGGCTGATGCAGGGCGGTGATTTTGATACCGGTTTGCTCCGTGAGCAGATCGATCAAATGGGGATCGACCTTCTCGCTCAAGATGAGCACAGGCGGCGCTGGTACATCAATGTAGTGCTGGGCGATAAAGGCTTCGAGAATCTCCACCGCTGGCGCTTCGTGCACATTGGCAGGAAAGTAAGGCCGATCGCCCAAATGCCTACCACCCCGTACCATGGCTAGGTTCACACAGGCTTTGCCGCCGTTCACACGTGCCACCAAAATGTCCACATCTTTGTCTTCGGCAGTGTCCATCGCCTGCGTGTGCAGCACGCGTGAAAGCGCGGAGATTTGGTTACGCAATTCAGCTGCCTGCTCGAATTCGAGTTTCTCGGCATGCGCCATCATCGCGCTTTGTAGCTCATCGAGAATGGCCTGCGTTTCACCGCGAAGAAAGCGCTCGGCGTTGTTTACATCTTGTGCATAGCTGGCTTCGTCAATATGGCTCACGCAGGGCGCGGAGCAGCGCTTGATTTGATACAGCAAGCAAGGTCGCGTGCGGTTGGCAAACACCGTGTCTTCGCAGGTGCGCAGCATGAACACTTTTTGCAGCAACTGAATCGTTTCTTTCACAGCCCAAGCGCTCGGGTAGGGCCCAAAGAAACGATGCCGTTTATCCACTGCACCACGGTAATACACGACACGAGGGAAATCAGTACATGCTATAGATTTAATAGCGTTGTGGGCAGAATCTATAACGGGCGGAGGCAGTTTTTTATCATGAAAAGCTTGTCCAGTGAGCTTCAGATACGGATAGCTCTTGTCATCTTTGAAGAGGATATTGAAGCGCGGATTCTGCGTCTTGATCAGGTTGTTTTCAAGTAACAGCGCTTCCGCTTCGGAGCGCACCACGGTCGTCTCCATACGCACGATTTTGCTCACCATGTGCCCAATGCGCGTGCCATCGTGAGTCTTCTGAAAATAGTTCGCCACCCGTTTCTTCAGGCTCTTGGCTTTGCCCACATAGAGCAACACATTTTGCGCATCGAAATAGCGGTACACGCCCGGCAGCAAAGGCAGGGCGGCAACTTGGGCGAGCAGCTCGGGGCTGTGGCTGCTCTCAGATGGAGGTGCGAGCTCGACGCCCTGATCAGCGACAGATTTTTTTTTGGGCATGCCGATTAATTAACAGGTTTGAGCGGTTTGCCGTTCATGTCCATACTGCAAATCTTTTCGATGTCATCTGAATCGACCCGCGTACCTAGTTCACCAGGCTTCCTAACATCAAGCAACAGCATTTTTGTTTGTATCGAACTTTTGAGAAGTCGTACAGGCTTTTTAGCTGCTGGTATCGTTTGATCTAATGATGCACTGCGCAGCCATCGTGTGCACGATGAGACAGCAGTTTTTTGTAATTCGCTAGGTACAAGGCTATCTTTAATTCCAGCGGGGCACTCGATTTCAACCTGTGCAAGATATCTACGTTTTACACCTTCTTTTTCGACGGCACAGTATTGCAGCAACCACCCCATCGCGACTAGCTCTTGCATTGAATTGTCCGTATATGGACTTGTAGGTGCAATCTTGCCGTCAGCAGTGTTGGCTCTATAACTTGCGTACCAAAAAACTGTGTCAGGAGCTATTTCATGCATCGCACCGATTGCCTTCGACCAGACAGGCGCAAGCCCAAGTTGTGCAGCATCGTATTTACGCTGCCAAGTAGACTGGGCAAGCGTTGGCAAAGCTAGTAAGCAAGCTAGCAAGAGGCAGAATAAGTAACGAATCTTCATAGCAAATCTCCTCCAAGTTAATCTGATCAACGCTGCTCCACCAATCGACCCTCAACATACTTATGCAGCAAACTAGAAATCAAAGTTTGATAGGGCAGCCCCTCCATCAGCGCTTTCTTTTGCAGCATGCGCAGATCGCGGGAGGAGATGCGGATGTTGATGCGGCTGTCTTTTTGAAATGTAGCCACTGCTGCAGCCCTCAGTTTGGCAATCTCTTGGGCCATATTGGGCACGGGTTTGAGCTTGCCCGATTCGAAGGCATCTAGAATTTCTTGCTCTTCTTCATCAAGTTTCATGGCTTCATTCCTTTCAAACGCTTGGTCGCTTTCCGGCTCGGGATGATGGTTTTCAAAAAAATATCAGACTCAGAGATGACATGTGGCACGAGATAAACATAGTCGTCAATTTGCACTGAAAACACGCGCTGCCCCGAATAGTGCTCTTGATTAGGATGTTCTTCAATCAAAAGCACATCGCCAGCTTCGATATGGAAAACGATTTCTTCAAACGAAATACCGCGCTCAGCTTTGAGTTGCTCGTTTTTTTCCGGATTCCATGCGAAGATCGTCATGCCTACATTCAATGTGCATTGTGTGCCTAATGCCCTCACTTTATCAAACTCCGCATCAGAAGGCAAGCTGCTAAGCGATGGAAGAATTGGGTTACAGTTGACGTTTACGTAAACGTCAATCAAAAAATTTCGCTTTCTTTGAGACAACCATGCCCGCTTTAAGCACCCAACTCAACGCCCGCTCCGCAGAATTTCAGGCCAATGCACTAGCCATGCGTGGCGTCACGGAAGATTTGAAGGCCAAAATCGCCCAGGCGCAGCTCGGTGGTGGCGATGCGGCACGCGCCAAGCACACAGGGCGCGGCAAGCTCTTGCCGCGAGATCGCGTGCAAAACCTGCTTGACCCGGGCACGCCGTTTTTAGAAATTGCGCCGCTGGCGGCACTGGGCATGTATCCCGATAAAGATGGCTCAGATTCCGCTCCCGCAGCAGGCGTGATCGCGGGCATCGGGCGCGTGAAGGGCATTGATTGCATGATCGTTTGCAATGATGCGACTGTGAAGGGCGGCACTTACTATCCGCTCACCGTGAAGAAGCATCTTCGTGCGCAAGAGATTGCGCAGCAAAATCGCTTGCCATGCATTTATCTGGTGGATTCTGGTGGCGCGAATTTGCCGAACCAAGACGAAGTGTTCCCCGACCGGGATCACTTTGGCCGCATTTTTTACAACCAAGCGCAGATGAGCGCCTTAGGCATTGCGCAAGTTGCGGTGGTGATGGGCTCCTGCACGGCGGGCGGTGCGTATGTGCCGGCAATGAGCGATGAAACCATCATTGTGAAGAACCAAGGCACAATTTTTCTCGGCGGCCCGCCGCTCGTCAAGGCGGCGACAGGCGAGGTAGTGACCAGTGAAGATTTGGGTGGCGGCGATGTGCACACGCGGCTTTCTGGCGTGGCCGATCATCTGGCCAGTAACGATATGCATGCACTAGCAATTGCACGCGATGTGGTGAAGAATCTGGCATCAAATCACGCAATACCCGGCACAAATACTGCGCAGATCGCTACGGAAATAATAGCGCCTAAGTTCCCAGCTGAGGAGCTCTACGGCGTGATTCCCACCGATACTCGCAAACCTTTCGACGTGCGCGAGATCATCGCTCGCATTGTGGACGGCTCTGAGTTTGATGAGTTCAAGGCGCGGTTTGGCAGCACACTGGTGACTGGTTTCGCCAAAATCGAAGGCGTGAGCGTGGGCATCATCGCCAACAACGGCATTCTATTTTCCGAAAGTGCGCAAAAAGGTGCGCACTTCATCGAGCTTTGCTGTCACAGAAAAATCCCACTCGTCTTTTTGCAAAACATCACTGGCTTCATGGTTGGCCGCAAAGTGGAAAACGAAGGCATTGCCCGCCACGGCGCAAAGATGGTCACGGCCGTAGCTACAGCAAACGTACCTAAATTCACCATCATCATCGGCGGCAGTTTCGGCGCAGGCAATTACGGCATGTGTGGCCGCGCCTTCTCGCCCCGTTTCTTGTGGATGTGGCCGAATGCACGTATCTCGGTGATGGGAGGCGAGCAAGCCGCGAGCGTGTTGGCCACCGTGAAGCGCGATGGCATAGAGGGCAAAGGCGGCAACTGGAGCACCGAAGAAGAAGAAGCTTTCAAAGCCCCTTTGCGAGCCCAATACGAAACCCAAGGCCACCCCTACTACGCCACCGCCCGCCTCTGGGACGACGGCATCATCGACCCAGCTGACACGCGGCGCGTCTTAGCGCTGGGCTTGGCAGCATCCAAGAATGCGCCGATTCCTGAGCCGAAGTTTGGTATTTTCCGCATGTAGTGCCATAATGTGTACCATATTTGAAGGATATACACATCATGCGCACCAACATTGAAATCGATGACGACATCATGCAAGCCGCTATGCGCGGCAGTGAGTTCAAAACCAAAAAGGACGCTGTCGAGGCGGGTTTGAAATTGCTCGCTCGGCAAGCGCATTACCGCGAAGTGCTCAAATGGGAAGGCAAATTGCATTGGGATGACCAGCCAGAATCTTTGGCCGCTACACCTAACGTGGTGATGGAGCGTCTAACACCTTATGTGATTGCGCCCAAGGCAAAAGCTGCGATGAAGAAGCGTGACGCGATGCTCGCTGGGCAAGTTGCCCCTAGCAAAAGGAAAGCGTCGGTGGCTTAAATGTTCGTGGTTGACAGCAGCGTTTGGATAGATTTTTTTCGCGGCTCAGATACGCCTGCAAAAGCAAAGCTCAAGGCGCTGCTGGCGGATGGCAGCACGGGAATCATTGTTCCTGACTTGGTGCTGTACGAAGTGTTACGGGGCTTCCGCCACGAACGAGATTACCGCAATGCCCTGCAACTGATGCGTGGCTTCATTTGGGAAAGCGCTTTTAGCCCTGAGCTTGCGCAAGAGGCCGCGCAGCACTACCGAGCGATGGTGGGGCAGGGCTTCACCATCCGCAGCGCGCTTGATGTGATGATCTGCGCATTCTGCATCGAGCGTGATTACACCTTGCTGCACAATGATCGAGATTTTTCCACCATGCACAACTTGCGTGGTCTCAGAGTTTGGAGTTTGTAAATATGAACGCTCAAACGCATTTTTTGACACTTGCTCGGTACAACGTGTGGGCTACACATCGTTTGCTTGAAGCAGTAGAAAAGCTCAGCGATGAAGACTACCGGCGCGATGTCGGTTTGTTTTTCAAATCGATCCACGGCACGCTCAATCATATGCTTGTGGGTGAACACATGCTCTGGTATCCGCGCTTTGCTCGGGGTGAATCGCCCAAGCTCGCGCTGGATGCTGAAATCGAGCCCGTGCGCGAACGCCTCGCGCAAGCGCTCAAGGGCGGCACCGGTAATTGGAAACCACTGATCGAATCTTGGCCAACAGAGGCATATGAAGGCAAGTTGAGTTACATCCGAATGAATGGCCAAGCCATGAGCTTGCCTTTTGCTGGAGCGTTCACGCATGTGTTCAATCACGGTACGCACCATCGCGGGCAAATCACAGCCGCATTAACTATGCTTGGGCAACCTTGCCCGGAGTTGGATTTAGTCTACTACTTGCAGCAAGAAGCATCTTGATTGGGGGCAAGTAGTCCAAACTTTGTACATCGCAATTTACTTTAGGGATTCTATGAATATCGTTTCTGTAACTTTGGCCTTATCTGTAGTCTGTTGCTCAACTCTGTTGAAGGCTCAAATAGTCGAAGAGTCAACTTTGACAACCAATCGCAAGCAATACGATCAACAAGAAGCTGTTAGCTTATACATTCAGGCTAGAGCAATCAGTTCTTCGATGCAACCCGTATGTGGAGATCTTGCAAAGCCATACATTGGAGCCGAACTTCATCCGACGGCAGTTAAGATGAACTCGGATACAAAATGGGGGCACACTGTCCACAAAATAGATCCACAAAGCAAGTTATATCAAGCGGGTATCAGACCAGGGGATTTGCTTTTGTCAGTCAACGATTCAGGGCTTTTGCTTTCGGATAGGAGATTTAACCCGCTTGATCAATCGACTTTTGAATCGTCAGCGAGAAATGAAACCCCAGTTCGGATGACATTTTCGACTCCTGACGGAAAAAATCAAAATACAGTGACGATAAGCGTTTCACAGGATTGTGGTATATCTTTCTCTTTTGGCACATTTCACGGTAGGTATTCTGCTTATCGCCAACAAGAGACGACAATTGGAATGCCTCTTTCCTATGTGCAAAATGATTTGCAACTGGCTAGAACAATACTTGCATTTGAGTCGGCGCTGAATGCACTCGGTAGTGAGCTAAAGCAAGCCAAAAGTATTTTCGGTGGCGCATCTTCGAATCTTAATATCATGAGGGCTGCACCAGTTCCTGGGCAGTTGGCGAATGCGCTCGCTGATGCAAGGCGATTGGCTACAAATCTTCCATTTGACGCTGAAAGTCGCTCAAAAGCAGATGCGCTTGCGATAGCGATTCTGCATAAGATGGGTTACTCAGTTGATTCGTATGCCGAAAATATGGCAACTGCGAAGAACCAAATTTGTGGTGGTTTTTGTTTTGATACCGGTCAACAGGGCAATTACGACATGCCGGACTTGCGCTCTGAAAGAATCGCCGCGTACGTCAAGGCGGTAAAAGATTCTGATTACATAGGGTTGGTCAAAGCGGCTGGTTTTCTATCACCTGAAAAAGTTCTTATTGCAATCGGTGTCAAACAAGCATTAGTCAATCGAAAAGAGGGCGAGAAGGCTATTGATACCAAAGCACTCACCAGTTTCTCACTTTCTGATGCTGCAAGACAACAGTTTGAGGAGTGGAAAACACGCGCCAATCCAAAAGCATTTGCTATTTCTTCTGATGGTCAATATGGTTGGGCTACGGGTCCTAGAAATGCCTTGCTTGGTTCAGATGATCATCCGAAGAATCGCGCGATGAAAACCTGTCAAAGTCGTACAAAAGAGACTTGCAAGTTTTATGCAATCGATGATCAACTTATGAAAGACTGAAGGTTCGAAATGCCATTTGATCCTATGGTTAGCAAAACTGTCTCACCTATTGCGCGCATCACGCTCAATCGCCCCGATGTGCGCAATGCGTTCAATGACGAAGTGATTGCCGAGATCACGCAGGCGTTTACTGAGCTGGGGCAGTGTGATGACGTGCGCTGCATCGTGCTTGCCGCTGAGGGCACGGCATTTTGCGCGGGCGCGGATTTGAATTGGATGCGGCGGATGGCGGATTACTCGCGGCAAGAGAATTTGGCCGATGCGGGCAAGCTGGCGGAGATGCTGCGGGTGATTTATGAGTGCCCCAAGCCGACTGTGGCTCGGGTGCAAGGCGATGTCTATGCTGGGGGCATGGGGCTGGTGGCTTGCTGCGATGTGGCGGTGAGTGTGGATAGCGCTGGATATTGTTTGAGCGAGGTCAAGTTGGGTTTGATTCCTGCGACGATAAGCCCGTATGTGATTCGTGCAATAGGCTCGCGGGCTTCACATCGTTATTTTCTTTCAGCAGAGCGTTTTTCTGCACAGGAGGCGCTGCGGCTGGGCTTTGTGCACGAAGTCGTGTCTGCGGATCTGTTGGATGCGAAGGTCGAAGAAATCACGCAAGCGCTGGTAAAAAACAGCCCGAATGCGGTGAAAGTGTGCAAAAAGTTGCTGCAAGACGTGGCTCATGCGGAGATCAGTCAACCACTGATCGCTAAAACGGTTGAAGGGATTGCCGAGATTCGTTCGAGCTCTGAAGGGCGCGAAGGGGTGTCGGCCTTTTTGAGCAAGCGCAAACCTTCTTGGCTGGCGTAAGCTCTGAACACATCCTCAGGACACACCATGGACATGCTTCTTCAATACCTACAGCAAATCATGGAAGGCATCTTTTCGTCGGGCGGCGATGTGGCGGGTAGTGTGGGTAAGGTGATGGGCAAGATGGATACGACCGCATTGATTGCTCTGGCTGCGGCGCTCGGCTGGGCAGCGGGCATTCGGCTTTATCTCGTGGTTTTTCTTACAGGTTTGGCAGGCTTCATGGGCTTGATTCCACTGCCATCGGGTTTGAGCATCTTGCAGCATCCGGCCATGCTCATGGGCAGTGGCTTCATGTTGTTCGTGGAGTTTTTTGCAGACAAAATTCCGGGGCTGGATTCGCTCTGGGATGTGGTGCACACCGTGATCCGCGTGCCGGCGGGAGCAGCGTTGGCTGGCGGCGTGTTTGGTGCAGACAGCGCGACGATGGGCGCAGTTGCCGCCCTTGTTGGAGGCACATTGGCTGCAACTTCTCATGCCGCCAAAGCCACCACCCGCGCAGCAGTCAATACCTCGCCCGAGCCGTTTTCCAACATCATCGTGAGCTTTGCCGAAGAGGGTTTGGTGATGTTCATGCTTTGGCTCGCTACCAACCATCCGGTGATTTTTGGCATCACTCTGCTGATAGTGTTGGTGATTTCAGTTCTGCTGATAGTTGTTCTGTGGAAGTTTTTGCGAGCGGTTGTGCGCAAGGTTTCTTCCTTCTTTTCTGGCTCTTCTCAAACGTCCTCTGCTTAAGTTTCTATGTTTACAAAAATTCTCATCGCGAATCGCGGCGAAATCGCTTGCCGAGTGGCTGCAACGGCTCGCAAAATGGTTATCAAAACCGTGGCGGTGTATTCCAAGGTGGATGCCCATGCCAAGCATGTGGCCGCTTGTGACGAGGGTGTGTACATCGGCGAAGGCGAAGGCAATTCGCCCAAGGAGAGCTATCTGCGCTGGCAGGCGATTTTGGCAGCCGCCAAAGCCACAGGGGCGCAGGCGGTGCATCCGGGTTATGGCTTTTTGAGCGAGAACGAAGAGTTTGCGCAGGCCTGCGCAGATGCGGGGCTGGTGTTCATTGGCCCGCCACCCTCTGCGATCAAAGCAATGGGCTTGAAGGCGGAATCCAAGCAGCTCATGGAGAAAGCGGGTGTGCCTCTCGTGCCGGGTTATCACGGTGCAAATCAAGATGACGCATTGCTACAGAAAGAGGCGGATCGCATTGGCTACCCAGCTTTGATCAAAGCGAGCGCGGGTGGCGGCGGCAAAGGCATACGGATTGTGGAGCGCTCAGAGGATTTTGCGGCTGCTTTAGCTTCTTGCAAACGCGAGGCTATCAACAGTTTTGGTGACGATGCGGTGTTGATTGAAAAGTATGTGCAGCGCCCGCGCCATATTGAGATTCAGGTGTTTGGCGATGCGCATGGCAACTATGTGTATTTGTTTGAACGCGATTGCTCGGTGCAACGACGTCATCAAAAGGTATTAGAAGAAGCGCCTGCGCCGGGCATGCCACAAGCCATGCGCGAGGCCATGGGCAAGGCGGCGGTGGATGCGGCGCGGGCGGTGAATTACACCGGCGCAGGCACGGTGGAATTCATTGTGGAGCAGACTGGTGGCTACGACCAGCCTGAGAAAATGAAGTTTTACTTTATGGAAATGAATACGCGGCTGCAAGTGGAGCATCCGGTGACGGAGGCGATCACGGGCTTGGATTTGGTGGAGTGGCAATTGCGCGTGGCATCTGGCGAGAAACTGCCTTTGCAGCAAAGCGATTTGCGCATTCATGGCCATGCGATTGAAGCGCGAATTTGCGCTGAGAACCCAGACAATAATTTCTTGCCAGCAACAGGCAGCTTGAACGTGTATCGAAAACCAGCCCATTCCGCTTTCGAAAGAAGTGATTTGCGTATCGACGATGGCGTGCGTGAAGGCGACGCAATTTCGCCGTATTACGACTCGATGATCGCCAAGCTGATCGTTCATGGCGCGACACGGCAAGAGGCGCTGGCCAAGATGGATCGCGCCTTGAGTGAGGTGCAGATCGTGGGGCTGGCGACGAATGTACAGTTTCTGCGGCATGTGGTCACCAGCGATGCGTTTGCACAGGCGAGGCTCGATACCGCGCTGATTCAGCGCGAAGAAAAAATACTCTTTCATCAAGAAAAACTGCCTCTCGCCGTTGCAGTATCTGCGTCGATAGCTCATATTTTGATAGCAGAGCGCCATTCACAAACGAGCGATCCATTCAGCCGTCGCGACGGCTGGCGGCCCTTTGGCATCACAATGCGCCGCTTCTTGTTGGAGTGGCACGACAAAGCTGTCAGCGCGACACTGAGCTACTTACATGATGGTGCGCTCTCATTGCGCATTCAGTCGGAAGAAGAAGTACAGCAAGCGGTGTTGATGGTGCAAGCCATCGGCGATGATCTGAAGATCGCTTTCGGTGAGCAGCGTTGCGTGGCCTCCGTGCATACTGTTTTACATGAAAAAGGCCAGTTAGCCCATATATTTACTGCGCAGGGTGCTACGAAAATTATAGTAATTGACCCTTTCATTCAAATCGCAGAAGGCGGCGTACTTGGCGGAAGGCTCACTGCGCCGATGCCAGGCAAGCTGGTGTCGTTCGCCGTGAAAGCAGGAGACAAAGTCAGCGCAGGGCAGACGCTGGCCGTGATGGAGGCGATGAAGATGGAGCACACGATTGCTGCGCCGAAAGATGGTGTGGTAGCTGAAGTTTTGTATGCGCCAGGAGATCAGGTGGCCGAGGGCGCGGAACTGATCAAGCTGGCAGCTTGATTGAACAACACCATGCAAGTGCTTCTACAAATCCTCGGTGTGATCGTGTTGCTCGCCGCCATCGCGCCTGTGGCCATGGCTGGCGGAAGAATGATTGGTGCTTTCATGATCGGGCATCAAATCTTGGCGTGGCTAAGCATCACGCTGCTGTGCATGCTGTTGCTGGTGGCCGGCGGTTTGCTGGCGCTCAGGGTGGTGATGCCTTTGCTGGCGGGTTGGGGCTCAGATTTGCTGGCACCCCTTGTATCCGCTGTGGTGCTTCTTGCACCGCCTTGGGCTGTGTGGTTGCTCGGGAAACGAGCGATGGAAAAGAAAGACTCGACATGATGCTTCCTGCAAAAGTCAAACTCGTTGATGTGGGCCCGCGCGATGGGCTGCAAAATGAAAAGCAGTTGATCGACGCTGCAGTGAAGATCGAGTTGGTGCATCGCTTGCAGGCCGCAGGTTTGCGCGAGATTGAGGTGACGAGTTATGTGAGCCCGAAGTGGGTGCCGCAGATGGCGGATAACGCACAGGTGATGGCGGGCATTCAGCGCATGGTCGGCGTGCGCTACTCAGTGCTCACGCCGAATCTGAAAGGCTTTGAGGCGGCGATGGCGGATCCGAAGATCAAGCCTGATGAAATCGTGGTGTTTGGCGCAGCCAGTGAAGCTTTCAGCCAGAAAAACATCAATTGCTCGATTGCCGAAAGCATTGAGCGCTTCGCACCTGTGGTGGAGGCAGCGAAACATCAGGGCATCTATGTGCGCGGCGCGATGAGTTGCACCGTGGGCTGCCCGTATGAAGGCGAGATTGCGCCATCGCGGGTGGAATATCTGGCAGGACTGATGAAGAGCATTGGCGTGCAGCACGTCGGCGTGGCCGACACGATAGGCGTGGGCACGCCGCGCAAGGTGCAGGCGGCTTTAGAAGCCACTTTGAAGCATTACGCCATCAACGACATCAGTGGCCACTACCACGACACCTATGGCCAAGCGCTGGCCAACACACTGGCCTCGCTGGAGTTGGGGGTGTGGCAATTTGACACCTCCGTCGCCGGCTTGGGCGGCTGCCCGTATGCCAAGGGCGCAACGGGCAATGTGGCCACGGAAGACGTGGTGTACATGCTGCACGGCATGGGGATTGAAACCGGCATTGATCTTGATCTGTTGATCGACGCAGGGCAATTCATCAGCGCAGCTTTGGGGCGCAAACCCAATTCTCGCGCTGCAACTGCCTTGCTCAACAAGCGCGCAGCTTGATACGAGAGACTATAAAAAACATAGCAAACTATCTAGAATATATAACGGCAATATGCCTATTTCATCCTAAAAAATGCAGATTCCAGACTCGACTCAACGCGTGATCAATGCATTGCGCCAAGCAGGCCATCCGCATATGCCGATGATGCTTGATGATGCGGCACGCACAGCTAGCCAAGCGGCCGATGGTTTGGGTGTGCAGCTTGGGCAAATCGCCAAAAGCATTATTTTTCGCCGCAAACCCGATGATGCGGCCGTGCTCGTGATCACCTCAGGCGACCGTCGTGTGGATGAGAAAAAGGTGCAGGCGCTGATATGCCAAGAGGGTCAAAAACTCTCTCGTGCCGATGCAGATTTTGTAAAAGCCAAAACGGGTTTTGCTATTGGTGGTGTCTCACCCCTGGCACATGCCCAGCCGGTAGTGACCTTGATCGACCAAGAACTTTCGCGCTTCGATGTGATTTGGGCGGCGGCAGGCCATCCGAATGCGGTGTTCCAGCTCAGCTTTGCCCAGCTCAAGGCATTGACGCACGCGCCTGTGTGTGATGTGGCGCAAGCCATACCATCTTGATTGCTATTTAATTTATAGCATTCCGCGCATATTCTATAACGGCAAACAGCCCATTTCCTGTATAAAACCATGTCCATCGCCTCTCCCTGCATCTCTGTTTGCCACATGGATGAGCGCACCGGTTGGTGTCGTGGCTGCTACCGCACGCTGAACGAGATTGCACTGTGGGGGCAGGCCAGCGAGGTGTTTCAGCAAACCGTGTTGCAGCAGTTGCCGCAGCGCCGTAGCGTAGGTATGTTTCCAGAGGCGCAGCTCAATCCAGCTGTCATTCAGATCAGCCAAAAGGCGCAGCCATGAAGCACATCACTTTTCATTTTGACCTGATCTCGCCTTACGCCTACCTCGCATTTGAGCAACTGCCCCTTGCGCTAGAAGGCATCAGCCACGGCGTGACTTACAAACCCGTGCTCTTCGGTGCGATCTTGCAGCATTTTGGGCAATTGGGCCCCGCCGAGATCGCGCCAAAGCGCACCTGGACTTATCGGCAAATCAACTGGCTTGCCAAGCAGCAAGGCACGCCTTTGCAGATGCCCGCCAGCCATCCCTTCAATTCTCTGGGCTTGCTACGCTTAAGTCTTGCCTGCGGGCAGGGCGGTGCTTGCAACCGATACGTAGCGCAAACCCTCTTCGAACATGTTTGGTTGGGTGGGCAAGAGGCAGGAGATGCAGAGCGCTTACAACTTTTGGCGCAAAAACTCCAGCCTGCGCGTCAAATCGATGATGCGCAAGTCAAGGCCGAACTCAAAGCCAACACAGATGCCGCCATCGCTCTAGGCATCTTCGGCGTGCCTATGATGGAAGTCGATGACCAACTCTTTTGGGGTCTGGATGCACTGCCGATGCTGCGTGCTTACTTGCTGGGAGACAAGTGGTTTGACAGTCCAGCTTGGCGCGACGCAGGCAGTTTGCCCGCGAGCATCGAGCGCAAGCGTTCAATCACTGGAAGTATGCTTTGACATAGAAATACGGGAAGCTCCGCATAGGGTTTGCCCGAGTTTTCGGTATCGAATGTGCGAAATCTCACAAAGCTGTAAGAAGCTGGTCAGGTAGTGTCTCGAAACTGACAACGTAGTTTTACGTATAGAGGTCAACCCGTGCTCATGCTGGTCAGTATCATTAAATTGATTTGCGAAATTGCCTTGCTGGGTTTGGCTGGGCGCTGGTTGCTTGGCTTGTTGGCCGGGCACAATAAAGAGCAGAACTTCTTCTATAAAGCGCTCGAGGCCATGACCCGGCCTTTTGTCAGCGCCGCCCGCTTCATCACGCCCAAAGCCATCATTGACCGCCACGTGCCTTTCGTGGCCTTCTTGTTGCTGGGGTTTGTATGGATCATCAGCTTGATTGAGAAAGTGCGCATCTGCACACAAATTGGAATCGCCCTATGCAAATGATGCCAGCTCTTCACTACACAGCTCTGCGCGTATGGGCGCGCGTGTTGCTGCGCCTCGAGCAGTTTGACGCAGCACAGGCGGTTTTCGAGCGCATGTCTGCCATGCGCCCGCAAGACGACTACCCATTGGCTAGCAAAGCCTATGTGCTGACGATCACAGACCGCAAAAACGAAGCTTTCCACTTGCTAGAGCGGCTGACGAAAAGCCATCCTGATGTGGGCATGCATTGGTTTAATTACGGTTTCTTGCAAGAAGAAAAAGGCCAGTATGAATCGGCTTGCTTGGCTTTCAGCAAAGCCGTTGAGTTGCGCCCCGATATTGACCGCGCTTGGTATGGCCTCGGTCTGGTTTTGATCCGTTTGCAGCGCTTTGATGAAGCCATCAAAGCCCTTAAGCAAAACACGAAATTGCAACCCATGAGCCCGTATGGCTGGTATCAGCTCGCCCGCGTGCATGTGGATCGGCAACAACCCGACGAGGCGCGGAAAATCATCCGACACCTCAAAGGGTTTGAGCCCAAGGTGGCCGCTCAGTTGGAACGCGAGACGGGAATTTCCGCTTCGTCCGCCAGTTGAGGGGCCTCCCGCGTCACGGTAACGTGGCAGTGGCTGCTCGCGCAAACAGCATGCAAGTGCTGGAGCAACCAGTTTTTTTGTTTCATTTATAAGGAGACAATGCAATGCAAGTATCAGCAAAGCATCAGGCCTATTGGTCCAAGAACCTGCGCATCACAGCCATCTTGCTGGCGATCTGGTTCGTGGCAACCTATGTGGTCAGTTTTTTCGCACGCGATTTGAACTTTACTTTCTTCGGATGGCCCTTCAGCTTCTGGATGGGTGCCCAAGGTTCACTCGTTATTTATATGGCCATTATTTGGTATTACGCCAGATATATGAACAACCTCGATCACGAATACGGCGTTGCCGAAGAGGAGTAAGAATATGGCTGGAATGTCTCCTTCATCAGGTGGCGTGAGCGCAAGCTCCGCTGCAAATTCTGCTTTCAAAAAGCAGCTCAACAAAGTCTATAGCTGGTACACGGGCGGCTTTGTTGCCTTCGTGATCGTGCTCGCTATCGCTGAACAAATGGGCTTGCCCCGTAACTACATCGGCTTTATCTTTCTACTTGCCACCATTGGTTTGTATGCTGGTATCGGCGTGATGAGCCGCACCAGCGATGCCGACGAATACTATGTTGCCGGTCGCCGCGTGCCTGCTATATACAACGGTATGGCCACAGGTGCGGACTGGATGTCAGCTGCGTCCTTCATCGGCATGGCCGGTACGCTGTACCTCACAGGTTACAGCGGTTTGGCCTTCATCATGGGCTGGACGGGTGGTTACTGTCTGGTGGCTTTGTTCCTTGCGCCCTATATGCGTAAGTTTGGCCAGTTCACCATCCCCGACTTTCTGGGCGAGCGCTATGGCGGCAACGCAGCGCGGTTGGTGGGTGTGTTTGCAGCCATTTTGGTGTCGTTCACCTACGTTGTGGCGCAGATTTATGGCGTGGGCCTGATCACCACTCGATTGACGGGTGTGGCGTTTGAAGTGGGCATTTTCCTCGGCTTGGGCGGCATTTTGGTTTGCTCTTTCCTAGGCGGTATGCGCGCTGTGACTTGGACTCAGGTGGCTCAATACATCATCTTGATCATTGCCTATCTAGTTCCGGTGATCTGGTTGTCTGTGAAGCAGACCGGTGTGCCGATTCCGCAGCTTGTCTATGGCGTGCAATTGGCCAAGGTGACTGAGCGTGAGAAGCAATTGATTGCTGATCCGAAGGAAAAAGAAGTCATTGCAATCTTTAAGAAGAATGCAGACGACTTTGGCGCCAAACTAAAAGACGTGCCTGCTGCGCTAGCTGCCGACAAGGCGGCTGCTCAGAAGAAAGTGGATGACCTGAAAGCGGCAAACGGCGCTGCGGCTGAGATCACTGCTGCAGAGAAAGCGCTTGCCGCATTACCGAAAGATGCTGAGGCTGCCAAGAAGGCATGGACTGCTGCGCAAGCGTCTAACAACGCACGGGCTCGCCCATTAGCTGGCATGCCAGCGCATGGCCAGCAATATGCAGGCGACCCGAATGGCGATGCCAAGGCACAAGAGGCTTACGACGTTTCGCGTCGCAACTTCTTGGCTCTGATCTTCTGCTTGATGGTCGGCACGGCTGCTTTGCCACACATCTTGATGCGCTACTACACCACACCATCGGTGAAAGAAGCGCGTGAGTCGGTGACTTGGTCGATCTTCTTCATCTTCTTGCTCTACTTCACAGCGCCTGCCCTAGCGGTGTTGGTGAAATACGAAATCTTCAACGTCTTGGTGGGGTCTGACTTTACGAAACTACCGGCTTGGGTCGCGGCTTGGAGTAAGGTTGATCCAGCATTACTGTCTGTGATTGACATCAACAAAGATGGCATCTTGCAACTGGGCGAAATGCGTATTGGTGGCGACATCATCGTGTTGGCCACGCCAGAAATTGGTGGCCTGCCTTACGTGATCTCCGGTATGGTGGCTGCGGGTGGCTTGGCTGCTGCGCTGTCTACTGCTGATGGCTTGTTGCTCACGATTGCCAATGCACTGTCTCACGACGTGTACTACAAGGTCATTGACCCCAACGCCAGCACGGCTCGCCGTGTGACGCTGTCTAAGATGCTCCTCTTGGTGGTTGCTTTGGCTGCTGCCTACGTGGCCTACCATGTGTATGCCACCAAGCAGGCTGATATCTTGTTCCTCGTCTCGGCGGCGTTCTCGTTTGCTGCAGCTTCCTTCTTCCCAGCACTCGTGCTTGGAATCTTCTGGAAGCGTGCATCGAGCATTGGCGCAATCGTCGGCATGATCGGTGGCTTGGGCATCACTGCTTACTACATGATCATGAACCATCCTTGGATGCGTCAAGTGTTTAGTGTGGATAGCCCAGTCTCTCTCTGGTGGGCCATCCAGCCTATCTCGGCTGGTCTGTTTGGCGTGCCGCTAGGCTTTGCACTGATCATCATCGTTAGCTTGTTCACCCCAGCGCCCAACGCAAAGGTGCAAGAGCTGATCGAGCACGTGCGCTACCCCAGTATCAAGGCAGCTTGATGCTTGGAGGCATCGCCGCCTGAAAAGACTGTGATGCGATTTTTGTAACCCGGTACGACGCAAGTTGTACCGGGTTTTTTCTTGCGTGTTAGTCCTGAGTCCTGACAGCGAGATAAAGAGTAAGATGGTTCACAATCAGAGTCAGGAGCAAAGTGTGATCGTCAGTAAAACAGAGCTGGGTGCGCAGGTGATGAAAGACCGCTCAGTCCATATGAGTGCGCAGCAGCGTTCCGCTCTGATTTTGTGTGATGGTAAGCGCAGTGCGCAAGAAGTGGTGCGTATGACGGCTGCTGTGGGCGTGAGCATGAAAGATATTGAGACCTTGGTCGCATTGGGTTTGGTAACGATGGATGCTGCTACTTCCACTGCACCCCCTGTCGGAGCCACGGTGCAAGTCGCCACTACAGCTACGGCTACGGCCCTCCCTGCGCCTTCCGGGACCGCTCAAGATACGTCAGCGCTAGATTTGGACTTCAGTGCTGCGCTGAACGCGGCGATTACCCTCTGTTCGAATATAGGGTTCAGAGGTTTTGGTTTGAACATGGCGCTCACGGGTGTGGACAACTTAGAGAAGCTGCAAAAAATCGCTCCAGAAATTCGCCGTGTGGCCGGTGATGCCAAATACAAACCGCTTCATGAACTGATCTTTGGCAAAGCGCTTTGAAGCAGGCAGAGCCTGCTGCCTTTTAATTCGCCTCAATTTCCCATTCGTGTGTGCATTTTTTGCAACGCACCGTCGTATGCCCGCTTTGCCGATTTTCTGAGATTGCGGTGAACAAGCCATAGACCTTACATTGCGGGCAATTGGCTTGATTGGCAATCACTTCGGCATTCATCAACAAATACAAATAGCGCCGCAGCGCCCACAAGCCAATCACGCCACAAGCCACAATCGCTGCCGCATCAAACAGCTTGTCGCCGAGCGTGCCCCCACGAAAAGCTTCAAAAGCCGCCATCATGCCGATGATGCAAAGGAAAGTCAGCACCATGTGCGCATGGCTGGAGAGCAATTCCCGTTCATACCATTTGCGAAAGCCCACTTTGCGGATGCCGTCATACAAGCGTGAATTGAGGTAGTTCATGGTGATCTATCGTAGCGATGGAATGGATTTACGTCAAAGACCTTGTGGTGGATTCAACGCAGCGAAATCCCTACAATGCTGGGGCTTGCTACGGCATCTCCTGCTAGCAATGCCATTCCCCAGAAAGACCGGCCATGACTCAGGGCAGTATCCGCATCACAGGTGCGCGGCAACATAATCTCAAAAATCTCAATATCGATTTCAAAACAGGCGAGCTCACCGTCGTCACTGGTCCCAGTGGCTCGGGCAAATCCAGTCTTGTGTTTGATACGCTCTTTGCCGAAGGCCAGCGCCGCTATGTAGAAACCTTCTCCGCCTATGCACGCCAGTTCATGGATCGCATGGACAAGCCGCAGGTAGATAAAGTTGAAGGTGTGCCCGCTGCGATAGCGATTGACCAAACCAACCCCGTGCGCTCTTCACGCTCTACGGTTGGCACGATGACTGAGCTGAATGATCATTTGAAATTGCTTTTCGCGCGTTTAGCGAACTTGTTTGACCGCGATACTGCGCTGCCCGTGATACATGATAGCGGCGAGACGATTTATGTGCAAATCGTTGAGAGAGCCAAGGCTGCGAATCTGCGATTGGTCGTCACTTTCCCTGTGGAGCTGCCGGGCAACACCACGGCGCAAGAAGTTGAGCAATGGCTGTCTGCCAGCGGCTTCACGCGCGTGCAGGCCGAACGCGAAGTGGCCACGCCAGCAGGGCCACGAAAGGTCTTGGATGTGGTGGCTGATCGCTTCAAAATTGAGAGTGCAGAGAAAGTACGTGTGATGGAGGCGATTGAGTTGGCACTCAAACGCGGCAGCGGGCGCATGAGTGTCTACGCTTCTAATGTTGTACAAACTGAGCTGGCGCAAGGCGGTGCAACAAGCGTGGCGCAAATGAACGATGTGGCGATATGGAAATATTCCACCGGGCTGCATTGCCCTGAGAGCGATCTTCGCTACAGTAACCCCACGCCCAGCCTGTTCTCGTTCAACTCACCGCATGGCGCTTGCCCCACTTGCAAAGGCTTTGGCCGCGTGATCGGGGTGGATTATGGTTTGGTGATGCCCGATGCAAGGCTCACGTTGCGAGCAGGCGCTGTGAAGGTATTCCAAACGCCCGCTTGGAGCGAATGCCAAGACGATCTCATGCGCCATGCTGAGCATGCAGGCATTCCGCGAGATACTGCTTGGAACAAGCTCACGCCCGAGCAGCAGCATTGGGTGATTCATGGCAATCCCGATTACAAAGAAGGCCAGTGGGGCAAGGTTTGGTATGGCGTGAAGCGTTTCTTTGCTTACCTTGAGACCAAGTCTTACAAGATGCACATTCGCGTCCTGCTCTCTAAATACCGAAGCTACACCCAATGCCACACCTGCAATGGTGCACGCTTGGCTGTTGATGCCATGCTCTGGCGCGTGGGCACGAAGGCGCAGGCCGATAGCGCCATGCCGCCTGCTAAGCGCTTCATGCCACAGGGCGTGAAGTGGTCACGTGAGCAGCTAGAAGCACTGCCCGGTCTGAGTGTGCATGATTTGATGCTGATGCCGTTGGATAAGCTGCGTGCGTTCTTTGATTCTGTACGCACTGATTCTGGTCTGAACCCCACCAGCGCCGATGCCCGAGCGCTAGAAATGTTGCTCGAAGAAATCTGCACGCGCCTGAAATACTTGTGCGATGTGGGCATTGGCTACCTCACGCTGGATCGCCAAAGCCGCACGCTTTCTGGCGGAGAAGTGCAGCGCATTAATTTGACGACCGCTTTGGGCACTTCGCTTGTGAACACGCTCTTCGTCCTCGACGAGCCCAGCATCGGCCTGCACCCACGCGACATGGATCGCATCACCCAGGCCATGCTGCGCCTGCGCGATGCGGGCAACACGCTGGTGGTGGTGGAGCATGATCCGGCGGTGATGCTAGCGGCTGACCGCGTGATTGATATGGGCCCGGGGCCTGGTGAACGCGGTGGAGAGATCGTGTTTGATGGCACGCCAGCGGCGCTGCGCCATGCCGATACGCTCACAGGCCAATATCTTGGCGCACGCAAGCAAATTGGTATGGGCCTCAAGCGCCTCGTGAGTGACAACACGCCGCGCTTGATCTTAGAAGGTGCAACGCAGCACAACTTGAAGCATGTGAGTATTGAGCTGCCTTTGCAACGCTTGGTCTGCATCACGGGTGTATCTGGCTCGGGCAAATCTACGTTGATTCAAGATGTGCTTGCGCCCGCATTGATGCGCCATTTCGGCAAAGCCACTGAGACACCGGGCACACACGATCGCCTTCTCGGCGCAGAGCTGCTCAGTGATGTGGTCTTTGTGGATCAATCGCCGATTGGCAAGACGGCGCGTTCTAACCCCGCGAGCTACGTGGGTGCATGGGAGAGCGTGCGCGAAATATTTGCCACACTACCACTTTCCAGGCAGCGTAATTACACCGCCAGCAAATTCAGCTTCAACAGCGGCGATGGCCGTTGCCCCACCTGCGGCGGCTCGGGCTTTGAGCATGTAGAGATGCAATTTCTCTCCGACGTCTATTTACGCTGCCCGGATTGTGATGGCAAGCGATATCGGCCTGAGATTTTAGAAGTGAAACTAGAGCGCGGCGGGCGCAGTTTGAATGCGTTTGAAGTGCTGGAGCTGACCGTGAGCGAAGCGGCCAAACTCTTTGCGAATGACCGCGATGTGATTCGCGCTTTGCAGCCGATCATCGATGTGGGCTTGGAATATGTGAAGCTCGGTCAACCTGTGCCCACGCTCTCGGGTGGTGAATCTCAGCGCTTAAAGCTTGCGGGATTTTTGGCAGAGGCTGCGAAAGATGCCAGCAAATCTAAGCAGCGCTTGGCCACCAAAGGCACGCTGTTTTTATTTGACGAACCCACGACAGGCTTGCATTTTGAAGACATCAGCAAACTCATGCGTGCCTTGCGCAAGCTGCTCGATGCGGGGCATTCCATCCTGGTGATTGAGCACAATCTGGACGTGATTCGCGCCAGTGATTGGCTGATAGATCTCGGGCCAGAGGGCGGCGAGGCGGGTGGCAGTGTCGTTGTTTTTGGTATGCCGGAAGATGTGAAGCACCATGCGACATCGTTCACCGCGCAGGCGCTGCGCGAGTATGACGCAGCGCTGGGTTTGAACGGAATGAGGGTGCAAGAAAAATCTGATTTGCTATCAAAATATGAGTACTCTACGCAATATTTACAACGGGTAGATGTTAAAACTGCTTCAAAAACTGCCTCTGACAGCATTCAAATCATCAATGCACGTGAACACAACCTCAAAGGCCTCTCCGTTAACATTCCACGTGGCAAATTCACCGTGGTCACGGGAGTTTCAGGTTCGGGTAAATCGACGCTGGCTTTCGATATTCTTTTCAACGAAGGCCAGCGCCGCTATTTGGAAAGCTTGAATGCCTACGCGCGCAGCATCGTGCAGCCTGCGGGTCGCCCGGAAGTCGATGCTGTTTACGGCATTCCGCCCACGGTAGCGATTGAGCAGCGCCTCTCGCGCGGTGGCCGCAAATCCACCGTGGGCACCACCACCGAGGTATGGCATTTTCTGCGTCTGCTTTATGTGAAACTGGGCACACAGCATTGCGTACATGACGATGCTGCTGTGCAGCCGCAAACCGCTGAGCGCATAGCCGCGCAGCTGATGACGGTGTATAAAGGTCGCCATATCGGCATCCTCGCGCCGCTGGTGATCAACCGCAAAGGTGTGTACACCGAGCTGGCCGATTGGGCACGCCCGCGTGGCCACACGCACCTGCGTGTGGATGGCGAATTCTTGCCAACAACTGGCTTTCCGCGCATTGACCGCTTTAAAGAGCATACGGTGGAATTGCCGGTGGCAGACATCGTGATGAAGCCCGAGAACGAAGCAGCTTTACGCATTGCGCTTGCCAAGGCGATAGAGCAGGGCAAAGGCGTGGTGCATGTGATGACTTCGCTGGATGGTTTGCACGCGGCGATGGCAGCGGGTGTGTCTACTGCAAAGATCGGCCAAGTCGAAGTGTTCTCCACCAAACGCGCCTGCCCGGTTTGCGCCACGAGCTACCCTGAGCTGGACCCGCGCCTGTTTTCCTACAACAGCAAACACGGCTGGTGCCCCGATTGCGTGGGTACAGGCAAGCAGCTCACGCGCGAGCAGCGCAAGGCTTTAGACGATAGCGTGCGTGATGACGATAACCGAGGCCGCGAGCAAAGCTTTGCGGAGGTTGAGGTGGAAGATGTGAGCGATCAAGATTGTCCAGGCTGCCAAGGCACGCGCTTGAACAAGCAAGCGCGCTTTGTGAAATTCAGCAAGGTTGGCATTACGGATGTGGCCCGGCTTTCCGTGCGCGATGTACGCCTTTGGGTAGAAAGCCTCAAGCTCTCAGGCCGTGAGGCTGATATTGGCCGAGATTTGATTCCTGAGATCAAAGGCCGCTTGGATTTCTTGGAAGAAGTGGGCTTGAGCTACCTGACGCTGGATCGCGGCGCACCCACACTCTCTGGCGGTGAAGCGCAGCGTATTCGCTTGGCTGCGCAACTCGGCAGCAATTTGCAAGGCGTGTGCTATGTACTTGATGAGCCGACGATTGGTTTGCATGCGCGAGATAACCAGATTTTGCTCAACGCTTTGAACAAGCTCAGCGAGAAGGGCAATACACTGGTCGTGGTGGAGCACGATGTGGATACGATACGCCGCGCCGATCACATCATTGATATTGGCCCAAGCGCTGGCAAGCGCGGGGGCCGCGTGGTGGCGCAAGGTTCGGTACAAGACATCATGGCTGTGGATGAATCGGCCACCGGGCGCTATTTGCGTCATGCGATCAAGCATCCGCTGCATTCCCGTCGGGCCATGTCTGATGAATTCCAACTCACGGTCAAAAACGCGTCGTTGCACAATTTGGTGAATGTGACGGCGAATGTGCCGCTCAAGCGTTTGGTGGCAATCACTGGGGTGTCCGGTTCAGGAAAATCCACTTTCGCGCGCGATGTGTTGCTCTCCAATGTGTATGCAGCTGTCAGCGCACGCGGCATGAAGCGCGAAGCGCCAGATTTCACGGCTTGGAAGGGCTGCGATGGTGTAGATGGCTGGCAGCAATTAGATCGCGTTTTAGAAGTCGATCAAACGCCCATCGGCAAAACGCCGCGCTCCTGCCCCGCCACTTACATCGGCTTTTGGGATGCCATCCGCAAGCTCTTCGCCGAAACCTTAGAAGCCAAAGCACGCGGCTATGGCCCTGGGCGCTTCAGCTTCAACACCGGTGAAGGCCGCTGCCCCGGCTGCGAGGGCCAAGGCATGCGCACGATTGAGATGAGCTTCTTGCCCGATGTGAAAGTGCCATGCGAAGTCTGCCATGGCGCACGCTTCAATTCCGAAACTTTGGCCGTGAGCTGGCGCGGCAAAAGTATTGGTGATGTGCTCACGATGGAGGTGGACGAAGCGGTGGAATTCTTCGCCACGATGCCCAGCATCGGGCATCCCTTGCAGCTGCTCAAAGACGTGGGGCTGGGCTATCTCACCCTAGGCCAACCCTCGCCCACACTGAGCGGCGGCGAAGCCCAGCGCATTAAGCTTGTTACCGAGCTTTCCAAAGTGCGCGATGAAGTGGGCAAGCGCGGCAACAAAGCACCGCACACGCTCTACGTGCTTGATGAGCCGACTGTTGGCCTGCACATGCAAGACGTTGAAAAACTGATTCACGTGCTGCACCGCTTGGTCAACGGCGGCCACAGCGTTGTTGTGATTGAGCACGATCTGGATGTGATTGCCGAAGCCGATTGGATCATTGATCTTGGGCCGGAGGGCGGCAAAGAAGGCGGCAAGATCGTGGCGGCTTGTACGCCAGAGGAGCTGGTTCGGAGGAAGACGCATACGGGAGTGGCGTTGGCTCCAGTGTTGTCGCGCACTTGAGTCTGTTGGCGCTCTTTTGTTTTCGCTGCACGCCTGCGCTTGGGCTATCTCCCTGCGCGAATGTCCTCCGCCGGCTGCGCCGTCTCCCCCTTTATTTCGCTTCAGGAGATAACCCAATCACAGTCGTGAGTCGAAAACTATTGGCCTATTTGTGCGGTTCTAATTTCATAGCTAGCATGCATTGCCGTCTCGAGTCTCTAAGTTGTTTCACCAGACTCAAGTCATCTCAATCCAAAGGTGGTGAATATCAATGCTTGGCAATCCTCTTTCTCTGGTGTGGGAGGAACGGAATATTGCGACATCAGATATCTCATCATTTGGTTCATGCAAAAGTAAATCTGCGGAACTCCAACTAGCCTGATTCGATTGAGCAAGCTCTGTAATCCAATCAGTTAGTTTGCTATGCCAAACTGTTGGCGATTTGTCTTGCACATAACCAATCATTACTGCTAGCGAGTGAGCCGCGCCATGGTGCCCAGCCTTGAAGCGCTGAATACCGCCGGTAGTAGCATTACGATTGATGACGTACTCCCTTTCATCACGGTTTTTGCCTTTAGGGGTGGGAAGCCGCTTGCACTCAATCGGTAGCAGTGTGTCGTAATGAGTGCAGCGACGACCGTTAATCCAGACTGTAGGACCGCAGGGTGAAGCGACAAGGTCGATTTTTCGCCCACCCTTTTGCTCATCAGGCTCTTCAATGCGGAACTGGAGAAAATCCCATCCATTTGAAAATCTCGCGGCGGTGGTTAAGTGACCGCATAACTGCGAAGTAAGTGCGGTTTCTGATGTCTGGGTGGGCCGTTTTGGATCGTCACGCCAACTTGGTAATTCGCTTGCAACGAAATCTATTAATTTGAGCAACGAAGTCGCAGGTAAATGAACATTCCCATTGAGAGAGCCTGCGTGAACATTTTGGTTTGCGGAGTTGGCGAGCATAGGGTGTTACTTTAGAAACCCTGTGCTCGAAGGTCAGCTAGTGTCTCATCGGCATCACGAAGCGCCACAGATCGCAGCCAGAACCGTAGATGATCCGGCTTAAGCAGGAAGACACAGTTTCCGTCGTAAATGCGTGCAATGCGAGTTACTTGAAGTGTGGAGCCTTGCTGGTCCCGTAGAAGTGCTTCCAGCTTGTCTTTCAGCGCCTCTGCGCCATCCCAATCGATTGTGTAATTGCCAAAAACGAACGGTTGACAAATAACACCTGGCCATATCTGAGGTTCCAAGGCTTTCAGTGGTTTTTTCTTGTAAATGGCATTGATCTGTGTTGTGTAAGCTGTATTGAAGCTTGGCAACGCTAATAGGCCGTGTCGCTTCATGGCTTCAGAAGCTTCGCCGAGTCTTATTAGATCACGGTAGTAATCAACGATGTCATCTATCAAAACTTTTTCGTTTTGACTAAGCTCTAAATTTCCCGAATCTGGAAAAGGAAGAGAAAATATGTCATGAGCCAACAATGAGGTGGATCTACCTGTAAAAAGCCGTGGGCTTGTCAGTGCTAAAAATGCCTGCAATCCTCGGCGTGAACTAGACATCCATTCATCTACTTTGCGTAAATCAGCAATTTCTTCGTTGGGGGCACAAAAGCCCACTACTTGATTACCATAAGTCAGATAGGATTCAGTCCATAAACAATGAGCAAGATCCATTTGCTCTCGAATAAGTATCATTGGTGGTGTGAAGCGGCTACTGGTGTACGGCGATCTGAATAGCTTTCCTTTAGCTAGTGTAATTTTGTCGCGGTCTGGTTCATTTTCTAAAAGTGCTTCAGATGGTAGGTACTTCTTACCAGTAATGTGGGTACCAGGAACGAGCCGGCCACTCGTTCCTTCAATAAAGCCTTCGCCAAAGTCCCAGCCTTTTACTTTTGCATGCTCACCCAGAGTTGGGTAGGTTTTTAATCTATCAGTCAAACTAAGTGCTCGCCCACCGCCAAGTAAATCGGCCCGCCATACAGAATCATTACTTAGTACAAGTTGCCGGGGCAGCCAGTGCAAGTCATAGTAGTCAATATCGAACCCTTGCTCGGCATCGGATCGACCAGTCCGCCGGAAAGTAGCATGCAAAATCTGTCGTTCCGACGGAGGTGGCGTAGCTTCGGCAACGACAACAACGATCTTAGTATCTGCACTTCCCTTCTGGAACAACCCGCGAACAGAAATGAAATCCAGAACTTCTCGCACATCCCATTTAGAAATGAAGCTTTGGCGAAAAGAGAGTGATCGTTGGTTGTAGAGGAAGTTGTATTGCTGTAGCATGCTCAGCACACCACCTTCGGCAATCATTTCCATTGCCTCATGGAGGAAAAGGTAGGCAAGCTGTTTATCTGGCAGTATTGCGTTGTTGCTGTTGTATCGTTGATAGCTACGCTCGGCGCCAAGCGTATTTAGACTAGAGGTAAATGGGGGGTTACCAATCACAACGCCTATCGGCGCGGAAATTAGATTCTGCTCCTTGGCTTCAAAGAAGCAGGAGTGATGCAGTGTCTGCCCCGAAAGCAATGGAAAAAGTTTGATAGTTGCCCGGATGTCTTCAGGTTCAAGTGCATCGCAAAGCGCCAAGCAAAGACTAAATGCAGCCAGTTCAATGGCACCTTCTTCTAAATCTATACCATGAACGTGCTGTAGTAGCTTCTTGAGTACAGTGACATTCGGCTTCTTCCATTGATTCCGACTGCGCCAATGCAACACCAGTCGCTTATATGCCTCTACTAAAAAAACACCGGAACCGCATGAAGGATCTAGGATGACCTCGCCACGCTTGTGCAGGCGATCAAGTCGCTCCCAACTCAGTGACTCTTCAAGCATCAACCGCACTAAGAATGGTGGCGTATAAACTGAACTATCGGCATCTTTCACAAAAAGTTGATAGATGTGACTTATTAACTCAACAGGCAAGTCTTTGAACGAATAGAGCTGCCATAGGCTTAATTGACCATTTGCCTCCTCTCGCCCTTCGATCAGCTTAGAAAACCGAACCAACTGCCCACTCTTTTCTAATCGTTCGCGGTCCGCATCATTGAGCTTGAATACATGCCCGTTAAACCGTTTCTCCAGATCTTCTAGTAAAGACACTAGCGCGGGGCCATTAGCAAGTACGTGAAAGAATTTTGTGGCATCCTTCAGAAAACGCGCTAGATAGCCATCAGAAAAAACTTCACGCTCCTCTAGATAAGCAATCAATAAAGAGAGGATCAATAGCTTGCGACGCAGTGGCTTGGGCAAGATACTTTCGGAATTCAAGTCATCACTGATCTCCTGAACCGCTTTGATCAGACCTCTATGAGCAGACTTGTTAGACGAAAGCAATATTTTGCAGACCTCCGTGTCGTCCCAAAGTGTGCCATTGTGCAACTGTTCTGCATTCCACCATGGCTCTGCAGCAATCGTGGAAGCAAGCTCCAAGGTACGAACAGGGTTACAAATCAGTTCGCCCTTTGAAGATACAAAGTCAGGGCCATGTGCGCAGCGAAAGAGTTGTAATTGCCCTGGCAATTTACGATATATGAGGGGTACGCCGCCCCAGCTCCAGAGCTTTTTATGCGTTAGCGCAAACGCGTGATTTTCTTCAGGGCCGTTCGCGACGAAAATAAAGGCTTGTGCAACTGATCGTTTGCCGTTACGGCATGCCTCAAAAAATACGGCGAGCGCACCATACTCGTGCGCTTTCTCCATCATGAGAACTTCCTCTGGTGGTCGGCCTTTGCTCCGATAACCCTTAACTAAGACTAAGCCAGCAACAGTATTGCTAGCGAATGCACGAGCACTCAAAAGATCCCACCACTGCTGTTGGTCACGCTTTATCATGTGAACACCCCGTGGTTGAAAAGGTTGCTCATACGATCAATCTAGTTTGCTTCATGACTGTGCGAGTATTTCGCAGTGCTGCGGCTCGATCTGGTCTAGCTTTACGCAGAAGACCGGGTTCGTATTTTGTGGCATCTACCTTAAAGCGCGGCAAGCCAATTTCTCGGAGATACTTGCCAGCGTTTTCGAGGCTGAATAGTCGGACTTCGCTTCTAGCTGTCGTCAACACGCTCTCTGATGAGCCGTACTTTACTTGCACGGCATAACCTCCAGATCGCCCAACAAGACATACTGAACTAAGGGAATTGGCCTTTACCAACTCTCTTAATGTCGTCTCTTTGATCGTTTCGAGCATGTTGAAAAGCAAGTTTTTGCCGTGTGAAATTTCGTTAATTCTAATCGCATTTAATGTTAAGTGGGGTCGGGATTGCCCTAGGAAACTCTAGGACATTGTCAAACATCAATCACATCCGGCGCCAAAGATCGCTTAACGGGCTAGGATGGCGGAGCAGAATTGGGCAAACCCTGCCCCATTTCTATACGGGGTCACATATTTGGGCAGGTGCCGCAACTCTGGCAAAAATCGCGCAATATTAGCTACGCCAACACTGCTTTCAAACGCTTCAAACATCAGCTGATCATTGGTCGAATCACCGACATACGCCCAGCGCTGCATCTCTTGGGCGAGGTCGCGTTGAAACAACTCGCGCACGATCCAGTGAGCGCCTTGGAGTTTGTTGTGTGAGCCAATCCAGCCGTTGATGTGGATGGAGCTAACGGTGGCTTGCAGGCCTTCGCTGCGCATGATTTGCTCGACTTCTTGAATCTTCGAAGGCGGTAGATGCGTGAACTCGCTGTGGTCAATCGCAATGTCCGTTTCTCGGCCTAGGCTGTCTGTACTGCGTTGTGCGCCAGGCACTTCGCGCTCAATGCGTGCAAGCACTTGCTGCATGCGTGAGAAATTCGCAGCCCGTGAATTCGCATCTAATTGATATGATTTTGATAGCACTCCGCGCATATTCTGTAACGGGGAATGGCCGATTTGGCTTAAAAAATCCGCTTTAAACAGCGCTACAGAACCATTCTCTGCCACGATGGCATCGACCGGCCAGCTAGCTGCAAACGGCTCGCTCCAGCCCACAGGTCTTCCGGTGATAGCGATCACATGCAAGCCTGTTGCTTTCAAATCATGCAAAGCTTGCAAAGCATCCTGCGTGATCGCTCCATCGGTGGTGAGCGTATCGTCAATGTCGGTGAACACGCCGATGATTTGGCGGCGTGCTTGCAGAGGCCATTCGCTCAACGGCTTCATCTGCATGCGCTTAGCCGTTTTGCAATTCAAGACCCGCATGCTCGCGCAGCGCGTGGAAATGAATTTTTGGATGGCGTTCTTGCGTGAGGCGCAAGTCATAAGGCGAGGTGAGCAGGTAGGCCAATGCATCCACGCCATCGAGTGCGAGCTTGGCCTGGTTTTTCTCGATGAAGGTTTTCATATCCGCATCGTTTTCTGCCGTTATCCAGCGTGCGCCGGTGTAGCTGGATCCCATCAACCGCGCCTCCACGCCGTATTCCGCCTTCAAACGATGCTGCACCACTTCAAACTGCAATTGCCCAATCGCGCCGAGCAGCATGTTGCCGCCGGCATGTGGGCGAAACACTTGAATCGCGCCTTCTTCGCCCAGCTGCAACAAACCCTGCTGCAACTGCTTCGATTTCATCGGATTGGCCAGCTCCACCGCCTGAAACATTTCAGGCGCGAAGAAGGGCAGGCCGGTGTATTGCAAATCGGCTTGCGATGCCATGCCTTCGGTGATCGTGTCGCCCAGCTGCACGCCGCCATGCGTGGTAAAGCCTATGATGTCGCCTGCATAGGCTTCTTCCACCGCCTCGCGGCGTTGGCTCATGAAGGTCACCACCGACGTGGGCCGGAGTTCCTTTGCCGTGCGCTGCACCTTGAGCTTCATGCCGCTCGTGAATTTGCCCGAACACACGCGCACGAAGGCAATGCGGTCGCGGTGCGAAGGATCCATATTGGCCTGCACTTTGAACACCACACCTGAGAAGCCTGCGTCATCGGGCTGCACTTCGCGTGGCTCGTATTGTTTGTTGGCAGTCTTCAAGCCACTGCTCACACGCAGGCGCGGCGGTGGCGCAAGATCGGCAAGCGCATCTAGCACTTCACGAATACCAAAATTGTTGATCGCTGAGCCAAAGAACACAGGCGTTTGCTTCGCTGCTAAAAACGCTGCTTCGTTATAGCGCGGCGCAGCTTCTTGCACAAGTTCCACATTGCCTTCTGCTAGCGCAAACTCCGCGCCGATGCGCTCGCGCAATTTGTCTTTCTCAGCAAACGACACAATTTCGTCGCCTTCATCAGCCAGCTTGTCTGAGCCAGATTTGAACAAGCGCATTTGATCCTTGCGCAAATCCATGATGCCTGCAAACAGTTTGCCTTGCCCCACAGGCCAAGCCATCGGCACGCAAGGCATGCCTAGCGCCTGCTCGACTTCATCGAGTAGCTCCAGCGGGTCGCGCCCTTCGCGGTCCATTTTGTTCACAAAAGTCATGATTGGGGTGTTGCGCTGGCGGCAAACTTCAATCAAGCGCCGCGTCTGCGGCTCCACGCCATTGGCTGCATCAATTACCATCAGCGCAGAATCCACCGCCGTGAGCACGCGATACGTGTCTTCCGAAAAATCCCGGTGGCCGGGCGTATCCAGCAAATTGATCACGCAATCGCGATACATCATCTGCATCACGGAGGAGGCCACAGAAATGCCGCGCTGCTTTTCAATCTCCATCCAATCGGAGGTGGCATGCCGTGTTGCCTTGCGCGCCTTCACAGATCCGGCAATATGAATCGCACCCGAAAACAGCAGGAGCTTTTCAGTCAGTGTGGTCTTACCCGCATCTGGGTGCGAGATGATGGCAAAGGTGCGGCGGCGGCGGGTTTCGGCGGTGAGAGTCACGGTAATGGATTCGATAGATGTTGGGGAAGATCAGACGCTTGATGCAAGATGCGCACAATGGTGATGAAGTCTTGGCGTTCGATGTAAAAAATGATCAATGGGAATTGTCGGTAAGTCCAGCAGCGCAGCACCATTACTTCCCCTTGTGCATCGGTGTCCAGCATCGAGACTGGCGTAAATGAAGCATAGCGTGTTGAGCCAGTGCGAGGGAATCGCTCTATGTGCGTGAGCGCATCTTGCGTGCGTTGGCTGTATTCCTCGGCAATACGCTCACCGGCATGGATCAAGTAGTGATCGTAGAACGAAATAAGGTCTGCATCAGCCTCTGCGCTGATGTTGATGGGCTTCATGCGACTCAGGCTGCTTTGCGATGGAGTGCAGCAGACTTGGATGCATTGGCGCGATGTGTTTGTGCGCGTTTTGAGAAATCAGCGCGAATGTCTTCCCAAGGTCTGCCAGGGCCAGAAGCCAAGCCTGCCTCAATCAAAGCCTTGAATCGTTCCTCGGCCTGTCGCTCAATGTCTCTCCTCACGAGATCACGCACATACTCGCTGGTGGAGCTGTAGCCTTTGGCCTGCATGCGTGTATCTACAAAAGACTTGAGATCTTCTGGCAGGGAGATATTCATGGTGACTGTAGACATGCTCGAATTTTAGCGCATTGGCAAGCTTTGCCAAGAGTCAAAAGACGCTTTTGCAAGAGTCTTGGCGGTAGAAACAAGACTGAAAGGTAGTAAAATTGAGCCTTCCGAGGAGCGTTGCAGCGCCCCTTCTCCTGATGAGAAGCGTGGCGTGAGGCTCGGAGCTCACATGATGTGCAAACAGTGTGTATGGCAACGACGCTCACCCGCTGATTTTTGTGTGGTGAGCCTCCCTTTCTTGGTTTGGCATGCTGATCAGTGGAATTTTTTTAACCACTGGAGTTAACCATGAGCGCTGTATTGAAGCCAATCAAGAACCAAGATTACGAAATTGCTGACCTGTCCCTCGCGGGCTGGGGTCAGAAAGAAATCAACATCGCCGAGACAGAAATGCCCGGCCTGATGGCGATTCGTGAAGAATTTTCCAAGAAAAAGCCGTTGAAGGGCGCACGCGTTACCGGCTCGCTGCACATGACGATTCAAACCGCCGTGCTCGTGCAAACGCTCGAGGCTCTTGGCGCTGATGTGCGCTGGGCTTCTTGCAATATTTACTCAACGCAAGATCACGCCGCTGCTGCCCTCGTGGTGGCCGGCACGCCCGTGTTTGCCTACAAAGGCGAGAGCTTGAAAGATTATTGGGATTACACCCACCGCATCTTTGAATTCGGCGGCAAAAAAGGCACGGCTGAAGAAGGCCCGAACATGATTTTGGACGACGGTGGCGATGCCACCTTGTTGATGCACCTGGGCACCCGCGCTGAGAAAGACATCAAAGTCTTGGCCAAGCCAGGCAGCGAAGAAGAGATTGAGTTGTTTGCCGCGATCAAAGCCAAGCTGAAAGTGGATCCCACCTGGTATTCACGTCGTTTGAAAAACATCATCGGCGTGACCGAAGAGACCACCACTGGCGTGCTGCGCTTGAACGAAATGTCTGCCAAGGGCACGCTCGCCATCCGCGCGATCAACGTGAACGACAGCGTGACCAAATCGAAATTTGACAACCTCTATGGTTGCCGTGAATCTTTGGTTGATGCGATCAAACGCGCGACTGACGTGATGATTGCAGGCAAAGTGGCTGTGGTGGCGGGTTACGGCGACGTGGGTAAGGGATCAGCACAAGCGCTGAGGGCTCTGTCAGCACAAGTGTGGGTGACGGAAGTGGATCCGATCAACGCCTTGCAAGCCGCCATGGAAGGCTACCGTGTTGTGACGATGGAATACGCTGCTGACAAGTGCGATATTTTCGTGTCTGCCACCGGCAACAAAAACGTCATCACCTACAAGCACATGGAAGCCATGAAGGATCAGGCCATCGTTTGCAACATTGGCCACTTTGACAATGAAATCGATGTCGCTTCGCTTGAGAAACTCCAGTGGGAAGAGATCAAGCCGCAAGTTGATCATGTGATCTTCCCGAAGAAGGGCAAAAATCCTGCCAAGCGCATCATCATGCTGGCCAAAGGCCGTTTGGTGAATCTGGGTTGCGGCACGGGTCATCCTAGCTTCGTGATGTCTTCTTCCTTCGCAAACCAGACGATCGCTCAGATCGAGCTGTTCACCAAAGCCAAAGAATACGAAGTGGGCAAGGTCTATGTGTTGCCAAAGCATCTGGACGAAAAGGTCGCACGCATGCACTTGAAGAAAGTGGGCGCGGTTCTGACTGAATTGTCTAAGGAACAGGCGGACTACATTGGTGTAAAAGTGGCTGGGCCTTACAAGGCTGATACGTATCGCTATTAAGTGCTGACCGTTTAAATTCAAAAGACAGGTCGCGAAAAACGCAAAAGTGACGCGAAAGACGCGAAAAAGAAAATTCATTTGGTTTTCTTTTGCATCTTTCGCGAAACCTTCGCGTCTTTCGCGCCCCGTATTTGATTTCAAGTCATATGCGAGCCGACCAACTTCTCGTTCATCGCGGCTTGGCAGCTTCGCGCAGCCAAGCGCAGCGCTTGATCGAATCGGGTGTGCGCAAGCTCACGCGAGAGGGTTGGAAAACGGTGAGCAAAAGCGATGATCTGTTTGACGATGTTGAGCTTGAATTGCTCAACGCAGCGGAGGCCAGATATGTTTCTCGCGGCGGCTTAAAGCTGGAAGGCGCTTTGCTCAAGAGCGGTATTTCTGCGCAAGGCAAGCTGTGCCTAGACATTGGCCAAAGCACTGGCGGTTTTACCGACTGCCTCTTGCAACATGGTGCAAAGTTCGTGGTGGGCGTGGATGTGGGGCATGCGCAATTGCATGCGCGCGTGCGTGCGGATGAGCGTGTAGTGTGCCTTGAGAAAATCAATGCTCGGGAGCTAAATACTCCTGATTTGATAGCATACTGTGCAGATAATATAACGGGTAGAGGCCGATTTGACTTGAAAAATCAGGCTTTCCAGCTGCTGGTAGGCGATGTGTCTTTCATCTCACAAACCTTGCTCGTACCGCGCTTTTCTGATCTGCTCGCGCCAGACTCAGACGTGCTGATGCTGGTCAAACCTCAGTTTGAATTGCAGCCCGGTGATTTAGCCAAAGGCGGTATTGTGAAAGATGTTTCGCTGTATGAAAAAGTCGAACTTCGCATTCGCGACAGCTACGCGCAAGCAGGCTTGACTGTGAAAAACTATTTTGAAAGCCCGATCTCGGGCGGAGATGGCAACCGCGAATTTTTCGTGCATGCCGTGTTGGAGTAAACATGAACGCATCAAAAAAATTACCCATCAGCTTTGAATTCTTCCCGCCGAAAACGCCCGAAGGCATAGAAAAACTCGTCGCTGTGCGCCAGAAGCTTTACGCGCTCAAACCAGAGTTTTTCAGCGTGACCTATGGCGCAGGTGGCTCCACGCAAGATGGCACGCTGCAAACCGTGCAAGCTATTCTTGCGGATGGCTTCGATGCCGCTCCGCATTTCAGCTGCATCGGTGCTAGCAAGACAAGCGTTCGCACCCAACTTGCACAATTCAAAGATGCAGGCATCAAGCGCATGGTGGCGCTGCGCGGCGATCTGCCCAGCGGCCACGGCATGTTTGGTGAATTCAAATACGCCAGTGAACTCATCGCCTTCATCCGCGCCGAGACAGGCGACACATTTCACATTGAAGTGGGCTGCTATCCCGAAATGCATCCGCAAGCCAAATCGCCCGAAGCAGATTTGCAAGCCTACGCCACGAAAGTGAAAGCAGGCGCAAGCAGCGCCATCACCCAATACTTCTTCAACAGCGACGCGTATTTCCGCTTTGTAGACGATGCCCACAAACTCGGCGCAACCATCCCCGTCGTCCCCGGCATCATGCCCATCACCAATTCATCCCAGCTCATGCGCTTTTCTGATGCCTGCGGCGCAGAAATTCCCCGCTGGATTCGCACGCGCCTCCAAGCCTTCGGCGACGACACCGCCTCCATCAAATCCTTCGGCCTAGATGTGATCACCGATCTTTGCGACCAACTGCGCAACGCAGGTGTGCCCGGCATCCATTTCTACAGCATGAACCAAGCCGCTACGGTGGCGGAGATTTGCAAGCGGTTAGAGGTCTGACCAGCTCGAGTTCACCGAGCTGATCTAAAGTTTCACCCCATCAAAGGCGTCGAAGTCAACACTTCTTCAATCGTCGTCGTGCCATCGGCCACACGCAGGGCGGCGGCTAGGCGCAGGGGGCGCATGCCATCTGCAATGCCTTGTTTGCGGGTGGCGGTCATGTCGGCTTCTTTGTTGACGAGGGCTTTGAAGCTTTCGGTCACGGTGAGCAATTCGTAGATGCCCATGCGGCCCATGTAGCCGGTCATGCGGCAATCGACGCAGCCCACGGGTTTGTAGGGCTTGTAGCCTGCGTTGATGCTCCAGGGCTTGATGATGTCGTTGATTGCAGCGCGTGAAGCATCTTGGTTTGCTGTGTCCACGGGTTGCTTGCATTGCGGGCAGAGCGTGCGGATCAGGCGCTGCGCGAGCACACCGAGCAGCGTGGCATTCAGCAGATAGGGCGGAATGCCCAGCTCCATGAGGCGAGCCACAGCACTGGGTGCGTCATTGGTATGCAAGGTAGAGAACACCAAATGCCCAGTCAGCGCGGCTTGCACAGCCATCTCTGCCGTTTCTAGATCGCGAATCTCGCCGATCATGATGATGTCGGGGTCTTGCCGCATCAAGGCGCGCAGGCCTTCGGCAAAACCAAAATCGAGCTGATGTTGTACCTGGGTTTGGTTGAACGCAGGTTCAATCATTTCAATCGGGTCTTCCACGGTGCAGACGTTGACCTCTTCGGTGGCTAAGCGTTTGAGTGTGGAATACAGCGTGGTCGTCTTACCTGAACCCGTGGGGCCGGTGACGAGGACGATGCCATAAGGTCGCTTGACGAGTTCTTCCCAGCGGGTGGCATCGTGGTCAGAGAACCCTAAGCCTTCTAAATCTTTCACCGCATTGTCAGGGTCAAAAATACGCATCACCATTTTTTCGCCAAAGGCGGTGGGCAAGGTAGACAGGCGCATTTCCACTTCGTCGCCACGTGGATTTTTGGTTTTGATGCGGCCATCGAGCGGACGGCGTTTCTCAACCACATCCATTCGCCCAAGCAACTTGATCCGCGCCACCATCGCATTCATCACACCCAGCGGCACCTGATACACCGCATGCAACACGCCATCAATCCGAAAGCGAATCACGCCTTGCTCGCGGCGTGGCTCTAAATGAATATCACTGGCACGTTGGTCAAACGCATATTGCCAAAGCCAATCGACCACCTGCACCACGCCTTGATCGTTCGCATCGAGCTGCTTATTGGTTTTGCCCAGCTCTACCAATTGCTCAAAACTCGCACCGCCCGTTGAGCCACCGGTTTTGATGGCGTTGCGTACGGATTTGGCTAAGGCAAAAAATTCTGCTGTGAATTTATGAATGTCTTGCGGGCTGGCCACCACCATGCGCACGCTGCGCTTGGCTTGGCGTTCAACTTCATCCACCCAATCGGTGATGAAAGGCTGGCTGGTGGCGATCACCACTTGGGCTGCTAACACCTGCACAGGAAGAATGCCATGCCGCTCAGCATAGGTGGCGCTCATCGTCTCGGCCACTTTGCCCACATCGACCTTCATCGGATCAATGCGGAAATAATCTACGCCTGCTTTGAGCGCCAAAAATTGCGTGAGTGCTTCCATGTCGAGCGGCTTGCCATCCGAGGCGCGTGTGATGGCAACAGCGGCTAGGCGCACCAAGGGATGCTGAGCACTTTCGGCCTTGGAGCAGCGGTCAATCGTGCGCTTGGCTTCCTGTGGCGAGATCACGCCGTCTTGCTGTAGCCATTGCACGATGTGCCGCCAGTCCACCGGGCCGATGTGGGAAACGGAAAGGGTTTTTTGTTTGACAGCGGCATTCATAGCAGCATATTAGCAAGCTTTGCGTTCACTTAACCCATGGTTTGATCAGGCGCAGCCATTTACGCGCAGGCAATTCAAACATGGCCTCAATTTGCTCAGCGCGTGCGGCCAGCAGGTCGCGCTTGGGCCGTGAGGGCGTGCGCTGCGCCAAGATCACGGTGTTGCCTTCCTTGGTGGGCTTGAAATGCCACACCGCATCTTCACCAAATGCTGCGCTGATTTTGGCCAAGCTCTTGTCAAAACTGCTGCTGCGGCCAAATAAATTCACCGTCATGATGCCTTCGTCAGAGAGCACACCGCGCACCAAACGATAAAAATCCTCGCTGTCGAGCACCGGTGCAGCCGCCTCATGGTCATACAAATCCACCTGTGCGCAATCAACGAAATTGCTCTGCTGCCCTTGTGGAATCTGTGCAGTTTGCTCCCAATTTAAGAGCGTCATGAGTGCATCGCCCAAGATGATGTGCAGGCGCTTGTCTTGGGGTGGCAGCTTGAACCAATGCTGGCACGCGGCTACCACCGAAGGATTGATCTCCAGCACGGTGGTGCTCATTTTCAGAGTTTTGTAGCAAGCTTTCGTGATCGTGCCAGCGCCCAAGCCGAGCTGAAGCGCATGCAGTTTCTTTACTTTCAAAGGCTCAAAAAACAGCAGCCAAGCCATCATGCGCTGCACGTATTCCAGCTCAATCTCAAACGGCTTGTCAATCAACATGCTGCCCTGCACCCACTCTGAGCCCAGATGCAGATAGCGGATGCCGCTCATTTCAGACATGTTGACGACGGGGAGGCGGGATTTTTTCATAGTGGATGCAGATGTGGCGAGAGCGCTTCGTGCCAAGCTGCGAGTTTGCGTTCAAAACGCCAGCTCGCATTGGCCGGGCTGCTGGAAGGGAGTTTATAGACAGGCAGGCCCATGCTGCGCGTGTGCTTGGCATGGGCATAGCTTTCGCCACCATTGTGGGCAATAGCTTGCAGCCTAGGGCAGCTTTGCTTCAAGCTGGCCAGATCGTTGAGTTGCGCGTTGCGAATGGCTGAATCAAGCGAACCTTCACGTTCACAAGCGGCATACACATCCCACAAACCCAAGCCATGTTGCAACAGGTATTTGCTACGTATTTCATAGCACTCTGAGCACATAATATAAAGGGTAGATGGCGAAATGATGCTAAAAATGAGCCTCCAGAACTGATTCTGCGGATGTCCGTAATACTGCTGTGTTTGAAGCGATCTCACGCTTGGAAAGCTGCCCAGAATCAGCACACGCGTATCGCGGCCTACGAGCGGGGGCAGGCCTTGCAGCATCACAGCAAGGCGGCTAATTTGGGCAGCACGCGAAGCGCGTTGCGCGTGGTCTGCTGCGCCCATTGCTCGCTACTGACACCGCGCAGCTCAGCGAGCACTTGCCCAATTCGCGGCAGCTCCAGCGGTGAATTGATGCCTTGCGGCTGGCCTGCGGCGCGTTGCTCGGCGGTGGCGTAGAGCCAGTGGGGCGGTATGTCGGGCGCATCGGTTTCCATCACGATAGCCTCAGGCGGCAGGCTTTTGGCTAAAGCACGAATGCTGAGGGATCGCTCGTAAGTCACCGTGCCGCCAAAGCCGAGCGCAAAGCCCATCTCGAAAAACTGCATGGCCTGCTGCTCTGAGCCATTGAAAGCATGCGCGATACCGCCGTGGCTGCCCACTTCACGCAGGGCTTTGAGCAGGGCATCAGCGCTCTTGCGCACATGCAAAATCACGGGCAGTGCATGCTTTTTAGCGAGCTTGAGTTGAAGGCGGTAAAACTGCGTTTGCCTATCGCGCATCTCGCTCGTGCAGAGCTCAGGTACAAAAAAATCCAGACCGATTTCGCCGACAGCGACCAAGCGTGGGTCATCGCGGTGTCGCGTGAGCTGAGCATCAAGAAACTGCAAATCATCTTCATGCGCCTGCGGCACATACATCGGATGAATGCCCAAACCGTAGGCCTGTTGATGCGCATGCGCCAGTTCGTGCACTACAGCGAAGTTGTTTTTCTCCACCGCCGGGATCACACTGATCGCTACATTTTTGTTAGCACTCTGCGTAATAAAATCAAGGGCAGACAAGCCATTTCTCTTAAATTCTTGCGCATCAAGGTGGCTGTGTGTGTCAATCCACATGGTTTAACAACAGTAAGCAGATATTTAACAAGCAGGTGGGCAGGCGAGGTTGTAGCAGGCTTACTCCACGACGATCTTGCGCTGCTCGATGATGCGCTTCCACTTCGCGCGCTCGTTTTGCGCGAGCGCAGCAAACGCAACAGGCGTTGTGGCGACAGGCTCTGCGCCAAGCCGAGCGAAACGCTCTTTGACATCGTTATCGGCCAATGCAGCATTCAAAGCGCTATTGAGCTTTTGCACCACATCAGCGGGCAAGGCTTTCGGGCCATACAGGCCAAACCAAGTGACCGATTCAAAACCGGGAAGCACATCAGCGACTGTCGGTAAATCAGATGCCAGCGGTGTGCGCTTTTCGCTGGTGACAGCCAAGCCGCGTAGCTTGCCGTCTTTCACATAAGGCAGGCCAGAGACGAGTGAGTCAAACATTAAATCCACTTTGCCGCTGATCAAATCAGGAATAGCCAGCGCGGTACCGCGATACGGAATATGCACGATGAAGGTGCCTGATTGCGCCTTGAACAGCTCGGAGGTGAGGTGAACGATGGTACCGTTGCCGCTGGAGGCGTAGTTGAGTTTGCCGGGATTTTTTTTCGCGTAGTCGATCAACTCGCGCATGCTCTTGGCAGGCGATGAGAGCGGCACGAGTACGATATTGGGTGAGCTGGCTACTTGGCCAAGCGTTGTGAAGTCGGCTTGAGCGTCATAGGGAATTTTGGGGTTGATCACCGGGCCGATGCTGTGGGTGCTCGACGTGGCCAGCAGGATGGTGTAGCCATCCGGCGCGGCCTGTGCCACGGCAGCTGAGCCTATCGTGCCCCCCGCGCCGGGGCGGTTTTCCACCACCACGTTTTGCCCCAGCTTTTCACTGAATTTGATCGACAGTGCACGCGCCAAGATATCGGTTGCCCCGCCCGCTGGAAAGGGCACGATCATGCGCACGGGTTTGTTGGGATAAGCCTGCGTGAAGCCCGCCATGGGTGCGAGCAGGGTGGAGGCAGCGACAGAAGTGGAGAGGAATGAGCGGCGTTTCATGTCCTCATTATGAGGCGAAAGACAGATAAGAAAAGTGCTTACTTCACCTTCTCCAGTTGTTTCCCAATTTGATTGCCTATGAGTGCGCCGCCCGCCGCACCCGCTACCGTGCCCGCAGTGGAGCCGCCTGTGACGGAGGAGCCCACGATGCCGCCGACGACGGCACCTGTGGCCGTGCCGATGTCTTGCTTGCGCATCGAGGTGGATGAGCAAGCGCCCAGCATGAGGGTGAGGCAGACGAGTGTGAGAATGTGAGCGAGGGTGATTTGACGAGGTTGCAGCATGAATGCTCCTTGGAGTTGGAAGATGCATTCAGTGTAGAGACGGGGTTTGATTTATATTCAAAATTGGCAGTAAGCCCTTGTAAAACCTGCGAAGTTTGCTATTGAATATGTAGCTTGCCTCAGGTGCAGTGTTACGCAGCGTGGGTCTGCGTATCCAGAAACTGCAAGACTTGTGCGCGTGTAGGAGCGCCCAAAGCGCCGTAGCGCTGTGTGCATTTGAGTGCAGCGGCGGCGCAGGCAAAGCGAATCGCTTGGCACTCTTGTAGGTCAGTTGCACGCGTGGAAAGCTCAGACAAAGCGAAAGTCAGTGCGGCGTGAAACACATCGCCCGCGCCGGTGGTGTCTAGTGCCTTGACTTTGAAGCTGCTTTGCGTGAGTAGCTTGCGCTGTGTCGTGTGCATCCAAGCCACGCCTTGCTCGCCTAAAGTGACCATCGCCACCTGCGCACCTGCATCAAGCGCGGCATTCAGTGCGTCTTCTTGACCGGCCGCTTGCGGCGCAAAGCAGGCCAAGCCTGGCTGGGAAAACACCGCCCACTTGGCCAAAGGCACGAGGCGCTCCAACACCTCGCGTGGTGCAACGTCAGCATCCAATACACCCAGCACGCCGTTTTCCCGCGCCCAGATCAGCGCAGCGGCTGCGCCATCGCCCCAGCGCGGATCAGTGAGCACAGCTTGTGCGCCTTCGAGCAGACGCGTGCTTAAAGCATGCGCCTTGGCCAAAGCATTACCACGGTGGTTAAAAATTTGCCGCTCGCCTTGCTCATCCACAATCACGGAAGATACGGAGGTGTGCCCGCCTGCGACGGCTTCCAAATGACTGGCAATGCCCAGCTCGCGCACTGCATGTTGAATGAATCGCCCAGCTTCGTCATCGCCCACGCGCCCGATCAGGCGAACGGGCAAGCCCAGACGCGCAATACCGATAGCCGCATTGGCCGCCATGCCACCGACGATCTGGCGGTAGCTTTGCGCAGGGGTTTTGGTCGGGTGCGTAGGAAAAGCCTCGATCTCAAAATGATGATCTACCGAGGCATGACCGACGCAGGCAAAAAAAGACGGCATGTCGCCATGATAGCGCCATGCCGCTTGTGCGACGGATCAGGAGGCTGTGATCTTTGCAGCCTTGATCAAGCGGCTCCAGCGGCTGATTTCAGTTTGCAGGAAACTGGCAAACTCTTGCGGGCCTTTGGGCGAGACTTTGAAGCCTTGCACCTTGGCGCGGTCTTCCACATCTTTGGTGAACATGGCCTTGATGATTTCGCGAGCGTATTTTTCAACAATGGCATCTGGCGTATTCGCATGAATCATCGCAGCCGTCCAGTTCTCTACAAACAGGCCTGGCATACCAGCTTCCAGCACGGTGGGCACATCGGGCACGAGCGCGTTGCGCTGCAAACTGCAAATGGCGATGGCTTTGAGCTTGCCACCTTTGACGTTGGCAATCGATTCAGGAAAGTTCGAGAAGATCACATCGAGTTGGCCGCCGATCAGATCGGTCATGCTCAGTGCCCCGCCACGGTAGGGGATATGGGTCATTTTCGATTTGTTCAGGTCGTTGAACAAAGCCATCGTCAGGTGGGGTGGCGAGCCGTTGCCACTGGTGCCTGCGTTGAGAGTTTTGGTTTTGGAGACTTTGATCAAATCTTGTAAGGTGTTGATCGGGCTACTTACAGGCACCACGATCAGCATCGGTGAGCCAGCCAGCAAGGCCACAGGGCGCAGGTCCTTGGTGAAGCTATAAGGCGCGGTGGGGAACAGGCTGACGTTGGCAGCATGCGTGAGGGTGATGGCCAAGAGCTGAGAGCCATCCGATGGGCCCTTGGCTACTTGCTCTGCGCCGATTTGCGCATTTCCGCCTGCTTTGTTTTCTACAATGACCGGGACTTTCCATGCCTCGTTCAACTTCTGAGCCACGATGCGGGCCATGATGTCAGTCAGGCCGCCCGGCGCGAATGGTACGACGTATTTGATATTGGTGCCCGGACGTGGGAAATCTTGCGCAAAAGCGGGCAGGCCGATGAAAGGTAAGGTGCTTGCAGCTGCGCCGATGACGGCTTGGCGACGATCAATCATGTTTCTCTCCAGAATCAATTAAAAATGTAAAGTGAATCACTTTAGCGGGACAGGCGCATTCCGCTTGAGCAATACAAATACTTACCAAGGCGCAGAGACTCATTCGCGTCGATTTATGCCGTTTGTGCCAATTTTTGCAGGGTTTGAAGCAAGGCATCGGGAATACTCACGCCTGCCTCGTGCGCCTTGCGCTCAAGCGAAAGCCTGCGCGCACCCGCAAGGCGCACACCTTCGTCGATCAGCATTTCTTTGACCAGCACCTCAACGCGATCTAAATACGCATCGCTGCCGCTCAATGCAGCGGGATCAATGAGTAAAAACGCCTGCCCAATTTTGGGTTGATTGCCTTCATCGACAAAGAAACTCGAAGCCTCAAAGCCAAATTGCGCACCAATCACAGCAGTGACCAGCAGCTCGATGATGAGCGCCAGCATCGCCCCTTTGGTGGAGGTGGTGTTGCCCAGAGCGAGCATGGAGCCATCCAAGGCGGCTTTCGCGTCGGTGGTTGGATTGCCCTCTTTATCCAGCGCCCAGCCTAACGGAATTGCTTTGCCTTCCTTGGCCGCAACCATCACTTTGCCGCGCGCCACTTCAGACAGACTCAGATCAATCATCAATGGATCAGCGCTTCGGCGCGGGAAAATCGCCGCAATTGGGTTTGTGCCAAAGATCGCATGCTTGCCGCCTGCTGCGGGCATGGCCGAAGGCGAATTGGCAAAACCCAAACCCACCAGACCTGCGCTGGCTGCTGCGCGAAGATGATCGACGATCACGCCTGCATGATGCGAATTTTTTACGCCCACGAAGCACACACCGAATTCTTTGGCAGTTGTGATGGCTTCTTGGATCGCCAAATCGCAAGCCGGAAATGCCAAGCCTTGCTGCGCATCAATCACCAAAGCCGCGCCTTTGCGTTGCGAAACGCTGGCGACCGCTTTGCCATTGGCGCGGCCATTTTTCAAATGCGTGGCATATTGCGGCACGCGCGAGAGGCCATGCGAAGCAATGCCCTGCGCTTCTGCGAGCACCAGCGCTTTGGCAACGCTGGCCGCCATCGCGGCGCTAGCGCCAGATTTGATCAATGCCTCTTGTACCAGTGCATCAGCTTCTTTGAGACTTAAGGTAGCCATTACTTTAAAACCTCTAAAACTTTTTCAGCAATCAAAAAGCTCACGCGCTCATTGGCTTCAAAAGTCACGCCAGAAATATGCGGCGTGAGCAAGAGGCCGGGGCAGCCTTCAAACACAGGAGATGCGGGCATCGGTTCGGTATCAAACACATCAAGAGCCGCGCCTCCGAGATGGCCGCTCTTAAGTGATTCAGCCACCGCTTCAACATCCACGATGTGGCCGCGCGAGCTGTTGATCAAAATTGCGCCGGGTTTCATGGATGCGATACGCTGCGCATTGAAGAGGCCGCGTGTGCTGTCCACCAATGGCACATGCAGCGTGACCACATCGGATTGCGTGACCACTTGATCGAGTGTGGCGGCTTTCACGCCCATTTCAGCAAACACCGGCGATGAAGCTGGCATCACAGGGTCAAACGCGATCACATGCATGCCCAAACCGCGAGCCAGTCTGGCCGTGGTTTGGCCAATCGAGCCAAAACCGATGATGCCCAGTGTCTTGCCAGCTGTTTCGCGCCCATTGGAGAGCGCATTGCGTGGCCAGCGGCCTGCGGCCACATCATCCGTGGCGGCATACGCGCCGCGCAGCAGCAACATGCTGCTGGCAATCACGTACTCAGCAACCGACAGCGCATTCGCGCCGGTAGCCGGAATCACCTTCATACCTTGCGTTTCACAGGCGGGCACATCAATGTTGTCCAAACCCACACCGAGGCGGCCAACGACTTTGCATTCCTTCAATGAAGCCAGCAAATCGCCTCGCACCTGTGTGCGGTTGCGCACGATGATCGCGTCGCATGTGGCGGCAGCAGCGAGGAGCTCGGCGGGTTTGTCGACGAGCTTGGGGTCATACACGACATCGTGCTTGGCAGCGAGTTGCTCAACAGCGCGCTCGTCCATGAATTCGGTGATGATGATTTTCATTGGGCTACCTTAAATACCGGACGCGAAGGGCGCGAAAGTCACGCGAAAGACGCGAAAAAGAAAAATACAAAAGTTATGAGAAAACAAAGACAAATTGAGTTGATTGACTCAATTGTCTTGATGCATTTTTCGCGTCTTTTGCGTAGCTTTTGCGTCTTTCGCGTCCAGTATTGGAAGTTAAAAAAAACTTAAGCAGATTCAAACAAACGTGTCATCACGAATTCGCGGTGGCCTAGGGCTTCGGCTGATGTGAAGCGGCCGTTGGCTGTGCGCAGCATGCATTCGAGCAACTTGTCGCCGGCTTGATCCAGATCGATCTCGCGCTGCAAGAGGCCAGAGGTGTCCACATCGATGTGCTCGCTCATCAGGCGCACGGTGCGTGGATTCGAGCAAATTTTGATCACAGGCACGATGGCGTTGCCGATCACATTGCCTTGGCCCGTGGGGAAGAAATGCACCGCATAGCCAGAAGCCGCGCACAGCGTGACCATCTCTGCCGCTGCGGAAGATGAATCCATGAACCACAAACCAGGATGGCTTGGAATTTCAGCTTTGTCAATCACGCCGTCCACGGTGCATTTTTTGCCGATTTTTTGGATGTTGCCCAAAGCTTTTTCTTCAATCGTGGTCAGGCCGCCAGCTATGTTGCCTTTGGTGGGCTGGCTGTCAGAGAGGTCGGTCGTTTTGTGGCGATTGATCATGTCTTGATAGCGGTTGAACATGAACATGAATTGGTCTGCGATTTCTGGCGTTTTGCAACGCGCGGCCACGATCTTTTCGCCGCCGGTGATCTCGCTCGTCTCGCCAAAGCACAAGTAGTTGCCCAATGGGTGCAGCTTGTCAAATGCATTACCCACGGTAGGGTTCGCGCCGCAGCCGGAAGTCGTGTCAGATTCGCCGCACTTGGTTGAGACCCACAAATCGGAAATCGGGCAGACTTCTCGCTGCTTTTCGCTGGCCCACTGCACGTATTCACGCGCGGCTTTGGAAGCTTTCATGATGGTCTCATGATCGCCATGGCCTTCAATGCCAAAGCCGATCACGGGTTTGCCAGTGGCGGCAATGCCGTCCACCACTTTTTTCGTCCAGCCATCTTCAATACCGATGACGACGACGGCCGCGACGTTGGGGTTGCAACCCGCGCCGATCAGCGTGCGGAAATGCAATTCCAAATCCGCGCCGAATTGCAAACGGCCATACGGATGGGGAATGGCCATCGCGCCTTTGATGTTATGTGCCACAGCTTCGGCAGAAGCGTTGGACAAATCGTCCAAAGGCAAAATAATGACGTGGTTGCGCACGCCCACGCGGCCGTTTTCGCGGCGATAACCCATGAAGGTGGTGTTTTGATCGATGACTGACATGATGTTTACCAAATTAGTTTGAGTGAAATGAATTTGCTAGCAGCCGTCGCGGATCTGGCTTTGCCAGGCCGCCAACGGCGCCCCCTTGAGGGGGAGCGGCGTAAGCCGCTCGGGGGTGGTCAACGGCTCACCAGCGCTTCGTTTTAATATTGTGGACGTGAGCATGTTGGCCGGCCTTGACGTCAGCCACTACTTTGCCCATGTCTATGCCGTATTTCCAGACTGTGTCGCCGACCTTCATGTCTTTCAGAGCGATTTTGTGGCCGATGGGGATGTCTTGCAGGGCGACCATGGTGGTGACTTTGTCTTCGTCCATGATCCAGCCGTTGAGTGTCATGCCGGCGGTGATGCCTTCCACGACGACGACGGCCACGGTGTCTTTGGTATCGTGCAATACAAAATGATTCATTGCTGCTCCGTTGGTTGATTGAAAAATATCAGACTCTAAGTTTACGCAGGATAAAGATCACGTCAATCGAATCATATAAATGAGCTAAATGAATTCTCTGTTTTTCGCTAAAATAACGCCATTGACACATGCGCATCCCATGACTGATACCTCATCCACCACCGCCCGAAAAAAAATCGCACGCTACAGCACACGCTTAGATGCGCCCGATGCAACCGAGTTTTTGCAACCCATCGTGGATGGCGGCTCAGGTGCCGTGCCGTTGTATCGCCAAGTCAAAAGTGCGCTGCTGCGTCTGCTTGAATCGGGGCAGCTTGGGCCCGGTGAGATGCTGCCCAATGAAGCGCAAATTGCCAAAGCGCTGCAGGTGAGCATTGGCACGCTGCGCAAAGCGGTCGATGAGCTGGTGCACGAACACATCTTGGTGCGCCGTCAAGGCAAGGGCACCTTTGTGGCGATGCACAACAATGATCGTTTCATGTTTCAGTTTTTCCACGTGGAGCCGCGCCCAGATGTGTTTGACCCGCGCGTTGTACCCGAGCGTGACTTTCCGGTGGTGGACAACATCAGTTTCACGACGGGCCGCGCCACCGACAGCGAAGCTTTCGCACTGCGCTTGCGCGTGGGTGACGCGGTGTGGCGCGTTGAAAATGCCCTGAGCTTGGGCGGTAAATGCATCATGCATGACCGCATTGTCATCTCGGCGGCACTTTTTAAAGGGCTCACCGAAAAGCGTTTTCAAGAGCGCCCGAGCACGATCTACAACCTCTATCAAACCGACCACGGCATCAGCGTGATTCGTACGCAAGAACGTGCACGTGCATCGGCTGCCAGCCCCGAGGTGAGCCGCGTGCTGGGCATTCGCGCTGGCATGCCTGTGCTGGAGGTGCACCGAGTTGCGATCACCTTTGGCGAGCGCCCGGTGGAGCTGCGTATTTCAACGATCAACACGCAGTCGCATGATTACGTGAGCTTGCTGAGCAAGCGTTGATGCGCTGATATGATGTGAAAAATGCTATGAATTTAGGAGCACTCTGCGCAGATTCTATAAGGGCAATTGATAGAATTGGCCATGAAATCTGGTTGAAGTCGCGGGATGTGGCTGCTTTGCAGGTGAACGAGAAAAGCGCTGGCGATGTGGCTACCGACATTGATCTTTGGGCAGAACAAGCTTTGCGCGAACAGCTTCTTGCGCTGCTGCCAGGCTCGCAATTCATGGGGGAAGAGACCGGCGGCAAGCTGCCTTCTGTAGCGGACGCGCCCACTTGGATTGTTGACCCGATCGACGGCACGGCAAATTTTGCGCGCGGCTATCCGCAGTGGAGTGTGTCGGTGGCTTTGGCGAGCCAAGGCGAGCCGGTGCTGGGTGTGATTGTTGATCCCAATCGGCAAGAAATTTTTTACGCGACACGCGGGCAGGGCGCTTGGGTTGAGAGTCGCCATGGTGTGCAGCGGCTGGCTTGCTCGGCTGTGATCGAGCCTGTGAAGGCGACGGTTTCTACCGTTTTCCCTAAGCCCTTATCGCCTCTGTTGCAGCCTTATTTGCTGGAGTTCTCGCGGGTGATCCATTCTGTGGGGCAGGTTAGGCGCAGTGGTTCGATGGCGCTGGAATTGGCCTATGTGGCCGCTGGCCGCGCGGATGCGTTTTGGGAGCGCGGCATGCAGGCTTGGGACGCGGCGGCTGGCTTGGTGTTGCTGCAGGAAGCGGGCGCTTTGGTGGTGGCAGTGGATGGTTTGCCGGTGTTGTCTTCGCAGTTTTTGGCGGCGGGTTCGCCTGCAATGCTACCTAGTTTGCTTCGTTTGTTACAAGCCTCTGCTATTGATATGTGAGCATACTCTGCCCATTTTATAACGGGCAGAGGGCTATTTTTACTTATAACCAACCCGATCCAGCATCTGCTGTACCTTCACTTGGTTCATCCCAATCACGCTCGCTGGAATCGTCTCGGCTTTGAAATTGTCTCCGCCATTGCCCACCAGCATGGCTTTCAAGGCGGGGTTGTCGATTTTCATGTCTTTCACAGTCGGCCATTCGTTGTTGCCATCTGCAAAATACTTCTGCGCCGAAGGGCTGGCCAAATATTCGAGGAATTTAACAGCTGCTTCGCGGTTTTTTGCGTTTTTAGCCATTGCGCCGCCCGCCACATTCAGATGTGTACCCCAGCTCGATTGGTTCGGGAACACGATCCCCACTTTGTCTATCACAGCTTTGTCTTCCGGGTTGGTTGATCGCAGCAGGCGGGCGATGTAATAGGTGTTTGACAGCGCGATGGCGCATTCGCCGCTGGCTGCGGCTTTGATTTGATCGGTGTCGCCGCCCATGGGATCACGCGCCATGTTGGCCACCATGCCTTTGAGCCAATTCTCGGCGGCAACTGGGCCCACATGCTCGGTCACTGCACCAAACAAACTCAGGTTGTAGGGATGCGAGCCGCTGCGCGTACACAGCTTTCCTTTGTTTTTAGCGTCGCCCAGTTCTTCGTAGCTGTCCACGTCTTCGCGCTTGACAGTTGCTTTGTTAAACACCACCACGCGAGCGCGGGTGGAAAAGCCAAACCATGGCGTGCCCTCAGGTGTGGGCTTAGCGCGGTATTGTGCAGGTATTGCGTCTTCCAAAAGCTTGGATTTCACAGGCGCAAACAGCCCGTCAATCTCGCCTTTCCACAAACGTGCTGCGTCCACCAGCAAGATCACGTCTGCTGGCGAGGATGTGCCCTCGGCGCGCAAGCGGTTCAAAATGCCGGCGTCATCCGCATCGACGCGGTTGATTTTGATGCCTGTGGCCTTGGTGAAATCGGCATACAGCGCCTCGTCGGTGCTGTAGTGGCGAGCGGAATAGAGGTTAAGAGTTTTGTTGTCTTGCGCGACTGCGGGCAGGGCAACAAGCAAGGCCAAGGAAGAGGCGAGGGCGGTCAATACGGGTTTGAACATAAGAGCTCCTGAAGAAGACGAAGTGAAGTGCATGACCATATCATAACCTAAATGATAACGATTCGCATTTAGTTTGTAACTATCTTTGAAGCGACCCCGCAATTCTTTTCAGCTCACTCTTGTCATCGCAGCAAAGGGCATCACGTTGCTGATACGCATTGCAGTTCGTTTGAAGTTGCGCTAAAAGAGGGTCATCATGTACAAACTCGGTTTGTTGTTTACCAAATTTCGCCACGAACTGCGCTTGGTGTGGGCGATGTTGCGCGATGCGCGCACGCCCGCTACCGCAAAACTCACCGCCATTGTGGCGCTGTTGTATGTCATCAGCCCGTTGGATTTGATTCCCGATGTGCTGCCGATCCTAGGTTGGCTCGATGACGGACTGGTCGCATATTTGTTGTTTCAACTGGCGCAACGTTTACTGCCAGAAGATCTGCTGGCAGCTCTCAAACAGCGCACTTCAAGCGGATCAGCAAGCGATTCAAAATCTCAAAAATTTCACACCAAATAGGGCTTTAGCCTTTATATAGCGTGCGCTGAATGCTATCAATTAAGTAGCTTACAAAAGTTTGGTACCACCAACAGGAATCGAACCTGTATCTAGCGCTTAGGAGGCACTCGTTCTATCCATTGAACTATGGCGGCATGGGGGAGATTGTAGTGGGCGGCTTGCTCCTCGCAGTTCCTTTGCGTCACAATCGGGCATGCTGCGTATCTATTGGCAAACGCTTCGCCCCGCCCTTTGGTCAAGGATTTTTTGCCTTGTTTGGTTTGCCGCATGCGCTTTCGCTCTGGATGCATCGGCTCAGGCTCTGGGTGTGGCCTCTGATGCAGGTACGCCAGCTCAGCCGCCGGTCATCGATCTCAAGCAAGACATCGACAAAATCAGCCTCGCGGGCAAGGCTTGGGTCTGGATTGATCCGACGGGGCAGGCCTCGGCTGAGCAAGCCATGGCTGCCTTCCAGCCAATGCCATCGGTAGACAGCAGCACGCAATCGCTCTCAGCAAATCCAGTGATGCCTTTCGACCCAGACTTGCATTTGCGTGAAGAAGGCCGCTCGTATGCTTTGCATGGCAAAGCGATGTGGCTGCATTTCAGTGCACACAATCTGTCTCCGCGCACCCACTGGCGCTTGCAGGTGGATTTACCCACCACGGATCTGGCCAGTCTGTATTTTCAGCGTGGCGACGGCATTTGGACAGCACAGCATGCGGGTGATTCTTTGGCGCACTCCAATTGGAGCGTTCAAGATCGGTATCCGCTGTTTTATCTGAGCGACACCACCGGGCAGCCCGTGAGCTATTTGCTGCGCATTCGGCATGAGCGCGTGCCGTATTCAGCCGGAGTTTATATTTATAGCGACCAAGCTGTGATCAGCTCGCGGCAGGTTGAAAACCTGTTTTTGGGTGCGTATTTCGGCATGATGTTTGCGGTGATGGCGATGTGCATCGTCAACGGCTTGGTGCTGCGGTATGCGAATTATTTGCGCTATGCGGTGTATGTGGCCGTGCTTGGCATCATGCAGCTGGGCTTTTTGGGTTTGTTCACGCAATACATCACGCCTGATTGGGTGCGCTGGAATGGAGTTTCCAGTTTTGTGTTGCCGTCAGTGTCCGTGGCGGTGGCGTTGTGGCTGGTACGGGCTTTGGTCAAGCCCTCGCAATTTGCGCCTTGGTTGGATCGTTTGATTTTGTTAATCATGGTCGCGATCAGCGTCGCTGCTGTGGTGGAGACGGTGATGCCCAGCTTGTATGGGTTTCGCATTGCCAACAGCTTGACGATGCTGAGCATGGTCTCCCTGTATTTTCTTCTCTGGTATTGCTGGCGAGCGGGCGATCGCAATGCGCGCTGGATTGCGATTGGTTTTATGCCTGTGGTATTGACCGGCTTGTTTCCGGTGTTGCGTAATTTTGGTGTGGTGAGCACGGGCTTTTTGTCTCAATACGCCGTCACCATTGGCTCGGCATTGGAAGTGCCCTTGCTGCTCTATGCGCTCACGCAGCGCTCTGCCAACCAACGCGATATGCGCGTTCGCGAGCAAGCTTTGCTTCAGCAAGATGCTGTGACGGGCTTAGCCGATGAGCGCCGCTTGATGGCCAAGCTGCATAACAGCCAACTGCGTGCGCGCCGCCTTCGTCATAAGTTGGGGCTGCTGCATGTGCATCTGCGCAACCATGATGCATTGGCCAAGGAGTTCGGTAGCCGAACCGCCAACACCGCCTTGCTGCTCACCGCAGGCCATATGCGCCAGGTCAGCCGCGACATTGATCTGGCCGCTCGGCTCGACGGGCCGAATTTCATGCTGATGCTGGAAGGCCCGGTTACCTCAGCGCGCCTCATCGAAGCCGCCACGCAGCTGCTAGCGCATTCTTTGCGACCTGCTGATGCGCTGCCCGTGGGCCAATTGCCCAAGCTACAAATCAGCGCCGCTCTGCTGCCCGATGAGCAGGCTGATGTTCTGGGCGAAGACGCAAGCACGGCTCTCAATTGGATGATCAGCCAAAGTGAAATTGCGAACGGCGTGAATCCTCAAAAAGCAATTCGCGCCGTTAATTTTTAAACGGATGGCGCTCTTATTTACTCAGCAAACGCATCGCCCCCTCTAGGCCCTGCAGCGTGAGCGGGAACATGCGGTCATTCATCATCTGGCGGATGATGCCAATGCTTTGGCGATATTCCCACACACCTTGTGGCTCGGGGTTGATCCAGGCGAATTTGGGGAAAGTCTCGGTGAGCCGTTGAAGCCAAGCACTGCCCGCTTCTTCGTTGTTGTATTCCACACTGCCACCGGGTTGCAAGATTTCATAGGGGCTCATCGTGGCATCGCCCACAAAGATGAGTTTGTAGTCTTTGTTGTATTTGCGCAGGATGTCCATCGTGGGAAATTTCTCAGCGAAGCGGCGACGGTTGTTTTTCCACATGAAGTCATACACGCAATTGTGGAAATAATAAAACTCTAAATGCTTGAATTCTTGCTTGGTGGCGCTGAAAAGCTCTTCCACGCGCTTGATGTGGTCGTCCATCGTGCCGCCCACATCCATGAGCAGCAAGACCTTGATATTGTTATTGCGCTCAGGGCGCATTTTGATGTCGAGATAGCCCGCGTTTTCAGCGGTTTTGCGGATCGTGTTGTCAAGATCTAGCTCGTCTTCAGCGCCTAGGCGTGCAAACTTGCGCAATCGGCGCAACGCGACTTTGATGTTGCGTGTGCCAAGCTCTTGCGAATCATCGTAGTCTTTGTAAGCGCGTTGATCCCACACTTTCACTGCTGATTTGTTGCGCCCACCTGGCTGCCCGATGCGGATGCCTTGCGGGTTGTAGCCATTCGCGCCAAAAGGCGATGTGCCACCCGTGCCGATCCATTTGTTGCCACCTTCGTGGCGCTCTTTTTGTTCTTCAAAACGTTTCTTGAGCGTTTCCATCAACTCATCCCAGCCCATCGCCTCAATCTTGGCTTTCTCCTCTGGGCTCAATTCCAGTTCAAGATTCTTGCGTAGCCACTCCAGCGGAATCTCTTTCGTGAAATCCGCAATCATTTCCACGCCTTTGAAGTAAGCCGCAAACGCGCGGTCAAACTTGTCAAAATGCTTTTCGTCTTTCACCAAAGACATGCGGCTGAGGTAATAAAAATCGTCGATCTTGTAGCCATCTTCGCTGGTCGGCCCCACCACGCCTTCTTTCACGGCTTCAAGCAGAGTCAGGTATTCCTTGACGGAGACGGGCAGCTTGGCGCTGCGCAGGGTGTAGAAGAAGTCGATCAGCATGATGTGTTGTCAATTAAAGCCAATTCTCCGCCTTTAACCCCTTCACGCGCTTGAATTCCCGCACATTGTTTGTCACCAAGGTTGCACCTAGGCTGAGGGCGTGGGCGGCGATCCAGGTGTCGTTGGGGCCAATGGGTTGGCCGGATAGCTCCAGAGCAGCGCGTATTGCTGCGTAGTATTCGGCTACACTTTCATTGAGTGTCACGATGGTCGATTGAGCTAAAAGGTAATCGATGCGAGCGGCTTTTGCTGTACCTACTTGCTTTTTGCGTCTCCCAAATGCGATTTCGCCTTGTGTGATCACTGAGATGCCAATGCCTTGAGTCGCGTTTTCCGCATAGGCGTTAAGCCCTTGAGGTGAGCCGTTGACCAATCCAGAAAATGTGTCGGTATCGAGCATGTATTTCATGCTTTGACCTTAGGTTGACGTCGTGCAGGCTTGATGGGTGGTGTTGTGTCACCAAACAAATGCGATAAGTCGCGTTCGGGAGGCAGTTTTGCGTTGCTCTCACGAATGATTTTCGCAAGATCGAAATCATCTTTTTCGTTGGGATCGAGCGGTGGCAAATTGGCCAATATTTCTGCGGCGGTAAGATATTTAGGCTTAATAACCAGCTCATCGCCGCGACGCACAATCTTCACATGCTTGGTGGTGAATTGAAACTCTTTGGGAATGCGCACGGCTTGGCTGTTGCCGCTGGTAAACACGGTGGAGTCTTTTTGATTGGGTGGTTGCGTGATGGAGGAGGGTAGGCGGGCGTTCATGGCGGGCTCCTTGGGATGTATATCTTCATTGTATATCTTTTGGTCGCTCCATTGCAAGCGCCTTTATCGCATTCTCGGTAAGGTTTTGCCGCTCGGTGCGACAATGGCTTATGAATACTTCTACCTCATCCTCTCCCCAAACCCTCACCCTCGGCGGGGGCTGCTTTTGGTGTACCGAATCGGTTTACAAGGAAGTCAAAGGTATCCTTGACGTGGAATCCGGCTATTGCAATGGCCATGTGAAAAATCCGAGCTACGAGCAGGTCTGCACCGGGCAGACGGGGCACAACGAAGTCGTCAAGCTGGTGTATGACCCGGCGGTGATTTCTACCCGCGAGATATTGGAGATTTTCTTTGTGGTGCACGACTGCACGCAGCTCAATCGCCAAGGCAATGACAGCGGCACGCAATACCGCAGCGGGATTTATTTCTCTACCCCTGAGCAGCAAGATGCGGCCAACGACATCATCCGCGAGATGAGTCAAGATAAAATTTTTGGCAGCCCGATCGTGACGGAAGTGTTGCCACTGCAAAATTACAGCGCCGCTGAGCAATACCACCAAGACTTTTTTGAGCGCAACCCGTATCAGGGCTATTGCATGGCCGTGGCTGCTCCTAAAGTGGCGAAGTTTCGTAAGACCTTTGCTCGATTGGCGAAATAGGTTGTCTGGCCTCTGTACAGCTCAAAGGCTGCGTATCATGGCAGCATGTTGATTGCTGAAAACCTGAGTTTTGCGTATTCGGAAGGCGTGGCGATGCGCTTTCCCGACTTGGCGCTGCCGCAAGCTAGCGTGTTGCTGCTGCAAGGCGCTTCGGGCTCGGGCAAATCGACTTTGCTGGCGCTGTGCTGTGGGCTGCTATCTGCAAGCGCTGGTCGGATCGAAGTGGCAGGGCAAGACTTGGCGGCTTTGCAGGGTGCGGCGCGGGATGCTTGGCGCGGGCGCACGGTGGGCTTTTTGCCGCAGCGCTTGCATTTGAGCGAATCGCTGTCTGTTCGCAGGAATCTGAGCTTGGTGTTTTTTGCGGCGGGATTGCGCGAGGAAGCTGCGAAGGTGGATGCGGCTTTGCAGGTGCTGGGGGTGAGTGAGCTGGCGGATCGCTTTCCGAGCGAGCTCTCGGGCGGGCAGGCGCAGCGGGTGGCGTTGGCGCGGGCGGTGTTGTTGTCGCCCAAAATCATTTTGGCGGATGAGCCGACGGCGAGTTTGGATGACGATGCGGCGGCGCTGGCTTGCGCGCTGCTGCTGCAAACGGCCAAGCGCTGCGGGGCGACGCTGGTGGTGGCGACGCATGATGCTCGGGTGGGCAGTGCGCTTGCAGCGGTGGGGCAGGCTGCTCAGCGCGTTCAGCTTGAAAATTTAAGCCAAATCGGCAGTTACCCGTTATAGAACGTGCGTAGCATGCTATGAAATTAGTAGTGAACACTTTCTCCTACGCGCTACGCATGTTGCTCTCGCGGCCTGGTGCAGCGTTGCTCAATGCGCTCTTGATCGCGCTTGGCGTGGCGACGATGACGGTGTTGTTGCTCGTTTCCACGCAAATGGAGCGCAGCATGGAAAGTGATCTGGCGGGTGTGGATGTGGTGGTGGGTGCGAAGGGCTCGCCGCTGCAAATGATTTTGGCGGGCGTGTTGCATGTCGATGTACCAGCGGGGAACATTCCGCTCGAAGCTGCGCAGGAGCTGGCCAAAGACCCGCGTGTGAAGCAACTTATTCCGCTGAGTTTGGGGGACAGCTTTCAAGGCTTTCGGATTGTGGGAACGACGCTGGCTTATCCTGCTTTGTATGACGCACAACTCGCAGCGGGGCAGATGTGGACACAGCCGATGCAGGCGGTGGTGGGCGCGGATATTGCCGCCAAATTGCCACTCCAAACCGAGTTTGCGGGCTCTCACGGGCTGGGCGGTGGCGGCGAGCTTCACAACAAAGCAATGTACGCCGTGGTGGGGCAGCTCAAGCGCTGCCGCTGCGTGTTAGATCGTTTGATTTTGACGAGTACCGAGAGCGTGTGGCAGGTGCATGAGAAAGAAATCGCGCTGGATGAGGCGGATAAAAAAGCTTTGCAGGAAGAACGCGAAATCACCTTTGGCCTGATTCAATACGCTTCGCCTCTGGCGGCAGTGAGCTTTCCGCGTTTTGTGAACAGTTCCACCGAGCTGCAAGCGGCTGCGCCCGCACTGGAGATCACGCGCTTGTTTCGCATGCTGGGCGTGGGCACTCAGGTGCTGCAGGCGTTTACAGCGGTGTTGCTCGCTGTGGCTGCAATCAGCCTTTGGATGTCGCTCTCGCAGGCATTGCGCGAGCGGCGTGGCGATTTGGCGATGCTGCGCATGCTGGGCGCATCGCCAGGCAAAGTGGCCGGTTTGTTGCTTTTTGAAACGCTTCTTTTGGCCTGTGCGGGTTGGGCGATGGGCGTCCTGCTCGGACATGGCTTGACAAGTCTGATAGGCTATTTGTTAGCGCAAGAGCGTTCGCTGATTGTCTCAGGGGCCATTTGGTTGCCGCAGGAACTGCTGCTGCTGGCGGGTGTCTTAGTGCTATCGTTGCTGGCTGTGGCTTGGCCGCTCAGGCAAGTCTACAAATTAGATGTGTTGAAACAATTGCAATCAAGGTGAATGATCATGAATTTTAAGAGAACCAGGGCTTTTCCCGTTGTATTATCTACATTGTTTGCTACTGTTTTTGTAGCATCTACGGCTTTTGCGCAAGCGCACTCTGCGGCTGAGATCAAGAAAGATGTGGAGCGCCACAAGGCCATGGCTGCAGCGCACGAGAGTGCGGCCAAGTGCCTAGAGTCTGGCAAAAAGCATGATGTTTGCATGAAAGAGCTGCAAACCGCCTGCAAGGGCTTAGGCATCGGCAAAAACTGCGGTATGCGCCATGAGCACTAAAACGCAACTGACTTGGCTGCTTGCTGGCCTTGCCTGCGCAGCTATGGCGCAGCAGCCTGCGCCTAAGCTGTCATCTCCGATTGCACCAGGCGCGCCAAGCGCTGGCGTTGGCGCTAAAGCAGCGCCTGCCAGCAGCCCGCTGGGTGTGCCGCAAGGCCAAGGCGCGGGTGTACACAGCCCCGACAGCCCGTTTGCGCCCTTGGCCAAGCGGGAAGATGTCGTGTCTTGGAGCGTGCTCACTGCGGTGACCACCAAGACCGAGAAAAACAAACTGTTGCCAGTGTTTGGGGCGCAGCAGCTTGCGTTGCACCAGAAAACGCAAAAAATCCAAGGCTTCATGATGCCACTGGAGCCGGGGCCAAACCAGCGCCATTTCCTGCTGACCTCGGTGCCTCTGACTTGCAGCTTTTGCACGGCAGGCGGGCCTGAGAGCATGATCGAGGTGCGCACCAAAACGCCAGTGAAATATTCCCTGGAGCCAATCGTTGTTGAAGGCAAATTCCTCGTGCTCAACGACGATCCCTATGGCTTGTATTACCGCATCACCGATGCTGTGGCCGTGAAGTAAATTTTGATGAAGCTTGCGAGCCACCCGCAGATGAGTCTGGCCCAGCGTATTGCGCTGGCTGGGCTGTTGCTGTGCATGGCGCTGGCGCAAAGCTTGGGACTGGCGCACCGCAGTTTGCATGCGGATCTGCGCATGCTCGCACATACGCATGAGGAGCAACTTGCAGCCCACGGCCACGCAGAAGATTGCGATCATGGCGCTTTCAGCCGCTTGTTTGCAAGCCACGATGAGGGCGATGAAACTTGCCGTGTGATGGACGGCGCAGGCACAATTTTTAACCTAAATAGCCTTCCAGCCGTTATATTACCTGCGCTGTATGCTCATGTTTTGATAGCGATGAGTGCCTGCGCACTCGCCGCTTGGCAAGCCCCGCTTTTTGAAGCGCGCGGCCCGCCTTCGCTTTCTCTGTAAACCCTGCACTTTTTTCTTCGGCAGCTAGCGCGATCCGCGCTGGCTGCTGCTTTGTTGCTTTTTCAGAGAATGCCATGTCATCAAATTTTCCTCGCCACATCATTGCGTCGGCTGCCGCTTGCGTTTGCGCCGCTGTTAGCGCACAAACCGCTCCCAGCGCATCCACTCCCAATGAGCCCACGCTCAAAACCATCACCGTCACAGCCAATCCACTGGGCGGCAATGATCTGATCGCGCCTGCCCAGGCCATCGCTGGCACAGGATTGCTGCTGCGCCAGCAATCCACATTAGGCGAATTACTGCAAGGCACACCCGGCGTGAGCAGCAGCTACTTTGGGCCAAATGCCAGCCGCCCCATCATTCGCGGGCTGGATGGGGATCGCATCCGCATCTTGAACAACTCGGGTGCCACACTGGATGCTTCTGGCTTGAGCTACGACCACGCGGTCGCGCTCGATCCGATTGCCGTGGAGCGCATTGAGGTGTTGCGCGGGCCGGGCGCTTTGCTCTATGGCGGCTCGGCTGTGGGCGGCGTGGTGAATGTGATCGACAACCGCATTCCGAAAGAACGCATTCAGGGCGTGACGGGCAAGGTCGATTTCGGCCCTTCCAGCGGCAACAGCGGCAAAAATGGTGCTTTCATGATCGAGACAGGCGGCGATCAATTCGCCTTGCATGCCGATGTGTCAGCCCGCAGCAGCGGTGATGTGTCTGCGCCTATTCAACTTGCTTGCACGAATCCCGCCTCTGCTGCTTTGGCCAAGAAAATCTGCAACTCTGCATCCGATGCAAAAAGCGGCGCATTGGGCGGCACGCTGTTTTTTGACAAAGGCTATCTCGGCCTGTCAGTCAGCAGCTTCAACACCAATTACGGCACGGTGGCAGAAGATGAAGTCATGATTGACATGCGCTCGCGCCGCACTGCCCTTGAAGGTGAAATCAAGATCGGCGGCTTCATTCAAAGCCTCAAAGCGCAAGCCAGCGGCACGCGCTACACCCATACCGAATTTGAGGGCGCAACCACCGGTACGATCTTTAATAACACAGGCACCGACTTGCGCTTAGAAGCTCGCCATGCGAAATGGGGCAACATAGAAGGCGTGATCGGCTTGCAACTGGATGCCAACCGCTTTTCCGCCGATGGCGCGGAAGCCTTTGCGCCCTACAGCAAAACGCGCCAACAAGCGATTTTTGCCTACGAAGAAGCCGGCTTTAGCTGGGGCAAACTCAGTTTTGGCGCGCGCATGGAAAGCGTGAAGGTGGATTCTAAAGGCAACCCGCTGGTGGCGCGCTTCGTGCCCGGCAGCCGCAGCTTCAAGCCGGCCAGCTACGCTGCGGGGGCATTGCTTAACTTGAGCCCCGCTTGGCAGCTCACCAGTAATTTCGCCGCCACGCGACGTGCTCCGAAAGACTACGAGCTGTTTGCCGACGGCCCGCATATCGCCACCGCAGCCTATGAAGTGGGCGATGTGAACTTGCGAAAAGAGAAATCTACCAGCTTCGACATCGGCGCTCGTTGGAAGAGCGGTGCACACAATGCGCAAATCAATGTGTTTGCGAATCGCTTCAAGAATTACATCCTGCTCGATGCCACAAGCAACACTCGCGGTGCGGATGCTGAGGTCAACCCGGTCGATGCCGATGGCGATGGTGTGGCCGATGGCAGCGGGGAAGACATTTTTCCTGAATACGCCTATGGTCAAGTGCCTGCGCGTTTCATTGGCTTTGAGTTGTCGGGCAACTATCGCTTGCTTGATGCAGCCAACAAGCTCGATCTGCAATGGCGCGTTGACAGCACCCGTGCCACCCATGGCCTGACTGGTGCAGCCCTGCCGCGCATCAGTCCCTTGCGCGTGGGCGCGACACTGGCTTGGCAGCAAGGGCCTTGGGGTGCTCGCTTGGGCTTTGATCGCAACGCCGCCGCTCGTGATGGCAGTGCTGCGGCTTACACGCTCTGGAATGCGGCAACGACCTATCGCATGAAGGCGAAAGACACTGACTTGCTCTGGTTTGCACGGCTTGATAACGCCAGTAACAAACTCGCCTATAGCGCGACCTCCATCCTCACCACCAGTGCGGCTGGTAAAGCGCCATTGCCGGGGCGCAGCTTGAAGGTGGGGCTGCAAGCGCAGTTTTAAGTCGTGATACCTGCCATCGCCAGCGGTGATGGCAGGCGAGGCGTTGCATCGTTTTGGCGCACTACACTTAGGCGGATGTCTCATCCCGTTTTGGTGGCTCTGCTGCCCGTCGTCATTCTCATTGCTATCGGATTCATAGCAGGCCGCGCAGGTTTGATGTCGGCTAATTCGGTAAAGGACCTCTCGAAACTGGTCTTCACGGTGTTTTTACCGCCCATGCTGTTTCGCACCATGGTGAATGTGCATCCTGAGAATTTGCAGGGAAAGCCGCTGTTGGCTTATGTGATCGGCATGGCGCTGATGTATGCCGTGATGTTCTTTGCAGCGGGGCGCAATCGGCGCGCGGCCGTGCTGGGCTTGGCTGCGAGTTATAGCAACACGGTGATGATTGGGATTGCGCTGATTCAGTTTGCGTATGGCGAGCAGGGCGTGGCGGTGTTGTTGTCTTTGATTGCCGTGCATTCGCTGATCATGCTCTCGCTGGCCACCGTGGTTCTGGAGCTGGTCACGCTGCGTGAGAAGAGTGCTGGGTCGGGGCATCCTGTCAAGATCATGGCTGCAGCCGTGTGGAACACGCTCAAGCAACCGATGATCTTCCCGATCGTTGCAGGGCTGCTTTATGCGCAAACTTCTCTGGGCATTCCTGCAGTGATTGACAAACCTTTGCAATTGCTGGGCCATGCTTTTAGCCCGCTTGCCGTGGTGCTGGTGGGCATCACGCTGGCCAACACGCGTGTTGGCCAGCATTTGCGGATCGCACTCGGTCTGTCTCTGCTGAAAAACGTGGCGCATCCGCTGGTGGTGGCTGCCATTGGCCTGGCGCTGGGTTTGCAAGGGCTGCCACTGGCCGTGATGATCGTCACTGCGGCCTTGCCGATTGGCGCGAATGTGTTCCTCTTTGCGCAGCGCTACGAGACAGCTTTGCCAGAAGTGACAGCGGCGGTGGCGGTGTCAACAGGAGTCGCGTTGATCACAGTGGCTTTGGCGCTGAGCGTCGCTGATTTTGTATAAGCAGTTATACCAATCAGTAATAAACCGTACTAATCAAGTGGAATAAGAGGCTCAACAGTACGTGAAGAAGCCTATTGAAGCTACATTCATGCGTTGGCGTTGTTCCGGCAACACACCTGTTTCTATCACTTCTTTATTCCTACGGAGTCCTTTCATGATCAATCGCAGAGACATTTTTGTGGGTGGCGGCGCAGCTGCTTTGGCCTATATGGCCGGTTCATTTGCCCCTTTGACAGCGCAGAACGCCCCCAATTTTGGCGCTCCTTCTGTGGTGCAAGTAGGCTTTCGCAAGCAAAAATTGGGCGACATGGAAATTATTGCCTTGAATGATGGCGTGGCACGTCGTCCGTTGGCTGCTGAATTTGTGCGCAACGCGCCGATGGCTGAAGTGCAAGCTTTGCTGCAATCGCAGAATTTGCCCACCGAATACATTGACATTCCCTTCACTGCCTTCCTCGTGGTCGCTGGCAACCGACGCATTTTGATGGACACTGGTTTTGCTGACAATGGCGGCCCGACCACTGGGCGCTTGATGGCTAACCTGAATGCCGCTGGTTTCAAAGCCGACGACATCGACACTGTGGTGTTGACCCATTATCACGGTGACCACATCAACGGCGTGCGCAACAAAGCAGGCCAACTGGTCTTCCCGAAAGCCAAAATCATGGTGCCTACCGTGGAGCACGCTTTCTGGATGGACGATGCCCGTATGGCCGCCGCGCCAGAAGCCATGAAAGGCGCGTTTCAAGCGGTGCGCCGCATTTTCACGGGCCTGCCTGCAGATCAACTGATGCAATTTGAGCCAGGCAAGGAACTCTTTCCCGGTATCACCAGCTTGGCTGCGTTTGGCCACACACCCGGCCACAGCCTGATCCGCGTGGAGAGCAAAGGTGAGAAGTTTGCTTACCTCGCTGACTTGACCAACATTCCTCAGCTCTTTGCCCGCAACCCAGACTGGTCTGTGCAGTTTGACATGAATGCAGACGCCGCCCGCGAGACGCGCCGCAAAATGTTTGAGATGGTCGTCAACGAGAAAATGCTCGCAGGCGGTTTCCATTTCCCCTTCCCAGCGTTTGGCCGGGTAGAGAAATTGGGCAATGGTTATGATTTCAAGCCTGTGGCTTGAGGTATCTTTGTTTCGCGAAAAAGCCCGCATTTGCGGGCTTTTTCATGCGTTGCGCCAACCGCTCGAAGTTGATCGTTAATCCTCCTCCGACCCAGCCCCATCTTCCCCTGGCTCCGTCTCCCCCGCCTTGGACTTGAGCGTCGCCTCCAGACCTTTTACTCGCTCAAAAAACGCTTGAGCAGGCTGGGGGGACGACAGTTGCAGCGCAGGGCGATACAGGTGAGGAGAATGGAAACTATCGAGCACCGTGCCCAAGCGGCGGTGATTCGTCCACATCACCAGAGCGACGCTAACTAAGGTGAAGGCTAGCATACCTGTGCGCAGGCCTAGGCTTCGCCCCGCTGGCACGATCACGCGCAGATGCGCCCAAGCGAGCAGGCCGAGTGCAGCTACCAGGGTGAGTTTGTCAATGCGCCCCAATGTGCGCCATGAGAAGCTGAACGAGAGGAAATGCATCGTGGCCATCAGCAAGCTGAGCACGATGCCTGCGATCAATACGATGCTGACATGCTGCCAAAAATAGGCATGTTTGGCAAAAATCTTGCCCAGCAGCGCCCAAAACGCCGCCCAAATCGCTATCGCGCCCGTGAGCCCCAAAGTAAAAGTGACGTAGTTTTTCGCACTGTCATCGGGGTTGTATTCGATCCAAACTTCCAAAGCGGAAAGCAGGGCAAAAATGCAAAAGAAAATGAGCGCCCAGCCCCAAGGGGTGATTCGCTGCCAGATTCTGGAAGAGGCGACAAGCCCGCTGTCTTGCTTGGGCTGGGTCGCGTTGAGCGCTTGATCGGCGTGAATGCTGCTGGCTGCTTCAGCAGATGCTTCAGAGCTGAGCACGGCCAGCGCATTGCTTTGCACACGCAGCGTGAAATGTGTGCCTTGCAGTTGCTCGCTGCGCTGCAGCCGGCCTTGGGTATCAAGGTATTCAATGGTGAGGGTATTTTGAGGAGCACTCATGGCTTGGCTCCAGCTTTGGCTTCAAGCTTGAAGCCGTCTGCAAAATGCTGCGCGAGTTTCAAAGCATTGTCAAAGCTCACGCCGGTGGCGTTCAGCCTGCCTAACGTGCCTGTGATGTGGCCTTCTTGCGTGACGACCAGCATCGAGACGCTATACAAGCCTTTGAAGCGCTTGTAAGCACTGAGGCATAGCACGGTTTCCATGCGCGGACTGAGTGGGTTTTGCAAGCTGCTTTGCTTACATTGCGGTTTGGTCGAGGGCCGAATACCGCTGAAGAAATTTTCGTTCTCAAAGCTCTTGGTATAGCGATCCATGAAGCGGGTGGGCCCGAGCTTGCTGCCGTCATAGGATTCATGCTGGGTAGAGATCATGCCCAGATTGCCTTCGCCCGTGAACACGCTCGAATCCATGCGGCAATCGGTGCGCGAGAACTGAAACGCTTTGCTTTCCATCTGCTCGCGCCTGCCCCAGCAGCGCAGAAAATCGTCTGACGGAATGGGTATGCTCACGCCCGCATTGACCTGCGGCTTCCAAGGGGTGGTGATGAAACGCTCGGTGAGTTGCTGTTGGTATTGCGTGAGCTGCGAGGTGATCGTGGTGTAAAGCGGTGTGGTGATGGGCGCAGCTTTGACGCTGGCCGCGATCAGCTTTTGCGCATGCTCAGCGGGCACCAGAAAGCTCACCTGTTCGCCATCCAGCCGCTTGGCCACATTGATGCCCACCACTTGGCCTTGCGCATCCAGCGCTGGCCCGCCGCTCATGCCGCCATTGATGGCGCCACTGAAGAAGAGGCGAGGCGTGAAGCTGCGTTCGACCAAGCCGTTGTATGTGCCTTCCACTACAGCAAAGCCCACATCCAGCGGGTTGCCTAGCGAGAAGATGCGCTCGCCGCGTTGCAGGCTGCTGCCAGTGCCTGTAGCTGGACGAAATTTGATGGCATCGGTCGGCTTGCCACTCAAGGAGCCACTCTTGATACGCAGCAAGGCCACATCGTTGACCACGTCCACGCCGAGCAAGCTCAGCTCGCCTTTGTCACCTGCTGGCGTTTCATACAAAGCTTGATAGCGATCAGGTTTCAGCGCCACAAGGCTGATCACGTGAAAATTGCTGATCAGCAACCCGTCATTCGACACAAAAAACCCTGAGCCAACCGAGGCTTGGCTGGTCTGCCCAATCGGCACGATGCGAATGCGCAGCAACTTGGTGCGGGCGTTCGTCCACATGCCTTGCGCGGCTGATGTCGCCGGGGGCGCTGGCTGTGCTTGCGCAAAAGCTGCTGAAGCCAAACAGGCCAGCAGCATGAAAAAAACCAAGCTCGCTTGGGCGAGCCTTGGTTTGAGAGAGGGTAAACAGCGAATGCTTTGCATGCGCTGAGGTTAGCAGGAAACGATTCTCGTTAGGCGAGTGCGGCCATAGCACGGGCTGTGATGTCGCTCACATCGCCCAAGCCGTCAATCTTGCGGTATTTCGGTGCGCTCTTCGCATCTTTGGCAGCCCAAGCTGAGTAATACGCCACCAAGGGGCGAGTTTGTGCACTGTAGACATCCAAACGCTTTTGCACCGTCTCGGCCTTGTCATCCTCGCGCTGTACGAGAGGCTCGCCTGTGATGTCGTCTAAGCCTTCTGCTTTGGGTGGATTGAATTTGACGTGATAAATGCGGCCAGAAGCCGGATGGCTGCGGCGGCCACTCATGCGCTCAATGATGGCTTCAAACGGCACATCAATTTCCAGCACAACATCTAGCTTGACACCCGCATCTTTCATCGCATCGGCCTGCGCAATCGTGCGCGGAAAGCCGTCAAAGAGAAAACCATTGGCGCAGTCGTCTTGCTTGATACGTTCTTTGACCAAACCAATGATGATCTCATCACTCACGAGCTGGCCAGCATCCATCACCATTTTCGCAGCCATACCCATCGGCGAGCCCGCCTTGACGGCAGCGCGCAGCATATCGCCAGTAGAGATTTGCGGAATGCCAAATTGCTTGCAAATGAAGGCAGCTTGTGTGCCTTTGCCCGCACCGGGTGCGCCTAACAGAATAAGTCTCATCACTGGCCTCGATTTTTATCAACTGCACGAGGATAGCATGGGCGGCTTGGCTCGGGCTGACGGGTTTTTAGAGTCCGCGCTCAGCACCCAGCATCAGCTGGGCATGCGAGCCCAGAGCTGCCGCACGCGCTCTAAATCTTGCGGCGTGTCCACGCCCGGCCCGGGCGCAGCTTCGCTCACATGCACCGCGATTTTGTAGCCATGCCACAGCGCTCGCAATTGCTCCAGCGATTCGCTCACTTCAAGCGGCGCTTGGGGCAACTTCGGGAACTGGCGAAGAAAGCCAGCGCGGTAGCTGTAAATGCCCACATGGCGTAGCGGCTGGGGTGCATTCGGCTGGCCATCGCGGTTGAAGGGAATCAGGCTGCGGCTGAAATACAGAGCGTGGTTTTGCGCATCGAGCACGACTTTGACAATATTCGGGTTGTTTTGATCTGCTATAGATTCAATAGCATGCGCCGCAGTTCCCATAACGGCCATCGCCTGATTTGGCTTAATGATCGTGAGCAAAAGAGCCACTTGCTTTATCAGCGCTGGATCGATCAAAGGTTCATCGCCTTGTACGTTGACGATCACCGCTTCATCATGCAGACCCAAAATATCACAAGCCTCGGCCAAGCGATCTGAGCCAGACGGATGATCTACCTTCGTGAGCACGGCCTTCACACCATGCGCTGCGCAGGCGGTCATGATGTCCGCGCTATCGCACGCCACCACCACCTGCGCCGCGCCAGAAAGCGCCGCCCTTTGCGCCACCCGCACGACCATCGGCGCACCGCCAATGTCTGCCAGCGGTTTGTTGGGTAGCCGGGTGGAAGCGAGGCGGGCGGGGATGAGGACGGTGAAGCTCATGCTGGGCTTGATTCAAGGCGCGGGTGCTTTGCCATGAAGTGCGTCGATCTCTTCGTCGCTCAGCGTGCGGGCTTCGTTTTCTAGCAGGATGGGAATGCCGTCACGGATGGGGTATGCCAAGCGGGCGCTGCGGCTTTGCAGCTCGTTTTTTTCGCGATCCAGCGTGAGCGCTCCTTTGGTGACGGGGCAGACGAGCAGTGCGAGGAGTTTGGCATCCATGGTGAGTTCACTTGGGCTGTTGAGGGGCGGTTTGCAGCGATGATAGCTTTTCGAGCAGGGCACGGGTGAACTCATTGGGCAAGCTCACGCGCAGAGGCGCGGCGACGATGTGGCATTGCTGCGCAAGGGGTAATTTCCAGAGCTTGACAGCGTCTTTTTCGGTGCAAATCAGCCATTGGCCGTTATTAAATGGGCGTAGTTTGCTACTAAAATCATAGTGATCTGGGAATGCGAGCGTCTCGCATAATTGCAAGCCGCGCTCGCGCAACATGCTGAAAAAACTTTCGGGGTTGGCGATGCCTGCTAAAGCGATCAGATTGTCTTGCGGTAGATCGGCGAGCGCCATGCGAGAGCCATCGGCATGCAAGGCATGGTCAGCGAGTTGGCGATGAATAACAAACCCCGTTTCAAAACCGCCGCGATGCAAGATGAAATCAACCACACGAGGCCATGCCTCGCGCAGGGGCCCCGCAGGCAGCAAGCGGCCATTGCCCACGCCGCGTTCGTCAAACACACAAATCTCGATATCGCGCTTCAAAGCCAGATGCTGCAAACCGTCGTCGCACAAGATCACATTCGTTTCAGGATATGCAGCGAGCAAAGCTTGAGCGGCTTCCACGCGCTCAGATGCTACAAAAACAGGAGCACTCAGCGCAGATTTTATAAGGGCTGGTTCGTCACCTGATTCTGAAACGGGCGTATCTGGCAAGACTTCCAAGACATCTGAACCTTTGCGCCCATAACCGCGCGAGATGATGCCGCTCTTGTAGCCTTGCTGCGCCAAGAGCTTGGCGATTTCAATCACCACAGGCGTTTTCCCCGCGCCGCCTGCAACACAATTGCCCACCACGATCACGGGAACGCTGAGCTGGGTGCTGTTCATCACACGCGAGCTGTACAGCTTGCGCCGCAGTTTGACCAGAGCGCCGTAGATCCAACTGATATCGAGCAGAGCAGTGGACAGCCAATCTTTGCTGCCCGGTTTGTACCAAGCTTTTTGCAGCCGCTCAGAAAAGCTCATGGCAGCAGCATTTCAGGCGCTCACTTCGCCGCCGAAGGCTGCGTGGCAAACGTGACCTGCTGCAAGCCCGCTCTGCGAGCCGCTTCCATCACGCTGATGACGGCTTGGTGCGTGGCCAGCGCGTCGGCGCTGATGATCACCACCGTGTCTTTGCCCGCCTTGGCCGCAGCCAAGAGCGCAGAAGAAATCGCATCCACGCTTTTGCCTTCCACAGTGGTTTTGTTGACGGCGTAGCGCCCGTCGCTGCTGACCGAGACGATCAGCTCTTTGGGGTAGTCGCGCTGTGCATCGGCATCGGCAGTGGGCAGTTTGAGCTGCATTTCAGTGAACTTGCTGTAAGTGGTAGAGAGCATCAAAAAGATGAGCACGACCAGCAGCACGTCAATGAAAGGAATCAGATTGATCTCGGGCTCTTCGCGGTTGGCGCGGCGGAAGTTCATGATGCGCTCCGATCAGGCTTCAATAGCCACCGTTGCGCATGGCCAGCAGATGCCGCACCATGCGATCCGCAGCGAGTTCGAGGGACAGCAAATAGCCATCGACACGAGCGCGGAAATAGCGCCAGAAGATCAGTGCTGGAATGGCGATGATGAGGCCAAAGGCGGTGTTGTACAGCGCAATCGAGATGCCATGCGCGAGTTGCGCGGGATTGGCGCCCGAGCCGCCCACGCCGCCACCACCCGCACCACTTTGTGCGCCAAAAATTTCAATCATGCCGATCACAGTGCCAAGCAGGCCGAGCAGGGGTGCAGCCGATGCAATCGTCGCAATCGCAGGCAGGTAGCGCTCAAGCTGCGCCGTGACGCGGCGGCCTGCGCCCTCCATCGTGTTGCGCAGCTCTTCCTCGGAGCAACGCGGGTTGCTGGCCAGCGCGCGCATGCCGCTGGCCAAAATGCTGCCCATAGCGGAGTTGGCTTCCAGTTGGTTGACCACATCGGGCGTGGGCAAGCCTTGGCGAGAGACGGCGATGGCTTCGTCTAAGAGTTTGGGCGGCACAACTTTGGTGGTTTTGAGGGCTACGAAGCGCTCGATCACGAGCGCCAGCCCGAGGATGGAGCAGGCAATCAGCGGCCAAATCGGCCAGCCAGCGGCTTGTATGATCGAGAGCACAACAGTTCTCCTTTTGTATACCGACATTATGCGCGATGATGCTATCGTTTTTGAAGCCCCCGGATCAAACAGAGTCTGGGCTGTGGGCGCACTCGTGCGGGCGGTGGCAGATGCGCTGGAGGCGCGGTTTAACCCGGTGAGCGTCAAAGGCGAGATCACTGGTTTTTCCCGCGCGGCCAGCGGGCACTGCTATTTTTCTTTGAAAGACGAGGCGGGGCAGATCCGCTGCGCGATGTTTCGCCGCGCCGCGACTCTGATGGATTTTTCGCCCAAGGAAGGCGATTTGGTGGAGCTGCGCGCTCGCATCAGCATTTATGAGCCGCGCGGCGACTTGCAGCTGATTGTGGAGAGTTTGCAAAAGGCCGGGCAGGGCGCTTGGTTTGAGCAATTTCTCAGGTTGAAGGCCAAACTGGAAGCAGAGGGGTTGTTTGATGCGGCCCGCAAACGATCAATACCGATTGCACCGCGCGGCATTGGGCTTGTGACATCGAGTGGTGCAGCCGCTTTGCAAGATGTGGCTTCAGCGTTGGCTCGGCGCGTGCCGCATATCCCGGTGTGGCTTGCGCCAGCATCGGTGCAAGGTGCGTCTGCACCGGGCGAACTGGTACAAGCGCTACAAAAACTATATCAAACTATTGAGGATTCACAAGGGGAACAAGCCCATTTTTCTTCACAAGCGCCGCACATTGACGTGATCTTGCTGGTGCGCGGCGGTGGCTCGATAGAAGACCTATCCGCCTTTAACAACGAGGCCTTGGCGCGCACCATCGCAGAGTGCCCCGTGCCCCTGATCAGTGGCGTGGGCCATGAGACGGATTTCACCATCGCCGATTTTGTGGCCGATCTGCGCGCCCCCACGCCGACTGCCGCCGCTGAGCTTTGCGCTACAGACCGCAGCCTTTGGCTTGGCGCTGCCGACCTCATGCGGGAGCGCTTGAATGATGCGCTGCAAGACGCACTCGACGCGCAAGCTCAGCGCGTGGACATTGCTGCTCGCCGCTTGGCTCGCCCGAGTGACGTGCTCGGCGAACAGCGCCTAGGTTTGCAACATTTGGCGTTTTCATTGAAACAGCAATTGCTATCATTTCAGGAGCGTACTACGCAGGATCTACTTCGGTTAGAGCTCGATTTCTCTCAGAAAATCAGCTTAGTCATCAATCTAGCGCACCAGCGCCACCAACGCGCCGCGCAAGCTCTCGAACACTTAAGCCCGCAGCGCGTGCTGGAGCGCGGCTACGCTGTGTTGCAAAGCGAGGGCGGCCAAGTCATCAAAAGCCGCGAGCAAACCCATCCCGGCCAAGCCATCACCGCCCGTTTGGCAGATGGCGAAATTGCGCTGTCGGTGCAATAGGCTCCTATACGACAACAGGGGCTTTGCTGCCCATGAAAATACAGCCACACAAGCTATCTACAATTGAGCGTTCGATCCATTTACCACTCTAGAGGAAACCACCATGGAACACACCCTGCCCGCCCTGCCTTACGCGATTGACTCACTCGCCCCGCACTACAGTCAAGAAACGCTGGAATTTCACCACGGCAAGCACCACAACGCCTATGTCGTCAACCTCAACAACCTGCAAAAAGGCACTGAGTTTGAAGCCAAGAGCTTGGAAGACATCATCAAGTCCAGCTCCGGCGGCATTTACAACAACAGCGCCCAAATCTGGAACCACACCTTCTTTTGGAGCTGCATGAAGCCCGCCGGCGGCGGCGAGCCATCCGGTGCACTGGCAACGGCGATCAGCGCCAAATGGGGCAACTATGCTGCTTTCAAAGAAGCCTTCGTCAAAAGCGCGGTGGGCAACTTCGGCTCCGGCTGGACGTGGCTCGTGAAAAAACCAGACGGCTCAGTAGACATCGTCAACACCGGCGCAGCCGGCACACCGCTGACAACAGCAGACAAAGCCCTGCTCACGGTGGATGTGTGGGAACACGCCTACTACATCGACTACCGCAACATGCGCCCCAAATTTGTCGAGACTTTCCTCTCGAATTTGGTGAACTGGGAGTTTGCTGAGAAGAACTTTGCTTGAAGTGTTGCAGCTTCTGAATAAAAAAACCGGCTGCGAGGCCGGTTTTTTTATATCAAGATCAAGCGCGAAAGTTGTACAGATTGAATTTCAGAAATTCAATCTGTACAAGATCAGCCGTGCTTGATCGCCACCGTCTTGATTTGCGTAAACCCGTAAAGTGCCTCAAACCCTTTCTCGCGTCCGTAGCCTGAAGACTTCATGCCGCCAAAGGGCAGCTCTACGCCGCCGCCTGCGCCATAGTTGTTGATGAAGACTTGACCACTCTTGATGCGTTTGGCTAGGCGCAACTGACGCGAGCCGTCGCGCGTCCACAAGCCAGCGACCAAGCCGAATTGCGTTGCATTGGCGATGCGCACTGCATCGTCTTCGTCTTTAAATTTCATCGCGCAGAGTACGGGGCCGAAGATTTCTTCTTGGGCCAAGCGATGCTGCACGGGTACATCGCGCAAGAGCGTTGGCGCTTGGTAGTAGCCGCTCTCGGGCGCTTCGTCCACGACTTTGCCTTGCGCCACCATCGGGATACCAGCCACTTGCGCGTCAGATAGAAAATCCCACACGCGCTGCTGCTGGCTTTGCCGGATCAAAGGGCCTAAATCCAAATCCATCGCGGGCGGGCCAGCGCGCAGATTCTCAAAGGCTGCGCCTAAGCGCTCCAGCACATTCTCGTAAATCAGATCATGAACCAGAAGCCGCGAGCCAGCGGAGCAGGTCTGCCCCGCGTTTTGCACAATCGCATTGATGATCACGGGCAACGCGGCATCCAAATCCGCATCAGCAAACACGATTTGCGGGCTTTTGCCGCCCAGCTCCAGCGTGACCGGGCAATGCCGCTCGGCAGCGACTTGGCTGATGATCGTGCCCACACGCGGGCTGCCGGTGAAGCTGATGTGGTCAATGCCCGGATGCCGCGCTATTTGATCGCCCACTTCATGGCCTAAGCCGGTAACGATATTGATCGCGCCAGCAGGAAAGCCCACATCAGCAGCCAACTGCGCCACGCGCAACAGCGAGAGGCAAGCATCTTCCGAAGGTTTGACCACGCAGACATTGCCCGCCGCTAGCGCACCGCCCACGCTGCGGCCAAAAATCTGCATCGGGTAGTTCCAAGGAATGATGTTGCCCACCACGCCAAAGGCTTCGCGCCAAGTGAACACGCTGTAGCCATTTTGATAAGGAATCGTCTCGCCCATCAGCTTGTCTGCCGCGCCTGCGTAAAACTCAAAATACCGCGCCAGCGCCGCGGCATCTGCTTTGGCCTGCTTGACGGGTTTACCGCAATCGCGCTGCTCAATTGCAGCCAGTTCATCGGCATGCTCAGCCACTTTCATAGACAGCTTCATGAGCAAGCGCCCACGCTCGGCAGCGGTGACGTGTTGCCACACATCTTCATAGCAAGTGCGAGCCGATGTCACCGCTGCATCGACATCTTGCGCCGTACCGCGTGCGATGTGTTCATACACCTCGCCTGTTGCTGGATCGGTCATGGGCAGGACTTGGCCGCTGGAAGAAGGCGTGGGGTGGTTGTGGATGAAGTGGTTTTGCATGTGGAAATTGTAGGCTCAGAGCCAGGCTCATGCCCGATATGTGTCAGCGGCTGCATCGTGTTTGATGAACACCCACCAGCCAAGTGGCAATCAACACATGTCACAGAGATTTAATAATAATTAACTACATTCAACTTTTGTATACAAAGGTTGCCTGCAATGTTGCTAGCAAAGACAGAGAAATCGAAGCTGATGCTCATCCAACGCGATGCAAGCCTGGGAGCTAAAGATCGGCAGATTCTGATCATGTGCAATGGCATCCGAACCTATAGCGAACTCGTTGACATGCTCGGGCAGGATGTCAAGCCTATTTTGGATCGATTCATCAAGACCGGCTTGTTGATGGATGCCTCGCAGGCATTGAAAAACAACGCGGGCGTCTTCAGTCAAACGGGTACTTTTTACGCTTCAGATTTTCCGAATTCTGGTGCTAGCAAATCGGCAGGTGTGCGAAGCAGGCTGCTTCAAACCCATGTGGCTGCACCGAGTTCAAGGACTGCGCCCCTCGCCACGGATCGCGCTCCTTTGGCGACTGAGCAAGATCAACCTGCCAGTACGAACAACCGAGGCAAGCGATCCATTGCCGCTTCCAAGATGTACATGATCAATCTCTTGCAAATGCACCGTGACTTGGATTCCTCCACGTTGGCTGTGAATATTCATACCAGTGAAGATGAGCAACAGTTGGTGGCTTGTATCTTGGCCTCTTTGCGATTCATCACTCGAAAAGCGGGGCTGGCGTATGGCAAACGCGTTGCAGAGCAATTGAGCAATATTCTGCCCGAGGCCTATCTGCCCGATCTTGATGCTTTCACCAACGAATACTTGCTGGAGCAGCCATCGATTGTGGTGACAGAGCGTTGAGATCAGCGCGGTTTATCTAACTGATACAACAATTGCGCCTTCACTTCCGGCCATTCGCCCTTGGTGAGGCTGTACATCACGGTATCGCGGATCGTGCCGTCTCGGCGCAGCGCGTGGCCTCGAACGATGCCGTCTTTGCGTGCGCCAAGGCGTTCGATAGCTTGCTGGCTGGCAAAGTTGAAATTGTCAGTGCGCCAGCCGACCACGTTGCATTGCAGTGCTTCAAAAGCATGCGTCATGAGCAGCAGCTTGGCTGTGGTGTTGACAGCTGAGCGCTGCACGCTTTTGGCATACCAGGTGTAGCCAATCTCTAAGCGGCGCACAGCGGGCAAGATGTCGTGATAACTGCTCGATCCGAGCACGCGGCCTGTGGCATCGTCGATCACTGCAAATGCGAAGCGATCTGTCATTTTGTGAGCCGCTTCAATATAGGCGCGAACGTTTTCTGGCTCGGGCACAGAAGTGATGCGCAGCTTCCATAGCTCGCCATCTATCGCCGCCTGACGCAAGCCATCTTCATGCGCGAGTGCGAGCGGCTCTAGGCGTACGCCGCGCAGACTGAGGGTGACCGGCGTGACGAACGGGGTGGCTACGATGAAATTCATATGCTATTAAGTTATGAGCAAACTATGCAGATAATATAACGGCTATCGGCCTCTTTGGTTCATAAAAACCAGTTTTTCAAAGAGCGTCACATCCTGCTCGTTTTTGAGCAATGCGCCGACCAGTGGCGGTACGGCGATTTTGTCGTCTTTACTGTGCAGCGCATCCAGCGGAATGTCTTCTGCCACGAGCAGTTTGATCCAATCCAGTAGCTCGGAGGTGGAGGGCTTTTTCTTGATACCGGGCAGATTGCGCACGTCGTAAAACGTTTTCATCGCCGCGCCGAGCAGCTCTTTTTTCAAGCCGGGGAAATGCACGTCCACGATCTGCTGCATCGTCTGTGCTTCTGGGAATTTGATGTAGTGGAAGAAACAGCGGCGCAGAAAGGCATCGGGCAGCTCTTTTTCGTTGTTCGATGTGATGAAGACCAGCGGGCGGGTTTTGGCTTTGATCATCTCGCGCGTCTCGTAGCAGTAAAACTCCATCCGGTCGATCTCGCGAAGCAAATCGTTGGGGATTTCGATGTCGGCTTTGTCGATTTCATCAATCAACAGCGCCATCGGCTCTTCGGCGGTGAATGCCTGCCACAGGACGCCTTTGATGATGTAGTTGTGAATATTCTTCACCCGCTCACCGCCATCCAAATCAGACATCTGAGAATCGCGCAGACGGCTCACGGCATCGTATTCATACAAGCCTTGCTGCGCCTTGGTGGTGGATTTCACATGCCACTGCAAGAGCGGCATTTTCAAAGCGGCAGCCACTTCTTCGGCCAGCATGGTTTTACCCGTGCCAGGCTCGCCCTTGATGAGCAAAGGACGCTTCAGTGTGATGGCGGCATTGACTGCCAGCATCAGGTCGGGGGTGGCTACGTAGCCTTGGGAGCCTTGGAATTTCATAGATGTGCCGTGCTGACGATCAGGGAGTGCCCCTTAGCGCCGGATATAATCAGAGGTTGAGTTTTTTGACGCGTGCTTGCTGCCGAAATGGCGGTTGCAAGCCCAGCGTCCCTCCATTCTGTACGCAAAATGAACAAGTTTCTCGCCGCCACCGTTGCCCTTTTTGTCTCCTGTGTGACCCTCACCGCCTCGGCTCAAGAAGTCAAAGGCGATGCCAAAGCAGGTCAAGCCAAGGCCGCCATGTGCATTGGTTGCCACGGCATTGTGGGCTACCAAGCCAGCTTCCCGGAGATTTACAAAGCCCCGATGATCTCTGGACAGAGCGGCAAATACATTTCTAACGCCTTGGCGGCGTATCAAAAAGGCGAGCGCAAGCATCCCACGATGTCTGCGATTGCGGCTTCTTTGTCTGAGCAAGACATGGCTGATTTGGCTGCTTATTACACGCAGCATGGCGTGGTGGCGGGCGCAACGCTGCCTGCCAAGGCTGACAAAGAGCCATCGGCTGCCGTCGGCGCCTTACTCACCAAAGGCGCTTGCATTTCTTGCCATGGCGCAAATTTCGCCAAGCCGATTGACCCGGGTTACCCCAAGATCGCAGGTCAGCATGCCGACTACCTTTTTGTGGCTCTGAAAGCCTACAAAACAGAAAACAACGCCAAAGTGGGCCGCTCTAATGGCGTGATGGCGGGCATTGCCAAGCAGTATTCCAATGCTGAGATGAAGGCCATGGCCAATTACATCAGCAGCCTGCCCGGCGACCTGAAGACCGTTAAACAGTCTCCTTTCAAGTGATTTTTCGGTAACATCGTCTCTTCCAGCTTGATTTAGGCTGCGAGGAGAAGAACATGCCCGTGATCGTCGTGGCCAACCCCAAAGGCGGTGTTGGCAAAACCACTTTATCTACCAATATCGCAGGCTACTACGCCTCGCGCGGCCATGCCGTGATGCTGGGCGATGCAGATCGCCAGCAGTCTTCCAAGCTATGGCTGGGGCTTCGCCCTTCTGCTGCAAGGCCGATTCTGAGCTGGGACGTGAGCAACGGCGTGGCCAAGCCGCCCAAGGGTGTGACGCATGTGGTGCTGGATACGCCGGGTGGTCTGCATGGCGGGCATTTCAAAGATGTGATGAAAGTGGCCGACAAAATCATCGTGCCACTGCAGCCGAGTGTGTTTGATATTTTTGCCACTCGCGCTTTCCTCGATCAACTCGCGCAAAGCAGCCACGCTAGTAAAGTGCAGGTGGGCGTTGTGGGCATGCGGGTGGATGCGCGCACGATTGCCGCAGACAAACTGCAAGAATTCGTAGGCAGTTTGGGGCTGCCGGTGCTCGGCTTTGTGCGCGACACGCAAAACTATATTCACCTCGCCGCGCGCGGCCTCACGCTCTGGGATGTTGCGCCCAGCCGTGTGGAAAAAGACTTGGCGCAATGGCAGGCTTTGACAGCCTTTTTGGATCAATGAATATGGCAAGGTTTAAAACGATTTCAGAGTTGACGGCACTGCTTGGTCAAGAAGTTGCCGTGAGCGAGTGGACGCTGATCACACAGAGTCAAGTCGATAAGTTTGCTGAAGCCACGGGTGATTTCCAGTGGATTCATGTGGATGTGGAGCGTGCCAAGGCAGGACCTTTTGGCGGTCCGATTGCGCATGGTTTTCTCACGCTCTCGTTAGTCCCCAAGTTTTTTGACGAGAGTTTGCAAATTGATGAGCCGAGCATGGGCGTGAATTACGGGCTCAATAAAGTGCGGTTTATGTCGCCTGTGCCCGTGGGAAGCCGTTTGCGTGGGCGCTTGACGCTGCTGGCGACCGAGCCCGTGACAGGACTGGGCGGCTCTTCTGGCGTGCAGATGACTTGGGAAGTGAAAATCGAGCGCGAGGGGCAAGACAAGCCGGTTTGCATTGCTGAAAGCTTGGCCCGGCGCTATCCTCAGCCTGCCTGAGGCGGTGGGCAAGGTCAAGCACCCCAGTTCCCGAAGGCGCTGAGTGCTTGGGTTATAATTGAAAGCTTTGCTGCTGGTAAGTACGTGTTCTGTTTCCCAAGCGCATCCGAGTCCGGATGCCCAGAATCGCGCGGCTACCCACCCTGAAAGGCGACCCCATGAAAGAAGGCATTCACCCTAACTACCGCGAAGTATGCTTCGTGGATTTGTCTAACAATTCCCAGTTTGTGATCCGCTCCTGCGTGAACGCCAAGGAAATGATCAAGATGGCCGACGGCAAGGAATTGCCTCTGTTCAAGCTGGATACCTCCAGCGAATCGCATCCTTTCTACACCGGCACACAAAAATCTGTGGACAGCATGGGTGGCCGCGTGGAGAAATTCCGCAACCGCTTTGCTCGCACCACTCCTGCAGCCGCTAAGAAGTAATTTCTTGCAGCGCGAACAGCTTCAAAACTGTTCACAATACAAAGGCAGTCTGGGCAACCAGCCTGCCTTTTTCATTGCATGCCTCTCATGAACGCCCCGTCGCCCGCTCACAACTTGTCAAGCAACGCTGCAACACCTGCCACCACGCCCGCCATCGTCACGCAAGAGGCTGTGCGCCGCCTGCCGCGCTGGGCCTTGCTGCTGCTGAGCGTGGCGTATGTGCTGGCGGGGTTTTTAGGGCGCGAACCTTGGAAGAACGCAGACATCGCTTCCTTTGGACTGATGCGCGAGCTGGCGTTAGGTCTAAGCGATGCGCTCGCCCCCAAGATGCTGGGCCAGGCACCCGATATGCTGGGCTTGCTCCCCTACTGGTTGGGCGCAGGCTTTATCAAGCTTAATGCCGCCATGGGCAACCTGTTGCCCATGGATGTGGCCGCTCGCATTCCTTTTGCCTTGCTATTGGCATTGGCACTGACCAGCACCTGGTATGCCGTGTATTACTTGGCGCGTTTGCCTGCAGCGCAACCTGTGGCATTTGCATTTGGTGGCGAAGCAGAGCCAGTGGATTACGCACGCAGTCTGGCCGATGGCAGCCTGTTGGCGCTGATGGCGATGTTTGGCCTTGCTCAGCTCTCACACGAAACCACGCCCACACTGGCGCAACTGGCCTTCTCTGCACTGCTGTTTTATGCGGTGGCCGCTTCGATGCTAGGCATATGGGCTCCTGCCATTGCACTCATTCTTGCCAGCTTCGGGCTGGCGCTGTCGGGCACACCCGCGTTCGGCCTGGCTTTGTGCCTGGCAGGCGCTTGTGTTCGCGTCATGCAGCGCGATACGCGTGCTTGGGGCTGGGCGATCGGTATGGCAGTCTGTGGTGTGCTCTCTACTTGGCTGGCGCTTGGACTGGGGCAATGGCATGCGCAACTGGGTAGTTTGCCTGGCAGCTCGCGCGAGTGGCTGAATTTAGGCAAACTGTGGGTTTGGTTCACTTGGCCTGCTTGGCCACTGGCCTTGCTCGCGCTGTGGCGCTGGCGGCTGTGGTGGCGCAGCTTGCATATAGCTTGGCCTACTGCCGTGTTGCTGGTGATGGTGATCGCTACCATCGTGCGGCCAGGCGCTGATCGCACTTTGCTGCTGGCTTTGCCCGCCTTTGCCTGTTTGGCCACGATGGCTTTGCCGACTTTGCATCGCAGCGTGAGCGCACTTGTGGATTGGTTCACAATTTTGTTCTTTGCGGGCTGCGGCATCGTGATCTGGGTGATTTATATCTCGATGCATTTGAATATTCCGCCCAAACCAGCAGCCAATGTGCGGCGCTTGCTGCCGGGTTTTGAGCCGAGTTTTTCAAGCATTGCTTTGGCTGCGGCTTTGATCGCCACCCTTGGCTGGATAGCGGTGATCGTGTGGCGCACGGGTCGGCATCGTTCAGCATTGTGGAAGTCTCTGGTGATTCCCGCTAGCGGCGCTGTGACTTGCTGGATTTTGCTGACCACGCTGTGGATGCCGATCCTCGATTACGCGCGCAGCTATGCGCCGATGATTGCGCGCGTGCAGCTGCATGTGGGCAAAGCCAGTTGCGTGCATGGTGTCTCGCTCACGCAGGCGCAAGCGGCGGCTTTGCAGTTTCATGGGCGCTATGAGCTTGTTCCTTTGAGCGCAGGAGAAGTACCGGTCAAACCATGTGATTGGTTGGTCATCGATGCTGAAAAACTCAAGCTTTCTGGCTTCAGCCTGCCTGCGGGCTGGCAGGCCGTGCAAAGCGTGCGCCGCCGTTCCTCCACGGATTCTGAGACGCTGCTGATTTTCAAGCGCACTGGCGCTTGAAATGAGTGCAGATTTGCCAGCAAACGCGACGTCCACACGCAAAGAACTTGGCGTGATCGCGGATCACGCGAAAGTGATCGTGGTGGGGCAACTGGCCACCATGGCTTATGGCGTGACGGATGCTGTGGTGGCCGGGCGCTATTCTGATGAAGCACTGGCCACGTTGGCAGTGGCTTCGAGCATTTTCATTAGCATCTATGTGAGCCTGATGAGTGTGATGCAAGCCTTGATGCCGATTTACTCAGAGCTGCATGGTGCGAAGAAACCTTTGGAACTAGGAAGTGCATTTCGCCAGTCCATCTATCTGGGGCTGGCGCTCATGCTATTTGGGATGGCGGTGATGATGCAGTCAGGTTTTTTCTTGGCATGGTTTGGTGTGCCTTCAAGCCTTCAGCCTGAGGCTGAGCATTACCTGAGCATTCTGGGCTGGGCCTTGATTCCCACGCTGGGTTTTCGCATGTTTTCTGCCCTCAACCAGTCATTGGGTGCGCCCAAGATCGTGATGCTGTTGCAAATGGCTTCGCTGCTGGTGAAGATTCCGCTCACGGTGTGGTTTGTGTATGGCGGCCTGGGTTTGCCATCGATGGGCGTGGTGGGCTGCGCTTGGGCCAGCTTTGTGGTCAATTGCTTGATGTTTGTGGCGGCGCTGGTGGCTCTGCGTCAGTTGGATTTGTATAAACCACTGGCGCTGTTTGTGCGTTTTGAAAAACCACATTGGCCGCGTTTGAAAGCCTACGCTGTATTGGGTATTCCCGCCGGTTTGGCCAGCATGGTGGAAGTCACTTCGTATGCCTTGATGGGTTTGCTGGTGGCGCGCATGGGGATTTTGGCGACAGCCTCCCATCAAATTGCAGCCAGCATGGCGGCGGTGCTTTTCATGCTGCCGCTCTCGCTCTCCATTGCAAGCTGCGCGCGGGTGTCGTATTGGATGGGCGCAGGAGACCCGGTGCAGGCCGGGCGTTTGGCCAAAGCGGCACTCTGGCTTACGGTCGCCGTGGCTCTTGTTGCCAGCAGCTTCATGGCTTTGCTGGCTGTGCAGATTTCACAGCTCTATTCCGCTAGCCCGCAAGTGGCCAACTTGGGTGCTGGCTTGCTGCTGTTTGTGGCGCTGTATCACGTGGCCGATGCTTGGCAAACGATTGGCTGCTTTTTACTGCGCTGCTGGCGCATTACGGTGATGCCGCTCGTGGTGTATGGTTTTGCGCTTTGGGGGCTGGGCTTGGGCGGCGGTTTTGTGTTGGCTTACCAAGGCTTTGGCTCAGTGGCCGCTTGGCAAACGCCAGCCGCATTTTGGCTGGTGGGATCGGTGGCGCTGTGTGTGGCTGCCGCAGCGTTTCAGTGGCGTATTTGGCGGCTTACGCAGTATGTTGAGGGCGCACCAAGCGGTTCGAAGGCAGTGTAAAGACAAAGCGTGAGCCTTTGCCCAGTTCTGAGCTGATCTTGAGTTCGCCACCATGGCGCTGCACCACATGCTTGACGATAGACAGGCCCAGTCCGGTGCCTCCGCTCTCGCGCGAGCGACTGCGGTCTACGCGATAAAAACGCTCAGTCAGGCGCGGCAGGTGCTCAGGCGCAATGCCTGCGCCACTGTCTTGCACAGCAAACTCTGCCCGGCCATCAGGCAGCAAGGCCCAGCTCACATCGACAGAGCCACCTGGTGGTGTGTAGCGCAGCGCATTTTGAACGAGATTGCCTGTGGCGCTAAGCAGCTCGGTGCGGTCGCCCAGCAACTGATAATCGCCAGCTTCGCAGAAGAAATGCAGACGATGCGTGCTGTTGCCAGGCAAATCCATCACCTGCATCATCGCGCGTGCATCGCGCTCGAGCTGCGTCATGAGCTGGCTCATGGGCATACTGGTTTCAAAGCTGGGCGCAGGGCTGGCTTCTAGGCGCGATAGTGTGAGTAGATCACTCACCAAACTCTGCATGCGCTGGCTTTGCTCTTGCATCATGCCTAGGTAGCGGCTGCGCTGAGATTCATTGAGCGGCAAGTTTTGGAGCGTTTCGACAAAACCGGAGAGCACGGTGAGTGGTGTGCGGATTTCGTGAGACACATTGGCTACAAAATCGCGGCGCTGAGCTTCTGCCAATTCAAGGGCCGTGATATCACGCACCAGCATCAGCAGGCGCGAAACACTGCCCTGAACGCTAGAGCCATAACGATGAAGCTGCAAACTCAAGCGCTTCGGAATTTGCGGGGTGCTGCTGCCTGCTTCAAAAACCACCTCATGAGAAAAATCACCCCTTTGCAGATACTCTGCAAACTCTGGTGCGCGGACCAAGTTGGTGATGTGCTGCAAGACATCGCGTTGCGCATCAATCTCTAACAGCTGCGCGCCCGTTTGATTGCTCCATTCGATACGGTTTTGTGCATCCAGCAGCAAGACACCATTTGGAGAGGCCTGAATGGCGGAGAGAAAATCTTGCAAGCGTTGATCGCTTTGCACCAGCTGCTGGTCACGCGTGCGCAGCAAATGACGCACGCGCTGGGTAAGCTGTCCCCAGTTGCCATTGGATTCTTGCATGGGCAAGCCCGCCTGGGCGTTGCGTAATTGCTGATCAAACTGGCGCAATCGCAAGCCATCCCATACAAACCAAACTGATATACCTAAGAGACTGCCCCAGATCGCATTTCTTAGAGAAAAAAGCGCGGCAGCCGATAAGAAACCTACGCCGAGTGCTATCAAAAATGTAGTGACGCGATTCATCGCATGCTTATGCTAAGCGGATACCGGCGACACCTGTGCAGTGATACGGTAACCCGCGCCTCGCACGGTATCGATCATATTGCCTGCGCCTTGCAATGCTTCGCGCAGGCGCTTGATATGTACATCGACTGTGCGCTCTTCGATAAACACGTGATCGCCCCAGACCTTATCAAGCAACTGGCTGCGACTGTGTACACGCTCGGGATGCGCCATCAAGTAGCGTAGCAACTTGAACTCTGTAGGCCCGACTTTGAGTTCACCGCCTTGCCAGCTCACGCGGTGAGTGGCGCTGTCTAGCGCAAGGGAGCCAATGCTGAGTGACTGGGCGGTTTGTTCGGGTGCACGGCGACGCAAAATCGCTCGGATACGGGCCATCAACTCTTGTGTGGAAAAGGGCTTGGTGATGTAATCATCGGCACCCGCATCCAAACCTTGGATTTTGTCCATTTCTTCGGAGCGCGCAGTGAGCAGCAGAATCGGGACTTGGCGCGTGCGCTCGGCTTTGCGCCACTGGCGAGCAAGTGCAATGCCACTGGCCCCGGGCAGCATCCAGTCAAGCAAGATGATGTCGGGCAACACGGCATCCAGCTCACGCTGCGCCTGTTCGCCGTCCATGCAAACAATCGGCTCAAAGCCGTTGTGGCGCAGGTTGATAGCCAGCAATTCGGAGATCGCTGGCTCGTCCTCAACAATCAGAGCGCGTAAACGTTTCATAAGAAGGATTGTGTCATGAGATTTCAGCGCAAAGCCGATTCAATTTCGTCAATTGACGTGTGGCGCACGTCCGTGCCTTCCACAATGTAGATGATAGATTCAGCGATGTTTTTGGCATGATCGCCCACACGCTCCAGCGCTTTTGCCACAAAGAGCAAATCCAAGCTTGGAGAAATGGTGCGTGGATCTTCCATCATGTAGGTGACGAGTTTGCGGATGAAGCCGTTGAATTCGCGGTCAATGGCATCGTCTTCTTTCAGAATCTCGACAGCCATGGCCGTGTCTAAACGCGCAAAACCATCCAGAGATTTACGCAGCAAGCCACTGGCCAATTCCAAACCAACACGCAATTCGCTGGAAGGCAAAGAACGGGTGGCTCCGCTGGCAATGATGCTTTTGACCATGCGGGCGATTTTGTGCGCTTCGTCGCCAATACGCTCTAAATTTGCTGTGACCCGGGCGATGGCCATCAGCAGACGAAGATCGCGCGCTGTCGGTTGGCGGCGGCCAATGATGGAGCTGAGATCGTGATCAATTTGCACTTCCATCGCGTTCACGCGCTTCTCAGCGGTGATCACGCGATCTGCGGTTTCAGCGCTGAAAGTCGCAAGCGCTTCAATCGCACCGCGCATTTGCGATTCCACCAAGCCGCCCATTTCCATGAGGCGGCCAGAAATAGCATTAAGATCAGAATCAAATTGGGAGGAGAGGTGTTTATCTGGCATGGGAAATCCTTTTTTATCTGGTGGGCTGACGTGGATTAGCCGAAACGGCCCGTGATGTAGTCTTCTGTTTCTTTGCGTGCAGGTTTGAAAAACATGCTTTCTGTGTCACCAAATTCCATCAGATCGCCCAAGTACATGTAGGCAGTGTAGTCTGAACAACGCGCAGCTTGTTGCATGTTGTGAGTGACGATCACGACGGTGTAATCGCTTTTCAATTCAGCAATCAACTCTTCAATTTTGGCAGTAGAAATAGGATCAAGCGCCGAGCAGGGCTCATCAAGAAGCAAGACTTGAGGAAGCACCGCAATACCACGTGCGATGCACAAACGTTGCTGCTGACCACCAGACAAACTTGCGCCGTTTTGCTGGAGTTTGTCTTTCACTTCACCCCACAGGGCCGCTTTGCGCAAGGCCCACTCCACGCGGTCATCCATCTCGGAGTTGTTCATGTTTTCAAAGAGCCTCACACCGAATGCAATGTTGTCGTAGATTGACATGGGAAACGGCGTAGGCTTTTGAAAGACCATGCCCACCTTGGCACGGATCAAGGCAACGTCTTGCTTACTTGTGAGTAGATTTTCACCATCAAGCGCAATCTCACCCGTAGCTCGCTGATCAGGATACAGCTCAAACATGCGGTTCATGGTGCGCAGTAAGGTCGATTTGCCACAACCGGAAGGGCCGATGAAAGCGGTGACCTTTTTCTCTGGAATAGTCAGGTTGATATTTTTAAGTGCGTGAAACTTACCGTAATAAAAATTGAGATCACGCACGACCATCTTTGATGGTTCTGTAGGCAGACGGGGCTTGGTATTTTCCATGGTATTTCAATGTGTTGTGTTGAGCTTTATTTCTGACGCGTCAGGACGCGAGCGAGGATGTTCAGTGCGAGGACAGCCACGGTGATGATCAGCACGCCAGCCCAAGCCAGTTTTTGCCAATTCTCATAGGGGCTCATGGCGAATTTAAAAATCGTCACGGGCAGGCTGGCCATGGGCTCGCGGATATCGTTGGTCCAGAACTGATTGGACAGGGCTGTGAAGAGCAGCGGCGCTGTCTCGCCAGCGATGCGTGCCACGGCCAGCAGAATGCCCGTCACCACACCTGCACGCGCAGCTCGCAGGGTGATGCTCATGATGACCTTGTACTTGGGCGTGCCAAGTGCATAAGCGGCTTCCCGCATCCCTGGAGGAATCAGTGCCAGCATGTTTTCTGTGGTGCGAATCACCACGGGAATCACAATCAAAGCGAGCGCCACAATTCCTGCCGCAGCGCTGAAAGATTTGACCTGCGCGACGATCACAGCATAGACAAACAAGCCGATCACAATGGAAGGGGCAGACAGCAAAATATCGTTCACAAAACGCGTGACCGAAGCCAAGCTGCTTTTCATGCCATATTCGGCTAAATAGATGCCCGCCATGATGCCGATGGGCGTGCCCACCAAAGTGGCCAGTGAGACCATGACAAACGAGCCATAGATCGCGTTCGCCAAGCCACCCATATCGTTAGGAGGCGGTGTGGATTGCGTGAAGACAGCCAAAGACAGGCCGGAAATACCCAGCACCAAGGTTTCGAACAAAATCCAGGCCAACCAGAACAGACCAAAAGCCATGGCAGAAAGAGACAGCGATAGCACGATCTTGTTGATCAGCTTACGGCGGCCAAATTTGGCCGCGCGCTGCTCTTTGCTGGCTCCTTTTGGAGCTGCGCGATTGTCAACCGCAGGGTTTTGCATCACGGCGCTCATGTGCGTGCTCCTTCGTTCTTACGCAATTGCGACAGCAGGATTTTGGAAAAACTCAGCACGACAAAGGTGATGAAAAACAGCACCAAACCCAGATACATGAGAGATGCTTGGTGCAAGCCTTCGCCGGCCTCTGCAAATTCATTGGCCAATGCGGAAGTAATGCTGTTGGCCGGTTCGAACAGGCTGAGTGAGTTGAGTTGGTTGAAGTTTCCAATCAAAAAGGTCACTGCCATGGTTTCACCCAGAGCGCGACCCAAACCAAGCATGATGCCGCCGATTACACCCGCCTTGGTGTAGGGCAGCACAACATTCCACATCACTTCCCAGGTGGTCGCACCCAAGCCGTAGGCAGACTCTTTGAGCAATGCGGGTGTGACTTCAAACACATCGCGCATCACCGAAGCAATAAAAGGAATAATCATGATCGCAAGCACGATACCCGCACTGAGCAAACCAATGCCAACCGGAGGGCCTGAGACAAAAGTCTCCAAATATGGCACGCCCTTGAGGAGTTTTTGCAGTGGCTGTTGAATGTAAGTGGCCAGAATCGGGCCAAACACCAGCAAACCCCACATGCCATACACAATAGAAGGTACTGCGGCCAGCAGTTCAATCGCTGTGCCCAGAGGTCGTTTGAGCCAAGTAGGTGAGAGCTCGGTGAGGAACAAAGCGATACCAAAACTCACAGGCACAGCGATGACCAAGGCGATGATGGATGTAGCAATCGTGCCGTAAATCATCACCAAACCGCCGTATTTGTTTTGCACTGGGTCCCACTCTGCATTGACCAAAAAGCCCAAACCATTTTGTGAAATGGAGGGCCAAGCGCCGTAAATCAGCGAAATGATGATGCCAAAGAGCAATCCCAGTGTGATGATGGCTGCACCGCGTGCACTCCAGCCAAAGACTTTGTCGACGAAACGTGCGCCTGCGGCGTTGACTTGAGTTGACATGGTGGTTTTTTCGTATTTTTAAGCAATTTAAGCACTCTGCCCTTATAGAATAAGCGCAGAGTGCTATCAAATTAATAGCTCATTGAGCTAACAATTTATTTAAATGCAACAGCTTTGCCGCTGGTATCCTTGATGTCACCCCAAGCTTTGCGAATCGCTGCTTTGGAGCTGTCAGGCATCGGCACATAGTCAAGGTCAGCTGCGGTTTTGTCGCCTTGCATCATCGCCCAGTCGAAGAACTTCAGTGCAACCGTGGCGTTTTGTGGCTTGTCTTGTGTCTTTTGCATCATGATGAAAGTTGCACCGCTGATGGGCCAAGAAGTTGCACCAGGCTGCTGGGTGAGGATTTGGTAGAAGCTCTTGTTCCAGTCTGCGCCTGCAGCAGCGGCCTTGAAGGTTTCGTCATCAGGAGCAACATATTTGCCGTCCATGTTTTGCATCAGCACGTAGTTGAGTTTGTTTTGCTTGACGTAGGCGTATTCCAGATAGCCAATTGAATTGGGAAGACGACCCACGAAAGCGGCCACGCCTTCATTGCCCTTACCACCGGCACCCACAGGCCAATTCACTGCTGTGCCTTCGCCCACCTTGGTCTTCCACTCAGCATTTACTTTTGAGAGGTAGTTGGTGAAGATGAAGGTCGTGCCCGAGCCATCTGCGCGACGCACGGGGGAGATATCTGCATCTGGCAGGTTAACGGAAGGATTGAGCGACTTGATCGCAGCGTCATTCCATTTGGTGATCTTGCCCAAGAAAATGTCGCCCAGCACTTGGCCGCTCAGACGCATTTGACCTGGATTGATACCCTTCACATTGATCACAGGCACCACACCACCAATCACTGTGGGGAATTGCACCAAATTCTTTGTTCTGAGCTCTTCGTCTCTCAGCGGCATGTCAGAGGCACCAAAATCCACCGTCTTGGCTTCGATCTGACGCATGCCAGCACCCGAACCCACAGATTGGTAGTTGATTTTCACACCGGTGGCTTTGTTGTAATCTGCAGCCCATTTTGAATAGAGAGGCGCGGGGAAGGATGCGCCCGCGCCAGTGATTTCTTGCGCCGATACGCTGGCTGCGAAGGACATGCCTGCCGCAAGTGCGCCTAAATAACCAACTTTGACAAAACGATTCATGCTCACACCTTTGATAAAAATACCGCCAAGCGGCTTGTTGATGGGCTGACTGTAGAGGATGAGTATGACAGTTTAATGACTGTCATTTTTTGTGGGATTGTCATGAAAACGTCATTTTTATTTCATGCGGATGACACCTTGGCAATTTAGGCTACTAGGGTTTTACCTAGTATGTGATCTATGTTGCTGCTCAGCAGCTTGCTCCCCTGCTATTTTTTTACATAAAAACCCTCTATTGCCCTTATTGAATCAAGAAAGTTTGCTATGAATAACAGAGTGAATACAGAGTCTTCACACATCAAACTTCAACGCCGCAGCTTGCTGCAGGCCGGTGGTGTGAGCGCTTTGCTGGCTGCTGCCAGCCCATGGACTAGCGCCCAAAGCGTCGGTTCGCGCAGCCCGATGGTCGGGCAAATTGCCGATGTATCTAATGCCTATCAAGATATTTCTAAAGATTTCGTGATCGGCAGCCGTGCAGCCTGGCAAGAAATCAATGCTGCTGGCGGGCTGCGCGGTCAGCGTGTGCGGCATTTGGTGATTGAGACCGATGGCACGGCTGCTCAACACGATGCTGCTTGGGTGCAACTGCGTGATGACGACAGCTGCCTCACTGCATTTGGTACTTGCGCTGATTCGCTGGCGGTTGAGTTAACGCTCAAAAACAACAAAGAGCGCAACGAATTTGCGCATGTTGCACCCTGGTTGCAGAACTCTGCGATAGACATCAGCCGCAGCACCTTCCCGATCTTTTCTGACCGTGAGCAACAGATTCAACATGCGCTGAGAAACATGACCACCGTGGGAGTGAGCAGCCTCACCGTGGTCTACCAAAGCGAGCGCGAGCGCGCTGACAATGGGGAAGACATCAGACGTATCGCGAAAAAGATGAATTTGGCACTGCGTGAAATGCCCATACAGGCTGATTTAAAAAAGCTGGCTCAGCAGATCAGCGCCACATCGGTGCCCTTGGTTCTTTTTGTAGGCGGCACGCCTGAGTTGGTGCAGTTCACGCAAGGCTGGAGCCGCAGCAGCGGCATTCGCTATATCGTGGCTTTGGCCGATGTGAACCTGCAAACCGCCTTGCAAATGAATGGTGGCCGCCATGTGCCCGTCATTGGCACGCAGGCTGTGCCTGTGGTCTCCTCATCGATACAGATTGCCAGACGCTACCGCCAAGTACTCAACAAATACTTCGATGAGCCGCCCACAGCCTTGAGTTTGGCAGGCTACATTTCTGCGCGCTACACCGCTCAGATGATGCTGACGGCCAAAAGTCTCACACGCGGCGCGGTGTATGAGGCATTTTCGCGTCGACAAAGCATGAATCTTGAGGGCTTTCCGGTGGATTTAGACAATGGGCGCTTAACCACAGCCTATGTCACGCAGTCGATGATCAGCATGGATGGTCGTGTGATCGGGTGATGCGTGTCTGTTGTTCGCCATTTCCGTGATAAGGTGCTGCCTCAATCTCAACAGACAATGGGCAGTATGGAAGAAGGAAGTTTGATTTCTGCCGTGGATCTAGGCTCCAACAGCTTTCGCATGGAGGTCGGGCGCTTAGATCACGGCAATATTCTCAGGGTGGACTATCTGAAAGAAACCGTGCGTCAGGGCGCGGGTCTGGATGACCAGCGCAACCTCACGCTCGAAGCCATGCAGCGCGGCTGGGCAACGCTGGCTCGCTTTGGCGAACGCTTGGCCGGTTTTGAGGGCAAGCAGGTGCGTGCTGTCGCAACTCAAACACTGCGCGAGGCGCGTAACCGCGATCTGTTCCTCAAAAAAGGCGAGCAACTGCTGGGCTTTCCGATTGAAGTGATCTCTGGCCGCGAAGAGGCGCGGCTGATTTATCAAGGCGTGTCGCAGTCACTCGAAGGGCCGAAAGAAAAGCGCTTGGTGATTGATATTGGTGGGCGTTCAACGGAGTTGATTGTGGGTACGGGTTCCCAGCCTACGGCGATGGAGTCTTACCGCGTTGGCAGTGTGGTTTGGGCGGAGCGGTACTTTCCGAAAGGGCGACTGGACGCTGCTGCTTTTGACACTGCCATCGTGGCCGCCAAAGCGGTGCTTGATGAAGCTATCACTGGGTTTTCTGAAGGGTGGACGGCGGCCTATGGCTCTGCTGGCACCATTAGCGCGATAGCAGACATCTTGCATCAAGCAGGCCATGCTGAAGGCTGGATCGAAGCCTCTGCACTTGCATCACTGCGCCTGCAATTACAAAACGCTGGCCACATCGATAAACTCAGCTTGGTCGGCCTGAAAGACGACCGCCGACCTGTCTTGGGGTCAGGTTTGAGCGTGTTGATCGCTGTCTTTGAGTTGCTCGGTGTTTCTCGCATGCGTGCGATGGACACGGGTCTGCGGCATGGTGTTTTGCATGATTTGGTGGGGCGCGACAGCACCACAGCAGATATCCGCAGCCAGTCGATCGAGCGGCTGGCGCTCCGCTTCGAAGTGGATGCGCTGCAAGCGCGGCGCGTTCAACTCGCGGCAGAGCAGTTATTTATTGGTTTGATGGATCCACTGGATGAACTCCCTGAGCAGCGCCAGCGCCATCAACGTAAGCTGCGTTGGGCTAGCCAACTGCATGAAGTGGGGGCACTGATATCCCACAGCGAATGCCATAAGCACAGTGCCTACATCGTAGACAACGCCGATGTACTCGGGTTTTCCAACAACGAATTGCATCGTTTGAGCTTGTTGGTACTCGGCCATAAAGGCAAGCTTCGAAAGCTAGAGGCTGATTTTGAGGATACGCGCTTTGTTCAGCAATTGATTTGCTTGCGCTTGGCCGTGTTGTTGTGTCATGCCCGTGTAGCGCCTTCTTTGAAAGGCTTGAATTTGAGCTGTGATGCCTCTGCGCGTCAGTTCAAGCTGCAACTCAACGCAACATGGGCCACGCGCTATCCGCAATCCACGCATTTACTGGCGCAAGAAATTCAGTCTTGGCAAAAAACCCCTTGGACGTTTCACGTCGAGACACTTTGAATCTGCGTCTGAGCTGCTGCCAATGGCTACCAAAGCATATCAGGCGATTGCACGCAGTGAATCAGCGTGCTTTGCGTATCCATGCGCAAGCGATTGCGCAGCCACCACACCGATCCTTTGCGCACAGATAAGCCTTGCACAGGCAAGCCCAGCAACTGCGCCACGACTTGCCCGAGCACAGGTTGATGCCCCACAACCAACACGGGCGTGCGCGCATCCGGCCAGTGCGCCAATTCCAGCAAAGTCTGCACGTTGCCGTCAGGCGCGAGTTCGGGGCATATTTTGTATTTGCGCTTGAGGCAAACAACTGTGCTTTCGCAGCGCACGGCTGGGCTGCATAGTATGCGCACACCATCAGGCATATATTGGTCCAGCCACTTGGCCATGCGCTGTGCCTGTTTGATGCCGCGTGGTGTGAGTGGCCGCTTTAGATCTTCGGGTTGATCTGCATGCGCATCTTCCGCTTCAGCATGGCGCCATAAGAGCAAATCCATATCGGCCTCTGTTGTCAGCTCATTTTTCCGTAGCGTTGCATCAAGGCCTGCTGGGCGCTGTGGCCGCCTGGCTTGGTGCGCGTCGGTTGATAGCTCGCATCTGACTGTAATTGCCAAGCATCCACGCCATCATGCAAGTAGGCGCTCAGGCATTCATCCACGATGCGTTGGCGAAGCAACGGGTCCGTCACTGGCCATGCCAATTCAATGCGGCGCATCATATTGCGGTTCATCCAGTCTGCGCTTGATAAATAGAGTTGCTCTTCTTCGCCACTGCGGAAATAAAAAACCCTTGAATGCTCCAGAAAGCGCCCAATCACGGATCGCACGCGGATGTTGTCTGTGATGCCCGGCACTTGCGCGGGCAGGGTGCATGCGCCTCGAATAATCAGATCAATCGGCACACCTGCTTGGCCAGCGCGTATCAGGGCTTCGATGATGGGCTCATCCGTCAATGAATTCATCTTGGCGACCAAGCGCGTGGATTTGCCTTGCGCTGCATGCGTTCGCAGGCGATCAATATGGGCGATGACTTCGCTCTGCATTCGAAACGGGGCTAACAAGATTTTGCGTGTTTTAGGAATATGGTTTTGACTGGCCAGATGCAAAAACAGCTGCTCCATGTCTGATGTGAGTGCTGAGTCTGCTGTGAAATAGCTGATATCGGTGTAGAGACGCGCAGTTTTCGGGTTGTAGTTGCCTGTGGATAAATGACCGTAGCGGCATAGCTGCTTGCCTTCTTTGCGTGTGACGAGCAACATCTTGGCATGCGTTTTCAGCCCGACCACGCCATACACCACCTGCGCCCCAATGGCTTCCAAGCGTTCAGCCCAATTGATATTGGCCTCTTCGTCGAAACGCGCTTTGAGCTCCACCACAGCGAGCACTTCTTTGCCCCTGCGCACCGCCTCGCACAGCAAATCCATCATGACCGAGTCCGAGCCAGCGCGATACACCGTTTGCCGAATCGCGAACACTTTGGGGTCGTAAACAGCTTCGCGCAGAAAATCAATCACCGCATCAAAGCTTTCATAAGGCTGATGCACCATGGCATCGCCCTGCTTGAGGCGGTCAAATATAGACAAACCTCGCACCGTGGGTTGCAAACTGATGGGATAGCTCGGTGTGTAGGGTGAAAATAGCAGCGCGGGTGTTTGCAAGAGATCGACCAATTGCCCAAAGCGCACCAAATTCACGGGGCCTGGCACGCGATACAGTGCACATTCTGGCAATTCAAATTGACGTAGCAGCAGATCGTATAAGCGATGTGAGCAACTGGCCGAAACTTCAATGCGCATGGCTTGTCCGTAGTGGCGATGCTGCAAACCTTGGCGCAGCGCCATGCGCAGATTGGTCACGTCTTCTTCGTCAATCGCCATATCGGAATGCCGCGTGACGCGAAATTGGGAAAATTGCCCGACTTTGCGCCCAGGAAATAGACTGTCCAAGTGCCCACGAATCACGCTAGACAGTGAAACGAACAATTGCTTTTTCCCGCACAGCTTGCTAGGCAACGCCATCAAGCGCGGCAGCACACGCGGCACCTTGACGATAGCAATCGAATTGTTGCGCTCAAACGCATCCATGCCGCCCAATTCCACAATGAAATTGAGCGATTTGCTGGCCACTTGCGGAAACGGATGCGCAGGATCAAGCAGCACGGGCACGAGCAAGGGCTTGACCTCTTGCTCAAAATATTTTTTCACCCATTGGCGCTGCGCGGGGTCGCGCTCAGCGTGCGAGATGATCGATATGCCCTCATGCGCAAAGGCTTTGGTGATCTCGTGATTGAACAAACTGTATTGCTCGGCCACCAATTCATGGGCTCGGGAATGCAAGATTTCAAAGCTCTTGACACTGTAGTTGCCTTTGTGATCGTCGCTGCGATGCGCAGCCAGATGCATGGCAGCGCGGACTTCAAACAGCTCGTCTAGGTTCGATGACACGATGCACAGATAGCGCAGACGCTCCAGCAACGGCACATCTTCGCGTCGAGCCCAGTCGAGCACGCGATGGTTAAAGGCCAGCAGACTCAGATCGCGATCAATGTAGCTCGGCGACAAGATGGCAGCCGTTGGTTTGCGGCTTGTTGTTTTCAGCATGTGTATTCAGTCATTCAAGGTAACCATCACAGTCTGTAAAAATATTGTGACGACTTAATGACAGTCATACTCAGACTACGACCCACACTGCACAGGTGGGTAGGTGATTATTGTCCTAAAAAATGACGACGGTAGCGATGAGGGATATCTTCCATGCGCGTGAGCATGGGCAAATCAGCGGTGTTGAAGTCAGGATCCCAAGCGGGTGCGCCTAAGACACGTGCACCCAAACGAAGATATCCTTTGATCAAAGCAGGTGGCTCGACCGCTAGGCTTTGATCAAACTGATCTATCGGCAGTGGTGTGTGAGCCAACACGGCAAAGGCGGGATCTGCCAAATGCGTCTTCGAAACCTGTGCCCAAATGCTGCTGGCCACATCGCCATTCATGCGGCCTTGGTGCATCAGCGGAATACTGGCACAACCCACCATGCCATACAAACGGTTGCGCACCATGAATTGCATCAAAGCGCCCCACAAGGCCATGATCACCGCACCGCTGCGGTAGTCGACATGCACGCAGCTTCTGCCCAATTCAACCAACTGGCTGCGAAGATTCTCCAAAGCGCTGATGTCAAATTCAGTCTCTGTGTAAAGGCCGCCCGCACGTAGAGCCTGAGCGGGTGTGAGCAGGCGGTACGTGCCCACCACCTGATCGCAACTTTGATCCACCACCAGCAAATGCTCGCAATAGTCATCAAAGCGGTCAACATCATAGCCCTGAAGAGGGGTATCTAGGCGAGCGCCCATCTCATCGGCAAACACCGCATGCCGAAGCTTCTGAGCCTGACGCACCTGATCCAGATGCTGAGCCCAAATCACTTGAAGTTGAGGGGCTTGTGTGGCGGGCGTTTGATCCAGGTTTGAATGAGGTGCAGGAAATGACGGGTGAAGTGACCCCCTGGGCAAGCCCGTTGGCGATAAAGCCAAAGTAGGTACAGGAATGTCTTTCATATTGTTGTCCTAGAGTTTTGATGAAGTCATAAAAAAGCCCTCGTAGGAGAGGGCTTTGATTGATTGCTTCAAGTGCCCACCACACCACCGTCTTTGCGTCGAATGGCCACCGTTGCAGAGCGCGGGCGGCTGTTGAAAGGCCAGCTCGAGATGGCCATGGGCGCATCTGGGTTGCTGCGCTCGCTGGGGCTCTCGCCAGGGTGTTGGATGTTGATAAACATCGTCTTGCCATCGGGCGTTTGCGTAGCACCAGTCACTTCGCAGCCGACGGGGCCGGTAAGGAAGCGGCGGATTTCTCCGGTGTTCACGTCAGCTGCGAGCATCATGTTGTTGCCCATGTTGACCAGATCGCCCTTGCCCATGGCAGAAGTGCTCATGTCGGTTTGAATCCAAAGCACGCCGCGCGCATCAGTCCACAAGCCATCGGGGCAGGAGAATATATCGCCTTTGATATTGCCTTTGGCATCTGCGCGAGCAAGTGATGGGTCACCGGCCATCACGAAGTGATTCCAACGGAAGGTATCGCCATCAAAATCGCCGGTTTCTTTCCAGCGGATGATGTTGCCTTGGGTATTGTTAGCGCGTGGATTTGCTGCATCAACACCGGGGCGATTATTGCCAGCGCGGTTGCTGTTGTTGGTTAACGTGCAATAGACCCAACCTGCTTTATCAATGTCGATCCACTCGGGGCGATCCATCTTGGTTGCACCCAGCGCGTCAGATGCTTGTCGTGATTTGATCACAACTTCGCCTTGATCTTTGAAGCCGCTTGCGGTAGTCAGCTTGCCAATGCCATGAATTAATGGCAACCATTCACCTGTGCCATCGGCGTTAAATTTAGCGACATACAAAATGCCATCGTCGAGCAAGTTGCGATTGACTTGAGCCGCGGTCTGAGTAGCAGTAGCTGGGCGAACTTTTTTCTCGCTGACAAATTTATAGATGTATTCAAACTGCGCGTCTTCACCCGAGTAGATTACCGCATGACCTTCTTTCGTCATAGCTACTGTTGCACCTTCATGTGCTGCGCGACCCATGGCTGTCCGCTTGATCGGCGTGCTTGTAGGATCCATCGGGTCGATCTCAACGATCCAGCCAAAGCGATTGATTTCGTTTGGGTTTTGGGTGGCATCAAAGCGAGCATCATGCTCGTGCCAGCGGTAACCCCGCCCGCCTTTGACCATGCCCCAGCGGCGATCATCATTAGAGATGGCATCTCCGCCACTGAAATAGCCAGCGAAGTTTTCCTCGCAGGTGAGGTAAGTGCCCCAAGGGGTGATGCCGCTGCCGCAGTTGTTGATGGTGCCGAGGGCGCGTGTACCCGCAGTATCTGCTGCTGTTTTCATCAGGGCGTGGCCCGCAGCAGGGCCGGCAATCGTCATCGGGGTGTTGGCAGTAAAGCGACGCGCAAAACGTGAAGGACGCACGATTTCCCAGTTGCCTGCGGTCTCGCGCACTTCAATCACAGACACGCCATGCGCTGCTTGCGCTTTTTTGACTTTTTCTGAATTCCAGGTTTTCATGCCATCGGTGTGCAGCAGGCCATCGTCGGTGTACTCATGGTTCATCACCAGCAGGCCGCTCTTGTTGCCTTCAGCGCCTTGGCCGATTGGGAAATAGTGAATGCCGTCGTGGTGCATGCCCATTTGAGCTTCTTGCTCGGCAGCTGTATTGGAAGCATCCGCTTTGAAGGCGGGCATATTGCCTGCCAAACCAATTGGCTCGCCCCAAGCGGCCATCGCTTGAGAGACGTAGCCCTCAGGCACAACTATGCCGTCTTTGGTGGTGATTGGTACGCTTTTGAAGCCGATCAGCGGGCTTGAACCAGCCATCCCGCCCGCTGCGCAGCCAGCCAACCCGCTGAACAAGCCGCCAGCTGCCAATGCCACGCCGCCGCGCATGAAGAGGCGACGCGCAGGGTCAGACACATCATGAATGCTAGGGTTGGAAGACGTGTTGGAATCTTCCATCGTTGAAAAGTCTTTTGCCATTTTTTTCTCCAGGCGAAAATAGATATCAGTTGAAAACTAGTGTGATCTTGACGCAAATTTATGACGACTGCATGTCAAATTTATGAAAAATAAATGACAGTCACAAAAAATAAGACCTGCCGCAGCAGGTCTTATCGCTTAGGTGGCTATGTCATCAATACTGCAAGTTGATCTGAAAGACGGCGGTGGTGCCACTGGTTTCATTAGTAACAACGATCAGCGGTTTGCCTGTGGGTGAATTGGCGGCTTTGATGAAAAGCAAGCCTTCTGGGCCTCGGTCACCTGTGGCCCCTGTGCGTGTGTTCAAGTAGGTCACATAAACTGGCGCGGCAGGGTTGCTCACGTCATACACCATCACGCCGCCGGCACGCTCCAGCCCAATGAAGGCGAAGGTTTTGTTGCCAAATTTGGCGGTGGTCACGCCTTCTGGCTCAGGGCCTTTGGCGGGGCTGCGATCATCGAAGGTGTTGTTATCGTTGCTCGCGTTGAACGTGAAAGTTGGGTTGAGCGCGGCAGTGCGTTGCTCAAACTGGTCGCCGGAATCCCAGACGAGGCCAAAATTGTCGGCATCCCAGATGCTGAAGGAGCGAGCGCCGAAGGCGACAAGCTCGTTGCATTCACCAGAGGCGTTTTTGGCGGTGCGATTGGCACCAGCGAAGGAGTCGATTCGCAGGCGACCTAAGTTGCTGTCGAATCCCATCGTTGCAGTGAGTGTGCCGTACACGCTGCTGTCAAAGCCTGATGTGCAGTAGTCACGCACTCGGGGGTCGTCACGGCTACCGATCACTGGGACACCAGTGTATTCGCGGGCATCGCCTTCATTGGCAGTGGCCAAAAAGGTGCGCGTGCCGATGCGGAAGGACGCGATGCCGTCGGGCATGTACATGCCTTTGATCGGGTAGTTGCTGATTTTGATGGTGGGTGTACCGCTATTGGTGTTGATACCACCATCTTCATTGCTCACATCCAAGCCATTGCCAGCAAGACTATGGTCTTTCAAGCCCAAAGCGCGTATGCTGGTGATCGATTTGGTTGCGATATCCAAGACAGCAATGGCATTGTTTTCTTGAAGAGTGATCCAAGCTGTGCGGCCATCTTCCGAGACCGTGATGTACTCAGGCTCCAAGTCTTGCGCCACGGTGGTCGTGCCGATACCTGGGAGGCGAACGCCTTGGGTGCGCAGCGTTGCAGCTTGTGCGTTGTATGCGGTAAAGCCTGCAGTGGTGACGGTCAGTTGCAGCGTGGTGGCGGTTGGGGTTAGACCAGCAATTTCAATGACGCTGATGGAGCCTTCCGGATCCACCGAATCGGCTTGGCCGTAGCTGTTCGGCTCGCCTTCGTTAGCGACGAGCAAAAATTTGCCATCGGGTGTAAAGGTGAGCATATCGGGCAAGGCGCCGACAGTGCGAGTGCCAATGACGGTCAGGTCATTCGCGCGCAGGAAAGCCACGATACCGGGACTGGTTTTGGTAGCGGCTTCAATGGCCAGAGCCACGATGCCGTTGTGAATAGCGATGCTGTTGATACCACCCAAGCCCGCGCCGATTTGTGCCGTGGTTCGCGAGCCTACCAAGCTCACAGACAAGGTGGCCGATGCGCCGCTGCCCGTGCTGACCATGCTCAGCACATCGAGCGATGAAAGTGCAGGGTTGAATGTGCTGCCGCTGAGCGCGCCGTTCACGACAAACAGGCGTTGGCTGATGGGATCGTAGGCTGAAATTTCTGCTGAACTGGTACCACCTACGTGCGAGTAGCCCACAATTTTTTCCATGCTCAGAGTAGATGGAGTGGGTTCTGGCGTTGGAGAGGGAGCGACATCGTTGTCTCCGCCACCACAAGAAACTAGGCCGACCAACAAGGCAAGTAGGGTGAACAGGCGCAGCAGGGGCGCTGAAAAATAGCTGCGATAAGAATTCGCAGTCATGTTGTTGATACTCATGAAAACTCCAGTGAATAAGGAAATACGTAAACCCTCCTATTAACCTAGACTTAAATGACAGAGATGTGACTGTCATGTGACGGATAGATGAAAAAATGAATTCTCATTGGAATATGGGGTCTTTGAGATGACGAAAATGATCTAATCGTATAAACTATTTACTTCTTTAATCAAGGAGTCTTCATGACCACTTCTGTGAGTGCCAATGCACCTGCCACCAAGCCGCCTGTGAAGGCAAACGCAACAAGCAAAACCGGGCCAGCAAAAGCGCCTGTCAAATCCGTCAAAGTGAGCAAACCCGCTGTTGCATCTAAGCCGGCTACTAAGCCGCCAGCCAAGACGATGCCCGCGAAAGCGCCTGCTCAATCAGCCAAGCCAAGCAAACCTGCCAAGCCAGCCGTGGTGAAAAAGCCCAAGCTTGTGCGCGACAGCTTTACGATGCCGTTGGCAGACCATGATTTGATCAAGCTCTGCAAAAAGACGGCGGTGGCCTCGGGTCGTGAAACCAAGAAGAGCGAAGTTGTTCGCGCTGCGATTCAGAACTTTGCCGCCCTGAGCACGGCCCAACAACTGGCGGCTTACGCGAAGCTGCAAGCGATTGCTTTGGGTCGCCCTAAGGCCAAATAAGCCAGCTTCCCGCTTCCGGCTTCTGCTTCCAAATGTGCGGCTGATTTCGTGAAGAGGTCAGCCGCATTTGCTTTGTTTCTATAATTCGATTATCATTGAAATATGGAAACAAAAATACGCTCTCGTCCTTTATCTGTGTCAAAGGCTGCCATGCCGAGCATCGCGCACAAGCAGCTTGACGCGCCGATTCAGAGTCTTTCCGAGGCTGAGGCGCTCAAAGCGCTGGCTGCAATTTCTCAAGCGCAGCGCCTGCGTGTGTTCCGCGCCCTCGTACAGGCGGGGCAGGCTGGCCTGACACCAGGTGTGCTCGCAGTGATGCTCCATGTGTCAGCATCGAGCTTATCGTTTCATCTCAAGGAATTGCTGCATTCAAACATGGCCACGGTTGAGCAGCAAGGCCGCAGCCTGATTTACCGGGCTGACTTTTCCCGCATGACCGCGCTGCTGGCTTTTTTGACGGAAAACTGTTGCGCTGCCGATCCTTCGGGCGCAGCCTGCTGCTGAGAGTACAGCAGATACGTGCTACTAAAAATATAGCAAACTAGATAGAATTTATAACGGGTAAATGCCAATTTGGCTTTAATTTTGAAGGAAAATCACCATGAAACGCTTTCACGTTCACATCGCTGTCGAATCCATCGCACAGTCGGTGAATTTTTACAACACGCTGTTTGGGCAGCAGCCGAGTGTGAGCAAAGACGATTACGCCAAATGGATGCTTGATGATCCGCGCGTGAATTTCGCAATTTCTCAAAGACCTGGTCGTGTGGGAGCCAGTGGGCTGGATCACCTCGGTTTCCAACTCGATTCCGCCCCCGATTTACACGCGATGACGGCGCAACTGCAAGCCGCTGGCGTGGCCGTCACAGACCAAGGCGAGACGACCTGTTGCTACGCCAAGAGCGACAAAGGCTGGGTGCATGATCCGCAAGGCATTGCATGGGAAAGTTTCGTGACGACGGGCGAGGCCACGATGTATGGCGCTGAAAATGCCTCCGATGCAGGCATGCAATCCAGTGGCGCTTGCTGTGCGCCATCTGCGCCGACTGCGGTCAGCAAACCAAAAATCTCGCTGAAAGACATTGTTGCCGTGTCTGCAAGTGGTTGCGCACCTGCTGCTGGTAAAGCTGTTGGATCAAGTTGCTGCTGATTAGGCGAAACGTTAACTATCAATTTAATAGCAAACAATGCACATTTTATAACGGCAAGAGCCCGATTTTATTCATCAACTTAGGAAACACCATGAACCCAGCTTTGAACATCCTATTCCTGTGTACTCACAATTCCGCCCGCAGTATCTTGGCTGAGGCGCTGACCAACCATCTAGGCGGCGGTCGCTTTCGCGGTTTTTCTGCTGGCAGCAGCCCGCGTGAAAATGGCGGCCCCAATCCGCTGGGCTTACAGGTCTTACGCGAACATGGCATACCTACCGATGGCCTGCGTAGCAAAAGTTGGGATGATTTCGCTGGCGCAGATGCGCCCAAGATGGATTTGATCATCACCGTTTGCGACAATGCCGCTGGTGAAGCCTGCCCCTTCTGGCCAGGCAATCCCGCCAGTGCGCATTGGGGCTACCCTGACCCAAGCGTCGGGGACGCCAATGACGAGCAAAAGCTAGAAGCTTTTCGTCAAACGCTGCATGCGATGCGCCGCCGCATTGAATTGCTGGTGAATTTACCTGTTGAAAAGCTCCAAAAGCTCAGTTTGCAGACCAGTGCGAAAGAGCTGGCTACGCTTTGAATTGCTGCTAGATCGAGACCTTCAACATGCATGACGCCAGACAAAAATCATCTAATTTTTTCGCCTGTATGGCTGAGCGTGCGCTCATGCGAGGCTTGCTGCCAATCGCTATTTTGGCGAGCGTTGCCGCCATGTGGTTTGCGCCCCGCATCGGCATGAAAGTCGAACTCGCCTTGACGATCTGCCACACCGCGCTGATTGCCCTCGCTTGGGGCTTGGAGCGATGGAGGCCTCATGACGCAGCTTGGAATCGTTCACAGAGCGATGGCTGGACAGATGGTTTGAGCTTCGTCACCTTGGCCTCCGTCGTGCAGCCTTTGCTCAAATGGCTGTCTCCTTTGATCGTGGCCGCGCTGTATGCCGCATGGGGATTTCAGGGCGCGCAAACGCTTTGGCAGGCGCATCTTGGCGCATGGCCTTGGGCTGTTCAATTTCTGATGGTGCTGCTGTGGATTGAGCTGTCGCATTACGCGATGCATCGTCTGCACCACCGTTTGCCACAGCTGTTTTGGTTGCACGCCGTGCACCACAGCAGCCAGCGTTTGTATTTGATGAATGGCTTTCGCGTGCATCCACTTGAATACATGCTCAAGCATTTTGCAGCGATGCTGCCTTTGATGTTGCTCGGCGTGAGCCCAGAGCTCCTGCTGGCCTATCTCGCATTCACTCAGCCCGTGCAAATTTTGCAACATGCCAATTTGCCGCTGCGCCAAGGTTGGCTCAACACTGTTTTCAGCACCAATGAATTGCACCGTGCGCACCACTCCACCAGCCGTGAGCAGGGCGACAGTAATTTCGGCAGCGCCTTGATCGTGTGGGATCTGCTGTTTGGAACGTATCGAGGCGTGAGCCAAGAAGCGCCGAAAAGCATCGGCTTGTATATAGGCAGCAGTTATCCTGCGCAGGCTTCATTCGCAGCGCAATTGCTCTCCATGTTCAAACCAAGTTGTTGCGCGCAAGGCACTCGGGCATGAAATCTCATGGTCTAGCGCAAAAAACATTTGCAGAATTCATCGGCACGGCAGCGCTGCTTTGCACCGTCATCGGTTCGGGCATCATGGCCGAGCGGCTGTCGGGTGGTAACACTGCAATTGCTTTGCTGGCCAACACGTTGGCCACTGTGTTTGCACTGTATGTGTTGATCGAAACACTCGGGCCCGTGAGTGGTGCGCATTTCAATCCGTTGGTGACGCTCTGGGCACTATTTTTTGATAAAAATCGTCCTCTACCCGTTATAAATTCTACGAAGTATGCTATTTATTTAATAGCATTTGGTTTCATCGTTGCACAACTCCTAGGCGCAGCCTGCGGTGCGTGGCTCGCGCATGCGATGTTTGACTTGCCAATTTTTCAAACCAGCAGCAAACTGCGCGGCGGCTGGAATGCCGCAGGCTCATTTGCTGGTTGGGGGCAATGGATTGCTGAAGCGGTGGCCACGGCTGGTTTGCTGTTTGTCATCGTTCGCAGCAGCGCTGCGGGCGTGAATGCGAAAGCCAGCGCCTTAGTGGCTTGCTACATCGGCGCAGCGTATTGGTTCACAGCGAGTACCAGTTTTGCGAATCCTGCGGCGGTGTTAGGCCGCATGTTGAGCGACAGCTTTGCAGGGATAGCGCCTGCGAGCGCGTTGGGTTTCGTGGGAGCGCAATGTGTGGGCGCAGTTGGTGGCGTGTGGCTCGCGCGAGGCTTGGCACTGCCAAGCAAATAAATTTCAGACTCAAAGGCAGCGCAACGGCAAATGCGTTGGTGCAATATCAGTGCGATTGTCGCCTTGGGCCGTCATCTTGGCAGGCACAGCGCTTTTACCGCAAATCCAATTGATTGGCACGGCAGGCGCGTCTTCTACGATAGCTGGGCGCAGACTCAAGGTTTTGCCTGTGAGCGAGCTGCTGGCTTGGTTACCAAAAACAATGTGAACCGCGCCTTTTTCTACCGTGACGCTGCTCACACGGTTGTTTACTATTTTGTCGGCTGCAGGTAGCGTTAGCACTTCGTTGTTATCGGGAAGTTTGCCAGAGGCAGTCCAAAAAACATCCACACGCTTGGTGGCGATGTCTGCTAGTTTGATGCCTTCGAGGATTTGTTCTTTAACAATCCTATCCATCTGCGAGGGCAGGGCGGTCAATGCGAGGATCGCGATGACCGCAATCACCGCCATCAATTCAATCAGCGTGAAGCCTGCCCGATGTGTGCGCAACCATGCTTCCTTCACATGAGGGTGTGACCGCATGAACTGCTTCAAGCGATCAGCCCAAAGCCTTGACAACCGCATCGCCCATTTGTACGGTGTTGACCCTCACCAGCGGCGGCGCTTCTGCTGGATGACTTTCCACATAAATATCTCCCGTGCGAAACCCAAGCGAGAGTACTTTCTTTACGGCATTTTCAATGCGCTCAGCTGCTTCAGGCTGGTTGAGTGAGAAGCGCAGCATCATTGCCGCACTCAAAATCGTGGCCAACGGGTTGGCGATGCCTTTGCCTGCAATATCCGGCGCACTGCCGTGGCTGGGCTCATACAAGCCTTGATTTTTGCTGTTGAGCGAGGCGCTAGGAAGCATGCCAATCGAGCCGGTGAGCATACTGGCTTCGTCGCTCAAAATATCCCCAAACATATTGCCCGTGACGATCACATCGAAAGCCTTCGGCGCTTTCACCAGCTGCATCGCGGCGTTGTCTACATACATGTGATCGAGTTTGACCTCAGGGTATTGCAGGCCGATTTCGCTGACCACATCTTTCCAGAGTTGGAAGGTTTCTAACACATTGGATTTATCGACACTGGTCACTTTTTTGTTGCGTTTCATCGCAGCTTGGAAAGCAACATGCGCAATACGTTCGATCTCGGGACGGCTGTAGCGCATCGTATCGAAGGCTTCCTCTGCCCCAGGGAAATGCCCGTCAGTGGCGATGCGGCGGCCACGCGGTTGACCGAAGTAAATATCACCCGTCAACTCGCGGATGATGAGAATATCTAGGCCAGAGATCAGCTCAGGCTTCAAGCTCGATGCGCTCACCAATTGCTCATAACAAATCGCGGGGCGAAAGTTGGCAAACAGGCCAAGATTCTTGCGCAAACCCAAAATCGCTTGCTCGGGGCGCAAGGGGCGATCCAGTTTGTCGTATTTCCAATCACCGACAGCGCCAAACAAAATCGCATCGGCTTGTTTGGCCAAATTCAGCGTGGCCTCGGGCAGCGGATGCCCATGCGCCTCGTAAGCCGCGCCGCCAACGAGGGCAGACTCCATCTCAAACTTCAAATCTAAAGCTTTGAGGACTTTGACAGCTTCGGCAACGATTTCAGTGCCGATGCCATCACCGGGAAGAACAGCGATTTTCATATGAAGTAACTATAAAAAAGATAGCAAACTATGTAGATAATATAACGGGTAATTGCCGATTTCAGTATGAAAATCGTGGTCAAGCCGTCTGCGCCAACCAAGGCTTAGTAGCTAAGCGCTCGGCTTCAAAGGCTTTGATCTTCTCGCTGTGGCGCAGCGTGAGGCCGATGTCGTCTAAGCCGTTGATCAGACAGTATTTGCGGAAGGACTGCACGTCAAATGGAATGCTTTCTCCATCGCCCTTCAAGATGACTTGTTTTTCCAAATCAATCGTGAGCTGGTAGCCGGGGAAGGCGTGTACTTCATCAAACAATTTGGCGACCACTGCTTCGGGCAGCACGATGGGGAGCAGCCCGTTTTTGAAGCAGTTGTTAAAAAAGATATCGGCGTAGCTCGGCGCAATCAAAGCGCGAAAGCCGTATTGCTCAATCGCCCAAGGCGCATGCTCACGGCTAGAACCGCAGCCAAAATTCTTGCGGCAGAGCAGAATGCTTACGCCTTGATAGCGCGGCTGATTGAGCACGAAATCAGGGTTAGGCTTGCGGTCTGCCAGCTTGGAATACGGCTCGCCCACATCAAGAAAGCGATCCGCGTCAAACAAGTTGTCGCCGAAGCCACTCTTGCTGATGCGCTTTAAGAATTGCTTGGAAATGATCGCGTCGGTATCGACGTTTTCCCGATCAATCGGCGCGACGAGGCCTGTGTGGATGGTGAATTTGTTCATGCTTACTTCTTCTTCGCGGCGTCTTCAATTTTCTCGCCCGCTTTTTGAATGTCTTGCCCAGCGCCTTTGATGGTGTTGCAGCCTGTGATGGCCAAGCAGAAACCGAGGATCAGGGTGGAGATGAGGGTTTTCATGATGATTCCTTCAGAGGGTTGAAAAGTTATTACTTTACGCAAAACGGCGAATATCTACAAAGTGTCCGTGAACAGCCGCCGCCGCAGCCATGGCAGGAGAGACCAAATGCGTGCGGCCACCTGCGCCTTGGCGGCCTTCAAAGTTGCGGTTGCTGGTGGAGGCGCAGCGCTCGCCGGGCTCTAGGCGGTCGGCGTTCATCGCCAAGCACATACTACAGCCCGGTTCGCGCCATTCGAATCCTGCGGCTTTGAAAATTTCATGCAAGCCTTCGCGCTCGGCTTGCGCTTTCACCAAACCTGAGCCGGGCACCACCAGCGCCAGCTTCACATTTTTGGCCACTTTCTGGCCGAGCTTTTTCACCACCGCTGCGGCTTCGCGCATGTCTTCGATGCGGCTGTTGGTGCAGCTTCCGATGAAGACCTTATCGACGAAGATGTCGCTCATAAGCTTGCCGGGCTGCAAGCCCATGTAGCTCAATGCGCGTTCGATGCCGCTGCGTTTGCTATCATCTTTTTCTTTGTCCGGGTCGGGCACGCGAGCGTCCACGCCCAAGACCATCTCGGGGCTGGTGCCCCAAGTGATCTGCGGAATGATTTGCGTGGCATCGAGTTCGACGATTTGGTCAAACTTCGCATCGGCATCGCTCTGCAAGCCTTTCCAATACGCAATCGCTTGTTGCAGCGCGACACCTGTGGGAGACATCGGGCGACCTGTGACGTATTCAATGGTTTTTTCATCGACGGCCACGAGGCCAGCGCGTGCACCGGCTTCAATGGCCATATTGCAGACCGTCATTCGGCCTTCCATGCTCAGAGCGCGAATCGCACTGCCTGCAAACTCAATCGTGTAGCCCGTGCCGCCCGCCGTGCCGATCTTGCCGATGATGGCCAGCACCACGTCTTTGGCTGTTACGCCTTTTTGCAACGTGCCTTCGACTTTCACCAGCAGATTCTTCGCTTTCTTGGCCAGCAGCGTGTTGGTGGCCAGCACATGCTCGACCTCGCTGGTGCCAATGCCATGCGCGAGCGCGCCGAATGCGCCATGCGTGCTGGTGTGGGAGTCGCCGCAGACCACGGTCATGCCGGGAAGGGTTGCGCCTTGCTCTGGGCCCATCACATGCACGATGCCTTGCTGTTTGTTGAGAAACGGGAAATAAGCCGCTGCGCCAAACTCTTTGATGTTGGCATCCAGTGTGGTGATTTGCTCTTTGCTGACCAAATCGGCAATGCCGTCGTAGCCCAGTTCCCAGCCGGTGGTGGGCGTGTTGTGATCAGCCGTGGCCACGATGGATGAAACACGCCAGACCTTGCGCCCGGTTTGGCGCAAGCCTTCAAAAGCCTGCGGGCTGGTGACTTCATGCACCAAATGGCGGTCGATATACAGCACGGATGTGCCGTCTTCCTCGGTGTGAACGACATGTTCGTCCCAGATTTTGTCGTAGAGTGTGCGTGGCATATTTATTCCTCAAGAAAACAGATTTTAAGTTTTTGGCGCATCGGCCAGCAAATGATCCACCAGCAGCCTTGCAGGCGCTGGCAAGGTTTCAAAATCACGTGCGACGATCAGCAGATCACGCGAGCCCCAAGCGTCTGTGAGCGGCACGGCGATCAAATCGCCCACGCTGCCCACCAGCTCAAAAGCCCGATCTGGCATCACGCCCACGCCCAAGCCGTTGTGAATCATCCGGCACATCGCATCCAGAGAAGTCACCTGAATGCGCAATTGCAACTGTTTGCCCACTTCCGCCGCCGCGCGGCGCTGCGCGAGATAAAGGGCGCTGTTGCTGTGCAAGCCGACGTGGTCAAAATCAAGAGAATCAACAAAACCAATCTGCTTGCGGCGTGAGAGCGAATGCTTGCGTGGGATGACGAGCACGAGTTTGTCTTGTCGATAAATTTTCTGCTGCAAACCTTGTAAATCGGCCTGCGGATTACAAATGCCTACATCTGCCGCACCATCATGGACTGCTCTGATGACATCACTACTGAGGTGCTCTTGCAAATCAATCTTGACATGCGGATGCGTTTTGGCAAACATACCAATGTCTTCGGGTAAAAACTCCACTATGGCCGAGATATTGGCATGAATACGCACATGCCCCTTCACGCCCTCGGCATATTCGCCTAAATCGCCCTGCATCCGATCCAAACTCAAGAGCACCGAACGCGCGTGATGCAAAAACGCCTCGCCCGCTGGCGTGGGGCTCACACCGCGTGCATGGCGATAGAGCAGCGCTGTGCCCGCAGCAGCTTCCAAGTCAGAAAGGCGCTTGCTCACAGCAGAAGCAGCAATGAATTCTTTGTCCGCCGCTTTGCCAATGCTGCCGTGCTCGCACACTGCGGCAAAGAGCTGCAGCGTGGTCAGGTCAAGGCGGCGAGCAAAGCTGCGCTCGGAGGGTTTCATGCGGGGCGTGAAGCTAAAGTAGTCGTGAATGACGATGAATGAATGGGATTTTCTCATAAGTTGCCGGAAAAGGCATCGTGAATGGAGATGGGTGCATAGTGTTTTTATGGAGTGCGTTCAGGCGATGTTTTTGTTTCAATCACAGGCATTGCATTTCGTTTACCTTGGAGACACCCATGACTTTCCCCTTGCAACGCCGTCGCTTGCTCCTTTCTGGCGCAGGCACTGCCGTTTTAGCCGCTGCGCCCTGGGCGCAGGCCCAGAGCTTCCCAGAGCGCCAGCTCACCATCGTCGTGCCCGCGCCACCGGGCGGCACGGCAGATATTTCATCGCGCGCGATTTCCGATCCTCTGTCTAAAGCACTTGGGCAACCCGTGGCGGTGGACAACAAAGGCGGCGGCAATGGTGCTGTGGGCGCGCAAGTGGTGATCAATGCCAAGCCCGATGGCCATACGCTGCTCATGGCCTATTCCGGGTTTCATTGCATGAGTCCGCATCTGGTCAAGCTGCCCTACGATCCGCTCAAAGATTTGCAGGCGATTGCAAATGTGTATTCCGCGCCACAGGTGATGGTGGTGCGCTCCAATCTGGGCATCAAGACGGTGCAAGAGCTGATCGCCTTTGCCAAGAAAAATCCTGGCAAGCTCAATTACGGCAGCTCGGGCAATGGCAGCGTGCAGCATATCGCCACTGAGTTGTTCAAGCAGATCAGCGGCACTTTTATTACCCACATTCCCTATCGCGGCTCAGGCCCGACGATCACGGATTTGTTGGCCAGCCAGATCGATATCACAGTGACCACCGCGCCCTCCTTGATGCCGCACATTCAGAGTGGCCGCTTCACGCCCTTGGTGGTCGCTGGCCCGCGTCGCTTGACAAGCTTACCCAATGTGCCTACTGGCGCAGAAGCTGGTTTGAAGGGCTACGAAGTGGATGCTTGGTTTGCTTTGTACACGCATGCGCAAGCGCCCAAGGCGGCGGTGGACCGCATCGCCAGCGAAGTACAAAAAATCATGGCCGTGCCCGCCTTCCGTGACCGCGCCAGCAGCCTCGGTGCAGAGGCCAATTTCATCGGCCCGCGCGAGATGATGGCTTATGCACAAGCGGAGTATGACAAGTGGGGCAAAGTGATCAAGATGGCCAAGATCACGGCGGATTGATACGTATTTTTTAAGCGTTTTGATCTGTTTCCCGACGTGTTGATTGCGCAGAGTGCTATTTATTTTGTAGCGCTTTGTAGATTGCTTTTTACACGGAGCGGCTGCGAGTGAGGCACTGAGTTGGGGTATGCCACTTTGCTCGTGTCCTCCTGCGGGCTACGCCCGCATTCCCCCTTTACCTCGCCAAGTGACATACCCCAACTCAGTGCCTCATTCGCAGCCTGTTGGCTACCTTGGAAATCTTCGTTCGCCCACAGTAATTCCATTTCCAGATCATTCCTATACGTCGTTGCAGCTCCTAGCCGTGCTAAAGCACTGTCGTCGTCGCTGCGCCTAGTCTAGAAATGATCTGGAAACGGAATAACTACACCTCACACTGTTTGCACTCGGAGAATGGAACTTGCCACAGATCGCCAATAACGCAAAGACATCAACCCGAGCAAACAGTGCAAGACAACTGCCGAGGCACGCGCACCTCATTCCACTCCATTGCCCGCCCATCCAGCATCTGCAAACGCCCTGCCAGCGATGAGCCCGCGCCGCTCAGAATTTTCAAAGCCTCAGCCGCTTGCATGCTGCCGATGATGCCCACCAGCGGCGCAAACACGCCCATCGTGGCGCAGCGCACTTCTTCGAATGTGGCCTCGGGCGGGAACACACAGGCATAGCAGGGCGACGTGCGCGTAGCGCTGGGCTCGCGCAGGTCAAACACACTGATTTGGCCGTCGAATCGGATGGCTGCGCCGCTCACCAAAGCTTTGTGATGCTTCACGCAAGCCGCGTTCACCGCATGGCGCGTGGCGAAGTTGTCGCAGCAATCAATCACCACATCGGCCTGCGCCACCAAAGTATCTAGCAAGGCCGCGTCAGCTCGCTCGGTGATGCAGTTCACAAGCACTTCGGGATTGATGGCCGCTATCGATTCACGAGCACTCTGCGCTTTATTCATGCCGACTCTGGCCTGATTGTGCGCAATTTGGCGTTGCAAATTGGTCATGTCCACCACATCGTTGTCCACAATCGTAATCCGCCCCACGCCCGCCGTGCCCAAATACAAAGCTACGGGAGAGCCCAGCCCACCTGCGCCAATCACCAAGGCATGTGAGGCGAGAATTTTTTCCTGCCCCTCTACGCCCACTTCATTGAGCAAGATGTGGCGCGAGTAGCGAAGCAGTTGGTCGTCGGTCATGGGGCAATGATACGCAAAAGCCGTATTCACAAAAACAAAAAGCCCGGCGAACCGGGCTTGTGAGAGATGGTCAGCAACTCAATCACTGCTCTTTCGGCGCATCCTTGCGAGCAGTCAGCGTTTTGCTGATGAGCACATCGCGGCCTTTGAGTTGGTTGATGGCTTGCATGAGCTGGAAATCTTTGTCGGAGCCAAACTCTGGCATGCGGCGCTCGGCTTCTGGCTTTTTGTTGAATTCTTCTAGGCGCTTGCGGGCTGCTTCGCGCTCAACTTCGCGCTCTTTCTCTGCGGCCTTGGCTTTCTCAGCAGCAGCGGGATCGTTTTTGTCTTCCAGATGTTTCGTCAAATCTGCCTCACGGGTGCGCAAGGCGGCAAACAGGTTGCCTTCGGCGGTTTCGTCCACCATGATGTCAGGCACGATGCCTTTGGCTTGGATGGAATTGCCTTTAGGCGTGTAGTAGCGGCTGGTGGTGAGCTTGAGGCCCGTGTCTGGCCCAAGCGGGCGGATCACTTGCACGCTGCCTTTGCCGAAGGTTTGACTGCCCATGATCTTGGCACGGCCATGGTCTTGCAAAGCGCCTGCGACGATCTCGCTGGCAGAAGCCGAGCCTTCATTCACGAGCACGACAACGGGCAGGGTTTTGTAGATGTTGCGGGTGTTGTCGTGCAGACGTTTGATGGGGTCTGCACCGCTGCGGCGGTAAAACTCAGGCGAGGCGCGATAAACAAACTTGCTCTCGGCGAGTTGGCCGTTGGTGGAGACGACGGTCACGTTGTCTGGCAGAAAAGCAGCTGAGATGGCTACAGCGGCATCGAGCAAACCGCCGGGGTCGTTGCGCAAATCAAGCACCAAGCCTTTGAGGTTGTTGTCATTGCGATAAATTTCTTCGAGCTTGCGGGAGAAATCGTCGGTGGTGCGCTCTTGGAATTGGGAGACGCGCAGCCATCCATAGCCAGGCTCGATGTTTTTGCTGCGCACGGATTGGGTGCGAATTTCCTCGCGCGTGATGGTCACGCTGAAGGTGCGGTTGTTTTCCTCGCGGCGCAAGAGGGTGAGGATGACTTTGGTGTTGGGATCACCGCGCATGCGCTTGACGGCTTCGTTGAGCGAGAGGCCTTTGACGGCGGTGTCGTCAATTTTGGTGATCAGATCATTGGGCTTTAAGCCTGCGCGGAAGGCGGGTGAGCCTTCGATCGGCGAGACGACTTTCACGAAACCGTCTTCCTGAGAGATTTCAATGCCCACACCAACAAAGCGGCCACTGGTGCCTTCGCGGAATTCTTTGTAGGATTTTTTGTCGAAATACTGGCTGTGGGGATCGAGACTCGTCACCATGCCCGCGATGGCTTCGGTGATGAGTTTTTTCTCGTCGACAGCCTCGACATAATCGGTCTTGATCATGCCAAACACAGCGGCCAATTGCTGCAATTCTTCCAGTGGCAAGGGCGCAAGAGCCCGCTGCGCCACAGATTGCACCGAGATCGTGGTGAGCGCACCAGCAAGCGCACCCATGCTGATCCAACCTGCGATTTTGAGTTTCGTGTTCATGACGTTTGCTTCAACTTGCCTGCTGCTGTGCACCTCACCATAGAGGCGCTTCCATAGCAGAAATATACACCTTGGAGGGCGCATTGTGGCGCTGGTTCCTGCGAACACCCTGAGATGCGCACAAGTTCACAAACAAGTCACCTAAAAAGCACAAAAAAGACGGGAAAACGCAAATCTGCTGGATCGCCTTTGCGTGTTGAGCTTCAAGCCTTGCCTTGGCTGGCCACAGCGGCGGCGGCTTGAGCAGCCGCCTGCGCATCGCCCAGGTAGTAGCTTTTGATCGGCTTGAGCTGGGCATCTAGCTCGTAGACGAGCGGAATGCCGTTGGGGATGTTGACCCCAACGATGGCCTCATCGGAGATGCCGTCGAGGTATTTGATCAGGGCGCGGATGGAGTTGCCATGCGCTGCCACCACAACGCGCTTACCCGCCTGGATGGCCGGTGCCATGGATTCGTTCCAAAAGGGGATGACGCGCTCGACGGTGTCTTTGAGGCATTCGGTCAGCGGAATGTCTTGCTGCGCGAGCTTGGCGTAGCGAATGTCTGAGCGCTCGCTGCGCGGGTCGGAGGCTTCTAGAGCGGGGGGCGGCGTGTCGTAGCTTCTGCGCCAGATCAAAACTTGCTCATCGCCAAATTTTTTAGCTGTCTCAAGTTTGTTCAGACCTTGCAGCGCACCATAGTGGCGCTCGTTCAAGCGCCAGTGCTTCACGACCGGCAGCCAGGTGCGGTCCATCTCATCCAGGGCCAGCCAGAGTGTGCGGATGGCGCGTTTTAAGACGCTGGTGTAGGCCAGATCGAATTCGTAGCCCTCTTGTTTGAGGAGCTGGCCAGCCTGTTTGGCCTGTTGGATACCGGTGTCAGTGAGGTCAACATCCGTCCAGCCGGTGAAGCGGTTTTCGAGGTTCCAGGAGGATTCTCCGTGGCGAATCAGCACGAGTTTGTACATGGGTGTCCCTGTTGCAATGAAGTTAAAAAAAGGTGCGCCGGGCAGCGCACAAGGCTCTCATTCTAAAATGCTACCTTTGCATTTGTAACGAATTGGTTTCAACATGAAGTTTTTGATTGATAACTGGGTGCTGTTTGCGGTGGCTTTTGGTTCGGGCGCGATGCTGCTTTGGCCGGCGATCAAGGGCGGTTCTTTGGGTGGCGGCGGTAGCCTCAATGCCAATGGCGCGGTGCTGCTGATGAACCGCGAAAAGGCGGTCGTGGTGGATGTGAGCGATGCTTCGGAATATGCTGCGGGCCACATTGTGGGCTCGAAAAATCTGCCAGCCAGTGAGTTGGCGGCAAAATTAGAAGGCGCTGTGAAAAACAAAGCGCTGCCGATCATTTTGGTCTGCGCCACTGGCACGCGGGCGGCGCGCCAAGTATCAGCCGCCAAAAAGCTGGGCTATGACAATGTGCAAGCCATTGCAGGCGGCCTCAAAGCCTGGCGCGAAGCCGGGTTGCCGCTGGAAAAAGCCTAAATACACCCCATTTGAAGCATTGAAAGAAGATTGCCATGCAAGCCGTGAAGATGTACACCACCGCTGTCTGCCCTTTTTGCATCCGCGCTAAGCAGTTGCTCAAGGCCAAGGGGGTGGAGCAAATTGAAGAAATTCGCATTGATACCGATCCGGTGCAGCGCGAGCACATGATGCAAGTGACGGGCAGGCGCACTGTGCCGCAGATTTTCATTGGGCAGACGCATGTGGGTGGCTGCGATGATCTGATGGCGCTGGACGGCAAGGGCGGGTTGGCTTCGCTTTTGCAGGCGGCTTAGTGCTTGCAAGCTGCGTGTATGGCTTAGCCCGCGCTCTGCGATAATTTCCCTTTTCGCCCGCTGCCCTAGCGGGCTTTGTTTTGTTTTCCTCATTGAAAGTATTTCACCATGGCTGAGAATCAAGTCTCTGATGTCCAAAGCACCGCCACAACCGAGGCTGCTCCCGTTTTCCAAATTCAGCGCGTCTATTTGAAAGACATGTCGCTGGAGCAGCCCAATTCACCTGCGATCCTGTTGGAGACGGAGCAACCCGATGTGGACATTCAGTTGGGTGTCGAAGCCCTTCCTGCTGCCGAAGGCGTGTTTGAAGTGTCTGTGACGGCCACGGTGACCACCAAGATCAAAGACAAAACCGTGTTTTTAGTGGAAGCCAAGCAAGCCGGGATTTTTGAAGTGCGCAATTTGCCACAAGACCAAATGGGCCCGGTGCTCGGCATTGCCTGCCCGCAAATCGTCTACCCTTACCTGCGTGCCAGCGTGGCCGACATCATTACCCGCGCGGGCTTTCCGCCGGTGCATTTGGCGGAGATCAATTTTCAAGCCATGTACGAAGCGCAGCAGGCTGAGCAAGCGGCTGCATAATTCGAGCATCTGAAAGGCTAATTTTTAAGCCTTTTAGGCCTCTACCCGTTATAGAACGTGCGCAGAATGCTATGAAATTAATAGTGATTGGCGCAGGTGCTTGGGGCACAGCCCTGAGCATTTCCGCCGCGCGTGCGGGGCATTTTGTGAACTTGCTGGCCAGAGATGCTGCGCAGACTCTCCAGATGCAGCAAGAGCGCAGCAATGCGCGCTATTTGCCGGGCCACGCTTTTCCTGAAACTTTGCAGATCAGCCCTGGAGATGCGCGGACGGCTTCTCGGTTGAACGCAGAGCACACTGATCATGCTGATCTGATCATCATTGCCACGCCCATGGCGGGCTTGGCTCATAGCCTGCATGCGCTGGCTGGCGTGCGCGAGCCAGTGGTCTGGCTGTGCAAAGGGTTTGATGAAAATGGCTTGCTAGGCCACGAGGTTGCTGCTCTTGGCGCTACGGAATTTGTAGCAAATGAGCGGCTTGATATGAAACCTGACGCGCGCAAACTAGGTGTGCTCAGTGGCCCCAGTTTTGCGCAAGAAGTAGCCAGTGGCCAGCCCACGGCCTTGGTGGCGGCGAGCCAAGATATGCAGGTCATCCAAGCCTTGGTCGCCGCGTTTCATAGCGAGCGTTTGCGGATTTATGAAAACAGCGATGTGGTGGGCGTGGAAGTGGGCGGTGCGGTGAAAAACGTGCTGGCCATCGCAACGGGCTTGTGCGACGGCTTACAACTAGGCCTGAACGCACGCGCGGCGCTGATCACACGTGGCTTGGCGGAGATGACGCGCCTAGGCGTGGCGCTCGGTGCGCAGGCTGAGACATTCATGGGGCTGTCGGGCTTGGGCGATTTGGTGCTCACTGCCACTGGCGATTTAAGCCGCAACCGCAAGGTGGGCTTGCTGCTGGCTCAGGGCCAGAGCCTCGCGCAAGCCACCACCTCGCTCGGCCATGTTGCCGAAGGCGCACGCTGCGCATCAGCTGTGCTCGCACGTGCGCAAAGCTTAAATATAGAAATGCCAATCACGCAATGCGTGGTGGCACTGCTGGCTGGGAAAATTGACGCAAAGCAGGCGGTCGCGCTGCTGATGGGGCGCGATCCGGGGCGAGAAGTCTAGAACTGGTTTTCAAGAGCATTTTTCGGCTATACCCGTTATAAAATAACAATAGTTAGCTATCTATTTAATAGCAATCTGCGTTAATTCTCAGCCATTTTGATGCTGCTATGAAGCGTCTCTAACGCCAAACCAGATCGAATCGCATCGGCAAAAGCGCGTGCTGACGGGCTGAGAATGCGATCGCGTCGCTGCATGAGAAAAACTTCGCGCGCCATCATGGGCGCAAGCGGCACAAACTGCAGCCCACTCGCTTGCGGATGCGAAGCCCCCAAGGCCGACATCACAGCCACCCCGACACCGGCCTGAGCCAGCGCCAATTGCAACGCCAAACTGCTGACTTCCGCGCCTTTTCCCATCTGCTGCACCAATGCAGAACCACGGCTTTGCAAGACCTGCATGATGCTGCTGTCGCTCGGCTCTTTGAGCAGTGGCAAGGCGCTCAAGTCTCCGGTTTGAACGGCTTTTTCTAGATCAAACCGCTTTGAATCGCCGAGCAGCCCAAGCGGCGCAGTCAGTAGCAGCTGGCAGCTCAAATCGCTCGTATCGCCAATCAAGGAACCGATGCCCAAATCCGCTTCAGCCCGCATCACCCGCGCCAAGATGCCTGCGCTGTTGTCGTCGATCAATTTGAGGCGAACGCTAGGGTGACTGAGCGCAAAGCTGAGCAAAATACCGGGCAACACGGTGCAGCCAAAAGCTGTGCCTAGAGCCAAGGTGACCGTGCCGGTGAGGCCGGTGGAACGCTCAAGCAAGTCGCTAGCAGCTTGCTCCAGATCACGCAACAGGCGCTGAGCGACGGGCAGAAAATGCTCGCCTTCATGCGTGAGTGCGAGTCGGCGCGTGCTGCGCTGAAAAAGTTGGACCTTGAGTTGCGCCTCCAGCTCCTGCAAGGCTCGGCTCAAGGCGGGTTGGCTGATGTGCAGCGCTTCGCTGGCGCGAGAAACATGCATCAGCGCAGCTGTGGTGACGAACATTTGGAGTTGGCGTTGGCTCAGATTCATAGCTTTTCATTATGAATCAAACTAATCAATGCATTGGACGAAGGCTTAACGGCTCATTACAGTCGCATCACTTACCCACATCAGGAGTTTCACCATGTTTAATTTCCACCTCAAAAACGACACGATGCCCGTTCAAAGATACGCCAAGCTGGCTTCGATCGCCAGCGCTCTGGCTCTTTTGGTCGCTTGCGCTCAAACACCACCTGCTGCCCCAGCCGCGCCACAGCCACCCATTCCAGTAGGCGAAGTCAAAGGCACAGCAGTGCAGCACACCACTGCCTCGGCTGTGGGCGTGGTGCAACGTGCAGCGGTGGTTTTGCCAGCGAGCGTGACGGGCGGCGCGCCTTTTGTGGGCACGTTTGCCAACATGCCCAAAGACACCAAGGCGCGCGTGCCTGTGGTGGTTTTCTTGCATGGCTCGTCGGGCTTGGAGCTCAAAGCCATTGGCGAGTGGCAGCTCTGGCTGGCGGGTCTGGGCGTGGCCAGTATTGCGCCAGATTCTTTTGCTTTGCCAGATCGCATCACCTACAAATCGCCAGTGGGCAAGGATGTATATGAAAAAATCCATGCGCTTCGCATCTCGGAGATTGCGCTGGCGGTGCAAGCGTTGCGCAATGTGCCTTGGGCTGACACCTCACGCCTCGTGCTGGCTGGCTCAAGTGAAGGCGGCCCAGCTGTGGCGCGCTACAGCGGCAATGAGTTTGCAGGCCGCATTTTGTATTCATGGAGCTGCGAGAACAATTATTCCGATTCCCATTAAAATAGTGAATAATATGATCTCCTCAATCCTAGGAGATCATCATGGCCAGACCCGCAAGCGGTACAGATCAAATCGAGGCTGCCCGAGCCAGCCTCAAAAGCGCCAAGACGGCAGATCAGCT
>JANMHJ010000052.1:0-35496 GCA_031375105.1 Variovorax sp.
GAAAACCGCAAGGCATAAGCTGAGGATCAGAGCAACAGAGACGAGCCAGTTCAGTCTGGGTGAAACGGGCAATCTCTGCGCGCAGCAATACCAAGTAGGCCAACGTTGATGTGGTTCCGCAGAGTTGGCGGGTAGGTAGCATCGAGCTGGTGGGGCGACCCCCAGCCCAGAGGAATGACGGTCACATCTCGGGCAACCGGGATGCACAGAATCCGGCGTATCGACAGGCTTCACACTTTTCCACGCTTCAGAACCTCAGAAAATTCCGGGTTAACCCTAGGACTTGTAGGTGATACCCGCAGATTCCCATGCTTCGCCAGCCCACACAATCAAGCATGTTTGAATCTACATAGGAGATACCGTGAATATCAAAAGTCAAAAAGACTTCTTCTCAGGGCTAATGTTCATCATTGTGGGCGCGGCTTTTGCTATCGGCGCTTACAGCTATTCGATGGGCGAGGGCGCGCGCATGGGGCCTGGTTACTTCCCGCGTCTCTTGGGCATCTTGCTCGCCGTGCTGGGCAGTATCGTCTTGTTCAAGTCCCTCACGGTGGCTACTGCCGATGGCGACAAGATTGGAGGCTTTGCTTGGAAGCCGATGCTTTGCATCATCGGTGGCAACGTGATTTTTGGTATTTGCATCGGTGGCTTGCCCTCCATCAAATTCCCCCAGCTCGGGCTGATCGTGGGCATTTATGCGTTGACCTTTGTGACCAGCTTGGCGGCAGAGCAGTACAAAGTCAAGGAAGTGTTCCTCCTGTCAACATTCTTGGCTGTCCTCAGCTATTTGGCCTTCATCGTGCTGCTCAACCTGCAGTTTCCGGTGTGGCCCTCGTTCATCGCATAAGGAGGCCACAACATGGAACTGTTTAATAATCTCTCACTGGGTTTTGGTGTCGCCTTTACCCTGCAAAACCTGATGTACGCCTTCGTCGGCTGCTTGCTAGGCACGCTGATTGGCGTGCTGCCAGGCATTGGCCCCGTGGCCACGATTGCTATGCTGCTGCCAGCCACCTACGCGCTGCCCCCGATTGCAGCGCTGATCATGCTGGCGGGTATCTACTACGGAGCGCAATATGGCGGCTCCACCACTGCCATTTTGGTGAACTTACCGGGCGAATCTTCCTCGGTCGTCACGGTGCTCGATGGCTATCAGATGGCGCGGCAAGGGCGAGCGGGGCCTGCGCTGGCGGCAGCCGGCATGGGTTCGTTTTTCGCGGGCTGTGTCGGCACCTTGATTCTGGCCGCTTTCGCCGCGCCGCTGACCGAGGTTGCCTTCAAATTCGGGCCAGCCGAGTATTTTTCGCTCATGATTTTGGGCTTGATCGGCGCGGTGGTGTTGGCTTCAGGCTCACTCATCAAAGCCTTGGGTATGATCTTGGTGGGCTTGCTGCTCGGTTTGGTCGGCACTGACGTGAACTCTGGTGTCGCTCGTTACAGCTTTGATATTCCAGAGCTGACCGACGGCATTGGCTTCATTGTGATTGCCATGGGCGTGTTTGGCTACGGCGAAATCATCAGCAACCTAGGAAAAAGTGAAGACGAGCGCGAGGTATTCACAGCCAAAGTGACGGGCTTGCTGCCCAACAAAGAAGATTTCAAACGCATGGTGCCCGCGATTTTGCGCGGTACAGCGCTGGGCTCCTTGCTGGGCATCTTGCCCGGTGGCGGTGCGCTTTTGGCAGCATTTGCGGCCTACACGATTGAGAAGAAAACCAAGCTCCAGCCCGGCGAAGTGCCGTTTGGCAAAGGCAATATTCGAGGCGTGGCTGCGCCTGAGGCTGCCAACAACGCCGGTGCACAGACTTCCTTCATTCCGCTGCTTACCTTGGGCATCCCACCCAATGCCGTGATGGCGCTGATGGTGGGTGCGATGACGATCCACAACATCCAGCCTGGCCCTCAGGTGATGACGAGCAACCCCGAGCTCTTCTGGGGCTTGATTGCCTCAATGTGGATCGGCAATGCCATGCTGATCATCTTGAACCTGCCGCTGATCGGCATCTGGATCAAGCTGCTCACCGTGCCTTATCGCTGGTTGTTTCCGGCTATCGTGTTGTTCTGTGCGATTGGTGTGTATTCCACCAACAACAACACCTGGGATATATGGATGGTGGCCATTTTCGGTGTGGTGGGCTATATGGCCTTTATTAAGCTGGGCTGCGAGCCTGCGCCACTTCTGCTGGGCTTCATTCTCGGGCCCATGATGGAGGAAAACTTGCGACGCGCTATGCTGCTGTCGCGTGGCGATTGGAGCGTGTTTGTGACACGTCCCTTATCTGCGGGCTTGCTGATTGCGGCGGCGCTGTTGTTGGTGGTGGTGATGCTGCCTTCGATCAAGAAGAAGCGCGAAGAGACCTTTGTGGAAGAGTGAACTTACCCGCTTCATGAAAAACGGCAGCTTTGGCTGCCGTTTTTATTTGTGGGCGGATGGCAGGCCCGGCAATTCCTGAGCAAGCCAAGCGCGGCGCAATTGCAAATCAGAATGAAACCCTGCCAACTGCGCCGCCCGCGTCACGGAATGGCCTGCCTGCAAAGCCTTGGCAGCCACCTCCACGCGCAAGCTGCGCACAAAATCCAGTGGGCGCATACCCACATGCGCGTCAAACAAGCGGCTCAAATGCCGTGTGGATGTGCAAGCCACTTGCGCCATCCGCTGCGCAGGCCAATCTTCGTGCAAAGCCAAGCTCACCGCATCTTGCACGCGATGCAGCGCTGGATGCAAATGCGAGCGCGTATGCAGAAAGGCGGACTGCTGCGGTGCATCTGGTCCGCGCCGCATCGGCATCACCATGACCTGAGCCACGCGAGCCGCAATCGCTTCACCACTGATTTCGGCGATCAAATGGACAGCCAAATCCATGCCCGTGGTGATGCCTGCGCTGCTGTAAATGCTACGCGCCTCATCCACCACAAACACACGATTGGCCACCACGGTGCATTGCGGCTCGATCACTCGCAGCGCATCCAATTCCAGATGATGCGTCGTGACTTGCGCATGCGTGAGCAAACCCGCCTGCGCTGCATACAAAGCGCCCGCGCAAATGGTGATCAGGCGCTGGGGCGCACGCAATTGTGGGCTCACGCTACGCAGCCAATGCGTGAGCTCGCGCACGGCGGCGCTCTTCAAGCTGATGTGTTCATCGGGTGCGCCCAGCAGAAACACCCAACTGGCGTAAGGCAGCTTCTCAGGAAGTGGCTCAATACCATGCATCTGCGCACCGACCGAACTGTGGGTTTGCGCAGCAGGCCCGATGAAGCGCAGCTTGAAAGCCTCGGGCCTGCCTAGGCGAGAGAGGGTTTGGTTTGCAATCCGAAAAGCCTCCGCCGGCCCCGCCCAATCTAGGGCGCAGGTGTGCGGCAGCAAGACGAAAAGCAGTTCGGTCATGCGAGGGCTTGGGTGGCGGTGCAGATTTGTGCGAAGCGCCCTGAGAGCACTGCCGCTGTGCGCGATTTGATATCTGCGCTGCTGAAGATGCTGCCATCGGCTTGCGGCATATCAAAGGTGAATGTGGCATCCAGCACATAACGAATCTGCCAACCCAGATCGCTGGCATGGCGTGCAGTGGTCTCGCAGCATTGCTCGGTGCGGATGCCGCTGACGATGAGTTGGCCAATCCGTTGCTGTGTGAGCCAAACATCCAATCCCGTACCCACCAAGGCGCTGTGGCGCGATTTATAAACAGTGTGGGCAGCATCAAAATCAGCCAAACCTTCGAGCGGGCGAATATAGCCTGATGCATGAGAGAAAGGATTGCTCTTATCTTCTGGTGCATCAACGTGGAAGATACGAACAATGGGAATGCCGCGCTGTGTGCAAGCAGCGATCAAGGCATTTTGAGCCTGAAGATAAGCGGGAAGCTCATTCTGGCTGAAATAAGGGCGATGACGAAAAGATTCTTGTACATCAATCACAAGCAGGGCGGTTTTCATAGATAACTCCGATCATAAGGAGTCTAGATTGTTGTTGACTATGATGCTCATTGTCCCATCAGAGAAAGACAATCATCCATCAGTTTCGGACATGCTGAGTCTTAGCAATTTCTCTAGTGCATGGTCATGAATTCCTTCGGCGAGCAGGCTCTTAAAGGTCCGCTGGGCGTAATCCAATGTGGTGCCATAGCGACCACAGGATCCGCTGAAAATTTGGCGGTATTGCTCGGGTTGGAGTTGGCCGCAGTAGCTGGGGCTGTGGTGCGACAGCGTAAAGGCCAGTGCACTGACATCGCCTTGCTGTGTTGCGCATCGCAGCCAGCGCGGGTCATACACGTCACCTGGCATTTCCCGAAACCACAAATCGTGTAAGGCTTGTTCAGCCTGCGCCTTTGGAATACGAAACACCACACCATGGCAACTCCCACCGCTCAGCAATGCAAAAACCAGACCGGGGCATTCGGGTGTGCCGCGATTAATGGTGCTCCACATTTCTAACGCACGGTGCCAACCATGCACACGCGCGGCGCGGCGCTCAGCGAATGCAAATTCAGGCCGCCAGATCAGAGAGGCATAGCCAAACACCCACAAATCACTTGGCTGTGCGTGCCATTGCGCCAGCGTGCGGGAGAGCAGGCTGCCTGAGTCACCCAAGGCTCTGGGGCTGTTTGATGGAGGTTTTGGGGCGGTCATGTTCACAATTTACAATACCAGATGAATTAATCACGGAGTAGTTCCATGCTGTCGCAAGATGATGAAAGCACAGGCGTTGCCCTGGGTGTGGTGTTTGGGGTGGTTGCTTTGGTGATCAGTCTGGTGATTGGCGTGTCGATCTACCAGAAAAACAAATCGGCCAAGATGGCCAAGGCCGCTGTGGTGGCTGCTGTTCCTGCTGCGCCGGTTGTCGCGGCAGCTGCGGCGATGCCAGCTGCTGTGGCCGATGGCGCGAGCGTGAAGGTAGAAAACGGCGTGGTGAAGTTTTACTTTGCTGCTGGTAAAGCCGAACTCGCGCAAGATGGTGCGAAAGCATTGGCCGAGATTTTGCTTGCTGCCAAATCAGGCAAGAAGGTGGGCATCAGCGGTTATGTGGATGCTTCCGGCGACCCGCAGAAGAATGCCGATCTGGCCAAGCAACGCGCTTTTGCCGTGAAAGACCTGCTCACTGTTTCGGGTGTGCCGGCTGACCAAATCGTGTTGGTTCGCCCCAACGACATCAAGGCGGGCTCCAGCTCAGCTGCGGAGGGTCGCCGCGTCGAGGTGTTCATGATTTGAGCTTGATGGCTCGTTTTCGGAAAAAGCCGCAGCAACGCCTGCGGCCTTTTGTTGCTCGCATGTAACTGCACACTGGTCAAATCGAGCTAATCAACGTATGATTCGGTAACTAAGTTACATGAAATGTCCACAACCATGAAACTCCATCCTACTGTCCATGAAGTTACTGAGCGCATTCGCGTCAGAAGTGCGCCTACGCGCAGCGCCTATTTGGCGCAGATCAAAATCGCAGCGGCCAGAGATCGCGGCGCGGATCGTATGGGCTGCGCGAATGTGGCGCATGCGTTTGCTGCTTTACCTGCCAACGATAAATTCAAAGTCGTGGCCGAGAAAGCGCCGAATGTGGCCATCGTGAACGCCTACAACGACATGCTTTCCGCGCATGCGCCCTTCGCCGCTTTTCCCGCAATCATCAAAGACGAAGTGCGCAAACATGGTGCGACGGCGCAGGTGGCCGGCGGCGTGCCAGCGATGTGCGATGGCGTGACGCAGGGCACGGCGGGCATGGAACTGTCGCTTTTCTCGCGTGACAATATCGCCCAAGGCACGGCGATTGCGCTCTCGCATGATGTGTTTGATGCGGCATTGATGCTCGGCGTGTGCGACAAAATCGTGCCAGGGCTTTTGATTGGTGCTTTGCATTTTGGCCATTTGCCGATGGTTTTTATCCCTGCTGGACCGATGACTTCGGGCTTGTCGAACAATGACAAAGCCAAAGTGCGGGAACTTGCCGCGCAAGGCTTGGTGGGTCGCTCTGAATTGCTCGCCGCCGAAAGCAAGGCCTATCACGGCATGGGCACGTGCACGTTTTACGGCACGGCCAACAGCAACCAAATGCTCTTAGAAGCGATGGGCTTGCATGTGCCGGGCACGGCTTTTGTCAATCCCGATGAAGCCACGGGCGGTAATTTGCGCGAGTTGCTGACGCGCGAGGCGGCGAGAACGGTCTTGCAAGCCACCCAAGCTGGCAAGCGCATTGGTGAGCTGGTTGATGAGCGCTGCATTGTGAATGCGATGGTTGCGCTGTTGGCCACAGGCGGCTCGACGAACCATTTAATTCACTGGGTGGCGGTGGCGCGCTCTGCGGGCATCGTGATCGATTGGAATGATTTCTCGCAGCTTTCTGATGTGGTGCCACTTCTTTCGCGCGTGTATCCGAATGGCAGCGCGGATGTGAATCAGTTTCAAGCGGCAGGCGGGCCGGGTTACGTGATTCGTGAGTTGCTCGATGCGGGTTTCATGCATTCGGATGTAATGACGGTGTCAAGCAGCCTGCGTGAGTACACGAAGATCCCTTCCAATTCTGGTGACAAACTTGTTTGGAACGATGCAGGCGATAGCCAAGACACAAGCGTGGTGCGCCCAGCTTCTGAGCCATTCAGTGCCTCTGGCGGCTTGAAGCTGCTGCAAGGCAACCTCGGGCGCAGCGTGATCAAGGTGTCTGCTGTGCCTACAGATCGCCACATCATCGAAGCGCCAGCGCGTGTGTTTGACAGCCAAGAAGCGATGCTCGCGGCATTCAAAGCAGGCGAAATGGAGCAAGACATGATCGTCGTCGTGCGTTGGCAAGGGCCGCGAGCCAACGGCATGCCTGAGCTGCACAAGCTCACGCCGCCACTGGCTGTGTTACAAGGCAAAGGTTTCAAGGTGGCGCTGGTCACCGACGGGCGCATGAGTGGTGCATCGGGTAAAGTGCCTGCGGCGATTCATGTGAGCCCGGAGGCACTAGCAGGCGGGCCGCTGGCTAAGCTGCGCGATGGTGATCGGGTGCGGCTCGATGGCGTGGCAGGCACGCTGGAAGCCCTCGTGCCGGAGGCCGAATGGGGGGCGAGGCCATTGGCGCAAATGCCTGAACACTTGATTCAATCCAACGGCATCGGCATGGGGCGCGATTTATTTGCCGCCTCGCGCCGCAACGCCCTCACCGCTGAAGAAGGAGCCTGCTCATGGCTTTGAAAACCCTACCTGCTGTGCTCACGTCGCTCGATGTGATGCAAGACGCACCTGTGATCCCCGTGATCGTGCTCAACGACGTGAATCACGCCGTGCCGATGGCGCGCGCCTTGGTGGCCGGCGGCATTCGCATGCTGGAAGTGACGCTGCGCACACCAGTGGCTTTGGCTTGCATTGAGCGCATTGCCAAAGAAGTGCCCGAGGCGGTGGCTGGCGCAGGCACGGTACGCACACCCGAAGAGGCGCAAGCTGCTGCGCGTGCGGGTGCAAGGTTTGCTGTCAGCCCCGGCTTCACGAATGGGGTCGGACAAGCTTGCGCAGACAATGGCTTGCCGCTCTTGCCGGGTGTGGCTACCGGCAGCGAGATCATGATGGCTGCAGAAGCGGGCTACAAGGAACTGAAGTTTTTCCCCGCCATGCAAGCGGGTGGCCCGGCGATGCTCAAGGCCTGGAGTGGACCATTTTTTGACGTGAAATTTTGCCCGACCGGCGGTGTGAGTCTGAGCAATGCCAAAGAATTTTTAAGCTTGCCAAATGTGATCTGCGTGGGCGGCTCCTGGCTCGTACCCAATGACGCACTGGCTGCTGGCGATTGGGCACGCATCACGGCTTTAGCAGCTGAGGCGTCTGCGATCCGCTGAGTGACGAGAAAGGTGCTATGGCACGTAAGTTGCTGAGTGCAGAGTGCTGGTTGCCGTTGTAAATACTCATTGTCAAAGAATAGACAATCGTTTACAAACTGTCATAACAGCGTTTCCAACCTTAGGTGCAATTATGAAGCTGATCTCGCGTCGCGTTCCATTGAAAATGTTTGCTTTGAGTGCCTTGGGCTTGCACTTTGGTGCACGACAGGCTTTTGCTCAGGCTAAGCCGCCTGCGGGGGCGCGGCGGATTGTGCTGGGGCAATCTGTGCCGCTCACGGGGGCAGCTGACCAAATTGGCACCGCCTACAGCAATGGTGCCAAGCTGTTTTTCGCCAGCTTCAATGAACGCAAAAATAATCCCGGCTACACCTTTGAGCAAAAAATTCTCGATGACAGCTACGATGCCAACAAAGCTGCCGCCAACACCAAGCTGCTCGTAGCAGACAAGGTGGATGCGCTGTTTGGCTATGTGGGCACGGCCAGCAGCGATGCGTCTGCTGCAGTGTCCAAAGCCAGTGAAACGGTGTTCTTTGCGCCGTTTGCCGCCTCGGATGCGTTGCGCGCTAAAGAGCAAACACATGTCTTTCATGTGCGTCCCAGCCTCTCAGACGAAGCGCTGCGCATTGTGCGCCATTGCCAGACGCTGTCGCAAACACGCATCGCCGTGTTGGCTGAGGATGACGCAATGGGTCGCGCGGGTTTGGCGGCAGTGACGCAGGCGCTCGCCGATGCCAAGATGCAGCCTCTTGTGACTTCGGCTGTCGTGCCCGTCAACAGCGATAAGGTGCAGGGCGCAGTGGCTGGCATCATGAAGGCTCAGCCACAGGTGGTGATTCAAGTCGCGCTGTTTAACAGCACAGCCGCATTCATTCGCCAAATGCGCAAGTCGGGGTATGCCGGCGCATTTATGAATTTTTCAGTGGTGGGGCTCGATCCGCTGATCTCTGCGTTGGGCAAAGAAATTGCTGGTGTGGTGGTGTCGCAGGTTGTGCCTTCACCGCGCAGTGTGACGATTCCTATCGTGAAGGAATACCTCGCCGCAATTGAAACTTCTGATCAAACAGCATCCTATGAAAGCTTGGAAGGCTTTATCGCAGCCAAAACCTTTGCCGAAGCAGTGCGCCGCGCAGGCAAAGGCTTTGATTCCAACAGTTTGCAGAAAACGCTTTCTGGCATGACCGATTACGATGTCGGCGGCTTCCGAGTTAACTTGCGAGCGGGCGTGCGCGATGCTGCGCGGACGATTGATTTGGTCACGGTGACGGCGGATGGGCGCGTCTTAAGGTAGCAGTGGAAACTGGATCAATCAATGTTAACTTTATGCCGAATTAACACTTGACAAATCTCTTCATAGACTATTTCATTCAAATGCAGGACACCCTTGCGATGATATCGTGCGATTAACGCCAAAGCGCGTAGGTTGTGTGGATCAGCAGATTTTTTTATATAAGGCACATGAAAATCTACTAGGCTTGCTATAGGAGCGCTAGACAAGATATTTTGCTTCTCTGTCATGAGGTGGATAATATCTATAGCTTTTAGTTTCCAAGATGAGCACTTCTCTGTAGTTTGAAGCAACTGTAGTCTTATCGCATCGTGTGCAGCGTCCATACTGACTAGCTCTGTGAGAACGCGGGCAAGAGCCTCTGTTGTCAACTGAGCAATCCAAGAGTCAAACATCCTGCGACTATAAATATAGCTATGCGAAATACCGGCGTCAATCATAGCGCGAGAAAAACGGCGTTCTCCACGCCTGATCGTCATGTACTTATTGCTAGTAGCTTTGTAGGTTTGCCAAAAGTGATCGAAGCTGGCATGCCGATAGGCAGTCAATTTAAAATGAATAAAAAAAGAACCAAAAAAAGGTTGCTTGGTACCTGTTGCACCATCCTTTGACCGATACGCTTCAAGCTGGAGCGCACCAGTAAAATCGCTTCGGCGTACCTCCATTTCTTTCAAAATCGAAGGGCCAGATTGAACAGGAAACCAAATACTGTCATTCAGAATCAGTAGCTGATCTGGAACTTGACGAGTTTGTTGTAATAACCAAATAGCATCTTGATAACCACCGAAGTCGTAGCCATAGTTCTCGCGGCGGATGATTTTCCAACTCAAAGGCTGTAAGCGTGACGCGTCATCATCGCTGATATCACCATTCACTACAAGTAGGGGAGCATAGTCGTTTTCTAATAGGTATTTGCATGTAAAGAAAGTACTCTCAGAAATACCTTCAGGTTGAAAAATCAAAAAAATAGCAACCTTCGAACTTGGCTGACAAAGACCAGGCATTTGAAATCGAGGTTCTAAACGTCTTCGATGCTGTTTAGCACGCAATAAAGGCTCGTAAAAGTAGCCAGCTAAGGCACTTATCTGAGCCTTTAGTCGATTGAACTCTCGACTAATTTTCCAAAAGGGCATGTTCAACATTCAATATACAAAAATCAAGCTTTGTTGTCGGAATGACGAGAAGAGGTCATCATTGCAATTAGTAATGCAATCATAGTATAGAAAAAGTATGCTTCGCGGTTAAACCAGAAAGGCGCATTGATGAGGCTGTTAATGATCAAAATCACAGCAAAGCAGTAAGCTAGTTGGCCGAGTTGGAGATTTGCTTTGGATGCCATTTGCAGAAAAGACACCAGAACTCCGCAATAGAGCAGTAAGCCAATAAGGCCGTTTTCAATCATGAAAAAAAGATACTGATTATGCGGATGAACGCAGAGCCAAGTGCAGTCTTTGAAGTAACTTTCTGCTAAAAAAGCATACGATCCAGTACCTCTTCCAAAAATAGGCTGCTGAGTGAACATTTCCCATCCAGCGACCCATGTTCCATATCGTAAACTAAACGATGATTGGTTGTTAAATTCAGTGATGCTATTTAGCTCTGAAATGGCTAAACTCAATCTACTCAGCGCCAAAGGCGAGGTCGTGATGAAGATCGTAAATACAAGTAAAAGACATGCGCTTGCAATCAGGAGAAACCTGCCTTTGAATCTTTGACAGATGAGAAGCGCCGCAACACATCCTAGCAAGATAAAGCCGGTACGAGAGGCTAAAAGAAAAGCAATACTCAAGACCGACACTATCGCAGCAGATAGCCACATAATTTTTTCACGCTGGGTAGCACTTTGATTTTCTTGATAGCTACAAATCGCAATAAAAAAAGTTGATACGATACTTTGTACAACATGATCAGAAAAAATGCTGTGATCCTTGCCTAAGCCTAAACCTTGGGATGAAGAGCCTGGGATTTCAATCCATACGTCCGCATAAGTTAACAACAATATCAAACCCATTGAGACAATAAATGCCCGCAGAGCCCGCTGTTGCCAAATCTTCTCATGGAGGACTGAGATGAAAACTGGAATCAGAAGAAAAAGAGCATATGTCCTTATTTGCCGAGAGATCAGCTCTGTTGACGCTGGTGAGTAAAGACTGCCGATCAATATCAGTATAAAAAGAGCAAATGACACTCTTGTAATAGTATATTGAAAAGCTCTCTCGAAGCGCTGGCGTATATCTGAGGAAGTAATGCATGAAACAGCAAGGAACAATAGTGCGATATTAAACAACGCGCGTGACAGCGGGGCAGAGAAAACAAGTAAAACGATGGCTGCTTTAGCGCAGTCTTGTATTTGAAAATGAAACTTCTTCATGCTTGAATAAATTGCTTCTGTAGTGGTATCTGCCAAAAAGATTTTTCATCAAGTATTTCGACGAAAAAATCAGAAGCATGACCCGTACCCAGTTGCATGTCTTTGTGATGCTGATGTCCCCAATGATATTTTAGAAAACTATCGATGATTGCATGATCAAAGGGAGTACAGCTTGTCGTTGAAGTCGCCATGGATCGTTGGAATTGCCGTGTGCCAATATCAAGGCTAGATATCCCAAAGAAAGGCGCTTCTCTGACACCAACGCTGCTATTGCCGATAATAGCTTTGGCATGCCGCAGCAACTCAGAGAAATAACTGAAGCGCATGGATGGAATCAGACGGAACCTACTCTGCGGCAGTTTTTCAAGCACAGCTAGGATGTCTTCAGTACCGGGGTCGTTGTTAGGCAAGATGACAACAAAGTTCTTTCCGGATTGTTCAAGGCAATTGAAAAGCGATTGAGCCTGCTGACCCATTGTGTCTTGCTCGGAAGTGACGGGATGGAAAATAGCAATACCGTATTCATCAAATTTGATGTCGTAGTGCAGCTTGACTTCGTCCAAACTCACACCTGATGGTTTGGCATGTGCGTCCAATTCTGGTGAGCCAATCACAAACACCCTGTCGGGCGATTCGCCTAACGCCAATACGCGAGCGCGAGCGGTTTCTGAGCTGACAAAGTGGCTGGAGCAGAGTTTCGTATTGCAATGCCGAATACTTTCATCAATGGTGCCCGAGACCTCGCCGCCCTCGATATGGGCAGAAGGTAAGTAGCGCATCGCGCAAACGATAGCCGCCGCCATGGCTTCGACGCGGTCACCATGGATGATGACCAAATCAGGACGATGCTCGTGGACGAAATCAGAGAAGCCCATCACGGTCTTGGCAAGAATGAAATCTTGTGGGTCGCCAGCGCGTTGGTTCACAAATTCAAAGAATTCAGCGCCCTGAAAGCGCTTGACTTCCAAGCGCGTGTCGCCATACCGCGCCATCATGTGCATGCCGGTGATGAAGAAACTGATCTTGAAACCGGCATCGCGAGCGGCAATGGCAAGAGGTTCAATTTTTCCAAAATCCGCACGTGTTCCCGTGACGAAAAGTAAGCTGCGCTCAGAGGGTGCTTTAGCGTTCATGGACTTCAGGCCACCAGATCTGCCCAGCGCATTTGCTGATTGCGTTTCATTGGCTGACTCAGTTTTCGGCCCAACAAACTGTCAAAGTACTCAACGGAAATCTCCCCGGAGCCAGGGCGGCGAGCCCAGATATCAGCCTCTGTCAAAACGTGCCCGGCAGATAAATCGCGCTCTGCGACCACAGAGCCTCGCGCAAAACGGTAAACATCTTCTTCAGGCGCGGTACGCTGCTTGGGATTGCGCAATGCGGTATGGATTTCCCGCGATCTATCGATCAAAAATTTCAGCTCCGCAGGATCCATGGAGCAAATGATGTCGGGACCTTTACGATAACGGTCATCTGTGAAGTGGCGCTCCAAAATCTGCGCACCCAAAGCCACGGCTGACAAAGCCATGCTGGGGCCGATGCTGTGGTCAGAAAAGCCGATATGCGCCTTAGGGAAGGCCGCTTGCAGCTCTTTGATGCCAGCCAAGCTCACGATTTCAGGTGGTGAAGGATAGAGATTGGTGCATTCAAGCAAGGCGTAATCCACGCCAGAATCATCGAGCACCTTCACTGGAGCGCGCATGCTTTCGATGGTCTGCATGCCCGTGCTCATGATGATCGGCTTGCCAAACTTGGCGATGTGGCGAATCAGCGGTAGATGATTGCATTCGCCTGAGCCAATTTTGAAGCCTGGGACACCAATGTCATTCAAAAAATCAGCGGCTTTGCGCGAAAAAGGGGTGGAAATATAAATCATGCCCAACGACTGGGTGTACTTCATCAGCTCAATTTCATGCTCTGGCGATAGAGCGCAGCGCTGCATCACTTCCCAAATGGAGACATCAGCATTTGGAGGGAAGATTTGTTTGGCCTCATCGGTCATCTCATCATCAACAAAATGAGTCTGGTGCTTGACCATTTCGCAGCCTGCTGAATGTGCTGCGCGCACCATTTGCTTGGCCACTTCTAAGCTACCGCCATGGTTGATGCCAATCTCCGCAATAACCAAGGGCGGGCTGGCCTCACTGATGACGCGATGGGCAATTTTCATGGAAGGGGCTTTCTAGGTGGATTTGTGATGGATACTTGCGATTGTTGCCTATTTTATGACTAGCAAGGTTGTTTTGAAGGCAAACGCGAACAGGATACATGGCATGAAAATTTTGGTGGTCGGCACAGGCTCCATTGGCAAGCGGCATATGAGCAATTTGCAGAGCTTAGGGCATGAGGTGCATGCTTACAGCGAGCGCTTACAAGCTGGAGTGCTGCATAGCTTGCCAGATGGTGTTCCTTCAGTATCTAACTTCGATGACTTGAAAGACGCTGGTTTTGATGCGGCGGTGATTGCCAATCGCACGGATCAGCACTTGGGCAGTGCAATACATGCATTGCAGTTTTGCAATGCTCTTTACATTGAAAAACCGTTGAGTGCAAGTCTGGCGGGTCTGAGTGAATTTCAAAAAATCTGCCAAGCACGCAATACGGTGGTTGAAATTGGCTTCATGATGCGCTTTCATCCCAATCTGCAATGGATCAAGGCCTATTTGCAATCAGGTCAGTTGGGTGCCGTGGTGCATCTGCGTGCTTCCGTAGGTCAGTGGCTACCGGATTGGCGGCCGGGCACAGATCATCGGCAAGGTTTTGGTGCGTTTTACCGTTATGGCGGCGGTGTGACGATGGAATTGATCCACGAGATTGACTTGGTCAACTGGTTGATGGGGCAGACTGTCGATGTTTGCGCGATGCAGCGACCATTGGCCCAATTGGAAATCGAAACCGAAGCCATTGCCGAGATTTGCATGCGATTGGACAATGGCCTGCTAGCACAAGTGCATCTGGATTACGTGCGCCCGGGCTATGGCCGCTCGCTGGAAATCATAGGCACACAAGGCGTGCTCACTTGGGATTACAACAGCTCTACCGTAATGCTCACGCGCTCTGACGGGCAAGCAAGCGCCGTGCATCAAGCGCGGGGATTTGAGCGGAACATGATGTTCATGGAGACCATGCAACACTTTCTCAAACGCATCGCGCAACCCGATTTGATGCCAGCATCTTCGCTGAGAGAGGGCATTCAAGCCTTGCGCGTAGCCTTGGCCAGTCATCAATCGGCAAGAGAGCGACGCTTTGTGCGTCCGCAAGATGTGTCGTCAGAATTCAGCTTATCAGGAGAATCCACATGAACGTCACTTGCGTGATTGGTGCCAGAGGTGGCTCCAAAGGCTTGGCGGGCAAAAACATTCGCCCACTTTTAGGCAAACCGATGATTGCTTGGAGCATTGAGCAAGCGCTGGCTTGCCCAGAAATCACGCGTGTCGTAGTGTCCACAGACAGCCCTGAAATCGCCGAAGTAGCTAAGCAATATGGCGCAGAAGTGCCCTTTTTGCGGCCACCAGAGCTTGCCAATGATTCGGCTGGTAAGTGGGAGGTGTGGCAACATGCATTGAAGGCGTGTGAGCAGCATTACAAAGAGCCCATCGATCTTTTCGTGGATTTGGACTGCACCTCACCTTTGCGGGATGTGGAAGACATTTCCAAAGCGATTGCTCAGTTTCGCGCCAGCGGAATGGACGCAGTGTTTTCAATCTGCGAAGCTGCCAAAAACCCATACTTCAACATGTTGGAAGAGGAAAACGGCATTCTTCGCATTTGCAAAACCTTGCCCAAGCCCATTGTGCGACGGCAAGATGCACCCAAGGTGTTCACGCACGTAGCTTCCATTTACGTGTTGTCTCCAGAGTATTTGCGTCGCGGCACTGGGCTGCTCTCGGGGCGCACCCAAGGCTATGATATTGGGGCAGACAAAAGCCTAGATGTGGACAGCCAGTTTGATTTCGAATTGATTGAATACCTCATGCAAAAGCGCTTAGCTGCAAACGCTACGGCTTGAAGTGACGAGATAAGGAAAAAATGATGGACAAGATGTTTGATTTGAGCGAGAAGGTGGTGGTAGTTACTGGCGGAACAGGCCTGTTGGGCTCTGCATACTGCGAAGCGCTGGCAAGCCAAGGAGCTGGTGTGGTGGTGGCTGATCTGGCAGCTAGCAAGCCCGCTGATCTTGCTGAAAAAATCGCAGCGCAATACGGTGTGAAAACACTGGGTGTGAACTGCGATGTAGGCAGTGAAGGCGATGTGATTGCTTTGTTTGAAAATGCGCTAACGCATTTCGGTAAAGTGACTTCGGTGATGAACAACGCCGCTGCTACAGGCGAGCATTTGATGAGAAGTGGCGCTGTTTTTTCGCCCTTTGAAGAGTATCCGCTGGCCGTTTGGGAGGCTGTCATCAAGGTCAATCTCACCGGCGTGTTCCTGGTCGCCCGCGAAGGTGGAAAGGCCATGCTCAGGCACGGATCGGGCAGCTTGGTGAATGTGTCCAGCACCTATGGCGTAGTCGGCCCAGACCATCGCATTTACGATGGCATGAAATTCAAATCTTTCCCGGGTTACTCAGCCTCCAAAGCGGGTGTGCACGGGCTAACGCGTTGGCTGGCCACTTATTGGGGCGACAAAGGCATTCGTGTGAACACCTTGGTGCCAGGCGGTGTGGAAAACAAGCATGATCCAGTGTTCGTGGAGCGTTATTCTGAACGCACGCCGCTACGCCGCATGGCACGCCGCGAAGACATGGTCGGGATGGTGGTTTATCTGATGTCTGATGCCTCTGCCTACACCACTGGGCAACAGTATTTTGTCGATGGCGGCTGGACAGCCGTTTGATCAGCGCAGTCTGGCGCTGACTTGGCCTCAGCGCGGGCTGTTTGCGGCCTACCTGCTGGCTTGGCATCTTGGCTTGCCCTTGGTGCTTTTGTATTTCTGGCTTCGAGGCCGCAAAGAGCCTTTGTACCGCCAGTTTCTAGGTGAGCGCTTTGGGTTCATCACCAGCGAACTTAAGGAGCCGATTTGGCTGCACAGCGCTTCTCTGGGCGAACTGCGTGGCGTGATGCCGTTGATTGACAAAATGTTGGCAGAAAACTTGCCCATACTCATCACCACGCTCACGCCTGCTGGCCGAGCAGCGGCCACACAACGCTATGCGCAAGTGATCAACTCAGGGCAGCTGCAAGTGAGTTATTTGCCTCTGGAGTTGCCTTGGGCGATTCGTGCCTTCGCTCGGCAGGTGAAGCCGCGTTGCATGATCTCAAGTGAGATTGATACTTGGCCTGCTTTGCTGCATACCTTGAAGTCTATGGGTATTCCTCTGGGGTTTGTGAATGCGCAATATCCACAGAAGAGTTTTGTGAAAGATCAACGATGGGCTGGCGTGCGTGCTGCCTTTTTTAGAGCTTACGATTTGGTACTTTGCAAATCGCAATTGCATGCGCAGCGATTCCTCACAACTGGCTGCATATCTGTAGAAGTCGTAGGCGAGCTGCGATTTGATTTGCCTGTGCCTGCTGCACATTTGTTGGCAGCTCAAAGTTTGAGCGAGAATCAACGGCAGTTGTTTGGCGAACGTGGCGTGGTGTGCATTGCCAGCGCTGTGGAAGGCGAAGATGAGATGCTGCTACAAGCATTTCAAGATTTTTCTCAAGCGATGCAAGCCCAAGGTCAACGCAAGCCACTGTTGGTTTATGTGCCGCGCAGCCCGCAGCGCTTTGATGCTGTGACGCAACTGATCGCTTCGCGAGGGATGACGCTTTTGCGAAGATCGAAAGATTTGAGCGCAGATTTTCAGTTGACAACGGATGTGTTGGATTCGATTGATGTCTTGCTAGGAGATTCTTTGGGGGAAATGTACTTTTATCTTGCTCTGGCGGACACGGTCACCGTTTGTGGCTCTTTCATTCCACGTGGTTCACACAATGTGATTGAGCCACTGGCTTTGAACAAACCCGTGATTGTGGGCCCGAGTATTTGGGGGATTGAGTACCCGGGGCAAGAAGCGCTGGCCGCTGGGGTGCTCACCCAAGTGCAAGACGCGCAGGCTTTGCCTGAGCAATGGTTGGCATGGTTTACCCAACCTGTATTGCAGATGCAATTTCGAGAGAAGGCGCAAGCTTTTATGCGCGAGCACAGCGGTTCGGTGGACAAGCACTGGAATCATTTGCGTGTGTGGTTGAAATTGCCATGAGTAATACAAGACTTTCATGGCAGCTGAAGCTGATCTTGTGGTTCGAGCGCTTTGCTTTGCCAGTGTGGTGCTTGGCGCTAATGCAACGGTTGAAAAAAGGCAAGGAAACGCAAACTAGCCATGACCAGAAACTCATGCTGCATTTGCCTGCATCGCAGCGCGCTTTACCCGACGGCACGCCACTGATCTGGGGGCATGCTGTCGGCGTAGGTGAGGTGCTGGGTTTGCTGGGGTTGTTTCGCAGGCTGAGCGAGCATCTGCCTGAGCATCACTTTCTGCTGACCAGCACTTCGCGCACATCTGGGGAGGCCTTGGCTCGGCAGCAGTTGCCTACGCATTTCCACCATCAATTTGCACCTGTCGATCATCCTGAGGTGATGAAGCGTTTTCTGGATACTTGGCAGCCGCAACTGGCTTGCTGGTCTGAGACGGATCTGTGGCCGGGCATGGTGACGTCTACATATGAACGCGGCATTCCGATGGTGATGGTCAACGCGCGGATGAGCGCAGAGAAGGCGACGAGAAGACGCAAGTTGGCTTGGTTTTATCAGCCTCTGATGAGTTCCTTTGAGCGTATTTACCCGCAGAATTTAGACAGTCAAAAGAATTTATCTGCATTGGTTCCCAATTCCTCTCTTGCTCAAATCACCGGCAATATCAAAGCGCTGGCTCCTGCGTTGCACTGCGATCCGCAAAGCTTAGCGTCCTGTCAAAACATCTGGCAGCATCGCCCGATTTGGCTTTTAGCTTCGAGCCATTCAGGCGAAGAAGAAATGGCGCTGCAAGCGCATCTCCTGTTGCGGCAAACGCATCCGCAAGCCTTGTTGATCATCGTGCCGCGTGATGCCTTTCGCGGCGCGGAGATAGCGGCTTTAGCGCAGGGAGAAGGATTGCAAACCAGCCTGCGCAGTCAATCAGGTTCAAGCGATGCGGCATGTGATGTCTATATCGCCGACACCATGGGAGAACTCGGACTTTGGTATGCCTTGAGCCCTGTCGCTTTGATTGGCGGCTCTTTGGTGCCGATTGGTGGCCACAATCCTTATGAAGCCATTGCCGCTCAATGCTGGGTGCTCAGCGGCTTGATGACCAGCAATTTTTCAGAGAGCTACGAAGAGCTGCTCGCCTCGGGATTGGCGCAAACCGTGGCGGATGCTCCCAGCATTTGCCACGCTGTTTTGTCGAGCTGGCAGTCGGAGCGCCTGCCTTTCAATGCCAACCTGTCTGCCACGCAGTTGCTAGACGATATCTTGAAAACCGTGAGCAGCTACATTCACCCCTCAATGCGCTGAAGCCTGCACCTGTGCATCTGGTTTCACAGTCTTAAGTAACGCCATCATCTCGCGTTCGATGCGGTGCAGCGCGGCTTCGGTGTGGCCTTCAAAGCGGAGCACGAGCACGGGCGTGGTATTGGAAGCGCGGATCAGGCCAAAGCCATCGGGCCAATCGACGCGCAGGCCGTCGATGGTGTTTACCTTGGCAGGCGAGGCGAAATTGGCTTGCGATTGAAGCTGGGCGACAACGCGATGCGGCTCGCCTTCTTGGCAAGCAACGTTCAACTCAGGCGTGGAAAAACTCGTGGGCAGGCCGTTGAGTACGGCATTGGCATCAGCGTGCGCACTCAGAATTTCCAGTAAACGGCAGCCCGCATACGTGCCATCGTCAAAACCATACCAGCGCTCTTTGAAGAAGATGTGGCCGCTCATTTCGCCACCCAAGGGCGAGCTGTTTTGCTTCATGCGCGCTTTGATGAGGGAATGGCCGGTTTTGTACATCTCGGCCACGCCGCCTGCTGCAACGATAGCAGGCGCGAGGCGCTGAGAGCATTTCACGTCAAACACAATTGTCCCGCCCGGCACTCGCGAGAGCACGTCTTGCGCGAACAGCATCATTTGACGATCTGGGTAAATTACGTTGCCTTCTTTGGTGACCACGCCCAGCCTGTCGCCATCGCCGTCAAACGCAAAGCCCAGCTCTGCATCGGTCTCGCTCAGTGCGCGGATCAGGTCTTGCAGATTTTCAGGTTTGCTTGGATCAGGATGGTGATTCGGAAAATTTCCATCCACCTCGCTAAACAGCTCAATCACTTCACAGCCGATTTTTCGAAAAATCTCTGGCGCTGTAGCTCCCGCAATGCCGTTGCCGCAGTCCACCACGATCTTCATGGGGCGCTTCAAGCGAATGTCAGATGCGATGCGGTCGCGGTAGGGTGCTTCCACATTGATATTGCGCACAGTGCCACTCGCTTGCAAAACCCAGCTTTCAGCTTCCATCATCTGGCGCAGCGCCTGAATTTCATCACCATAAATCGCGCGGCCACCCATCACCATTTTGAAGCCGTTGTAATCTTTTGGGTTGTGGCTGCCAGTGACTTGAATGCCGCTTTCGCACAGCGTGTTGGCTGCGAAGTAAAGCAAAGGTGTGGTGACGAAGCCGACATCAACCACTTCTACACCCGCTTCCACCAAGCCGCGAACCAGTGCCGCTGACAAGAGTGGCCCGCTCAAGCGCCCATCGCGCCCCACCGCCACGGCCTTTTGGCCTTCGCGCAAAGCAATCGTGCCAAAAGCACGGCCTAGGCCAAGAGCGAAATCTTCATTCAATGCGCCGGGCACAATGCCGCGAATGTCATAAGCCTTGAAGCTGGAAGCGGTGATGTGCATGTGAATTCCCTGTTGTGCAGATGAGCTTATTGTCCACGCGCCAAGCGCATCTCGTTACCGCCTTGTTCCGTACCACTGCCCGGCACGCTGCTGCCTGTGCGATCTGCGACCTCAGCCAGTCTCGCCGCCAATTGCTCAGGCACGCTATCGCCCAGCCCCAAATGAATGCCTTGCGTCAGCGTGATGTGTGCCGCTTCAAAGCCGCCCGCGCCCGCACAAAGGATCGTGCGCGTCGGAGCGCTTTCATGCGCGAGCACGAGCATGGCAGGAACGACGGCCACCGGCTGAAACGCTTCGCGCACGTCTTCTGGAAACAGCGCCTCCGTCATCCGCGTGGTGGCGGTGGGCGCGAGTGCGTTGACTTGAATGCCATGCTTTGCGCCTTCAATCGCCAGCGTTTGCATCAGCCCGATTTGCGCGAGTTTCGCTGCGCCATAGTTCGCTTGTCCAAAATTGCCAAAGAGCCCCGTGCTCGAAGTCGTCATCACGATGCGGCCGTATTTTTGCGCCATCATCAACGCCCACACGGCCTTGCTGCAATGCGCAGCGCCCAAGAGGTGCACGTCCACCACAAAGCGAAAATCATCCATCTCCATCTTGGCAAAGGATTTGTCGCGCAGCACACCGGCGTTGTTCACCAAAATATCCACCCGCCCCCAAGCGGAAACAGCCTGCGCTACCATCGCCTGCACCGCTGCAAAATCCGTCACCGATGCACCATTGGCCAACGCCTGCCCACCAGCGGCGATGATCTCATCTACTACCTTTTGTGCAGCAGCTGGCGAGCCGCCTGTGCCATCCAGCATGCCGCCCAGATCATTCACCAGCACCTTCGCGCCGCGCTGTGCCAACGCCAGCGCATGCAAACGCCCGAGGCCGCCGCCTGCACCCGTAACGATGGCCACGCGGCCTGTGAAATCAAGGGAAGAAGGCGCTGCCATGCTGTGGTTTCTCAGAAGATAGTTTGAAATAAGATGATCTGCTAAAAGTTACTATGAATTTAATAGCACTCTGCGCATATTTTATAACGGCTACTGCCCGATTTGGCACATAAAAATGATCCTAAATGCCACTCAAACAGCGGTTCGTCTGCCTTACGCCGCTTTGGCCTTGGAATCGAGCGCCTGCTCCAGAATGGTCGAACGCGCTCCATGGCTCTGCCAACACTTCGCAAACCAAGGCGAGATCGTCGTGGGCACATCAGATACGGCGCACGAAGCCGGCGATTTGATTCAAACCGGTTTAGACATCAGCCAATTCCCCATCCTCGCGCAGATCGTGAGCGGGGAGGTGGCAGTGAACAACAAAGCCCCACTGCTGTTCAAAAGCTGTGGCTGGGCGGGCCGGGATCTGGCGGCGGCGGGATTAGCGGTTGCAGCAATTTAGATGTTTGCATTACAATTGCAATGCAATCAAAGGAGCCCGTCATGAGCGCAGCTACATTCCCCGTCGTCCGCACGACCGCCGAAAACCGCGCTTTCGTTGAGTCTGCTTTGCGACCTCATGAAACGCTCTCTAGTTTTATTGAAGAAAGCATCATGGAGCGAGCAAGATCGCGCAAAGAAGATGAAGCGTTTTATGCGCGTGCGATTGCAGCTTCGAAGCGGATTGACGCTGGCGGTAAGACCTATTTACACGAGGAAGTGATGAATATGCTGCGCGAAATGAACGAAAAGAAAAAGCGAGAGTTGTCGCTCAAAAAGGCTGCTGAGTTGAAAGCCGCTTGATGCGTCGTTATCGCATTGAATATGAACCGGACGCCATAGAAGATCTGAAGCGCCTCCATGAGTTTTTGATCAACGCCGCGCCGCAATACGCAGATGCTGCTGTGGAGCGGATTGACCACGCTATCAAGACATTAGAAATCATCCCGTACAGCTGCCGCAAGGCTAGTTTTCAAGAGGGGGTGCAACTGCGCGAGTTGATCATCGATCAAGGCAACTCAGGTTACATCGCCTTGTTTGAAATTCGCCCAGAGGGTGTTGTATCGATTCTGGCGATCAAGCATCAGCGAGAAAGTGACTATCATTAGTACTTGTTTCACAATTCATCCAATAGAAAAATATGAACATATTGCACGAAATAGATCAATGCAAAGAGGCGCTAGCAAAAGCTAAAGATCAAAACGCTAAGCTACCGGAAAAGGCATTGAGCAAATTTACCTTGGCCGAAAATTTACTAATAGACTGTCTAAGAGTATTGAACGAGATCAACGAGAACATTTTAGATTTAACATCGCTGGACGATGTAAGTGTGAAACTTGAGAAGGCACACGAGTTTTGGGAGAGTCTGCCAAACGGACGTATAAGAGAAGAGCATCTAAAAATGTTAGTGGAACGCTCTGCTCTTTCATTGCAACGTTTAAGAGCTGGTGGTATTGATATCATCGAAACATACAAATTTAGTGATGATGAAATGCGGCTAGCCTCTGATTTAGGTCCGAATTTCGAGGCACTCGAAAAGGTGTGGGCTGATTGGCGATGGAATGCATTAAAAAATCAAAAAAATCATCTTTTATGGACTCCAACTCGAGGGCAATTAGATAATGATGAATTCAAAGTTAATCCGTGGTTTAAGAAGTTTTACAACATCATCTATCGTGTTTACACGGAAAATCCAAACCACGAGATTCGGCAACTTAAAGACCGAAAAGCAGCTCAATCGAAACTAGCTGAATTGAAAATTAGCAACCCAGATTTGAACTTTAAAGATTTGGTTGAATTCCCAGAGCTTTGGGAGCGAATGCAAGATGGATGGAAATCATATTCGAATCCGAATTTTAGGAATCCAAATGCTGTAAAAATAGACCTAGGAAAACCAATCAATACGGTGTTGTTCAATTTTCTGCAGGGTGATTGGTTTGAAGCATATGTAGCACACCAATTTTCTGATCAATTGCAACGAGTTGATATTCCGCACGAAACTTATATGCGAGTGAAATATGAAACTGTTTTGAACTCAAGTTCAAACGGTGTTAACACTAAGCAGTTAGGAGGGCACTTTAGCGGTGAGATAGACGTGATTGTTGCTACTGACGAAAAAATAGTTTGTATTGAATGCAAATCTGGAAGATTAAAGTTGGAAGACGCTGACCGCGCAGTGCACCGTCGTGATGTTATCCAAGGAGCTCTAAAAGAAGTTGGGCTAGATCCGAGCATGACGCTTTTTGCGATAGTTCATGCACCTAGAAATGAAAACGATGAAGTACCCAAATTTCTCGAAGAAAAAGGCATGCGAGTTTTGGGACCTGCAGATGTGAGTAAATTCGCCCGTAGTACGTTTGATGGATCGAAAAAACGCTAATAGTTCCTACGCAAAGAACTATTTAATAAGTTGCTATTTTGCAGCTTGCGAAATGCAATTTCTATTACAACTCAAGCCTTCGGCAAAGTCACCCCTTTTTGCCCCTGATATTTCCCACCACGGTCTTTGTAGCTGACTTCGCAAACGTCATCCGGGTCGCTTTCAAAGAAGAGGACTTGCGCGCAGCCTTCGCCTGCGTAAATTTTCGCGGGCAGGGGGGTGGTGTTTGAAAATTCGAGGGTGACGTAGCCTTCCCATTCGGGCTCGAAGGGGGTGACGTTGACGATGATGCCGCAGCGCGCGTAGGTGCTTTTGCCTAGGCAGATGGTGAGCACATTGCGCGGGATGCGGAAATATTCCATCGTGCGCGCCAGCGCAAAGCTGTTAGGCGGGATGATGCAGACGTCATCGTGGAAATCGACGAAGCTTTTTTCATCGAAATTCTTTGGGTCAACCACGGTGCTGTGGATATTGGTGAAGACCTTGAATTCCGGGGCGCAGCGGATGTCGTAGCCGTAGCTGCTGGTGCCGTAGCTGATGAGTTTTCTGCTCACGCCATTTTCTTCGCGCGAGCGCACCTGGCCGGGCTCGAAGGGCTCGATCATGCCGTGTTGCTCGGCCATGCGGCGGATCCATTTGTCTGATTTGATGCTCATGTGCGCATTCTATCGGGCTAAATAACGTAGCTGATGAGCGAAAAGAGCAGGCTGAGCACGATGGTGGAGCCCAGTGGGATGTTGATATCGCGCCCTCTCATTTTGAAGTTGAAATCGCCGGGCAACCTGCCAAAGCCGAAGCGGCGCAAAAAGGGGGCGAGCCAGCTGATCAGGAAGAGAGCGAGAAATGTGATGAGGAGCCAGCGCATGGGGGAATTAAAGTGTGTGGCTGCGATCGCCCTGCGCGAAGCCGATCAGCTCGAAGTCTAAACCTTTGCCCAGGCCAAGCACCTTGAACAGCTCGCCCATTTCGTGTTCATTGATCAATTTGGCCACTGGCCCGCGTGAAATCAGTGGAAGATGCTCTGCTTTTGATAGCAAATCGCAGTTGAGTAAGAAACGGCCTTGGCTGGCATAGCCTAAGACATCACAGCCGGCATCTTGCGCAGCGAGCGCGGTGCTGGTGAAATTCACATGGGCGGTGATGTCTTTGAGGCCCACTTCGCTCAGGGGATCGATGCCGCTTTTGTGGAGCTGATGCGTCATCAAGGTACCCATGGATCTCTGCGGATGGTAATACTCGGCTTCGGGAAAGCCGTAGTCAATGAAAAAAGCCGCGCCGATTTGAAGGCGCTGCGCAAGAGATTGCATGAAGGCTTCTTGCTGAGGGTGAACTTCAGTGAGGTAATCATGCGCACCTCTGATTGCAAGTGGCGGGCGCAGCAGGGTAAGGCGGTCTTGCCAAGCAAACTGGCCGTTTTGCACGATCACGCCGCGTTCATGCCATTCGCCTTGGATTCGAGCGAGCAGCTTCACTGGCATCGCATCCAACACTTCATTGCCGATCACCACGCCTTGCATCGCCTGCGGCCACGCATCGAGCCATTGCACCCGATCGCCCAAGTGCGCCAGTTTCTCGCGCTGGCGCTGGCGCAGCTCCGAGGAGATTTCTATAATGAAATACTGCTCTAGCCGGCATTGAATCTGCGCAAGGTGCTCACATATTTGTAGCGCTAAGTTACCGCTGCCGGCACCGAACTCGTAAATATGCGTCGTTCCCGTGGCTTGCAAAACTTGAGCAGCTTGACTTGCCAAGCATTGACCAAACAGTGGCGACAACTCGGGCGCGGTGATGAAATCGCTGCCTGAGCTGCTGCTGCCCTGGATGCCAGAGCCAAACTTGGGCAGGCCATTCGTGTAATAACCCAAGCCGGGCGCATACAGCGCGGCTTGCATGAAGTCGTCAAACGGCAGCCAGCCGCCGCGCTCTTCAATGCGCTGCGAAATATGCGCCTGGAGCGCCTCAGATACACTGCTGTGTTGTGTGTTCACCCTGAGATTGTCCTGCATTCATGAGCCCTTTTGATTCACCCGATCCGCCCGTCGTTCTCGTCACAGGTGCGGCCAAGCGCTTGGGGCGCGAGATCGCCCTCGCCTGCGCCCGCGCGGGCTGGCGCGTGGCAGTACATTACCGGAGTTCAGAAACGGATGCTATTGAAACAATAGCACTCTGCGCACAATCTATAACGGCAAACAGCCTATTTTCTTCAAAATTCCAAGCAGATTTGGTCGATGAGGCGGCTACGCGTGGTTTGGCAGCGCAGGTTATTTCGCAGATGGGCCGGCTCGATGCTGTGGTCAACAGCGCCGCGTTGTTTGAACATGACTCGCCCGCGACTTTCAGCTATGCCGCGCTGCAAAAGCATCTGGCCAGCAACACCGGCGCGGCCATCGTGCTCGCGCAAGAGCTGCATGCGCATGTGAAGGCTCACCATCGCAGCGGCGTGGTGGTCAACATGCTTGATCAAAAGCTTTGGAATCAAAACCCCGATTTCTTGAGCTACACGCTCTCCAAAGCCGCGTTGGAAGCCGCCAACACCATGCTGGCGATTGGCTTGGCACCACAGCTGCGCGTTGTCGGTGTTGCGCCCGGCTTGACGCTCACTTCTCATCTGCTCGATGACGCTAAGTTCCAAGCGCTGCACAAGCTCTCTCCGCTGGGCAGAAGCTCCACGCCTGAGGATGTGTGTGCCACCGTGCTGTTTGCGCTGACCAATCAATCCATCACGGGAACGACCTTGCTGGTCGATGGTGGCCAGCATTTGATGAAATTTGAACGCGATTTTTCGCTGATGTAAGCGATCCAGAACAAGCGCAAAACCATGCCTCACACCCTAAACACCCCTCGCGGCACGCAAATCCTAAAGCTTACCGGCCTGTGCTTCGATGCCAATCTTGGCATTCTAGAAAGCGAAAAAGCCAAACCACAGCCGATTCAAGTGGATGCAGAATTGAATCTTGGCACGCAACCCCTCTCCCCGCAAGACGACGAAATCAACCACGTGCTGGACTACCGCAAAGTGCGTCAAATCATCATTGACGAGTGCACCGAGCGGCATATCAATTTGCTGGAAAGCCTGATCGGCAAAGTCGCGCAGCGTCTGATGCAATTGCCCGGCGTGCTCGGCGTGCGCGTCAAGATCGTCAAACTAGAGATTTTTGATGACTGCGAAGTGGCTATTGCCGTGGAGACGGGGCAGTGGTAATGTGGCGAACATGCATGCCCGGTTGCGATCATTTTCTTATTTCCTAGCGATTTGCCTTGCAGCCTTGCTGGCTGCCTGTGGTGGGGGTGAGGGCTCAGGCGCAAGCAGCGCAGCTTCTAGCGAACAAGTCTCCGCTTGGCCAGCGCAGGCCATCACGGGCTCAGGGCATATCACGGTGGTTTGGCCCAGCCAAAGCGGTGCGCAGGCTTATGAAGTTTGGTCGCAAGCCAGTAGCAGTGCCACGGCCAGCCTATCACGGCGCTTCGAAGCCTCAGCCAATACCATCACTTGGGCGCACACCATCACTGAGCTGGTTCCCAATTCATCGCATCGCGTTTGGGTGCGCATGCTGCGCGGCTCAGGCGCAGCGCAAGATTCAGTGGTCTTGACGCGAAGCGCTTCCTCGACCCCGGTTGCAGGCAGCAGCAGCGTGCCCAGCTTTTTGCCAGAGCGTGTGGATGGCGCAATGCTGGTGATTGATACAGATGGCGCTTTGCCGGTGGAAGACCGCGAGACGTATCTCTTGGCCAATTTCAAGCTTTATGCCAATAGCATAGAGCGCAGTGCAGGGCGCATGCTGGCCAGCGGCCGGCTAGAGATTCGTGGGCGTGGCAACAGCACATGGCTGAATCACCCCAAGAAGCCGTATCGCATCAAGCTCGCTAACAGCACCAGCCTGCTGAGCATGCCCGCAAACCGCCATTGGGTGCTGCTGGCCAACCATTCCGACAAAACCTTGTTGCGCAATGAAATGGCTTTTGAGATCAGTCGCCGCATAGGTTTGGCATACACCCCGCGCAGCCGATCTACAGAGGTGCAACTCAATGGCGAGTATTTAGGCGCTTACGATCTGGTCGAACACATTCGCGCCGGCTCGCAGCGTGTGAACATCACTTCGCTGGGCAGCAATGCAGCCGATGATCAGTTGCCCAACCTCAGTGGTGGTTTTTTGCTGGAGATTGATCGCAATGACGAGGAAACCCGTTTTGTCAGCAGCATCTGCCGCCACGCGGTGCGCATCCATGCGCCCGAAGTGCCAAGCACAGCGCAGTTGGCCTACATCACAGATTATTTCAATCAGGCAGAAGCCGCTTTGCGCAGCGCCGGCTTTGCCGATCCGATTCAAGGCTATGCCGTTTGGATCGATGTGGACAGTTTTGTTGATTGGTATTTGCACAGTGAATTGATGCATCACATCGATGCTTTCCGCTTCAGCACCTATCTTTACAAAGACCGTGGCGGCAAACTCAAGATGGGCCCGGTGTGGGATTTTGATTTGGCCATGGGCAACTATGTGAATTATTTTGACAGCCGCCCTGGCCGCACAGACACCGACGGCAGCGCCACAGCGCGCTGTTGGTATGCCCGGCTGCTGCAAGACCCCGCGTTTGATTTGAAGGTTCGCCAACGCTGGGGCCAGTTGCGCAGCGGGCCATTGGCCACGCTCTCGCCCTATTTGCAATCGGAGGCATCGGCGCGTTGGCAAGCGCAGGCCAACAATTTCAGCCGCTGGCCCGTTTTAGACAAACCCACTTGGCAAAACGTCGTCGTCACAGGCAGCTATGGCGCGGAAGTGGAGTATTTAGACGGATGGCTAGAGCGCCGCCTGATCTGGATGGACGCGCGCTGGCGGCTTTGAGCGCAGGGCCAGCGTACGTGCGTTGAGTCAATGAGTCGGCTTGTTGATCAAAGCGCTGCCCTTGATATCTTGCGCCAAGGCTTTGTCCCACAGCGCATCAATTTCTGCACTGTCTTGCACAGCTGCCATGGCTTGTTGTGTTGGTTTTGAGCGGTCAACATAGCGAATTGGCTTGCTGCCCCAGCCACGCGGCTCATCCAACAGTTTTTGTAAACTTGCATCCACAGGCTCGTGCGACAACCCATGGCGCATGCGCGTGGTGGCAGCGATGCGAAATTGCAAGATGCTGCCTTGCTGGGTGGGATCTGGCATCAAGCCCAGCGCAATGATGCGCGAGAGGCGTTGGTTCAGATCATCGCCCATGCTCACGCCGGGCATCAACAGGGCCAACAGTGGGCCGTCGAGCCGGGCCACCAGATCATGCCCATGTGTGGCGCTGCGCAGCACGCGCACGCAGCGCTTGAGCAGTTGCTCCAAATGCGCAGCGCTGTGGCTCGTCGTCTGCAATCGTATGTAGGCCACAGCCAAATCTTGGCCAGACTGCAGGCTGTGTTGCCAGCTTGCTGCCAAGCGCTGGTGAAATTGCTCGGCATTGGCAAAGCCGGTGAGTGGGTCGCTGGCTTCAAGCACCTTGTTGCGCTCGCGTTCGCCATGGCGCTCGCGGGCAAACCATTGCAAGGCCAAACCAATAACCAACACTTCTAAAGCTGCTGCATAAATCGCAGCATTGAATGACCAAGCGCTCGAAGGCAAAAGGCCCACGGCTTCCATCAAGGCCATCACCACCGTACCCCATAGCGGGATGAAGGCCAACAGCCAAACCTTGGCTAGTCGATTACCTAAGCGCCAACTTGTGATCATCGTCAGGGTGACGAACAGCATAGACGAAGCGACCAGAGCCAAACTCATGTAATACATGGTTTGCCACTGCTTGGTAAACAAAGGAAAGCACAAAGCCAGAAGCAGGCAGCAAACTGTCAAAGCATGGCAGCTTGCTAATTGCCAGCGCGGCAAGATGCGATTGTTTTGAACACTTCGCGTAAATTGCAGCTGAAACGCACAACACAGCATCAAGAAAAACTGCACGGCCGTGCCCGGCCAATAACCACCGACCGGCCATAGCAGCTGCTGCGCAATTCCTGAATGACTCAGGCATGCGAACATGGCTGACACCGCATAGGCGCTGTACCAGCAGTAGATCTGATCGCGGTTGAGCCACGCTTGCGCAGCTGTCAAGATGGCGGCCAGCAAAATCGCACCAAAAATCAAACCGTAGAGGGTATAGAACAACAGATCATCTTTGCTTGATTGCCTTGCAGTGGTCAGTTCTAAGCCCAGCATCACAGGAGCGAGGTGATCGACCTGCATGTAGAGCGTCATGCGTTGATTGGGCGCAGCAGCCAAGGTGGCCGCGGAAGGTAGTTTGAACTTCGGATACAGCGTGTTGTGCGTCCATTCATCGGGCGGCAGAAAATCGCCATGCTCTTGCATTTGCCAAGAGGGTTGGGCGGCATCAGCTGGTGTGTAGAGGCGAACGATGTCGAGATACGGTTTGGGAATAGTCAAAAGAGCATCTTGCGGCGCAGCGGGTGCGTTCGCGCTGCGCTGGAGATGAATACGCAGCCAAAAGGCGCGATACCAATGCAGGTGTTGCACTTGAATGCTGTCGTGCTTCACAAAAGCACCTGCTTCGCCCGATAAGACTTGATCCAACTTCAAGCCTTTTGGCGTGTTGGGCAGCACATCAATCCCTGCAATCTCAATCCCGGCGGCAGGCAAGCTGGCCAACTGCGCCCAGACCAACGAGCTACCCAAGCTCAGGATGAGTATCGCCATGGCATGCCGCATACCTTGCAGAAAGGCATGGGCAAAGGAGGGGCGGGCAAAGGTGGGCATGTTGAATAGAACGAAAGTGAGACAATACACGCATGAGAGCACTTGCCGAAATAGATCATAGCCCTAGCCCCTTGGTTGACCCCGCCAGCCGTGAAAAAGTCACACGCGAGGCTTTTGAAAACAACAAGCTGGAAAAGCGCTTGTGCCGCCAAGTGGGCAAAGCGATTGTGGACTACAACATGATCGAGGAGGGTGACCGTGTGATGGTCTGCCTCTCGGGCGGCAAAGACAGCTTCACCATGCTGGATATTTTGCTAAAAATGCGAGAGCGTGCACCGATTGATTTTGAGATCATCGCGGTCAATTTAGATCAAAAGCAGCCCGGTTTCCCCGAAGATGTGTTGCCCGCTTATTTAAAGCAAAAAGGCGTGGAATTTCATATCGAAGAGCAGGATACCTATTCCATCGTGATGGATAAAATCCCAGAGGGCAAGACGCTTTGCTCGCTGTGTAGCCGCCTGCGCCGAGGCATTTTGTATCGCGTGGCCGATGATCTGAAATGCACGAAGATTGCGCTCGGTCATCACCGTGATGACATCTTGCAAACTTTGTTCCTCAATATGTTTTTTGGCGGCAGATTAAAGGGCATGCCAGCCAAGCTGCAAAGCGACAATGGCGGCCACATCGTGATTCGCCCGCTGGCCTATGTGGATGAGCGCGATATCGTGCGCTATAGCGAATGGCAGCAATACCCGATCATTCCTTGCAACCTGTGCGGCAGCCAAGAGAATTTGCAGCGCGTACAGGTGGGGAACATGCTCAAAGATTGGCAGCGCAAATTCCCCGGCCGCTTAGACAACATGCTGCATGCCCTGCAAAACGTCGTGCCTTCGCATCTGATGGATGCGAAACTTCATGACTTCAAGGGCCTCCAAGCAACTGGCAACGCCATGCCCGATGGCGACAAGGGGTTTGATCATGAAACATTTGACGCGACCGATGAGCCTTGCGGCAGCGCTGCCAGCGATGATGCTGCGCACCAAGTTATCCGCTTCGTTTGAAAGCCGGTTTTTGAAGCGTTTGAGGGGTTTCCCCGTTATATTTCCTGCGCGGAATGCTCACTTTTTGATAGTGATGCTGGCGAGCATCTTGCTCACTGGCTGCTCCGGTCTGCGCATTGTGGACAGCCAGGTGGCGGCATTTTCTAAGCTCGAAGCTGCACCTGCGGCGGGCAGCAGTTGGCGCTTTGAGCAGTTGCCTTCGCAGCAAAATTTGGAAGAGGTGGCTGCTGCAAGGCGTAACAAACTCGAAGCTACTGCCGCGCAGGAACTGGGCAAGCTGGGTTTTCAGGCCAAACCGCAGCCATCCGCGAGCAGCGCAGTGGCTTACACCGTGCAAGTGGCGGCACGCATTCAGCGCTTGGATCGAGGGCCGTTTGATCCGATCGATACCTGGGGCTGGGGCTTGGCCGGCCGCGATTATGTCGTCACCGGATCGGGGCGTGTGATTTACTTGCCGATTTTTCCTCGCTATGAGATGCCTTGGTATATCCGAGAGGTCTCGCTACTGATCCGCGATGCCAAAGACAACCGCGTCGTCTTTGAAACGCAAGCCCGCCATGAAGGCCGCTGGGCCGATGATGAGGCGGTGCTGCCCGCGATGTTTGCCGCCGCGATGCAAGGCTTTCCCAAGCCACCAGAGGGCAAGCGCATGGTGAATATTGAAATCCCAAGGTAACTCGCCTCACGATTTCCAGCTAAAGTCAGCAGATGACTGACGCAGCCGTTCCCCCCATCACCCGCATCACCGCCATTCGCCACGGCGAAACCGCTTGGAATGTGGACACCCGCATTCAAGGCCAGCTTGACGTGAGCCTGAACGAAAAAGGCTATTGGCAGGCTGAGCAGGCGGGTGCAGCTTTGGCAAGCGACAGCGTGGATGCGATTGTCAGCAGCGATTTGGCTCGCGCCTATGAGACGGCACTGGCTGTGGCCAAACACCATGGCCTGGATGTGCAGGTTGATCGCGGCTTGCGCGAGCGCGAATTCGGCAGTTTCCAAGGCAAGACTTTCGCTGAAATTGAAGCGCAGATGCCGCAGGAGGCGCTTCTGTGGCGCAAACGTGTGCCAGATTTTTCACCCGGCGGTGGTGAAACCTTGCTACAGTTTCGGGAGCGCGTGTCGCAGTGTTTATATCGGCTAGCGGCACAATTTCATGGAAAACACCTCGTCATTGTGAGCCACGGCGGTGTGATGGACATCATTTACCGCCAGGCCACTGGCTTAGAGCTGCAAGCGCCGCGCACGTGGCAGCTGGGTAATGCCAGCATCAACCGCGTCTTGTGGAATGGCGAGCATTTAAGCCTCGTGGGTTGGAGCGACACAAGTCATTTGACTCAAGGATTGGATGAGCAACATGCGTGATATGTCTTCACTGAATTCGCTGCTTGGCCAAAGCATAGCGGCGATTGATACGCCCACTTTGGTGATTGATCTGGATGCGATGGATCGCAATTTGCTGGCGATGCAAGATTTTGCGGATGCTCGCAGGATCAAGCTGCGGCCACACGCGAAGATGCATAAATCTGCCGAGCTGGCTTTGCTACAAATGCAGGCGGGTGCGGTGGGCGTGTGTGTGCAAAAAGTATCGGAAGCTGAGGCGCTGGCGGCGCAAGGCGTGAGTGATATCTACATCAGCAACGTCGTTACGTCACTATCAAAATGTGAGCGACTCGCGCAGATTCTATGCCGGGGAGAAGGCCAAAAGGCTTCAAAAATCAGTCTTGCTGTGGCTGTAGACAGCTTGCACGGCATTCGAAAGCTAGCGCAGGCGATAGCGCAAATTGCTCCCGGCCAAGTTCTCAGTGTGTTCATTGAAATCGATGTTGGCCAAGGCCGCTGCGGCATTGAGCCTGGCGCGGCTGCTGCGCCGCTTGCGCAAGAGATCGCAAAGCATACTAGCCTGCGCTTCGCCGGCTTGCAGGCCTATCACGGCAGAGCGCAACATTTGCGCAGCGCCTCTGAGCGTCAGATCGCGATTGCACAAGTGGTTGATAAAGTGCAGGCCACGAAAGCAGCGTTGCAAGCTGCAGGCATCGCTGTGTCGCTCGTCACGGGCGCGGGCACAGGCAGCTTCATTCATGAGGCCAGCAGCGGCGTGTATGGCGAGCTGCAAGCCGGCTCGTATCTCTTCATGGATGCCGATTACGCGGCCAATGAGCGCGATGATGGCATGCCTCGCTTTGAGCATGCGCTGTTTGTGAAATCGCAAGTCATCAGCCGCCAGACCACTTCTGCTGATGACCGCTCAATCGTCGATGCAGGCCACAAAAGCCACGCGATTGATTCTGGCTTGCCCACCTTCTGGGCAGGGCACAAAGCAGATTGGCAGTTCTTCAACGGCGGTGATGAGCATGGCATTTTGCGCGGCTCACGCTTGCCAGAGATCGGTGATGTAGTCTGGCTCGTTCCTGGCCATTGTGATCCGACGGTCAATTTGCATGATGTGATGATTGGTGTGCGGGGTGGTTTGCTGTCTGGGCGTGTGGAGCGTGTGATTGAGGTGACTTCGCGTGGATGCTTGACCTGAGTTGGCTGGGTTGGCTCGCTTAGGTCTGCGCTAGCCGACTGCGCTTGAGCTATCCCCCTTCGCGAATGTCCTCCTGCGTGCTGCGCCCGCATTCCCCCTTGACTTCGCTGCGGGAGATAACCCAATCACAGCCGGCTATCACAGACCAGTTTCGTACAACGCGACCCTATGCGAAAGACAATTCTCTGATGAGTCAACAGACAGAGGGTTTGCGGCGCTGCGCTTTGGGTATCTTGCGCAGCGAAGTCAAGGGGGAGGCACGCGCGCAGCGCCAGCCGGAGGACATTTGCGTAGTGGGATACCCAAAGCGCAGCGGCTCGCATTCGCAGACGGTCTCTAAGAAATGCAATCTCTCTAAGCAAATTCAGAGAGAAACCAGCGCATCGCCGGCACAGATACTGCGCAGATTGCTATTAAATATATAGCAATCAATTGCTAAACGCTGCAATCCCCGTAATCGCTCTGCCCAGAATCAGCGCATGAATATCGTGCGTGCCTTCATAAGTGTTGACCACTTCAAGATTCACCAAATGGCGCGCCACGCCATATTCATCGGAGATGCCGTTGCCGCCCATCATGTCGCGGGCTAAGCGGGCAATATCGAGTGCTTTGCCACAAGAGTTGCGCTTCAAAATAGAGGTGAGCTCGACGTTGGCAATGCCTTCGTCCTTCATGAGGCCTAAACGCAGGCAGCCTTGCAGGCCAAGGCTGATTTCGGTCATCATGTCTGCAAGTTTTTTCTGGATCAGCTGATTCGCAGCCAGTGGGCGGCCGAATTGTTTTCTGTCCATCACGTATTGGCGGGCTCTTGTGTAGCAATCTTCCGCTGCGCCGAGTGCGCCCCAAGCAATGCCGTAGCGGGCTGAGTTCAGGCAAGTGAACGGGCCTTTGAGTCCGCGAATCTCGGGGAAGGCATTCTCGTTGGGGCAGAAGACGTTGTCCATCACGATCTCGCCGGTGAGCGAAGCCTTCAAGCCCACTTTGCCGTGAACAGCTGGAGCGGATAATCCCTTCCAGCCTTTTTCCAACACGAAGCCGCGAATCGCACCTTCATCGTCTTTGGCCCAGACGACGAACACATCGGCGAATGGACTGTTGGAGATCCACATTTTGTTGCCAGTCAGGCTATAGCCACCAGCGACCTTACGGGCTCGCGTGATCATGCTGGCGGGATCAGAGCCGTGGTCCGGTTCTGTGAGACCAAAACAGCCAATGTATTCGCCGGTGGCTAATTTTGGAAGGTATTTTTGCTTGGTGGCTTCATTGCCAAATTCAAAAATCGGCACTATCACCAGTGAGCTTTGCACGCTCATCATGGAGCGGTAGCCAGAGTCCACCCGCTCAACTTCGCGGGCTACCAAACCGTAGCAAACGTAGTTGAGGCCAGAGCCACCGTATTGCTCGGGAATCGTTGCGCCTAAGAGGCCAAGCGCACCCATTTCGCGAAAGATGGCCGGGTCAGTGTGTTCGTTGCGGAAACCATCGATAACGCGGCTGGCGAGCTTGTCTTGGCAGTAAGCGTTTGCCGCATCACGCACTTGGCGTTCATCATCGGTAAGCTGCGCTGAGAGATTAAATGGATCTTCCCAGCTGAAAGGTGATTTGCTTGTATTGGCC
>JANMHJ010000037.1:0-29306 GCA_031375105.1 Variovorax sp.
CCACTTCCCGCCCCTTTGTCCTTGTGCTGCATACACGCCGTATGGTGCCCGTTTGATTCAACGGTTTAATTCGGCGTATTTGCAGGGATCCCTCGAATAATTGCCGTAAGGTTACAAATAACCCTACGCGGGACGTTAACAGACCGGCTGTGGCTGGACAAGCGACTTTTTCACGTCACGCATACTTTGTGTTGCAAATAAGTAGCTATTTTGACAGGGGCGACATTGGTTCTGACCCTGTCTGGCTGCGAAATTGGCGAAATGAGTGGCCTGATTTCGGCGATTAAAGGCACCTGACATATGACCCCGGCCCGTCTTTGTAGTGAGGCGGACAGTAAATGGGCTTCTGAAGAGCGTGAACGCGTCAGGTACTGTGCTTTTTCTGGCGTTTCGTCAGGTAAGTCCCAAGACCGACCACTAAAACGGCCCCAAGTATTCCGCCAAAAGTGATCGTTTGCTCGCCCATGGCGCCAAATTTAGTCGTGACCGCAGGGTCGGTCAGCAACATCTCACCGGCCAGGAAGCCAAGCAGGGCGGCGCCAATAGTGATGATGATGGGGAAACGCTCCATGACCTTGGTCAGCAGCGTTGCGCCAAAAATGATGAGTGGGATACTAATCAGCAGGCCCAGAACCAGAAGTGGAAGGTTACCCTTGGCGGCGGCGGCAACCGCCAGCACATTGTCAAGACTCATCACCAGGTCGGCGATCAATATGGTACGAATGGCGGCGGCCATACCATTGATTTCTTTACCTTCGCCGTCACTCTCGTCTTCCCCTTTGAGCAAATCTACGCCGATGTAGACCAGTAAAACCGCGCCGATGATCTTTAAATAGGGCAAGGTCAGTAGCTGGATAGCCACAATTGTGAGAATGATGCGCATCACAATGGCTGCGGCGCTGCCCCAAAAGATCGCCTTGCCGCGCTGTTCTGGCTTGAGCGTGCGCGCTGCCATTGCGATCACTACAGCGTTGTCACCAGACAGTACGATGTTGGCAAGGATGATGGAGCCAAAAGCGCTCCAGAATAGAGGCGAAGAAAGGTCAAGTCCAAAAAACATGGCAGCTCCGTTGTTATGAATAAAAAAAGCGCCAATTAGCGCTTTTTTGTTTTTTTAGAGTCTAGCCGGGCTAGGGCCCGCTTCAATTGGTAAAACTGCTTACCCCAAGCGCCATTTACAGGAGAGCTTTCAGTAACTTGGCCATCTCTGACGGATTGCGCGTGACGGTAAAACCGCAGGCTTCCATGATTTCAAGCTTGGCATCGGCAGTATCGGCACCGCCAGAAATCAGCGCACCCGCATGACCCATGCGCTTGCCGGCCGGGGCCGTCACACCAGCGATAAAGCCGACGATGGGCTTTTTCATGTTGGCTTTGCACCAGCGCGCTGCTTCGGCTTCATCCGGGCCGCCAATTTCGCCGATCATGATGACGGCATCGGTGTCTGGATCGTCGTTGAAGGCGCGCATCACGTCGATGTGCTTCAAACCATTGATCGGATCGCCCCCAATACCGACAGCGGTGGATTGACCCAGGCCGATTTCAGTCAACTGAGCGACGGCCTCGTACGTGAGCGTGCCTGAGCGCGAGACCACGCCGATGCGGCCCTTGCGGTGAATGTGGCCGGGCATGATGCCGATTTTGATTTCTTCAGGCGTGATCAGGCCGGGGCAATTTGGGCCCAGCAGCAGGGTTTTCTTGCCGCCAGCGGCTTCTTTGGCGCGCATGCGGTTGCGCACTTCGAGCATGTCTTTGACAGGAATGCCTTCGGTGATGCAAATTGCCAAATCTAATTCTGCCTCGACAGCTTCCCAGATCGCAGCAGCCGCGCCTGCAGGCGGCACATAGATCACAGAAACGGTTGCACCGGTTTGGCCAGCAGCTTCTTTGACGGAGGCGTAGATGGGAATGCCGAAGATCGACTCACCGGCTTTTTTCGGGTTCACACCCGCGACGAAGCAGTTTTTGCCGTTGGCATACTCTTGGCATTTTTCCGTGTGGAACTGGCCGGTCTTGCCGGTGATGCCTTGGGTGATGACTTTGGTGTTTTTATTGATGAAAATAGACATGTCGTTTCCTTAGGCTTTCACAGCGGCCATGATTTTTTCGGCGGCTTCGGCCATCGAATCGGCGCTGATGATCGGCAAGCCAGAATCTTTGAGCATTTGTTTACCGAGTTCTTCGTTGGTGCCTTTCATGCGCACAACGAGGGGCACGCTCAGATTGGTGGCTTTGCAGGCGGTGATGATGCCCGTGGCAATCGTGTCGCATTTCATGATGCCGCCGAAGATGTTGACCAAAATGGCCTCCACTTTCGGGTTTTTCAGCATGATTTTGAAGGCTTCGGTCACTTTTTCAGGAGTCGCACCGCCGCCTACGTCTAAGAAGTTGGCTGGCTCGCCGCCGTAGAGCTTGATGGTGTCCATCGTGGCCATGGCCAGGCCTGCGCCGTTGACCAAACAGCCGATGTTGCCTTCTAGCGAGATGTAGGCCAGATCGAATTTGGAGGCTTCGACTTCCGCTGCGTCTTCTTCGTCCAGATCACGGTAAGCGACGATGTCCGGGTGGCGGAACAGAGCGTTAGAGTCGAAATTGAATTTCGCATCCAAGGCCATGATGTTGCCTTTGCTGTCGCGGTTCAGCGGATTGATTTCCACCAGCGCTGCATCGGTGTCCATGTAGCATTTGTAGAGCTTTTGGAAGACATCCACCGCCTGGGCTGTAGAGTCTGCGGGAATGCCAATGCGGTCGGCCAAATCTTTGGCTTGCTCTGTGGTCAAACCCAACACTGGATCGGCAAAAATCGTGATGATTTTCTCGGGGCGGTTGTGCGCCACTTCTTCAATGTCCATCCCGCCTTCGCTGGAAGCGATGAAGGCCACCTTCTGCGTGGCGCGATCCGTCACAGCGGACACGTAATATTCTTGCTTGATATCCGCACCGTCTTCAATATAGAGGCGGCGCACTTTTTGGCCAACTGGGCCGGTTTGGTGCGTGACGAGCTGCATGCCCAAGATTTCGCCAGCTAGGCGCTTGACATCTTCAATGCTCTTGGCCACTTTCACGCCGCCGCCTTTGCCACGGCCACCAGCGTGAATTTGCGCCTTGACAACCCACACCGGGCCGCCCAATTTTTGTGCGGCTTCGATGGCTTCTTGCACGGTGAAGGCAGCAATGCCGCGCGGCACCGGGATGCCAAATTGACGCAAGATTTCCTTGCCTTGGTACTCGTGGATTTTCATGGGTAGGATTTCCGGCTGTGATTCGTTTTGATGACGAGATGGACTGATTTCATGCAAAATCGTCGGCGTTGCAACGGTTAAGTTACCAAGCGATTTCAGCGCGTAACTGTATCATGTTGCGACGCACCATTTTTGTTCGTATTTCCCGCATTATTCCCCTCAGCATCAGGAGCAGCACCATGGCAAAAGTCTTTATCGACGGCGAAGCAGGCACCACCGGACTGCAAATCCGCGAGCGTTTGGCGCTGCTACCGCAGATTCAGGTGCTTTCCATCGCGCCAGAAAAGCGCAAAGACATCGAAGCCAAGAAAGCATTGTTCAACGAAGCCGATCTCGTGGTGCTTTGCTTGCATGACCAATCTGCTATTGAATCCGTAGCACTCTGCGCAGAGCTGGCCAGCGAAAGAGCCCAAAAAGGCTTGAGTCCTTTGAAGATGGTGGACGCCTCCAGCGCCCATCGCACCGCGCCCGGCTGGGTCTATGGCTTTCCTGAATTGAACGCCGCTCAAGCCACGGCCGTTAAAAACGCGCAATTCGTAGCCAACCCTGGCTGCTACCCCACCGGCGGCATCGCGCTGCTACGCCCACTCATTGACGCAGGGCTCTTGCCGAGCGACTATCCGGTGGTGATGCAGGGCTTTTCGGGCTATTCAGGCGGCGGACGGCAAATGATTGAGGCCTACGAAGTCGCCAAAACTGCACCCCCGCTGGAGGTGTATGGCCTGAATTTGGCGCACAAGCATGTGGCTGAGCTGCACAAATACTCCGGCCTTTCCCGCCGGCCGATTTTCATTCCCACGGTAGGCAATTTCCACAGCGGCATGATCGATCACATTGGTCTGCAATTCGATCTGATGAACGGTGTCACAACCGCCCAGCAGCTCGAAGATGTGCTGCGCGCACGTTATGCAGGCTGCGAGTATGTGAAAGTGGTTGCGGCGGCGGAAGGGAACAAAATCGAGCCTACTGCTTTGGTCAACACCAATATGTTGGAGCTTTCGGTATTTGGCAACGACTCAATAGGCCAAGCCGTGCTCGTGGCGCGGTATGACAACTTGGGCAAGGGCGCTAGCGGCGCGGCGGTGCAGAATATGCGCTTGATGCTGGGTGTGTGATTTTTTAATTCAAATCGGGCTCTAATCGCTATAAAATATGCATCTAATGCTATTAATTTAATAGCATCTTGTGTTGTCTTTGTTCGGAAGATTTTGTTTTGTTGAGACCAGGTTGCGCGCTATTCCATCAAACGTTCGCAAGCCAACTCGGCCTGCGGGAGCCTTGGCAGTCTCAAATCTGAAGTGCAACAAAATTAGTAGCAAATTAAGTCACTGCGCCGCGCTTGGGTTTGTTCGTCATGCGCCGCGTCACCACGCTGCCCAAAGCCATCACGAAGCTCAACGCAATGCTTGGATGGCGATGCGCCAATTCTGCATAGCGCATCGGAGAAAGCCCCCAGAGCACGCCTTTGTTCATCGCTTGCACCGTTGCGTTGCGCGGCGTGCGGGCGAAAAATGCGCCCTCACCCACGACAGAGCCCGGACCGACGGTTGCCAATTGAATTTTGCCGTTGGCATCTTCGTGATGTACGCCCAACGTTCCTGACTCCACGATATACACCGTGACTTCAGTTGCGCCTTGACGGATCACTTCTTGCCCAGCTTCCACCGTAAATGCCTGCAAATGCTGCGCCAAAATTTCCCAATCAGTGAGCTTGAGCGTGAGGCGCATCGCGTCAAATTGCTGAGACGACTGAATGCTTGTGGCCAAGCGAATCACGCTGTCGTTGATTTTTTGAGGCCGCACAGCGCCCACGCGCTCGGATGGCGCGAGCACGCCCGGCGTGCTAGGCAAAAAGTTACTGCTGGGGCTTTCGCTGTCTTGCTCGCTGACACCATAGAAGCCGCTGCTGAAAAAGCTGTTGCGCGGCGTGTCTTGAGACGAATTATCAAAGTCTTTTTTCTTCCACATCTTTCCTAGTTTGCTTGACTGAAGATGTGTGCGCAAGCAAAAACTAATGATTCGAAGGTCTTTATCTGCTCTTTGAGTAACTTTTCAGTAATTTTTAGGCTTTGGAGTGTCGTTTATACACATCAGTTTCTAAATGTAAAGTTGATGTATTCAAACTGCATTCGTAAAAACGACTTTCCTGCTCCCCACTTTTAAGCCGATTGCAATTGCTTCATCGCCAAGCGCTGCATATGTTGGCGCAGGCGCTGCAAGCCAAGATCATGCTCATACTGCCGCTCACGCAGGTTCGCATCAGGCTCCATCGCCTCCAACATCGTGCGGTCTTGCTCCAAGACGTTCCAATGGCGGTTTTCCAAGCGATTGCGATACAAGAAGCGCCATGCATCGCGCTGCCATCCCGTGACGCGGCGGCAGCGCCAGAAAAACACGGCGGTTGCAGCGAGCTGGCCAGGCACGATGATCGGCGTGAACGCGCCGATGATGCCGAAGCTGCCGCCCGGGCCGCCGGTTTTCGGATACGGAATTTCTAATCGCATCCAATGCACGCCCGTGTCTGCCCATTCCGTCCAATCAAAATTCACATCGCGCTGACCATCTTTTTCAAACACGAAGCCTTGAGGCGTGGTGCGCAACTTGAATTTCGCAGAGATATCGCCCTCGCTCATGCTGTGGCTCATTTTGTGCAAAAAGCTACCGTGCATCGGGTCCATCACGTTGTCGATCACGTAGCGGTAATCTCCCGCCCACTCCACGTAGCAAAGGAAGTTGCTCCAGACGGCACCGTCGGTGATCTCGGGCGGAAGGTTCAGGGGCGGCGCTTCATCAATATTCGCGGCGCTGTTGTAGAGCCACACCGTACCGGCTGCTTCTTTCACATGAAAGCCGAGCGTGGCGCGAGAATTCTCCAGTGGGCAGCCGGGGCTGGCCGGCACTTTGGTAACCATGCCATCGCAGCGCACTTCAATGCCGTGATACGGGCAGGCGAGGCGATCACCCAAGTTCACACCCATGGAAAGCGGCGCACCCCGATGCGGGCAATGGTCTTCCAGCGCATGCGCTTTTCCTGCGCTATCTCGCCACAGCGCGAGCTTGTAGCCCAGCCTTCTCAATGCGCGGGGCTTGTCGGTGATCCAGTCGCTCGGGCAGATCGGATACCAAAGATTTTTCAGGCCTATTTCTAACGCAGCGCTGATGGCGGCTTTGGTGGGGGCGGGTTTTGCAGCGGGTTTGATGGGGATCACAGTTTCAGTCATGTCGTGCTCCGGTTGGCATGTTGACAGGGGAAGAATAGTTTCCGAGCGCGAAAGACGCGAAAGTGACGCGTCTTTCACGGCCGGATGTTTTGTCTTTCATATCTCAAGCCGCCGACAAGCGCTTGAGCTCAGCAGCAAAGCTCTCGGTCGCCCACATTTGGCCATTGGGCGCTAATGGCCCGCTTTGGTTTAGGTAGCCCACCAGCTGATCGAGTTCCCAGTGGCCTTGGCCAAAGGCGCGTTCCATCGCGTCGCCGAGCAGGGTTTCGTATTGCGAAGGCTCGCGTGTGCGGGCTTGATGCGGATTCACGTAGAGAGAATCGATCTTCATAATTACTCCTAAATAGATAGCACACTATGCACGTTTTATAACGGCTAAGGACGCTTTTCTGTCAAAAATCGACCTGCGGCAGCCACTTGAGGTTGCCTGCGCGTGTGGCCATCAATACCGCCGTCAACCGCCCATTCGGCAAACACCGTGGGGCCGGGTGTGAATTCTCTAGGTTGCCACTCGGCAGTGAGGTGGTCTTCGTCGGCGTTGTATTCGATCAGGCCTCCAGTAGGGCATTCAAAATACCAAAAATAGGCGCTTGATATTGGATGGCGGCCGGGGCCCAGTTGCGTTTTCCAGCCCGCGCGGCTCATCGCCAAACCGCCGCCAAACACTTCGTGGATATCGCGCACCGTGAAGGCAATGTGATTGAGGCCGACTTTGCTTTTACCGTCCGCGCCCGGCGGCAATTGCAGCAGAAACACATCGTGATGCCCCGCTGTGGCTGAGCAACGCAGAAACGCGCCGCGCCCGGGGTAGCTGTCGCTCATCACGAAACCGAGCGATTCGTAAAACGCCACCGCCTCGTTCAAACGATCTGTGAACAACACCACATGGCCAATTTCCACCGGCTGCGCCCGCTCATACACGGGAGACGGCGAATTGATGCGTTGTTCTGCACCATACGGATTACTTGGCGAGCCCTGTAGCGCTACTTCTCGCTGCTGGCTGATGCGAAATGTTTGCTTCAACCCATGTGGATCTAGCACAGAGAAGTTGCTTAAATCACTATCATTTTCATAGCCAACTACGCATATTTTATAACGGCCAGAGGCGGATTTGTGCAATAAATCCAGCGCTTGCTGGCTCTGCACAGCCCACACCACCTCGTGCAGCGTCGCACCCGCCTCCATCGCTGGCGAGAGCCGCGCGTCTTGCGGTTGGCGCACGAACACTTGCGCGCCGCTCATGGTTTCAAAGCATTGTTCTTCGCCGTTCACCGCGAGTTCTTTCAAGCCCCAGTCATTGAAGAATTTTTGCGCGGCTAGCCAGTTGTCGCTCGTGCCATCGCTGCTGTAAACAATCGCGTCGATGCCTGTGATACCGGATTCGGCTGATCCGGGCGTATTGGCTATGCTCATGCTTGACTCCAAGGCAATGGATCTCGGTTCGTGCCCCAGTAAAAACTTTTTTGCATCATGTATTCCATGATCGAAGCTGCGCCTTTTTCGCGGCCTAGGCCACTCATTTTGTAGCCGGTAAAGGGCGTGCTGATGGAAAAGAGTTTGTAGGTGTTGACCCAGACGGTGCCTGCGGTAATGGCTTGGCCTAAGCGAAGGGCAGTTTTGAAATCTTGGCTCCAGATGCCGCAGGCCAAGCCGTAGTCGTTGTCATTGGCCTGGGCGATCAAGTCTGCTTCATTGTCCCAAGGCAGCAAGCAAAGCACAGGGCCGAAGATTTCTTCGCGGCAAGTGCGGCTGGTGTTGGGCAAGCCTTCAAAGATCGTGGGCTCGAAGTAGTAGCCTTTTTCATGCGCCTCGCTTGCGGGCCGCTTGCCGCCACACAGCAGCTTGCCGCCCTCTTCCAAACCAAGCGCCACATAGCGCTCCACGCTGTCGCGATGGCTCTTAGAGATCAGCGGGCCCATGTGGGTCGATTCGAGTCCCGGATCGCCCACGCGAAGCTGCTGGGTTTGTGTGATCAAACGGCGCTTGAATTCCTTATACACACTCACATGCACGAAGGCGCGCGAGCCTGCCACGCAACTCTCGCCGCTGGAACTGAAAATACCGTAGATCACCCCCGCCACCGCATGGTCTAAATCTGCATCCGTGCAGACAATTGTTGGCGATTTTCCGCCCAGCTCAAGCGAGACGGGCATGAGTTTCTTCGCTGCCAATTCGGCGATGCCTAGGCCCACATTCGTGCCGCCTGTGAACGCGATGCGCTTGACCAGCGGATGCCGCACCAGCGCATCGCCCACCACCGAGCCTTTGCCCGGCAAGACGCTCAAGATGCCCGGCGGCAAGAGCGCCTGTTCACCGATACGCGCCAACTCAATCGCCATGCGCGGCGTGATCTCAGCCGGCTTGATCACCATGGCGCAACCCGCCGCCAACGCTGGCGCAATCTTCTGCGCCTCGCTGGCAATCGGCGAATTCCAAGGCGTGATCGCGCCCACCACACCCAGCGGCTGATGCAAACTCATGGTGAGGACATCCCCGCGCTGCGGCGTGACGGGGCTTTCAAAGGTTTCGCAAACAGCAGCGAAGTATTGAAAAGTGCCCGCGGCGCTGGCCACGAGAGCGCGGCATTCTTTCACGGGCTTGCCATTGTCTAGGCGCTGTAACTTCGCCAGCTCTTCGCTTTGCTCACGAATCAGCGCAGCCATCTTGTGAAGCATCGCGGCGCGTTGGTGTGGCAAGAGATTCGCCCAGTCGGGTTTTTGGCGGGCGGCATCCGCAAAGCGCACGGCAACATCGACATCTTGCATTGTGGCGGCATGCAACTGCGCCACTGGCTCACCTGTCGCCGGGTATTCCGTGGTGTAGGCCGCGCCACTGGCATCACGCCATTGGCCTGCGAAGTAGGTTTTGAGATGGGTGGTGCTCATGGGGCAATGGCGTGCAGAGGGTTGGAATTCATTTTTGAACGCAGAGGGCGCGAAGGATTCGCAGAGGACGCAGAAAAGAAATTCAAAAGTAGAGAAAAAAGAAATTTCAATGTGCGCGAGTTATTGCTTTTGAGCAAGCACCAAGGCTCAATCTTTGGTATTTCTTCTGTTTTCTTTTCTGCGCTCTCTGCGAAGTTTTCGCGCCCTCTGCGTTCAAAAAGATTTTTCTTCTTCATATCAAACCACCACATCCGCCATGCGATTTTCCAAAAACCGCAGCGCACTCAACACCGTCAACATCGAAGTCTTCGGGTTATCTGGCAAAGGCTGGTTGCGCATTTCTAATTTCATCTTTCCAAATGCGCCTTCGAGTTCGATTTCATGCACGTTCTCGGTTTGCGTGCCATCGGCAATCAGGCGCACTTGGGTCGCGTCGAGCCCCAATCCCGCTAAAGAAACGGTGGCTGCAACGTTGGCATTTTTTGAATAAAGCGCAGCGGCTTGGCGTGCCGATGCTTCAAAAAACGTAGCGCTCTGCGCTTTGTTTGCAAGGGCTTGCAGGTCAAAAAGCTTCTCGGCGGGTGTGCCCTTCCAGGCCAAGGGTGGCTTGCGGCCGGTGTAGCGCACCATCGTCAAACCCGCTTGCTTGGCGGCAGCAATCGCATCGATGCCGCCGATCGCGCCGGGCAGCAGATGCAGCTGTGCACCCTTATCAAAGGCCGCTTGCGCCAAAGCCTCGGGCAGCCCGGGCTCTGACAAAGCTCCGACAGACAGCACGGCGCAATCGATGCCGCGCGCAAGCGCCGGCAACACATGAGCATGCAAAGCGCTGTGGCCCGCGCATTCGAGCACGAGCTGGGCATCGGGCGGCACATCGCTCACGGCTTGTATGCCAGAGGGCAACAGCGCCTGCGTTTGCGTCACCCGCTCAGTGCGCACCAGCACATGGCTGATCTTCACGCGAGGTGCGCCCGCTGCTGGATCGTTCTGAGCCAAGCGCTGCACAATCGCCTGCCCGATGGCACCGAAACCGATCAGGCAGACATTGAGAACAGGGGCGCTCTCGGGCTTCATATTTTTCTCTGTGGCCCGGCGAATTTTTCGTTGAACGGCCCCCAGACTTTCATATCCACTTCCAGCACCGTGGGGCCGCGCCCCTCAAGCGCTTGCACCAGCTGCGTTTCAATCTGCGCGGGATCACTGCTTTTGATGTGCCGCACACCCATGCTCGCGCACAGTTGCGCAAAATTGGGCGTGTGCAAATCCACATAGCAATGGCGGCTGCCGTAATCAGCATCTTGGATGTTTTTGATCACGCCGTAGCCGCCGTCGTTCATCAAAATCACCAGCAAGTCAGCCCGCTCTTGCGCTGCGCAAGCGAGCTCGCCGACGTTCAGCATGAAACCGCCGTCGCCTGCAAGTACTATTGTTTTCATAGCTGTCTGCGCAGTGTTTATAAGGGCAGATGGCTGTTTTTCTTGATAAACCTCGGCTGCCATGGCTGCGCCAATGCCCATTTGCAAACCCTGACCAATGCCGCCGCCCAGTGCATGCACACCCGCACGCGGATGGCGCAGCACCAAGCTGCGGTTGCCCCACATGGTGTTGGAGAGCGTGATGTCGCGCACCCAGATGCACTGGCCTTGCAGCTTTGATGCCACCACGCGATTGAGCGCATCTTTCAAATCCACATACTGCGCCAGTGAAGCGTCCACCTGCGCTTGCGCCGCCAGCCGCGCGGCTTGGATTTCTGCCGTCCATGCAGCGTTTGCGCGATAGCCTTGCAAGGCATCGGCCAACGCTTCCAGAGCCAACGCTGCATCGCTTTCAATGAACATCTCGCAGGCATAGGCTTGGTGTTGCACCGCCGCATTCGCATCGATGCGGTAGCGTTTGGCAGGCAGCGCGATCTTGTATTTCATCGTCTCGTTGCTACGCAAACGCGAGCCGACGATCACCATCGCATCGCAACGCGCATATAACTGGGCACTGGCTTTTTGCAAATTGAACGCGCCCAGCGTGGCCGGATGGTCTTCCGCCACAATGCCGCGCCCCTGCACCGAGCTGACCACGCCAAAACCCATGGCAAGCAGCCTTTGCACTTGGTTGGCCGCGCCGCGCGCACCGCCGCCCAGCCAGAGCATGGGGCGCTGCGCCGATTTGAGTTGCTGCGCAAACTGTGCGATGTGCTGACTGTTTGGCAACTTGACTGCTATTGATTCAGTAACACACTGCACTGATTCTATATGGGCAATCAGCTCTTTTTCTTCTAAAAATGCCTGCTGCACGTCGATAGCGATCTCTACGCTGACGGGGCCGCAAGGCGGCGTGCGGGCGAGTGTTGCGGCGCGTTGCAACACCTCCCAAGCCTGTGCCGGTGAGTTGATGCGAAACGCGCCTTTGCCCACTGCGCTCAGCATGCCCAGTTGATCGGGATGCTCGTGAATAAAGCCCCAGTTTTTATCAATCCATTCAGAATCAATCTGGCCCGTGAGGTGCAAGAGCGGTGTGCCCGCTGTCATGGCTTCGACCAAAGCGCCTGCGGCATTGCCTGCGCCGGTGCCGGTGCTGGTGACGACCACGCCGAGCGTGCCGCTCACGCGGGCTGCGGCATCGGCCATATTGCAAGCGCCGGCTTCGCCGCGTGCCGACACAAAGCGAATCTGGCCGCGCCTGTGAAATGCATCCAACATCGGCATGTTGTGAATGGAGATCACACCAAAGGCCAGCTTCACACCCTGCGCTTCTAAAAAGCGTGCCACGATTTCGCCTGTGTTGACCTGCGTTTGCAGCACAGCGGCTGAATCTAAAACATTCATGTGCGATAGCCCGGTGTGTGTTGCATCCGCCATGTGAGCAAATGCGCAGATTCGCGCACTTGCGTGATGAGCAGGGGTAGCTTGTCTTCCGGTATCCGTGCAGACAGCACCGTGACGCTGACGGCGGCACAGACCAGCTTGTCTTCGTTAAATACGGGTGCGGCAATGGTGGAGATGCCCGATTCAAAACCGCCTTGACTCACTGCATAGCCCATTTCACTGGCTTCGTCGATGGCTGCTTTCAGATCCATCGGCGTAGAAGGCGTGTGCGGCGTATACGACTTCATGGGATGGTGCTCATACAGCTGTGTGATCTCTTTCAAGCTCATGCCGGCCAATAGCACACGGCCCAACACGGTGGCGTGTGCGGGCAGACGCGCGCCCACCTGGATCGCATGGAAAGTGGCATGCCGCCCCAAGGCCTTGGCCACAATGACCACATCTCTCCCATCACGCACCACAATATGCGACGAATGCCCACACGCATCTGAGAGCGACTCCAGTACCGGGCGACCCTGCTCAGTCAATTCCATTGAAGCGAGAAATTCAAAGCCCAAGCGCAGCACGGCAACACCTAAACGGTAGCTCGGATGCGTGCCCGGCTCGCCCACGCGATCTAGATAGCCCGCCTGCTCCAGCGTTTGCAACATACGAAACACGCTGGCTCGCGGCAGCTTGGCCATCTTGGCCAATTGCGCCCCGGACAGGATGCGCCGCTCATGCGTGAAGTAGCTCAGAATTTCTAAGCCCCGCGCCAAGGCAGGCACGGTGTAGCGCGAGGCGCTTTCATCGCTGCTTGAGTCGAGTGGGGTGTTGGATGCGTCAGCCATATTGGATGTCTTCTTTTGAGCTAACGAGCCATGAAGCGATAGCAGGCGCAGCTTCTAATGCGCACAAATGCCCCGCGCCGATCAGCGATGTGTAGGGTGCGTTGATGCTGCGGGCCAAGTCTTGGCAGGCTGCTGGCGGTGTGATGATGTCTTGATCGCCACAGGCGATGCGAATCGGTGCTGCACTGTTTTGCTTGAAAGCTTGAAGATCGGCGCGTAGGTCTGCGGTGCTCAGCATGTGGGTGGCTTGTGTGTAGCCGCCTTCGTTCAGGTGGCTCATCATGTGAGTGGCCAGCTCAATCTGCTCAGCGCTGGCCTGCCGCGAGAGCAAGCGCGGCGCACGCTGCTCGGCCATTTTTTGTAATCCTAGCTCTTGCATCGCTTGCAAACGCTCGTCTCGCTTTTTTTCGCGCACTTCTGCGGGTGCTTGCCCATAGCCTTGTGCGGGCGCAAGCAAGCTCAGTGCTTTCACACGTGCAGGCTGCAAACGCGCAGCGCCAGCAGCCATGATGCAACCCAAGGAATGACCCACCAGATGCACATCTTGAATATTCAAAGCATCCAGCCAAGCCCAGAGCACCTGCGCGTAATCGGATGCCGCGGGCTGGAGGGTCTTGAGCGGCGAGCTGTCAGCATAGCCCGGTGCATCCCAAGCCAACACATGCCCCAAACGCTCATCCTTCAACTGATGCAGCCAACTGCCCGAACCCGAGCCAACGCCGTGCAACAAAACGATGGGGGTTAAATTAATTGGGGTCAGAACCCAATTAATTTGCTCTTTGCTTGAAATTAATTGGGTTCTGACCCCAATTAATTGTGGTTTGCGATAGCGGATGAAGCCCTGCCAAGGCAAAGCCACGCCTTGCGTGGGCATGCTTTGCAGTTGTTCTAATAGCGTCATGGCTGTTCAGCGCTTGAGTTGAGACAGAGGCGAGCCGGGTGGATAGACCGGGCGGATCGGCGCTGGGCTGCCGAGCATGACGCACATCAGCGCATCTTCTTCACCGATGTTGATTTCTTCACGGTACACGCCGGGTGGCACGCTGATCAAATCGCGCTCTTTCAACACAGTTTCCCAACGATCCGTGACAGCGCCAGATGCATCGCGCTTTTCGCAGACCACTTTGAGCGTGCCGCGCAACAGGAAGAAGATTTCTTCCACGTCGTAGTGGATATGGCTTGGGCCCTCGTGTTTGGCCGGAATCACCATCGTGGAAAAGGTGAAATGCCCCACGGGCACGGTGTTGTTGTCTGACACCACGCCAGCGCCTCCCGTGCCCACATAACGCATCTGTGCACGGCGGTATTTGGGGTCGAAATCGGCTTGGAATTTCAAAGCATCCCAGTCGTATTGGCGCGTTGCAAAGCGGGCAACGCGCGATTCGAGCCATTGCTCAAAATTTTGCCCAGCCGCAGGCAACATACCTTGCTGAATTTGCGCCTCGGGCGGAATTGCGGCATCGAGCAGGCCGCGCGCGTTGAACGTTGCATCGTTAGCTGCTTGCATCTTGCAGGTCTCCTTAATTCATCACATAGCCACCGTTGACCGGCAACACTTGCCCCGTCACGTAGCTTGCGCCACTGCTAAGCAAAAAAAGTGCGGCATCGGTGCAGTCTTGTGGCTGCTGCTCGCGCTGGATGGCGCGGCCATTTTTGTATTGCTCATGCCGCGCCTGAGGCACATATTCAGTGGATTCACCCACCACCAAGCCCGGCGCGATGGCGTTCACGCTGATGCCGTCTGCCCCGAGCTCACGCGCCATGCTTCGCGTCATGCTGATCACCGCGCCTTTGCTAGCGACATAGGCGATCAAGCGCGGTGCGCCCCACATCGCCGTGTCTGATGCAATATTGAGCACGCTGGCCGCGCCGCCACCGCTACCGCCGTTTGCCGCAGCAGCTTTCAGATGCGGATGCGCCGCCGTCGTCACCAGCCACACGCCTTTGATATTGACCTGCATCACGCGGTCAAACATCTCCTCTTCCAGCTCATGCATCAGCTTGCCGCCAGAATTCGTGATTGCTGCGTTGTTGATCAAGCCATCGAGCCCTCCCAGCCATTGCACCGCCTCTTGCATGCCCGCATTCACCGAGACGCTGCTGGCCACATCCATCGCCACAAAATACGCGGCATCCCCCAGCTCCAATGCCAGCGCCGCACCACGTTCGGCCAACACATCTGCAATCACCACCCGCGCCCCCGCGCTCACGCAGGCCCTTGCAAAAGCCTCACCCAAGCCACGCGCCGCGCCCGTGATGAGCACGCGACGATCTTGCAAAGAAATCGAAGAAAGGGGCATGTTTTGTCTCAAATAAGAAACTGTGGTTCGCTAATGATTAATTTTGGCATGATTTGGCTTTTGGCGCAAGTGCTCGATAATCCAAGCCGCGCCTGCGTATCTTCTGCCTAGATACAGGTTCACACAAGTCAGGAAACACATCATGGATATGGGTATTGCAGGCCGTTGGGCCTTGGTGGGCGGTGCAAGCAAAGGCTTGGGCCACGGCTGCGCAGCAGCCTTGGCGCTTGAGGGCGTGAACGTGGTGATGGTCTCGCGCGGGCGCGAGGCGCTTGAAGCATCTGCTATGAAATTAAGAGCGCTCTGCGCTGATTCTATAACGGCTAACAGCCCAAATGGCATAAAAAATGTGCCTCAAATCTTGACAATAGCCGCAGACATCACCACTGCCGCTGGCCGTGAGCAGATCTTCGCCTTGCGCAAAGATTTCGACATTGTCGTCACCAACGCAGGCGGCCCGCCCACCGGAGATTTCCGCACTTGGGACAGAGACACTTGGCTGGCCGCGCTGGATGCCAATATGCTCACCCCGATTGAGCTGATCAAAGCCACGGTGGACGGCATGGCCGCACGCGGCTTTGGCCGCATCGTCAATATCACCAGCAGCGCGGTGAAAGCGCCGATTGATATTCTGGGATTGAGCAACGGCGCTCGCAGCGGCTTGACCGGTTTCGTTGCAGGCATCGCCCGCTCCAGCTTGGCCGCGCAAGGCGTGACGATCAACAACCTACTGCCTGGCATCTTCGACACCGACCGCTTGGCCGGTAACTTCGCCGCCCAGGCCGCCAAGAGCGGCAAAAGCGCAGACGAAGTAAAGGCCGCCCGCATCGCCGCCTTGCCCGGCAAGCGCCTAGGCAACGCCGAAGAATTCGGCAAAACCTGCGCCTTCCTTTGCAGCGCACACGCAGGCTATATCAACGGCCAAAACATCCTGATCGACGGCGGCAGTTTTCCGGGGACGTTTTAATTGGCTCTGTTTAGATTTAATTGTTGACTTGCTTGTTGGTTCGCGTGTGGCCTGGCGTGCTGTGACTTGTGGGTTAGAGCTCCATGGCCGGTGGGAGCCGTAGTCGGGCGGGCTCATGGTCCCGGTTCGGGAGTTTGCGGCACCTGCCGCTGATTGACGAACGTCAACGCTTGCGCGTTGGCTGACCCTGCACTGCGAAAATCGCCCGCCCGACTACGACTCCCACAGGCCGGGGTTGGTGTGCGACTGTTTTGGTTGGTTGGTGCGCGACTTGAATTTCAGTGGCCATCGTTGTGCGCCACCGTGTCCGCGATAGCAGACCGAAGTTGAGCGCCGCCATGTCCTCGCCAGCAAATTGACTGAAGCTTGACCATCTACGCGCGAAGATCTTCCGCGTTCTATCAGGCTCTGCCTGAGCGGGGATACGCCGCGCGATTTTCGCAGCACAGGGCGGGGAAACGCGAAGCGTTTCACATCGTCATATCGCGACAGGTGTCGCGTGACTACCCGAGCAGGGACCATGAGCGCGGCGTATCCCCGCTCAGGCAGCGCCGACGCAACAAAGAAGCAACCCGCAGAACGAAACTACTATTAATTCAATAGCAAACTATGCACAATATATAACGGCAAACACCCCAAAACGCTCAGAACCTAAGACAAACGGTAGGTCTCCAGATGAATACTCGTCTCGGTATTGCTGATGCCCTTGACCAGCCGAATGCGCTCGAGCGTCTTGCCCAATTCCTGCAAATTTTCTGCTCGCAGCTCGGCCAGCAAATCCCAGCGGCCATTCGTGTCGTGCAGCGTGGCCACATTGGGCTCGCCCAAGAGACTGGCGATCACCAAGCGCGTTTGATTGCCTTCCACGGCAATGCTCATCCACGCTTTAATGTCATTGCGCTGCACATCGGGGCGCACCCGTACTGTGTAGCCCACGATGATGCCCGCGTCTTCTAGCTTGGCGATGCGGTTCGTTACCGTGCCGCGCGAGACGGCCAACTTGTGCGACAAATCGGCGATGGACAGACGCGCGTCTTGGCGCAAGAGGGAGAGCAGTTGGTGGTCAGTTTCGTCCATTTTTGCCATTTTGCTACTTTTCTCTGTTTTTTTGTCAGAAAAATAGCATATTTAATGCATTTTTTGCTATTTTCATTGCCTTTGCTTAACTGCAAACTCCAAACTGATCAAAAAACAGCGCGTCTATCGCACCAGGAGATTGCCATGCAATACACAAACCAAGCCCTCTGCACCCAGTTTTTAAGCGCCCAAGAGGCAGCAAGCCTCGTCAAAAAACTCGGCCTGCCGCTCGTGCTGCAAGGCATGGCGGCCAATATCCATCAAGACTTCTTGCGCTGGAAGGCGTTTGACAAATCAGCTCGCTTGGCCGCGCACTCCCAAGACGGCGTGATTGAGCTGATGCCGATTGCCGACGACCGCACCTTCACCTTCAAATACGTCAACGGGCATCCGAAAAACACCCAGCGCGGCCTGCCTACCGTGATGGCTTTTGGCGTGTTGGCCGATGTGGCCACGGGCATGCCGCTCTTGATCAGCGAATTAACGCTGACCACGGCGATTCGCACCGCCGCCACCAGCGCTGTGGCCGCTCGCGCTCTGGCACGGCAGGACAGCCGCAGCATGGCCTTGATTGGCAATGGCGCACAAAGTGAATTCCAAGCGCTGGCTTTTCATCATCTGCTGGGCATTGAAGAAATCCATTTGTTTGACACCGACATTGAAGCCACCGCCAAACTCATGCGCAATCTGCAAGCCAACCCCGATGCGCGCGGCTTGAGGCTGAGCAGCTATGCCAGCGTGCGCGAAGCGGTGCTCGGCGCGGACATCATCACCACCGTGACCGCCGACAAAACCAACGCCGCCATCCTGAATGCCGACATGATTGAGCCCGGTATGCACATCAATGGCGTGGGCGGCGACTGTCCCGGCAAGACAGAGATTCCGCCCGAGGTGATGAATCTGGCAAGCGTGTTTGTTGAGTTCGAGCCACAAACGCGCATCGAGGGCGATTTGCAGCACATGCCTGCCGATTTTGCGGTCACAGAGCTGTGGCAAGTGTTGGCGGGTAAGCTGGAGGGGCGCACCAGCGAGGCACAAATCACGATGTTTGATTCTGTGGGCTTTGCGTTGGAAGATTTTTCTGCGCTGCGTTTTCTACAGAGTAGCGCCATCGCGCAAGAGATGGGGCAACCGCTCGATCTGATTCCAAAGCTTGACGATCCGAAGAATCTGTATCAACTGATCCAGCCTACCGCGCCTGTGCGCAACGTCACCCGCCCAACTGCCGCTACAGTGGCGGCATGAACAACACGACCTCTTTCTCTTCGGTCAGCCTGATCGGCGCACCCACCGACATCGGCGCAGGCGCACGCGGTGCGAGCATGGGCCCCGAGGCTCTGCGCGTGGCGGGCATCGCGCAAGCGATTGCGCAGTTTGGCTTGTCTGTCAAAGACTGCGGCAATCTGCTCGGCCCAGCGAACCCTTGGCTGCCTGCGGTGAACGGCTTTCGTCATTTGAACGAGGTCGCGCAATGGAATCAGTTGCTGCACGAGGCGATGCTCAGCGAGCTGCGCGCAGGGCATTTGCCGGTGATGCTGGGCGGCGACCATAGTTTAGGCATTGGCTCGATCAGCGCTGTGGCCAAGCATTGCAAAGAAAAAGGCAAAAAACTGCGCGTGCTCTGGCTCGATGCGCATGCAGATTTCAACACCGCGACCATGACGCCCAGCGGCAACATCCACGGCATGCCTGTAGCCTGCCTGTGCGGCCAAGGCCCGCAAGAGCTGGTGGGCATCGGCGGCTTCTCGGCTGCGCGGCCTGCGCTACACCCAAAAGAGATTCGCCAGCTTGGTATTCGCAGCGTCGATGCGGGCGAAAAAAAGCTCGTGCACGACATGGGCATTGAAGTGTTTGACATGCGCTACATCGACGAAATGGGCATGCGCAACGCGATGGAGCTGGCGCTGGCCTTGATGGATACCAACACCCATCTGCATGTGAGTCTGGATGTGGATTTTCTCGACCCTGACATCGCCCCAGGTGTGGGCACCACCGTGCGCGGCGGCCCCACATACCGCGAAGCGCAGCTGTGCATGGAGATGATTGCTGACACCGGCCTGCTCGCTTCGCTCGATATCGTGGAGCTCAATCCTGCTTTCGATATTCGCAACCAAACCGCCGAGCTGGCAGTAGATTTGGTGGAAAGCCTGTTTGGAAAGTCAACCTTGATGCGTCATCGTGCGCTATAAAATATATAGCATACTAAGCAGGTTTTATAACGGCTAATGGCCGATTTGACTTGAATTTTTAGGTTGAATCGGCTTGAGCCTAGATTCACAGCATCTTGACCGACGAGAGTCTGCGCAGCGCCTGCTGCACGATGTCGCTTTGCATGCTGCGATAAATCAAAGCTTCTTCAGATTCTTTGGCCAGTGCGCCGCTTTCGTTGAAACTGATGTCGCGCTGAAGCAGCAGCTCTGTTTCGGGGATGATTTCATTGCCATCTTTGCCGCGCAAACGGAATTTAAAGCGGATGCGCAGCTGAAATTCACGCACTTGGCCGGAGGCGTTCACGCCGACCACGGTTTTTTCGCGCTGATCTTGAAGCACCTCCAAAACCACTTGCGCAGCATCGAGTTGGCGGTTATCTGAGATCACGCGCACACCACTGGCCTCTAGCGAGCGCCTCAACTCTTGACCCAAACTGGAGCTCTCCGCAAAGCCCGCGTACATCGTGTTAAACGGCAGATTGGGCGCTTGGCGCAGCTGAAAACCACAGGCGGGCAGCAAGCTGACCACGCTAGAGACAGCGGCGAAAACGCTCAGGCGCTCAAGCGCTTGGCGACGGGAAGAGGAGATAGGAGAAACTTGCATCAGACGACGATGTTAACCAATCGCCCGGGCACCACGATGATTTTCTTCGGTGCTGCACCTGCCGCTGCTTTTTGGAAGGCCTCGGTAGCAAGTGCTGCCGCCTCAATGGCCTCTTTGCTCGCACCAGCAGGCACGCGCACCGAGCCGCGCAATTTGCCACCCACTTGCAGCATCAGCTCAATCTCGTCTTGCACCAAGGCGCTCTCATCGACCTGCGGCCATGGCGCGTCCAGCAGCTCGCCATGTGCTTTGGCAAATCCGAGCTGCTGCCACAGCGCATGCGTCAGATGCGGTGTGGCTGGGTAGAGCACGCGCAGCAAGATGCCAAAGCCTTCAAACACAGCCGCCATGTCGCTGTTGGCCGCCACCTGCGTGCCGCCCCCGCCTTTGAAGCCCTCAAGTGCATTGAGCAGCTTCATCGCACCCGAGACCACCGTGTTGTATTGCATGCGCTCGTAGTCGTAGCTCACTTGGCGCAGCACGGTGTGAATCTCTCGGCGCAGCGCTTGCGCCGGTTTACTCAAGGTTTTTGCATCAAATACGCCATCTGTCCTTATAAATCCTGCGCTAGATGCTATCGAATTCATAGTATTGAGTTTGCCACCAAAGCCCCAAACGCGCTTCAAGAATCGGTAGCTGCCCTCCACTGCGCCGTCGTTCCACTCCAGCGTGGCCTCGGGCGGGGCAGTAAACATGGTGTACAGGCGAGCGGTGTCAGCACCATATTTGTCGATCAGTTCTTGCGGGTCGATGCCATTGTTTTTGCTCTTGCTCATCGTGCCTACGCCTTCGTAGGTGATGGCCGTGCCAGCAGGCAAAAGCCCGCCTGCGTAATCCACAGCATGTTTCAGCTTTGCGCCGATGATTTTGCCGGCCTCGTCATGTACATGCTCCACATCGTGCGGCCAGAAATACTCTTTGCCGCCTTTTTCATTTTTGCGCGAATAGATGTGATTGAGCACCATGCCTTGGCACAGCAGCTTGGTGAAGGGCTCGTCGGCCTGCATCAACCCCATATCGCGCATGACTTTCGTCCAGAAACGGGCGTAGAGCAAATGCAAGATGGCGTGCTCGATGCCGCCGATGTATTGATCCATCGCGGGTGCGCTACCGGAGGGGCCGGCCTCCTTTGGCATCCAGTAATTCACCGCGCTATTGGTCATCTCTGCGCTGAGTTTTTGATCGGCTTCAGGCAAGCAGTAACGGATGAAATACCAGCTTGAATCGACGAAAGTGTCCATCGTGTCGGTTTCGCGCCGCGCGGCCTTACCGCAGATCGGGCAGGCTGCGCCCGCATGAAAACCTTCATGCTTGTGCAGCGGATTGCCTGAGCCATCGGGAATGCAATCTTCGGGCAGCTTGACAGGCAATTGGTCATACGGCACAGGCTGCGCACCATGCTCGGCGCAATGCACGATCGGAATCGGTGTGCCCCAGTAGCGCTGGCGGCTGATGCCCCAATCGCGCAAACGCCAAGTAATTTTTTTCTCGCCGAGGTTTTTGGCAGCGAGATCCGCAGCGACTGCATCTGTGCAGGCTTTGAATTTCAAACCGTCGTATTGGCTGGAATGGATACCGACGCCTTCGCCTTTGATGGCGTAGCTGTCGCTCCATACATCCGTCGAAAAATTCATGCCGACAGCATCGACCACTTGCTGGATCGCCAAGCTGTATTTTTTCGCAAACGCAAAATCCCGCTCATCATGCGCAGGTACGCCCATCACTGCGCCATCGCCATAGCTGATCAGCACATAGTTGCCCACCCACACTTCGATTTGCGCGCCGGTAAGCGGATGCGTGACAAACAAGCCCGTGGCCACGCCTTCTTTTTCTTTAACGGCGAGTTCGGCTTCCGTCGTGCCGCCCGCTTTGAGTGCTTCAATTTTGGGTGAAAGAGCAGGATTGATTTCTCCCGCACGCACGGCCAGCGGATGCTCGGGAGCCACCGCCACGAAGGTCACGCCCATGATGGTGTCGGCGCGAGTGGTGAAGACGTACATCTTGCCGTCTTGAATCAACTTACCCTGCGCATCTTTGATTTCATGGGGGAATGCAAAGCGCACACCTTCAGATTTACCGAGCCAGTTTTCCTGCATCAGGCGCACTTTGTCGGGCCAGCCGGTGAGCGTGGCGTTCGGGTTGCCGATCTGCACATGATCAAGCAGCTCTTGCGCGTAATCGGTGATCTTCAAGTAGTAGCCCGGAATTTCGCGTTTTTCCACCGCTGCACCGGTGCGCCAGCCTTTGCCATCAATCACTTGCTCATTGGCCAGCACTGTTTGATCGACCGGATCCCAGTTGACGACCTGCGTTTTGCGATAGGCGATGCCCTTTTCCAGCATTTTCAAGAATAGCCACTGATTCCATTTGTAATATGCCGGATCGCAAGCCGCCATCTCGCGGCTCCAGTCAATCGCCAAACCCATCGCCTTCATCTGGCGCTTCATGTAATCAATGTTGTCGTAGGTCCACTTCGCAGGCGGCACGCCATTTTTCATCGCCGCGTTCTCAGCAGGTAAACCAAATGCATCCCAGCCCATCGGCATCAGCACATTAAAGCCCTTCATGCGCAACTGCCGCGCCAGCATGTCGTTGATGGTGTAGTTGCGCACATGGCCCATGTGCAGCTTGCCGCTGGGGTAGGGCAGCATCGAGCAGGCATAGTATTTGGGCTTTAAATTGCCTTGGGCATCTTTGGCATGCTCATGCACGCGATAGGCATCCGCAGCATTCCAGTGGTCTTGCGCAGCCTTTTCTAGCGCGGTGTGATCGTATTTTTCTTGCATGGTGTTCAAATCAAATTTTCAATAAATGGATTTTTAATGGCTACTGCGCCACCGCCAAACTCAGGCGGAATCTGAACGCGCAGCCCATCTTGCATATCTTCTGAGTACATCAGAGCGCAGCCGCTCAAGGCCGCTGCGGCAAGAATATTGGCATCATAAATAGTGAGTTTGTAGCGCTCAGCCAAAACCATTGCGAGCCCTTGCATGCGGCGCGTCAAATCGACAACGGTGCAAACTTTATGCAACACGGCATGGATCGAGCGAATTTCTTCCCATGACATACCAGACTTTTTGCGCAGCACATTGGCGAATTCGTTGAGTACTTGCACACTGATAACGCAAGCGCTAGCAAGCAGACTCTGCACCAGCTTTGCTCGTTCTTGATCTTGTATCCAATAAACCAAGATATTCGTGTCGATAAAAGCTACTGGAGCTGCACTCATCGTGCATTCGCCTCTTCGCGATCAAATTTCATGCCGACGGGCCAGCGCCCGCGAAATTTTTGGCCGATTTCTTCGATCAGCTCTTTCTTGCTGGGCTCTTTGCTCACTTCCACAGCAGGCATGCTTTTGGATGTTTTGCGCTTCACAGGCCGCACCTCCAGCTCATCACCCTCAGAAATCCCCAGCGCTTGCACCAGCGCTACAGGCAGGCGCACACCTAAGCTATTGCCCCACTTTGCGACTTGCATGATGCTCTCCTGATGGATATACAAGCTTGAATTGTATATCCAAGCAATCGCAAACGCACAGGGTGGATGATTTGGCTTCAGCGGCCAGGGGTGATGCCTAGGGCTTTGCCGCTGGCGCTTGCGGATTCGCCACAAAGCCAATCCGCGTGAGGCCTGCTTTTTGCGCAATGCCGATCACTTCCACCACCTTACCGTAAGGAACAGTTTCGTCCGAGCGAAGTTGGACTTCGGTATCTTTGTTTTCATTGGCCGTTTTTTTCAGACTCTCGGCAAGCGCAGGAAGCTCAATAGCTTGGTCGCCGAGGAAGATTTTGGCGGATTTGTCGATGACGACGGTGACGAATTTGGGGGCTTCTGTGGGTTTGGCGGCATCGGTGCTGGGCAGATCGAGCTTGATGGAGCTGGCCAAGAGCGGCGCGGTGATGATGAAAATCACCAAGAGCACCAGCATCACATCGACCAAAGGCGTGACGTTGATCTCGCTCATGGGCTGGCTGCCTTTGCTACGTTCAAGTTTACCGAAGCTCATGGAATCACACCGCGTGTTGTGCCAGCAGCTCGCGCAAGTCTCGGGCGAAGCCTTCCAAATCAGCCTCAATGCGACCAACGTAGCGACCAAACAGGTTGAAGGCGAGCACCGCGGGAATGGCCACTGCCAATCCAGCAGCCGTCATGATCAGCGCCTCGCCCACGGGGCCAGCGATTTTGTCAATCGTGACTTGGCCTGCGCCGACCAAGCCGATCAAGGCATGGTAGATGCCCCAAACTGTCCCGAGCAAACCTACAAAAGGAGCTGTGGAGCCAACTGTGGCAAGCAAGATTTGGCCAAATTGCAATTTGAGCAACACGCCATGCAAGGCGTCTCGCAGCAAGCGTGTGAGCTGCTGCGCTTTGTCGCCCGCACCAGCGAGTGTGCCGCTAGCGTTGATTTGCGCAGCATCGATCAACGGCAAGACAAGCAACTCACGATCCAATGCGGCCACGCTGGCGCGGCCTTGGCTCACATCCGCAGCTTGCCAAAAGCCCGCGATAGATTTGGCAACATCGGGCACGGCGCGTTTGATGACCCAAGCTTTCCAGAAAATCACCACCCAGCTAGCGACCGACATGAACAACAGCAACACAGCAATGAATTTGCCCACGCCATCGCTTTGCTTGAGGAAATCAAGTGCATCCATCTTCTTATCCGTTCAAACCGAGCACATCAAACATATCAAACATCCCATTTTTCTTGTCAGCAAGGAAGCGCACGGCACACAACGCGCCCTGCGCATAGCCTTCGCGATTGGAGGCTTTGTGGGTGATTTCAATGCGCTCGCCCGTGCCAGCAAACAGCACGGTGTGATCGCCCACCACATCGCCGCCGCGAATTGCGGAAAAACCAATTGCCAAGGGATCACGCGCACCTGTGATGCCTTCGCGAGCAAACACGGCATGGCCTTTGAGATCACGCCCCAGCGCATTAGCGATCACCTCGCCCATTTTGAGCGCGGTGCCCGAGGGCGCATCGATTTTGTGGCGATGGTGGGTTTCGATGATTTCAATGTCGTAGCCTGTGCTGAGCGATTTGGCGGCCAATTCAAGCAGCTTGAGCGTCACGTTCACGCCCACGCTCATATTGGGCGCGAGCAAGATGGGAATCTCTTTCGAAGCCACTTGCAATTGCTGCTTTTGCTCGTCGGAAAACCCCGTCGTGCCAATCACCATGCCCACGCCTTGCGCACGGCAGACGGCCAGATGCGCCATCGTGCCTTCGGGGCGCGTGAAATCGATCAGCGCATGGCAGCCCTGGAGGGCGTGAGCCACATCGGAGGTGATGGTGATGCCGCTGGCTGTGCCGAGAAAGCCACTGGCATCGAGCCCCAGCCCCAAGCTGCCCGGCACATCCAACGCTCCCCCGAGTGTGCAATCTTGCGCTTGGGTCACCGCCTCAATCAACATGCGGCCCATGCGGCCGCCTGCGCCTGCAATGCAAATCTTGTGTTGCGCCATCGTCTCTGAGCCCTGTGCTGCGCGTTATTGCGCGGGGGTGAAGAATTCGCGCTCGATGAACCAGCGGCCATCGCGCTTGACGAGGAACATGGCTTTGGTACCCACTTCGCGGTAAGCATCCGAGTCGTAATCTTGACGAAACACCAAACGCGCCTCAGTCGGCGAGACCATGCGCACGCGCACGTCAAACACAGCTAAAGTGATGCGCGAGCGGCCTTCGATGCGCGTGCGGCGCAAGCTTTCCCATTCAGCGCGGGTGTTTGATGTGCCTTTGAACTCGGGCAAGTAATGCGCGAAATACGCCGCTGCATTGCGTGCTTGCCAATCGCTGGTCCAGCGGTTGAGGAAGGTGGTGATGTCGGGGTCGGCTGCGGCCAAGGTATTGACCGATGAAACCGGTGGCGGTGGCGATACGACAGGCGCCGGGGCACTTGAAGCCGCAGCAACGGCTGCCGGGCTTGGGGCAACAGCCACTGGAGCGGGAGCGGGTGTTGGGGCGGGAGCGGGTATTGGAACAGCTACGGCTCTTGGTGCAGGCGCAGGCATCGGAATGGGCGGAGCGGCAGGGGCGGCAGCTATGACTGCAGGAGCAGCGGCGGGCACGGTGGCCACGACCCGTGGAGCCACTGCAGGTGTCGCAGCCTGGGTTGGGACTGGGACTGGGGTTGGGACTGGGGTTGGGGTTGGGGTTGGGGTTGGCGCTGGAGCTGCGCGAGGCGCAACTGGAGCAGGTGCGGGAGCGGGAGGCGGCACTGCACGCGCAACTGGTGCTGTGGGGACGGGTGCAGCGGCGGCGACAGAAGCGGGTGCAGGCAAGGATGCTTGAGCTGGCAACAAAGGTGTATTAGAGGACGTTGGCGAAACGCTTGGACGCGCAGCATTGCTCGCCGCCACCGCACGCTGCGTGCTCGCATCCCAAGCGGACGTGATCCGACCCGGAGCTTCAAGCGGTGGGTAGCTCGTGGGCACTCCTGAATTTATAGCACTCTGCGCAGGATTGATAACGGCTGCTGCCGTATTTGGCGCTGAATTCTTCAAACCAAACTCACGCAGCACTTCGGGCGGCACCTCCAGCAGCGGCACTTTGCCCAGCCTGCGGTTGGCAGACAAGGAGGTCACAAATTCTTCTTCCGAGATCAGCTCATCGCTATCCACCTTAGCCAACTCATCGCCTTTGAAAAACACGGTGAGCTTGCGCTGCTGGGGCGCAGCGCCTTGGCGCAAGATGGTGAAGACGTATTCCCAACGGTCGGCATGGAAGGCACTGGTCACCAGTGGCGAGCCCAGAATGTCTCTCACCTGTGCGCGCGGCATGCCCACTTGCAGGGCATCTTTTTGTTCTTTGGATACAAAATTGCCCTGCACCACGTCCACCTTGTAAGGCGTGATCAAGCCGCCTATGCTGCCGGAGATGTTGTTGAAGCTAGAACAAGCGGACAGCGCTAAGCAGGCGGTAGCCAAGGCAGTCAAGCGGCCAAGGCGGCCGAGCCCGAGGTGAGCGATGGTATGAGGAGAGTCGGTGGAAACGGTCATGGGAGGCAAACCCGAGCGGGCAAAAGCTGCACGCTTTGGGAGACAAGGGTTATGATCAAACCATTGTAGCGGCTTCGACCTCCCGCACGGCAGGCTTTGCCGCTTCTGCGCTGCACTCTGTCACATCATGACCACTCTTGACGAACTGAAAAACACCGGCCTCAAGGCCACGCTGCCTCGCTTGAAGATCATGCAGATTTTTCAAGGCGGTGTGCAACGTCATATGACAGCAGAAGATGTCTACCGCGTGTTGCTCAATGAACGCACCGACATCGGCCTAGCCACGGTGTACCGCGTGCTCACGCAGTTTGAGCAAGCTGGGCTGCTCACGCGCAGCAATTTTGAGAGCGGCAAAGCGGTGTATGAGCTCAATGAAGGCACACACCACGATCACTTGGTCTGCCTCGATTGCGGCAAAGTGGAAGAGTTTCACGACCCTGAGATTGAAAAGCGCCAAACCGCTGTGGCCAAAACGAAGGGCTTCGCGCTCGAAGAACATGCGCTATCGCTTTACGCGCGCTGCACAAAGACCGCCTGCCCGCATCGCCCCGCGACGGTTAAAAGCACGTGATTTTGAAGCCTAATCGGGCTCTACCCGTTATAAAATGTGCATAGTGTGCTATCTATTTAGTAGTCAATGAGTGGAGCTGTAACGATGTTTGAGCAGACCGTATTGCCAGCCAAAGAGCCACTTTCTCCACCTCTTCACCCACCCGTTTTGCGCCCCGGTGTGCGTTTCTTGCTCTCGCATCCTGCCAATTTCATCGCTTTGGGCGCAGGCTCGGGGCTCTCACGTATCGCGCCCGGCACGGTGGGCACGCTCTGGGCTTGGGCGGCGTTTGCAGTGATGCAGTTGTATTTGACGAGTGCGCAAATCGGCTGGCTGATTGCGGCTTCGCTCGTTGTCGGTTGGTGGGCTTGCACGGTGGCGGCCAAGAATCTTCGGGTGCTCGATCCAGGCGCGATTGTGTGGGACGAGGTGATTGCGTTTTGGATCATCCTGTGGCTCGTCACGCCGGCAAGCTTCATGGCGCAGCTGACAGCTTTTGCGCTCTTTCGCTTCTTCGATGCCGTCAAACCCGGGCCTGTGGCGTGGGCCGATGAACTGTTTCACGGCTTTGGCTGGAAGGGCGGCTTCGGGATTATTTTGGATGACTTGGTGGCCGCCGCTTGCACGCTGCTGGTGATTGCGATTTGGGTGTTTTGAAGATAAGAGCGATAACCCATATGATGAAAAATAACACCAATTCACTATCAAATCAGGAGCACTCCACGCACGATCTATGTCGGCTGCTGGCCGATCTGCTTCTAAAAGACGGCATCAAGCTCGCCACCGCTGAAAGCTGCACCGGCGGCATGATTTCCGCCGCTTGTACGGATTTGGCCGGCTCGTCGGATTGGTTTGAGCGCGGTTTTGTGACGTATTCCAATGAAGCAAAAACCGAGCTACTGGGCGTAGACGCGGCATCCATCGCCCAGCATGGCGCAGTTAGCGAAGCGGTGGTGCGTGCGATGGCGTTTGGCGCGGTGCGGCATTCGTTGGCGCAGGTGAGTATCGCCGTCACAGGCGTGGCGGGCCCGAGCGGCGGCAGCGCAGCCAAGCCGGTGGGTACCGTGTGGTTTGGCTTCTCAACGAAGGGTTTGTTGCACAGCGAGATGATGCGCTTTGAGGGCGATCGCGCTGCGGTGCGGCAGCAAACTGTTTTGCATGCTTTGCGGCGGGTTTTGACCCTCCTGTCCGTTGCCGAATAGATCTTTCAGATTTCGCGCGGTCCGCTCGTCTGCTGCGTGACGTGCCCGAAAAAGCCGAGGCCTTCCTTTCTTAGCGCTCTTTGCGGGATACCACGAGCTACTTGTCTTTTGTGGTGATGATGAGATGGTTGGCCGCGCCCAATCAAGAAAGGCTTCGTTTTTCAGACCCATCACTCAGCCGGTATGGGTTGCTGGCGTGTTGTTGTTTACTATTAATTTCGTAGCTGTTTGCACAATAAGTACGCCGGCTACTGGCCTAATTTCGATTCCCATTAAAATAGTGAATAATATGATCTCCTCAATCCTAGGAGATCATCATGGCCAGACCCGCAAGCGGTACAGATCAAATCGAGGCTGCCCGAGCCAGCCTCAAAAGCGCCAAGACGGCAGATCAGCT
>JANMHJ010000061.1:0-23398 GCA_031375105.1 Variovorax sp.
GGCGGCTGTCACAGAAGTCGATGCCACAGAATGCTTGAGCCCAGCTGCCGCCAGCACGGTTTCAACAGCCACGCCGATGGCAGCAGAGCGCGCAGACAAGAGCACGCCTGTTGCGCCCGCTAAAACCAATGGTGCATCCACAACCACAGCAACTTCCACAGCAACCCCAGCAGCGACTCCCCTAGCAGCTGCCGATCCAACCCAGAGCGGCCGTGTGCCAGAAAATGCAGGTGGCAGTGGCGCGAGCGCTGCGCAGCAGTTGATCTTTGAATTTGGCAGCGCCAATATCAGCAGCCAAGCCATGTCAGCGATTGAAAAAATCAGCACCGATGCCGCCCAAGGCAACGCGAGCACCCTGCAACTCACAGCCCGAGACACCGAGGTGTGGCAGCCCTTACAAAAGCGTGAGCTGACCAACCAACGCATCAAAGCCATCACCGAGGCCTTAATCGCCAAAGGCATTGCCGCCTCGCGGATCGGCATCACTTGGCTGCCCGAAGCCACCGATGCCAGCATCAATCGCTTTGGCGCTGGCTATCAGCTGATCGCCACCATGGTGGTGAGCAAATAACTAAGGCTATACATCCATGAGCGCCTTCCAACTTCAATCCAAGGCCAGCCAGCCTCAGGCCTACCGATCTTCTGCATAAATCAACCCAACCAAAGACCAAAGACCCAAGAAACAGTACCCAGTACCACCCCCCCTCTTGTCTCCTTCTTTCCACTCTCGTTTTATTTTCATCCCTCGTTTCTCCCTAAAAAAGGACATTTTCATGAAAACCTTACTTAAATCCATGCAAGTCAAAGCAGCTCCTGCCAAGACCTTTCGCGCATCGCGCCTAGGCGCAGCTTGCGTTCTCGCCTTGAGCGGCGCAGTTGCCACCAGCACGATGGCGCAAAGCGTGATCTTTAACTTCGCGCCGCCCGCTGCGCCTACGTTGACGGTCAACGCCTATACCTTGTGGGCCAACAATCTGCAGCTCAATTCAGCCACACAATCCGCCACCAACAGCACGGTCTTCTCAGCAATCTTTGCCGGACCCGGCGGCGTGACTCCCGTGAGTCTGCTAAACAATACAGCCGCCTCGCTCGTTCAAGGCAACCTCTACACTGGCAGCAGCATCGGCCTTTTGACCCTCAATCTCAGCTTGCAGTCTTCCCAAACAGCATCGGCTGTGCGCACAGCCACCACAAACCTCGCCAGTGCCCGCATCACAGAAACCGGCCTGCCCGCGGCCGTGATGGTCTTGACCGGCAACACCTTGTCTGCCACCACCACGCAAAACCAATCCACCCAAGTGGTGTCTGAGGTATTGCCAGGCACGCTTTCCACCGTAGCCGGCAGCGTTAGTGGCAGCGCCAACAATGGCACGGGTGCAGTATCAAGCACCACGGCTGGCAGCATCAACGTTGGCACTTATCAAGCCGCTTCAACCACGGGTGCATCCAGCGCTGTCGTGACAGCAGGTACCGTCTTGCTTGATCTGAAAGCCACGACGACTGACGCTAACGCCAACCTCGCCGTGAACAATAACGCCATCACCGCTGCTTACCAAGTCAATAACGCCACCAACCAAATCAACGCAGCAGCAGGCTCATCTGCGCTGCTTGGCAGCTTGGTGGTTGCCAATGCGCAAGCCAATGTCAACAGCACATCAGGCACAGGCTCGGTGGCAGGCTCCAGCGTTCGCGCAGACTACCGCGATGGCGCAGCAGGCAACACCGATCTCACCGGTGATCTGAGCATCAACAACAACACTATTCAAGGCACAGCTGCTGGCAACACCGCCGGTGCTCGCTCAGCCACAGGCCAAGTGCTGGCCGGTAATTCGATTGTGTTGGCTAATGGTGTCAATGTCGCTGCAGCGGGCGTTGCTGCCAATTCTCTGACAGTCGATGCGATCAGCAGCGCCAATCTCACTGGCGGCCTGATCGTGCTTAACGGTCAACGCAATATCGGCAGCACAGGCGGCTTGACCGGTTCTGTCGCGGATGGCCAAGTCACCGTGAGCGGCGACAACATCCTTGCTGGAGGCTCGATCACTTCTACTGGTAACACCGTGGCCTCTGCTGCCACAGGCAATTTGGCTGGCAATTTGATCTCCACCAATGCCACCAGCTTTGTAGCTGCTGCATCCGCTGGCAATGCGCAAAGCAACTTTGCAACACCGATCACCGCGAGCAACACCAATGCAGCCGTCACAGTCGGCGTGGGCTTTGCAGGAAGTACCGTGACAGACGCTGCCGTCACCGTCAACACCAATACCATCGGTGCCACTGCTGAAGGCAACATTGCTGCCACCACACTCAGCTTGGCTGGCACGAATCTGACCTCGCGCAATGCTGGCGCCAGCAGCGCTGTGGCTGACACCAGTACGGCCGCAGACATCACCAACGTTGCAGCAGGCGCCAGCGCCACCAACATTCAAGGCAACTACGGCGTGGCAGCCATCGGCGCGAGCCTCACGGGCGCAACGGTATCCGCTAATTTCACCAGCCAAACGGCGCCTGGCACGCTGGTCACCCTCAGCAACACCGATGCCACAGTCAACAGCAATGCCATCCAAGCCAGAGCTATGGGCAACAGCGGCGCGAGCACCGTTGCCCTATCAGGCACCACCGGTGATGCGCAAGCAGGGGTGAGCAATGTGCAAAGCAATGCGAGCACCTTGGGTGCCACCGTCACCAACTCGGGTGTCGCCGTCACCGCAGGCGGAGTCACCGTTGGCTCAGCCGTTGCCGTGAACAGCAACACCGTTGCCGCGCAAGCCACGGCCAACATGGGCAGCAACAATGTGAGCGCCGCCTTCACCAACCTGAATGTGGGCCCAGGCGCTTTCGTCGCCACCACCACGGACGCAGGCGTTGTGACCAACCAAGCCGCTCTGGGCATTGCCAGCAATCAGCAAAACTCAGGTGCAGCAACGGTGAGCAACACCACCACCGGCGCATTCGCAATCGCCAATGTGGGCAGCACGGTGGGTGTGGCCAACAGCGATATCAACGTCAACAACAACACCGGCAGCGCGGCATCCACAGGTAACCAAGTGGCCAACACCGTGAGCATCGATGTCGCCAATTTGGTCACCAGCACGGGCGTAGCCACTCAAATCGGCGGCATCAGCAACTTGCAAGTCAATACCTTGCTAGGCTCTGACTTAGTGACCGTGGGCGGTGCAGCTGCCGTACTGATTGGCGCTCAACTGTCTGGCCCTGTGGCTACTGCCAATGTGTCTGTTGCAAGCAATGCTGTTGCTGCATCTTCGACGGGCAACACCGCAGCCAACCGCATTGCAGTCAATGGCGGCAATTTGGCCTCCACTGCAGCAGCCACTGGCGCGATCATCGGCACGCCAGCCACGGGCGCCACCAGCGTCAACAACGAATTGGCCTTGGTTAACCGCCAAAGCGATACAGCTGTTGGCAGAAGCGCAATCGTGCAAAGCTCTATCATTGGCATTGACAGCGCGGGTGCAGCAGCGCCGACCATCGCAGGCTCTAACCTCACGGTGCAAAACAACCGCGTGACAGCCGAGGCGCGCAACAACAACGCCGCCAACGCCATCGCCTTCACGGGTGCTACAAACCTCGACACTGGCGCCGGCGTGCTCAATCTGCAAAGCAGCAGTGCTGTTGCTACTGCAACTGTCGCGAATCAAGTTCGTATCAACAGCACTGCCACAACCGTTGGCACCAGCAATTTGGCACTCACGGGCAACACCTCCCAAGCCTTGGCAGTGGGCAGCTCAGCGGCTAACAGCATCACAGCCGCCGCGACCAATCTTTCAGGCAATGCGGTGATTCCTGCAACCACTGGCGGATCAAGCATCAACAACGTTGGCCTGACTACAGTCAATGCCGACTACGGTGTTGCCAACGTGCAAGCCCAGACGGGTGCGGTCACAGCCACTGCGGCGGCGGCCAATCAGATTGGTTTGACTAGTGCCGACATCACGGGCGGCGCTGCCACGCTGACGGGCAATGCCATCAACGCTGTAGCTCAGGCCACCAGCGCCACCAACAACCTGAATCTCTCTGGCACCAATGCCACGGGCTTGTCAGGTGCAGTGGCCTCTAGGCAAAACACCACGGGTGCTGTGACGGCTTCGCAAACGTCACCGATTGCTGGTTCATTCATCATTCAAGCATTGTCTACCAACGGCACGCCATTGGCGGTGTCTAACAACACCATTCTGGTGTCGGCTGGCCAAAATGAAGCCTTCAATACACAAAGCGTGTTGGGCACCACGGTGTCGGGTGGCGGTTTTGGCAATAACGATTCGTCGTATGTGGCAGCAGGCACTGTAGCCACGGGAAGCGACTTCACGGTGCTCAACGTGCAAGGCGGCACAGGCAACGTCTCGGCGACCTCCGCTCCCGGCGTGATCGGTGCCCAAGCGTCTGCGGCAGTTGCGGGCATTACGGGCTCTAGCGTGTCGGTCAGTGACAACATCGTCACGGCCAGAGCCACGACGAACAATGCCAGCAATGCATTGAATCTGGAAGCGGCCGGTGCTTTGAATGCGACAGGCGCAGTGAGCAACGTGCAAAACGTCCTAGGCGGCGCAGTGTCGGCTGCTGTCGCTGCTGGCGGTAATATTGGTGTGATGTCATCTGCTGCAACTGTGGCATTGAACAGCACTGCTGCGACAGTATCGGGCAACCTCGTTACTGCGCAGGCAGGTGCGAACTCCGCTATCAACGCATTGAATGCTGTGGCAGGCAGCTCGATTGCAGGTGCTGGCCCAGCCAACACGGGAGTCGCGTCATTGACGGGTGCATCAAGCACGGACACAACCTTTGCTGTGCTTAACTTCCAAACCAATGCAGCAACCGCAAACGCCACGATCACGGGCATGACGATTGGCATCACCACAGGCCTTGCACCTGGAGCGCTGGTGGGTACCACCGCCTCAGTGCAGGGCAACCAGCTCTTGGCTTATGGCTACGGCAATTCCGCCAACAACACCTTGGGTATGAGCGCCTTGCCAGGCACCCTGAACCAAGCCACCGCAGGCATCAACAACGTGCAAATCAACACCGCATCCATCAGTGCGGCAATTGCCAGCTCGGTGGTTGGCTTAAACAGCGGCGGCTCCACCAGTGGCGGCGCTGTGATTGTGAGCAACAACACATCGACAGCCCAGTCGATTGGCAACTCAGCAGTGAGCCGCATTGTGGCGCGTTAATTTGAGCTAAGAAGCCATCCCTAAAGCAGCGGCTCAGCCGCCTGCTTATTTCACAAGCCCACCGTTCGCGGTGGGCTTTTTTTTGCAGCAAATTTATTGTGCTGTCCACCCGCCATCCACCGCCCAAGCTTGCCCGCGCACGTTGATGGCTGCGTCTTGGCAGAGGAAGACGGCCAGTTCTCCGAGCTGCTGAGGTGTGGTGAATTGCAAGGAAGGTTGCTTTTCACCCAGCAGATCTGTGCTGGCCTTGTCCACGCTGATGCCTTCACGGGCGGCTCTAGCGTCGATTTGCTTTTGCACCAAGGGCGTGAGCACCCAGCCGGGGCAGATGGCGTTGACGGTGATGCCGGTGGTGGCGGTCTCTAACGCGATGGATTTGGTGAAGCCGACCAAGCCATGCTTGGCGGCCACGTAGGCGGATTTTTCTTTGGAGGCGACGAGGCCGTGCGCGGAGGCGATGTTGATGATGCGGCCCCAGTTTTTTGCACGCATGCTGGGCATGGCCAGGCGTGTGGTGTGGAAAGCGCTGGAGAGATTGATGGCTAGAATAGCATCCCATTTTTCGGTGGGGAAGCTCTCCACAGGGCTCACATGTTGAATGCCGGCGTTGTTCACCAAAATATCGACTCCGCCCCATTCTTTGACGGCAAAGGCCATCATGGCTTCAATCTCAGCGGGCTTACTCATGTCTGCGCCGTGATAGCCAACGCGCACGCCAGTTGCGGCCACTTGGCTTTTGGCTGCTTCAATCGCTGCAGGCTCGCCAAAGCCATTGAGCACGATATTCGCACCTTGCTTGGCCAGCTCAATGGCAATGCCTAAGCCAATGCCGCTGGTGGAGCCGGTGACGAGGGCGGTTTTGTTGGCGAGTGATGAGATCATGGCAGAGTTCCAAAAAATTCAGATGGCACATTGTCGCGCAGCGGCGGGTGTGCGCGAGTGTTTAGGTGAAATTGCGTAGTGCTTCACTTGCTGCGCTCGGGCGGCGGCAGGCGGTAGCTGGCAGGTGTGCGGCTGAGTTTGATGGGGGACGCGATGCCCTGGTAGTCGCCGATGTTGACGACCATTTCGCGGTGCTGGGTGTGTTCGTCGCTTAAAGCAGCTTTCACATCTTGGATGGGCGCACAAGGCACGCCTGCTCGCACAAGTTGGTCGGCCAGCGGTTTGCCAGCGAAGAGGGCGAGCTTTTCCTCTAACGCGGCTTTGAGCGCGATGCGGTTGATGTTGCGTTGGCCGTTGTTGATAAAGCGCGGATCGGTGGCCAGATCAGGTGCGCCAATGGTTTGCACGAGGGTGGCGAATTGGCGGTCGTTGCCCACTGCGAGGAAGATCGGATCGGTGCCGGTGGCGAAGGTGTCGTAAGGCACGATATTCGGATGCGCATTGCCGCTGCGCCCGGGCACTCGGCCATCGAGCAAATGATTGGCGCTGTGGGGGTGCAGCAAGGCCAGCCCGTTGTCGTACAAACTGGACTCCACAAACTGGCCTTTGCCGCTCGTGTGGCGCTCTTGCAGCGCCAGCAAGATGCCTAAGGCAGCGCTCATGCCGGTGGCAATATCCACAATCGGAATGCCCATGCGCAGCGGCTCGCCGCCTTTTTCGCCATTGATGCTCATCAAGCCTGCCAATGCTTGAATCGCCGCGTCGTAGCCCGGCAGCCCGCCCAGCGGGCCATCCGCGCCAAAACCGCTGACTCTGCAATGGATCAGGCGGGGGAATTTCGCGTGCAATGTGTCATATCCAATGCCCCACTTTTCCATGCTGCCAGTTTTGAAGTTTTCTACCAGCACGTCTGCTGTCTCCAGCAGTTTCAGCAGTTGCTCGCGTTGCGCAGGATCGTATAAATCCATCGTCATGCCGCGTTTATTGCGGTTGAGTCCAAGGAAATAGCTGGCTGTACCTTGCGCGTTGAATGGAGGCCCCCAGCCGCGCGTTTCGTCGCCTTGTGGCGGCTCGATCTTGAGTACATCTGCGCCGTGGTCTGCCAAGATTTGCGTGCAGTAGGGGCCACCTAAGACTCTCGATAGATCGATGACTTTGATGCCTTGGAGAGAACCTGAGTTTGCTGGTGCTTGCATTTTTTGATTATCGTTCAGTGCGGAAGACTGCTCTTTGGATAGAGCGGCTGCAAGTGTGAGGCATTTCGCCCGCCTCAGGCGCAAGTACCACAAATCAGTCGGGCGAAATGCCTCACACTCGCTGCCTGTTGGCTAATCAGAAGATCTTCGCACGCAGATGTTGGCGCTGTACAAATTTGGCCTGTGATTGGGGTATCTGACGCAGCGAACTAAAGGAGGAGCGCCAGCCGAAGGCCAGCGCGGGGGACATTCGCGGAGTCGGATACCCAAAGCGCAGGCCGAGCGTATAAAAAAATCAACCTCGCGAAGCTTCCAAATCCCGCAATTTAAAGCGCTGAATCTTGCCCGTCGCCGTCTTGGGTAATTCGCTCACAAATTCAATGTAGCGCGGATACTTATAAGGCGCGAGCAATCCTTTGACGAAAGCTTTGAGCTCGTCTTCTGTGGCGCTTTGCCCAGCTTTCAAAACAACAAAAGCTTTGGTCTTGGTGAGGCCCTCGTGATCTTCTTTGCCGATCACCGCAGCTTCTAGCACAGCGCTGTGTTGCACGAGGGTGGCTTCCACCTCGAAGGGCGAGACGTAGATGCCACTGACCTTGAGCATGTCGTCGCTGCGACCAGAGTAGGTGTAGGTGCCGTCGGCATTCTTCACATATTTGTCGCCGCTTTTCGTCCATGCGCCTTGGAAAGTGTCGCGGGATTTTTCGCGGTTGTTCCAGTACATGAGGGCTGCTGTGGGGCCTTGGATGTAAAGATCGCCTGGCTCGCCATCGGGTACTGCGCCGTCGTTTTCTCCTCTTAGCTCAATGGCGTAGCCGGGCACAGGCCAGCCCGTGGTGCCGTAGCGCACTTTGCCGGGAATGTTGGACAAGAAGATATGCAGCATCTCTGTGGAGCCGATGCCGTCGATGATTTCGATGCCGAAATGTTTTTCAAAGCGCTGGCCAATGTCTGCGGGCAGGGCTTCACCGGCGCTGGAGCACATGCGTATAGCCACCTCATTTTTGCCAGGAAGATGGGGCGAGGCCAGCATGCCGGCGAATCCGGTAGGTGCTCCGAAAAAGAGAGTGGGCTTCGCAGTATCTATGCCGGCTATCTGCCCTTTCCACCTTGCAAACACGGCATCGGGTGTAGGGCGCTCGGCCATGAGGATGACGCTGGCGCCTACGCTCAAAGGAAAGCTCAAGGCGTTGCCCAAGCCATACGCAAAGAAGAGCTTGGCAGCGGAAAAGCACACGTCTTGCTCAGAGATTTTCAACACGCCTTTGCCATAAAGCTCGGCTGTGTAAAAAGCATTGGCATGGGTATGCACCGTGCCTTTGGGGCGGCCTGTGGAGCCAGAAGAGTAGAGCCAGAAGGCGGCTTCGTCGGCTTGCGTGGGCACAGCTTGCGCGAGGGGCGTTGCACTGAGTAGGTTGCTCCAGTTCATGCATCCTGCGGGTAGATCAGACGAGTGGCGCGAGATGAGGATGTGGCGCACCTCATGGCCGCCGGTTTTTGCGGCTGTATCCAATGCAGATTGGAATGTCGGCAAGAGTGCAGACGAGACGAGCGCGGCCTGCGCACGGCTGTGTTGCAGCATGTAGGCGTAATCTTCTGGCGTGAGCAGCGTGTTCACGGCCACGGGAACGATGCCTGCATACAAGCAGCCGAGGAAAGAGACGACCCAATCGGTGCAGTCGTGCATCAGCAGAAAAACGCGCTCTTCGCGGCGCAGGCCGAGGGCTGGCAGACTTGCGGCAAAGCGCTGGATTTGCTCAGCCAATTGGCCGTAAGTTAAGCTGACTAGATCGTCGATCAAGCACGTTTTAGCGGGGCGCTGAGCATTGGCCGCGATCAAATGCGCAGCGAAATTGAACTGCGCGGGCGGCGCTGGGATGTGGTTTGGCATGGGAGTCTCCTCAAATCTTTGTTTGACGTTGTGCAGTGCGTGATGCAAAATAATTCCAACAGCACTATAAATCCAGAAAATTGAGCATGTCAAGCAATATACTGCATATCAGTCAGAACTCAGATGAGACTCCTGAGCCCAAAAACCCCTTTCTCGTGGCCTTGGGCGAGCGCGTGCGCAGCCAGCGTTCGCGCCGGGGCTTGACGCGCAAGGCGCTGGCGGCGGCGGCAGATGTCTCTGAACGGCATTTGGCGAATCTTGAATACGGCGTGGGCAATGCCTCGATTCTGATCTTGCAGCAAGTGGCCGATGCGCTGGAATGCCCGCTGGCAGAGCTGCATGGCGATTTCACAACATCCAATCCTGAATGGCTGATGCTGCGCAAGCTGCTGGAGCATGCAGATGAGGCGCAGCTGAAAAATTTACGATTAAACATTGCTACATATTTAGGAGCAAACTATGCCCATTCTATAACGGCTAACAGCCAAAAAGCCTCTCAAAAAATCGCTTTGATCGGTCTGCGTGGTGCGGGTAAATCCACCTTGGGCAAGATGTTGGCGCTAGCGCTGGGCTACCCGTTTTTTGAAATGAGTGGGGAGATTGAGAAGCTGGCAGGCACTTCCGTCGCAGAGATTCAAGCACTGTATGGCGTGACGGCGTATCGCCGCTACGAGCGCCGTGCTTTAGATGCGCTGATTGCCCAGCACGAGCAATGCGTGATCGCCACGCCGGGTGGTTTGGTGAGCGATGTGAGCACCTTCAATACGGTTCTCACACATTGCACCAGCGTCTGGCTGCAAGCCGAGCCGCAAGCGCATTTGCAGCGTGTGCAGGCGCAGGGCGACATGCGGCCCATGGCGGCCAGCAAGGAAGCGCTAGATGATCTGAAAAGCATCCTCGCAGGCCGCGCGGCCTTTTATTCCAAGGCTGATTTCAGTCTGAATACCAGTGCCCAAGGGCTGGATGAAAGCTTTGATTTGCTGAAAAAACTGCTTTTACCCGTGACTTCTACGACTTGATGTGCAAAATATTGCATTCTTTTGAATGTGCAATATAATTCATGAAATCAAAATCTGAGGCCACAAACCATGAGCAACGATCTTCGTGTCAATTACCAAACCGACCCCAGCCAATACAAGCATTGGAAGTTGGAGTTCAATGGCCCGGTGGCCACGCTGAAGGCCGATTTCGATGAAAACGCGGGTCTGCGCCCCGGCTATAAGCTCAAATTGAACAGCTATGACCTCGGTGTAGACATTGAGTTGCACGATGCCGTAAACCGCATTCGTTTTGAGCACCCAGAGGTGCGCACCGTGGTGCTCACCAGCGCGAAAGAAAAAGTGTTTTGCTCAGGCGCGAATATTTTCATGCTCGGCGTATCGAGCCACGCTTGGAAAGTGAATTTCTGCAAATTCACAAATGAGACACGCAATGGTTTGGAAGACTCATCTGCCCACAGCGGCTTGAAATTCATCGCGGCTGTGAACGGCGCATGCGCAGGCGGCGGCTATGAAGTGGCACTGGCTTGCGATGAGATTATTTTGATCGACGACCGCTCCAGTGCGGTGAGCCTGCCCGAAGTGCCGCTGCTCGGCGTGCTCCCTGGCACGGGTGGCCTCACCCGCGTGACGGATAAGCGCAAAGTGCGCCATGATCTGGCGGATATTTTCTGCACCAGTGTGGAAGGCGTACGCGGCAAGAAGGCCGTGGAATGGCGTTTGGTGGATCAGGCGGTGAAATCTGCGCAGTTTCAAGAAGCGGTGCAAAAGCGTGCGCTGGAATTAGCCGCGAAGAGCGACCGGCCAGCGGATGCAAAAGGCGTGGCTCTGACTCCTTTGAACTGCACGATAGAAGCCGATGCATTGCGGTACAGCCACGTGACAGTAGACATTGATCGCGCTAAGCGCATTGCAGTATTTAAAGTAAAAGCGCCAGTCGCCCTTATAGAATCTACGGTAGATGCTATTGAAAACGTAGCATCCAATTGGTATCCCCTCGTGCTCGCGCGCGAGCTAGATGACGCTATTTTGCAGATGCGCACCAATGAGCTGGATATCGGCACTTGGATTTTGAAGACCGAAGGCGATGCAAAGAATGTGCTGGCGATGGACGCTGCGCTCATGGCGAATCAAGACCATTGGTTCGTGCGCGAGGCCATTGGTATGTTGCGCCGTACTTTGAGCCGCATTGATGTGTCTTCACGCAGCCTGTTTGCCTTCATCGAGCCCGGCTCTTGCTTTGCTGGCACGTTCTTGGAGTTGAGCTTGGCCTGTGATCGCAGCTACCAACTGATGCTGCCCGACGACGAGGCGAAGAGCCCAAATATAACGGTGAGCGATGCCAACTTCGGTCTCTATCCTATGGCCACGGAGCAAAGCCGCTTGCAGCGCCGCTTCTATGATGAGCAGCCTGCGCTTGATGCCGTCAGAGCAGTTGTCGGCCAGCCGCTGGATGCAGATGCCGCATTCGCCGTCGGCTTGGTTACAGCGAATCCAGACGATATCGACTGGGCCGACGAAGTACGTATCGCCATCGAAGAGCGCGTGGCGATGTCTCCCGATGCACTCACAGGCCTAGAAGCCAACCTGCGCTTCAACGGCGTAGAAACCATGGCAACTCGCGTTTTTGGCCGCCTAACCGCTTGGCAAAACTGGATCTTTCAACGGCCAAACGCTGTGGGGGAGAAGGGGGCTTTGAAGGTTTACGGGAAGGGCGACAAGGCCGTGTTTGATTGGAATCGTGTGTAAATTCGAAGATTAATTTCTGTGCGCGAAGGGCGCGAAAGTTACGCGAAAGACGTGAAAAAAAGAAAACAAAATGAGAAATGAGAAAAGAGAATTTTTTGAAAATGCAAGTCAGGCTTTATCTTCTTTCTTTTTTGGTATTTTGTTTCGCGTAACTTTCGCGCCTTTCGCGTCCGGAAGTTGGTATTGAATTAGAAATCTCGTTGTGCAGCAAGGCTGGTGGCTTGCTGTAACCGAAACATACCCCACCGTTGTTTGAAGAGTGAACATCATGAGCATCGACTACAGCGAGAAAATCCCGAATAACGTCAACTTGAGCGAAGACCGCACCTTGCAGCGGGCGCTAGAAGGTTGGCAGCCCAATTTCATCAACTGGTGGGATGAGATTGGCCCTGTCGGCTCAGAAGCTTCTGACGTGTATCTGCGCACTGCAGTCAGCGTTGATCCCGCAGGCTGGGCGCAGTTTGGGCATGTGAAGATGCGCGATTACCGTTGGGGCATTTTCTTGAATCCTGGCCAAGCTGATCGCAAGATTCATTTTGGCGATCACATGGGGCAAGATGCTTGGAACGATGTGCCCGGCGAATACCGCGCTAATCTGCGCCGCATCATCGTCACGCAGGGCGATACCGAGCCAGCATCGGTTGAGCAGCAACGCCACCTCGGGCTGACTGCGCCGAGCATGTATGACCTCCGCAACCTGTATCAGATCAACGTTGAAGAAGGCCGCCATCTCTGGGCGATGGTGTATTTGCTGCACAAACATTTTGGGCGCGATGGTCGTGAAGAAGCCGAAGCGCTGCTGGAGCGCCGCAGTGGTGATGCTGATACGCCGCGCATCCTGCAAGCATTTAACGAAGCCACGCCTGATTGGCTGAGCTTTTTTATGTTCACCTATTTCACCGATCGCGACGGTAAATTCCAGCTTTGCGCTCTGGCAGAAAGTGCATTTGAGCCGCTGGCACGCACCACGAAATTCATGCTCACTGAAGAAGCGCATCACATGTTTGTGGGCGAGAGCGGCATCAGCCGCGTGATCCAGCGCACCTGCCAGATGATGAATGAGATGAAGACGGATGATGTGAAAAAGCTGCGCGCCGCTGGCGTGATTGATCTGCCCACGGTGCAGCGCTATTTGAATTTCCACTTCAGCGTGACGATTGATCTTTTCGGCGCAGACGAATCATCTAACGCCGCCACCTTCTACAGCACCGGCCTCAAAGGCCGCTACGAAGAAGGCAAGCGCATGGATGACCATCAACTGCGTGGCCAAAGCTACAAGGTCTTGCAAGCCGTGAGTGGGCATTTGGTAGAAAAGGAAGTGCCGATGCTCAACGCGCTGAATGAAGTGCTGCGCGATGACTACATCAAAGATTCGGTGGCAGGCGTGGGGCGCTGGAACAAGGTGATTGACAAAGCGGGCATCCCTTTCCAGCTGACCACACCGCACAAAGCCTTCCATCGCAACATTGGCGCACTTGCTGGCGTGAAAGTCTCGCCCGATGGCCGCATGGTGTCGCAAGCCGAGTGGGATGCGAAGGTGGGCGAATGGCTGCCCTCCGCGGAAGACCGCGCCTTCGTCGCCAGCCTGATGGGGCGCGTGGTGGAGCCAGGCAAGTTTGCTAACTGGATTGCACCGCCTGCGATGGGGATTAACAAACAGACGGTGGATTTTGAATACGTGCGGTTTGCATAAAACCTGAATACAATTTTTTGAACGCGAATGACGCAAAAATTAACGCGAAAATCGCGAAAAATTCATTTTTATTTTTGGTATTTTTGCGACTTTCGCGTATCTTTCGCGGCTTTCGCGTTCAGAAGGTATTTCTATGGGCGTTAACGAATCTTCCATCATCAAGCAGCATCTGATCGACCCGGTCATTTGCATCCGCTGCAACACTTGTGAGGCCACTTGCCCCGTAGGCGCGATCACACATGATGATCGCAACTATGTGGTGGATGCTTCGATTTGCAACTCTTGTATGGCTTGCATCTCGCCATGTCCTACAGGTTCGATTGACAACTGGCGCAGTGTGCCTTTGGTCAAAGCGTATTCAGTTTCAGAGCAACTTACTTGGGATGATTTGCCCGAAGAGTTATGTGAAGTGCAGTTAGGTCAAGCTGGTGTTTCTGTTGAGAATTTAGAAGAAAATAGGCCTTTAGCCGTTATAGAATATACGCAGATAGCTATCGAAAGCATAGCAAACATCATTAGCCAACAACACGGCTCAACCCTGCCGCCTTGGTCTGCTGCGCATGCTTACACGAATCTTTATGGCGCGAAAGCGGCGCAAAAAAGCATCACCGCCACCGTGGTAGGCAATGTGCGCGTCACAGAAGTAGGTAAAACGGAAGGCAGTGATTACGACACGCATCACATCGTGCTCGATTTCGGCAAGATGCCTTTTCCCGTGCTCGAAGGCCAAAGCATTGGCATTGTGCCGCCTGGCTTAGATGAGCGCGGCAAGCCGCATCATGCGCGGCAATATTCGATTGCCAGCCCGCGCAATGGCGAGCGGCCTGGTTACAACAATCTCTCGCTCACGATCAAGCGCGTGCTCGAGGACCACAGCGGTAAACCCGTGCGCGGCGTGGCCAGCAACTTCATGTGCGATTTGAAGGTGGGTGATCAAGTAGAAGTGATAGGGCCGTTTGGCTCAAGCTTCCTCATGCCCAATCACCCCAAGAGCCACATCGTGATGATCTGCACTGGCACGGGCTCTGCGCCCATGCGCGGCATGACGGAATGGCGCCGGCGTCAGCGAGCTAGCGGCAAATTTGAAGGCGGCAAGCTCATGCTCTTCTTCGGCGCACGCTCCCAAGAAGAGTTGCCCTATTTCGGCCCCTTGCAGCAGCTACCCAAAGATTTCATCGAAACCCATTTCGCTTTCTCCCGCACCCCCGGCCAGCCGAAAAAATATGTGCAAGACGCGATGCGCGAGCAAGCTGCATCCCTTGCGGCATTGCTCAAAGATCCGAATGCTTACTTCTACGTCTGTGGCCTCAAAGCCATGGAAGAGGGCGTGGTGCTGGCGCTCAAGGACATTGCCGAACAAGCGGGCTTGAGCTGGGATACCATAGGCAGCGCCCTGAAAAAAGAGGGTCGCCTGCACCTCGAAACCTACTGAACGCCCAATATGAACCACGCCTACATCGTCGACGCCATCCGCACTCCTTTTGGCCGCTACGGCGGCGCACTTTCTTCTGTCCGCACTGATGACCTCGGCGCAATTCCGCTAAAAGCGCTCATGGCGCGAAACGCGAATGTGGATTGGGAGGCGGTGACGGATGTGATCTACGGTTGCGTCAATCAAGCGGGGGAAGACAACCGAAACGTGGCGCATATGGCTTCACTCTTGGCGGGTTTGCCGTATCAAGTGCCGGGCAGCACGGTGAACCGCCTTTGCGGCTCTGGTTTGGATGCTTTGGGCACGGCAGCCCGCGCTATTCGTGCGGGGGAAGCTACATTAATGATAGCGGGTGGCGTGGAGAGTATGAGCCGCGCACCGTTTGTGATGCCTAAGGCAACGAGTGCGTTTAGCCGCGATGCACAGATTTTTGACACCACAATTGGCTGGCGCTTTGTCAACAAAATCATGAAAGAAAAGTACGGCGTGGATTCGATGCCTGAGACGGCGGAGAACGTGGCCATTGAATTTAAGATTGAGCGTGAGGCGCAAGATCGCATGGCGCTAGCCAGTCAAATGAAAGCTGTGGTAGCTCAAAAGTCGGGTTACTTTGATGCAGAGATTACGTCCGTCACTATTCCTCAAAAGAAAGGTGATGCTGTCGTTGTAAGCCAAGACGAGCATCCGCGTGAAACCAGTCTAGAAGCGCTGGCCAAACTCAAAGGCGTGGTCAAGCCCGATGGCACGGTGACGGCAGGAAATGCCAGTGGGGTGAATGACGGCGCTTGCGCTTTATTGCTCACCGATGAGAAAACCGCTGCGAAATACGGGCTCACGCCGAAAGCCCGCGTCGTCGGCATGGCCACCGCTGGCGTGCCACCGCGCATCATGGGCATCGGCCCTGCGCCCGCAACGCGTAAGGTATTGCAGCTCACGGGCTTGACGCTGGAGCAAATGGATGTGGTTGAGCTGAACGAGGCTTTTGCCGCGCAAGGTTTGGCGGTGCTACGTGATCTCGGTTTGAAGGATGATGATGCAAGAGTGAACCCGAATGGCGGCGCGATTGCGCTCGGGCATCCTCTGGGCGCATCGGGTGCTCGCTTGGCGACCACGGCGGCGAACCAACTGCACAAAATCAAGGGCCGCTACGCGCTTTGCACCATGTGCATTGGCGTGGGGCAGGGGATTGCGGTTATTCTCGAAAGAGTGTGAAGCGCGGGTTTGAAAAGCCTGCATTTTAGTTTTTCAGATCACTCAGGACAGAGACCACCATGAAATCACGTGCCGCAGTTGCTTTTGAAGCGGGCAAACCTTTGCAAATAGTTGAAATCGATGTGGAGCCACCAAGGCAAGGCGAAGTGCTCGTCAAAATTACGCATTCTGGTGTGTGCCATACCGATGCTTTCACCCTCTCAGGCGATGATCCAGAGGGCATCTTTCCGGCCGTGCTCGGCCACGAAGGTGCTGGGATCGTCGTGCAAGTGGGCGAGGGTGTCACCAGCTTGAAGCCGGGCGATCATGTGATCCCGTTGTACACCGCAGAATGCCGTGAATGCAAATTTTGTAAATCGGGCAAAACCAATCTCTGCCAAAAGGTACGTGCCACGCAGGGCAAGGGTCTCATGCCCGATGACACGAGTCGTTTTTCGTATCAAGGCAATCCGATTTATCACTACATGGGCTGTTCTACCTTCAGCGAATACACCGTGGTGAACGAAATTTCACTGGCCAAGATCCACCAGGCCGCTGACCCTGAAAAGGTTTGCTTGCTCGGCTGCGGCGTGACCACGGGATTGGGCGCGGTGCACAACACGGCCAAGGTCAAACCGGGTGACACGGTGGCTGTGTTTGGTTTGGGTGGCATTGGCTTGGCGGTGGTGCAGGGTGCGCGGCAAGCCAAAGCCGGGCGCATCATTGCGATTGATACCAACCCCAGTAAGTTTGATCTGGCGCGGCATTTCGGAGCGACAGATTGCATCAACCCAAAAGATTTTGCCAAACCGATACAAGAAGTCATTGTGGAGATGACCGATGGTGGCGTGGAGTTCTCTTTTGAATGCATTGGCAATGTGCATGTGATGCGCGCGGCATTAGAGTGTTGCCACAAGGGATGGGGCGAGAGCATCATCATTGGTGTGGCAGGTGCGGGGCAAGAAATTACGACGCGTCCTTTCCAACTCGTGACGGGGCGTGTTTGGCGTGGTTCTGCTTTTGGCGGTGTGAAAGGGCGCACGCAATTGCCCGGTATGGTGGAGCAAGCGATGAGCGGCGAGATTGAGCTTGACCCGTTTGTGACGCACACGATGCCCTTGGCGCAAATCAACGAAGCTTTTGATTTGATGCACGAAGGCAAATCAATTCGCACTGTGATTCACTTCTGATCATGCGCGATGCTTTTCGCCTGCTCAGTGCTCATGCCAGCTTTGGCGGCACGCAGTCATTCTATGAACATGACTCTGCGCAAATTGGTTTGCCGATGCGCTTTGCTGTTTATATGCCACCTACTGCCAAGAACGGTGCTGTGCCAGCCGTTATGTATTTGTCGGGCCTGACTTGCAATGAAGAAACCTTCCCGATCAAAGCCGGTGCGCAGCGCGTGGCCTCTGAGCTGGGTTTGGCTTTGATCGCGCCCGATACCAGCCCGAGAGGCACAGAGGTGGCAGGGCAGGCTGATAGTTGGGATTTTGGAGTGGCTGCTGGTTTCTATCTGGATGCAACGCAGAGCCCTTGGGCTCAACATTGGCGCATGGAGAGTTATCTCATGCAAGGGTTGCTCGTGCAAATTGGAGAGCAATTGCCAGTGGATACCCAGCGCTTGGGCATCATGGGTCACTCGATGGGCGGGCAAGGTGCGCTAACCTTAGCTTTGCGACATGAAGATGCCTTCAAGTCGCTCTCAGCACTCGCACCCATCTGCGCTCCGACGCAATGCCCTTGGGGGCGCAAAGCATTTTCTGGCTATTTGGGAAGCGATGAAAACCAATGGAAGCAGCATGATGCCACCGAGCTGATGCTCGCTCGCGGCAAGGCTTTGCTACCTCACAGTATTTTGATAGATCAAGGTTTGGCTGATAAATTTTTGAACGAACAATTGCATCCGCATCTGTTTGAAGCTGCTTGCCAGCAAGTGAATCAAAGCTTGGAGCTCAATCGCCACGAGGGCTATGACCATGGTTATTACTTTATTGCGAGCTTCATCGAGCGACATCTGCGGCATCACGCCAAGTCGCTTTGTACGACCTGAAGCTTGATTTTTCTAACTGACTGCCATGCAACCTGTTCAGACGCAATTCACTGTTCGTGTTGAAGAGATCCGAAAACCGCGTGCGCAGCTCAAGGGGCGGCAGGTGTTGCTGCAGGCGCGAGAGGAAGTGCATGCTCTCATGCAAAAAGTCTGGGCGGGAGATGCGCAGCAGCCGTTTCGCCGTGATTTACTGATTGAATATTTGCATGCGTTGAACGATGCGTTTGGTGCGGTGTTTGAAAGGCATATCGCTGCGCTGGCAGAGCTGATGAAGCTGTCTCAAGCAGAGGTGTTTGAAGTGGCTTCTTTTTACCATCACTTTGAAATATTGCGCGATAGCGAAGTTGCTCCTAGCTTGCGCATCCGTGTGTGCAACGGGCTCTCATGCGAGATGGCGGGGAGCAATGAGCTGCTGGCCAAGTTGCCTGCGCTGCTGCAAGCGGATGTGAAAGTCGAGCCTGTGCCTTGCATTGGGCGCTGCGAGCAAGCGCCTGCGGTGGCTGTGGGGCAGAGGAATGTGGGCTATGCCAGTGTCTCTTCTGTGGTGCAATTATTTAAGCCAAATCGGCATCTACCCGTTATAGAACGTTCGTATAGTGCTATTGAATTAATAGCGTTTGAGGATTATCAAAAGCAAAGTGGTTATGCGCTGCTGCGAGCAATGGCATCGGGTGAACGCGATGGTGAGAGCATCATCGCGGCTTTGGAACACGCGGGTTTGCGCGGTTTGGGTGGTGCAGGTTTTCCTGCGGGGCACAAGTGGCGCATCGTGAAAGAACAACCCAGTCCAAGGTTGATGGCTATCAATATCGACGAAGGTGAGCCGGGTACTTTTAAAGACCGCTGGTATTTGGAGCGTGATCCGCATCGGTTTTTAGAGGGCATGTTGATTGCTGCGCACGTGGTTGGAGTCGATGCGATTTATATTTATCTGCGCGATGAATACCATGAGCTGCGTGAGATGCTTAACCTTGAATTGGCGAAGCTGCAAGCGAATCCTCCCTGCGAGCTGCCGAAGATCGAGTTGCGGCGCGGCGCCGGAGCTTATATCTGCGGCGAAGAGTCCGCGATGATTGAGAGCATTGAAGGCAAACGCGGTGAGCCGCGCATGCGGCCGCCTTACATTGCGCAAGTAGGTTTGTTTGGTCGCCCGACGCTACAGCACAATTTTGAAACCTTGTATTGGGTGCGCGAGATTGTAGAAAAGGGCGGCGAGTGGTTTGCTTCGCATGGAAGAAATGGCCGCAAAGGGCTGCGTAGTTTCAGCGTGAGCGGGCGCGTGAAGCAGCCGGGCGTGAAACTTGCGCCGGCGGGCATCAGCGTACGTGAGTTGATTGATGAGTATTGCGGTGGCATGCTGGATGGCCAGGAGTTATACGCCTATTTACCGGGCGGCGCGAGCGGTGGAATTTTGCCTACATCGCTGTCGAATCTGCCACTGGATTTTGATACCTTGCAGCCATATGGTTGCTTCATTGGCAGCGCGGCGGTGATTGTGCTCAGCCAGCATGACGCAGCAAGAAACGCTGCACTCAATATGATGAAATTTTTCGCGCATGAGAGCTGCGGGCAATGCACGCCTTGCCGCGTGGGAACTGAGAAATCTGCGAAGCTGATGGAAGCGAAGGTGTGGGATCAAGCCACGCTGAATGATTTGAGCACGGTGATGGTGGATGCGAGCATTTGCGGTTTGGGGCAAGCTGCACCGAATCCGATGCTGAGCGTGATCAAGTATTTCCCACATGAGGTTGGCTCAGGAGGTACAGCATGAGCGCAAGCGGCGTGATCCGCTTTGAACTGGATGGCAAAGCCATCGAGGCGATACCTGGTGAGAGCATTTTGCAAGCGGCCAAGCGCAGCGGTGTGGAGATTCCTCATCTGTGCTTTAAGGAAGGCATGCGAGCCGATGGCAATTGCCGCGCTTGCGTGGTGGAGGTCGATGGCGAGCGGGTGCTCGCGCCAAGCTGTTGTCGTGCGCCGGTTGAAGGCATGAAGGTCAAGGCGCAGAGCGAGCGGGCTCTGAAGAGCCAGAAGATGATTTTGGAGATGCTGCTGGCAGACATGCCAGATCAAGGCTACAAGTGGAATGATGCAGTACCCGTGCGTCCTGAGCTTGTCGAAGGATCAAGCATAGCTGAGGCTATGGCAGGCTCAGCCCGCACGGAAGTGGCGGGTCAACATGGTGAGCTGAGCGAGTGGGCTGCTGCGATGGCAGTGACGGTGCGCCCCGAGCTCAAAGCTTTGCGCCGCGAGCAGCCGATAGCAGACATTTCTCACCCTGGTTGGCATGACCAATCGCATCCTGCGATGGCCGTCAACCTCGATGCATGCATCCAATGCACACGCTGTGTGAGGGCTTGCCGCGAAGTGCAGGTCAATGATGTGATTGGTTATGCGATGCGCGGCAGCCATTCGAGCATTGTGTTTGACCAATTTGACAGCATGGGCGAGAGCAGCTGCGTCGGCTGCGGCGAATGCGTGCAAGCCTGCCCGACCGGGGCGTTGATGCCGAAGACACAGATCGGCTCACAAAAAGTGGATAGAAAAGTAGATTCGGTTTGCCCGTATTGCGGCGTGGGTTGCCTCATCACTTACAACGTGAAGGACGACAAAATCGTCAGCGTCGATGGGCGCAAAGGCCCAGCGAATGATTCGCGGCTTTGTGTGAAAGGGCGTTTTGGCTTTGATTATGTGCATCACGATGGGCGGTTGACGCAGCCTTTGATTCGCAAGAGCGGTGTGCCGAAAAGCATCTTGCCGCGCACTGCAGATTGGCGCGAAGTGTTTCGTGAAGCGACTTGGGAAGAGGCGCTAAATTTAGCGGGCGGCAAGTTGAAAGGTTTGCGCGACAAACACGGTGCGAAGTCTTTGGCAGGCTTTGGCTCAGCAAAGGGAAGCAATGAAGAGGCCTATCTGTTTCAAAAGCTGGTGCGCACAGGTTTTGGCAGCAACAATGTCGATCATTGCACGCGCTTGTGCCATGCCTCATCCGTGGCGGCTTTGTTGGAAGGCGTGGGCTCGGGCGCAGTCAGCAATCAAGTCAAGGATGTGGCGCACAGCGAGGTGATTCTCATCATCGGCTCGAACCCCACGTCAAACCATCCTGTGGCAGCGACTTGGATGAAGAACGCCGCGCAGCTCGGCAGCAAGATCATCCTCGCCGATCCGCGCCGCACGGACATTGCCCGCCATGCTTGGAAGAGCCTGCAATTCAAGCCTGATACGGATGTGTTGCTGCTCAATGCGATGCTCTACACCATCATAGAAAAAGGGCTGGTAGCCGTTGATTTCATTGCGCAACGTGCTATGAATTTTGAAGCATTGAAAGCGCAGGTGGCGAATTTTTCACCAGAAGCTGTCGCGCATGCTTGTGGCATTGATGCGGTGACGATCCGAGAAGTAGCCGTCACCTTTGCCACCGCCAAGAGCGCCATGATTCTCTGGGGCATGGGCATCAGCCAGCATGTGCATGGCACAGACAATGCGCGTTGCCTCATCGCACTGGCCACGATCACCGGCCAAATCGGCAGGCCGGGCACAGGCTTGCACCCGCTGCGTGGACAAAACAATGTGCAAGGCGCAAGCGATGCGGGTTTGATCCCGATGATGCTGCCCAATTACCAGCGAGTGGATAACGCAGCTGCGCACGCTTGGTTTGAAAATTTCTGGGATACGAAACTCGATAACAAACCCGGCTATACCGTGGTGGAGATCATGCACAAAGCCTTGGCTGATGCGAGCGATCCTCACAAGATTCGCGGAATGTACATCATGGGCGAAAACCCAGCGATGAGCGATCCTGATCTGGCGCATGCACGCCATGCGCTGGAGAGCCTTGAGCATCTCGTCGTGCAAGATATTTTCATGACCGAGACCGCTTGGCTCGCTGATGTGATCCTGCCCGCAAGTAGCTGGCCAGAGAAAACAGGCACGGTGAGCAACACTGATCGCATGGTGCAACTTGGCCGCCAAGCTTTGCCTTTGCCCGGTAATGCCAAACAAGATTTGTGGATCATCCAGCAACTGGCCAAACGCTTAGATTTGGCCTGGTGCTACGAGGGCGAAAACGATGAAAGCCAAGGCAGTGGCGCAGCCGCAGTGTATGAAGAAATGCGTCAAGCGATGCACACCGCCATTGCAGGCATCACTTGGGCGCGCCTAGAGCGCGAAGGCTCGGTCACTTACCCATGCCTGACCCCGCAAGACCCCGGCCAGTCCATCGTGTTTCAAAACAATGTGCCCACAAAAGATGGCCGCATCCATCTTGTGCCCGCAGGCTTCATCCCCGCCAACGAATCGCCAGACGAAGAATTCCCGTATGTGCTCATCACAGGCCGCCAATTAGAGCACTGGCACACCGGCTCGATGACGCGCCGCGCCAGCATGCTCAATGCAATCGAGCCAGAGGCCACGGTATCGATGAGCTCTGCGCTGGCCGCACGCATGCATGCGCAAGCAGGGCAGAATATGCAAGTTTCTTCGCGGCGCGGTAGCATTGCGCTGCAAATACGTATTGACGAAGGAACGCCCGAAAATACGGTCTTCATTCCCTTCGCTTACGCAGAAGCGGCAGCCAATTTGTTGACCAATGCAGCTTTAGATCCGTTCGGGAAAATTCCCGAATTCAAATACTGCGCCGTCAAACTCGCATTGCTTGATGGTGTGACAGCTTGACGGTGTGAACTGCTGAGTTTTATGGCAAAGGCAGACTTGATCACAAGCCGCTCATGCCAGCAAAAAAATCAACCGCCTTTTTTCGGGCGCTTGCCAGCATTCTTTTTGTTGCGTGTCGAGCTACCGCGCTCCAAGCTGACCTTTTGGCCACGGTTGACGGGCATCGTCACGCCATTGGGCAAGATAGGTTTGGGGCTGCGTTTACGATCTGCTTCGGTTCTGATTTTGTCGGCCATGAGAATTTCCAGTCAATTGAATGCAACCTTAGATTAGGCCACAAAGACGGGCTTGTTTTTCGAGTCTAGCGCACTAATTCCGATTCCCATTAAAATAGTGAATAATATGATCTCCTCAATCCTAGGAGATCATCATGGCCAGACCCGCAAGCGGTACAGATCAAATCGAGGCTGCCCGAGCCAGCCTCAAAAGCGCCAAGACGGCAGATCAGCT